>JAZRFJ010000047.1:0-30660 GCA_045661305.1 Clostridia bacterium | reverse complement strand
TTTTGTTTGGACAAACTCATTATAACAGATTTTTTATAAAAATGCTCTCTTTTTTCATTATTTTTTTAATTTTTTTGAAAGCTCTTTTTATTGTTGACCACAACATTTATTATAGAGCCTTTTTTGTTTTATTATATAAATAATTGCATTTTTTGGTATCTTGTGATAATATATAAGCATAAAAAGTTTTCAAAACAACAAAAAATACAAATTATGTTGTTCATTTTAATCCTACTTTCATTTATACTTAAAATGTAAATTAGAAAAGGAGGGTTCATTATGAACACAGACAAAATTTTAGCAGAAGCAATAGCAAAGGACTACGCACCAAAAGATAATTCAAAAATAGTTGCATTAAAGAAGCTTGATAATAAAGCAAAGCTTCCGTCAACGATATTTACTTACACCTTTGGTATTGTTTCTTCGCTTATTGTTGGTACGGGCATGAGCCTTGCAATGCAGGTAATCGGAAGAGGAACTATTGCGATGGTTGCAGGAATAGTTATAGGTATTATAGGTTTTATTCTTTGTGGAATTAACTATCCTATTTATAAAAGAATGCTTGAAAGAGATAAGTCAAAATATGCTTATGAGATTGTTGAACTTGCCCGTGAAATCAGTGAGGAAAAATAAAATCTAAAAGGGAAGTGGTAGCTTTGAATAAATCAGAAAGTAAATATTTTAATACTGCAAAAAAGATGGACAAAGCATTGATAACTCTTCTTGAAGAAAAATCTTTTGGGTATATAACAGTTAGTGAAATATGTAAAAAGGCAGGAGTTAATCGTTCTACATTTTATTTGCATTATGAAAACACTGTCGATTTGCTTAACGAGACATTAAGATTTTTGATGGATGATTTTAGTGCATATTTTAATATTGATATAAAAAATATAGAAAATAAGTTTAAGGAAAGCTCGCTTGATGAATTGAATTTCATAACAGATAAGTATTTGCATCCGTATCTGTCTTATATTAAAGACAACAGGCGTGTGTTTTCAACTGTTTTGTTCCATTCAGATTATTTTGGTTTTAATGAAGTATTTAAAAGGCTTTATGATAATATATTCAATCCTATTTTAGAAAGATACAACTATCCACCTACTGATAGAAAGTACGCTATGATGTTTTATCTTAATGGAATCACTGCCATTGTAATTGAGTGGTTAAAAGAAGATTGCAAGAAGACCATTGAAGAGGTGTCTCAAATTATTTATGAATGTATATTCGGGTTAAAAGATAATGGAGTCTAACCCAACAACACATCCACAATAAGCATCAGGCAAAAACCTGCGAGTAATGCATATGTTGCACCTCTTTCACTTCCGTGAGCATGTGTTTCAGGTATCATTTCGTCGCTTATAACATAGAGCATTGTTCCTCCTGCAAAAGAAAGTGCAAAGGGAAGAATTGCTGAAGAAATTGTTACTGCAAAATAACCTATAAAAGTTCCGATTACTTCAATTAATCCTGTAATAGCGGCACATATAAAAGTTTTTGAGGGTTTTACTCCTGCTGATAACATAGGTGCAATTATAACCATACCCTCAGGGATATTCTGAAGTGCAATTCCGCCTGCAATCATAAGAGCCTGTGAAAAGTTTTCTGAGCCAAAGCCTACACCCGCGGCAATTCCCTCAGGAAGATTGTGAATTGCAATAGCTGTCACAAACAAAAGAACTTTATTAAGGCTTTGATTGTTATGTGTTTCTTCGTCTGTTCCTACCATTCTATGAAGATGCGGAACAAGCTTATCTATGAGATTAAGACAAACAGCTCCGACAAAAATGCCTGTTATTGTTGTTATAAGACCGTATTTTCCACCGTAATCAAGAGATGGAAGAATGAGTCCCAAAACTGCTGCTGAAAGCATAACACCTGCAGCAAAAGAAAGAATTATATCTGAAAAACGATGCGAAATATTTTTAAAAAGAAATCCTATAATAGCACCGATTACAGTAGCACCGCCTACACCCAGTGCAGTTATTAAAACAATAGTCATATAAAATCACGCCTTTATCTTTAAATTCTTATCTTTCAAATTTGTTTTCTATTGTTGCTTTGTCAAATGAAATAAAGAGTGGTCTTCCGTGAGGACAAGTAGTTTTTCCATTTAGTAAAAATGCTTTTTTTACAAGCTCCTCCATTTCATTTGAAGAAAGTGTCATGTTTGCTTTTATACTCATTTTGCATGAAACTAAATATAAAAGCTTTTGATTGAAGTCTTCCTTGTCCATTTTGCCTTTTTTCTTTATTTCAGCAATTATTTCGTATATGAGCTTTTCAAGCTGATTTTCTTTTACATCAAGAGGAATTGAGTTTATAGTTACACATCTTCCGTCAAAATCTTCAATTTCTATCCCTAATTCTGAAAAAATTTGGGTGTTATCCATTACAATAGTGTGTTCACTCGGACTTAAAGATATTTTTTTAGGAATAAGAAGATACTGTGCACCCACTTCTTTTTTTGTATAAGCTTCCCTTAGCATTTCATAATTCATACGCTCGTGTGCGGCATGCTGGTCTAAAAGAAGCATTTGGTTATCTTTTTCTATTATTATATATGTTGAGAAAATCTGACCTATTATTTTGTAATCTTTTGAAATATTTTCTTCTTTTATTTCAGGCTTTGGTTTATCTTCTTTTTTTTGTAAAATGATTTCAGGTAAGAAATCATCATCTTCCTCTTTTTTTTCTTTTTTTACTTCTTTTCCGTAAGGTGTTTCTTCTTCCTTTAAAAACAAATTAGCCGGAGCTTTTTTAAAAGGGGAAACGCTCTTTTTAGAATTATCAAATGAAGCAAATGATTTTTGAACATAATCCTGTGTTTTTTTTGTTTCTAGTTGCTTATTTTCTTTTACTTCTTTTTTTTCAGTTTTTTCACTTTTTTCTATATATTCAGGAATTTCTCTTTTGGGAGTTATCACAGAAGTCTTTTTAATAAAAAGCTCGCTGTCAAGAGCATTTTTTACTGAAAAAAGTATAGCATTATAAATTTGGGTTTCGTCCGAAAACTTAACCTCTGCTTTTTGTGGGTGAACATTTACATCACACAAAAACGGGTTTATTTCTATATTAAGAACGCAAAAAGGGTGTTTTCCTTGTGCCATTTTCTGAAAATATGCAAATTCAAGTGCCGTAATCATAATTTTTGTACGGCAAATTCTTTTGTTTACGCAAAAGGTCTGGAATTTATAAGACGGCTTTGCAATGTTAGGGTTTCCTGCATAACCGCTTATTTTAACACCGTTGTGTGTATTTTCTACTTTTATCAGATTTTTGGAGATTTCTGCACCGTATATTGAGTATATGGCTGAATTTAAGTCACCGTCACCTTTTGAATATAAAGCTTCTTTTCCGTCTTTGATAAAACGGATTGAAATTTCGGGATTTGCGAGTATAAGCTTTGAAATAAGCTCCTCAATGTAAGCTGCCTCAGTAGATGATTTTTTTAGGAAATTCAGTCTGGCAGGGGTATTGAAAAAAAGATTTTCGACAGTTATTGTTGTACCTTTCGGACATCCGATATCTGATATTTCAATGACCTCTCCGCCTTTTATAAATATTTTTGTTCCGATATCGCTGTCTTCTTTTTTTGTCATCAAGGTAACGCACGAAACCGCACAAATACTTGCTAAAGCTTCTCCCCTGAAGCCCATTGTTTTTATATCAAAAAGGTCATCTGCAGACTTTATTTTGCTTGTTGCGTGACGAAGAACACAAAGCTCGGCATCTTCCCTGTCCATACCGATACCGTCATCTGTTATTCTTATAAATTCTTTTCCGCCGTCTTTTATTTCTATTGTAATTCTGCCGCTTTTAGCATCAAGAGAGTTTTCCACAAGCTCTTTTACAACGCTTGACGGTCTTTCTACAACCTCTCCTGCGGCAATTTTGTCTGCTATTAATTTATCAAGAACTTTGATTTTACCCATAAAAGAACCTCTTATCAGATTTTTTTAGCTTCGTTCACAATGTTGTTAAGCTCATTTAATGCTTCTATCGGAGTGAGTGTCGTTACATCTATCATTTTAATTTTTTCAACAAGCTCTTCAGAAAGTATGCTGTTAAATGATGTAAGCTCAACCTCTTGTTCTTCCTCCTCGATTATAAAAGGATTATCAGCGTCAATATTAAAGGTTTTTTCTCCGCTTTCAAGCTTTTTAAGAATGTTTTTAGCTTTTTGTATGACAGGAGCAGGAACGCCTGCAAGCTTTGCGACCTCAACACCATAGCTTTCGTCAGCACCGCCCTCTATAATGCGTCTTAAGAAGGTGATATCATCGCCTCGTTTTTTAACGGCAATGCTGTAATTTTTTATACCTTCTATCATTCCTTCAAGTTGAGTAAGCTCATGATAATGTGTTGCAAAAAGGGTTTTACACTCTATTTTTTCTTTTATATGCTCAACAATCGCCCATGCAATCGCAAGACCGTCAAAGGTACTTGTTCCTCTTCCTATTTCATCAAGAATAACAAGGCTGTTTTTTGTTGCATTCTTTAAAATAGAGGATACCTCGCTCATTTCAACCATAAAGGTAGAACGCCCCATAGCAAGGTCATCACTTGCACCGACTCTCGTGAAAATTTTATCCGTGATGCAAAGATTAGCTTTTTTTGCAGGAACAAATGAACCCATCTGCATCATAATTGATATAAGTGCAACCTGACGCATATATGTAGATTTACCTGCCATATTAGGTCCTGTAATGATTGCAAAATCAGAATCTTTGGTAAGTGTGGTATTGTTAGGAACAAAAAGAGAAGTATTAAGCATTTGTTCAACAACAGGGTGTCTACCCTCTTCAATTTCGATTATACCCAAATTATTTACAGATGGCTTACAGTAGTTGTGTTTTTGTGCAGAAAGGGAAAATGATAAAAGTACATCAATGTATGCAACATCATCAGCTGATGATTTTATTCTCTGTGTATTTTCAAAAATAACATTTCTTATTTCACAAAAAAGGTCATATTCCATCTTGCATATAGTATCATTAGAATTAAGAAGAATGTTTTCCAAATCCTTCAAATCAGCAGTTATATACCTTTCACAGTTGGCAAGAGTCTGCTTTCTCATAAAGGTATCAGGAACTTTATCTTTAAAGGAATTTGATACCTCAATGTAGTAACCAAAAACCTTGTTGAATTTAATTTTTAAGGTTTTTATCCCGGTTTCTTCTTTTAAGGAAGCTTCCATCTCTTTAAGAGTGTTTTGGGAATTTTCCACAATGCTTTTTATTCTGTCAAGTTCTTCGTTGTAGCCTGATTTAATAATTTTACCCTCTCTTATGGTAAAAGGAGCTTCATCAGAAATTGCACGCTCTATAAGCTCATATATATCCGCTAAATCATCAAATGAGTCGGAAAGCTCTTTTATAAGAGGAGAAGAAAATTCCAAAAGCTTGTTTTTAATAGGGGTAAGTACCTTAAATGAATCTCGCAGTGAGAGTAAATCACGCCCGTTAAGGGTTCTTAGTGAAGTTTTTGCAAGAAGTCTTTCTATATCACGAACATTTTTTAAAGCATCTGTAATTTCATCCGAATTTATAGTTTTGTTCATAAATTCTTCAACGGCGTCAAGCCTTTTTTCTATAAGAGCTTTTGAGGTTGAAGGTCTTTCAATAAAACGCCTTAAAAGTCTTCCGCCCATAGCTGTTTTTGTGTAATCTATTGCACCAAAAAGTGAGCCTTTTCGGTTTTTATCACGCATTGTTTCAGTAAGCTCAAGATTCCTTTTTGCACAGTCGTCAATGTCAAGATATTCATTCTGATTGTAATAGTCAAAGGCAGTTATATGCCTTAATTTTGTTTTTTGTGTTTTGTCTGCATAATAAAGAGAAGCGCACAAGGAATAGTATGAAAACATATTTTTCATATAGACTTTCTTGTTTGCATCAAAAACATCGAATTTTCCATTTAAAATATTATCCGTATTTTCTATTGTATAAAAATCATCATCTATAATCTCAAGATGTGCATTCAATCGCTCTTTTATATTTCGCATAAGCTGTCTGTGTAAAAAGGCTTCGCTGTTAAAAAGTATCTCTGCAGGTGAATATTTGTAAAGCTCGCTTTCAAGTTTCGATACGAAATCTTCTTCGGTAAATTGTGTTGTAAAAACGTCGCCCGTTGTAATGTCAAGAAATGACACTCCCGCACCGTCTTTTACAATATAAGCTGAAGCAAGAAAATTATTAGATTTTTCATCTATTGCAGTTGTGTCGGAAAATGTTCCAGGAGTGATAATTCTTACAATATCGCGTTCAACAATCCCTTTTGATGCCTTAGGGTCTGTCATCTGTTCGCAGATAGCAACCTTATACCCTTTTTTTATAAGACGGGTAATATATGACTGCGCACTGTGATAGGGAACACCGCACATTGGCGCTCGCTCTTCAAGTCCGCAATCTCTTCCTGTAAGTGTGATTTCAAGCTCTTTTGAGGCAAGAATGGCATCATTGAAGAAAAGCTCATAAAAGTCACCCAATCTATAAAAAATTAAGGTATCTTTATACTGCTCTTTTATTTTCATATATTGCTTCATCATTGGAGAAAGCTTTTCTATATTCATCTTCTCATTCCTTTTTAACTTTAGTTATTTTATTTATATCTGCTCCCCGTTTAAAGACCATGTCATACATTCAGTTATCCTTACATTAACAAATTCGCCTTCTGAAACTTCACCCTTTGCTTTGTAATTTACAACTTTATTTGTTTCTGTTCTGCCTTGTCTCATATCAGGATTTGTTTTTGAAAGCCCCTCGTCTATAATTTCATAAACATTCCCAAGATAGGTATCATTTATTTCTTTTGATATTTTGTTTTGTTCTTCTAATAAAATATTAAAGTTTTCAAGCTTCTTTTCATAACTCATAGGGTCGTCCATAAGCTCAGCTTTTGTATTTTTCCTTTTTGAGTAAATAAAGGTAAAAAGTGTATCAAACCGAACTTCTTTTATAAGTGAAAGTGTATCATAAAATTCTTCGGTTGTCTCTCCCGGGAAACCTACAATAACATCGGCAGAAAGTGCAATATTTGGCATTTTTTCTTTTATTTTTGAAACAAGGTTAAGATAGTCCTCTCTTGTGTATTTTCTGTTCATTTCTTTCAGAACTCTGCTGTTTCCCGCTTGAAAGGGCAGATGCAGGTATTTACAGATATTATCATTTCTTGCCATTGTGTCAATAAGCTTGTCCGTTAAATCTTTAGGATGAGATGTAACAAAGCGGATCCTTTTTATCTCTTTTATATCCGCAATTTTCTGCAACAAATCAGGGAAATCTATGTCATCGTCGTTGTCGTTACCGTAGGAATTGACATTTTGCCCTAAAAGTGTTACTTCTTTAAGTCCTTTTTTTACAAGTGAATTTATTTCGTTTAAAATATCTTCCGATTTTCTGCTTCTTTCTCTGCCTCGTGTGTAAGGCACCACACAATAGGTACAAAAGTTATTGCATCCAAATGCAATAGGTATTTGTGCCTTGTAGTTTTTTTCAATTACAACAGGAAGGCCCTCAAAAATAGCACCGTCAACATTTTTGGCATCAAAAACTCTTTCTTTTTCTGTTAAAACATCGTGTAAGAGCTTTGGAAAGCGATAGAGTGCATGTGTTCCGAAAACCATATCAACATGCTTGTATTTTTTTCTTATCCTTTCGCTTGCGTGTTCCTGTTGCATAAGACAACCGCAAATTCCTATAATAAGGTCAGGATTTTTTTTCTTAACAGCTTTTAACGCTCCGACTTTTCCATAGATTTTAAGCTCGGCATTTTCTCTTACAGAACAGGTATTAAAAAGAATAATGTCAGCATCTTTTTCATTTTCTGCTTTTTCATAACCCATTTCAAAAAGCATGCCATAAAGCTTATCGCTATCCGTCTCATTTTGTGCACAGCCGTAGGTGTTAATAAACGCGGTTTTTTTCTTTCCTTCATTCTTTAGCTTTATGCTTTTTATATATTCATATTGTTCTTTAATTTCATTTTCGGAAATAAATTCTGTCTTTTTCATAAATTCCCCCAAAACTTTTCCTTTTTATACTCTTTACATTATACAATTTTTTCGCCTTTTTGTCAATGAATTTTACAAATAAAAAAGGCAAGTGAAACAGAAATATCGTTTCATCGCCTTTATGTTTTCTATTTTAATTTTGCGAACAGGGAAAAAGCATTTTTTGTTGTTTCTTCTGCTACTTGTTCCAAACTTGCACCTCTTATTTGGGCTATTGCTTCTGCTGTATAAACAAGATTTAACGAGCTGTTTCTCTTTCCTCTGTTTGGCTCAGGGGAAAGGTATGGACAGTCTGTTTCAATAAGATATCTGTCAGAAGGAACATATTTTGCCACTTCTTTGACTTCTTTTGCATTTTTAAAGGAAACTGTTCCTGAAAAAGAGATATAATATCCCATTTTTATAAGTTCTTTCATTGTTTCAACACTTCCGCTGTAACAGTGAAAAACGCCTTTGCAGGGATGGTCTTTTAGGATATCAACAGTGTCTTTCATTGCATCTCTTGAGTGGATTGAAACTGGTAAATTAAGCGAATTTGCAATTTCAATCTGTTTTATAAATACTTCCTTTTGTGTATTTCTTGAAGGCTCGGGATAATGATAATCAAGCCCTATTTCTCCCCACGCAACTACTTTTTCATTTTCTTTTGCAAGCTTTATTAAAAAATCAGCATTTTCGTTGTTAAAATCCGAAGCATCATGCGGATGAAAACCAACAGCTGAGTAAACAAAGTCATACTTGTTTGAAAGCTCTGTTGCTGATACTGATGTTTTTATATCACAGCCTATTGTGATAACCCGGTCTATTTTGTTTTCCAAAAAGCTTTTTAAAAGCTCGTCACGGTCCAAATCAAACGCATCGTCATCGTAATGTGAATGTGTATCTGTAAACATTTAAAAACCTCTGTTCTGAAAAAATAAAAAGAGAGTAAAACTGTAAGCCGGGTTCTGTATTAGACAGTCATCTATCTGAGATTACCGTCACCGATAACCTTAAGCCTCAATTTGCACAGCCGAGCAAGCCTTATGTGCGGTCTTGAGTTGCTTCGGGTGGGGTTTACACGCCTGATAAGTTGCCTTTATCTGCGGTGAGCTCTTACCTCGCCTTTTCAACCTTACCACAAAACTAGCGTGACAGCAGATATCCAAACCACGCCCCAAATGGCGATATTTTTGTATTTTTTAACTTGTCGTCCTTGTAAGGCGACAGCCTTACTTCGTCCTCCGCATCAAAAACTACTAAAAATCTCATCCCTTTGGGGTTCAAAGAATTTTTTACAAACTATTTTTTGTCCTTTTTGTTCAACAAGGCAAAAACGCAACCAATACTTTCGTATTGGTAAGGCTTTTAACGCAGTAGCGTCAAAAAAGAGAAAGTAAAAAACGAGGTTCAGGTATCTACTGTCACGCTAAGTGGCGGTACTTTTCTGTTGCACTTTCCTTAGAGTCGCCTCCACCTGCCGTTAGCAGGCACCCTTGCTCTGTGAAGCCCGGACTTTCCTCAAAAAACTAAGTTTTTCGCGACTGTCTGTTTTACTCTCAAATATAAGAATACCATAATAGAAATAAAAAGTCAATGGTTTTAAAAAATTTAAAAATCAGAAAAATAAATTTGTATATAATTGTTATTTTTCTGTAAAGCTTTAATTTTGAATGTTACTGTTAATTTTTTTAAAGCTTTATGCGGTCTTGGGCATTTTATCGAAGTCTCAATTATTTAATGGCTTTTGTTTTCCACTTTCCTCGACTGTAAAATATAGCTGTCAACACAGCCCCAATAACCCATGAAAAAAGAAGTGAAAGCTGAATACATTCACATCTTCCGTTAGGAAGTCCCGGTGCTTTTGTAAGATACGAAAGTCCGTAAGCGATAGGAATACGGATTGCAACTGTTGTGATAAGAGATATCCACATAGGTGTCATTGTATCACCTGCACCTCTCATAATTCCCGATAAGCTTTGTGTTACTGCGACAGCAATGTAACCGAGTGCAAGAATTTTCATAAGACGGTAGCTCATCTCAACAAGGGAAGCAGTATCGGTAAAAACACCCATAAGATGCTTTCCGAATAATAGTATTATACCTGTTATAACAGTTGAGCAAATAACTGCAAGAAGTGCACCCTGTTTAGCACCTTTTGTCACTCTGTCATAAAGCCCTGCACCAACATTCTGTCCCGCATAGGTTGTGAGTGCCATACCAAAAGAAAAATTAGGCATCATCGCGAAGCCGTCAACACGCATAATAACAACATTTGCCGCAATAAACTGCTCACCGAACTGATTTGTCAGAGATTGTACTATTATCATAGCAGATGACATAATTGCCTGTGTTAATCCTGAGGGAAGACCAAGCTTGATAAGTGTTTTTATGTATTTGCCAACAGGCTTTAGATATGTTATTCCAAAATCGAAATCGCTACGCATTTTAGAAAGCTTTATAAGACAAAGAATGGAGGATATAAGCTGTGCTATAACTGTTGCAAGTGCAACACCGCCAACACCCATTTTTACATAGGCAACAAAGAATACATCAAGTACAATATTTATGACAGTTGCGATAAGAAGATATATAAGTGCTGAGAATGAATCGCCCATTCCTCTTATTACAGCACTCAAAATATTATAAAATGCCATTCCTGCAATTCCTATAAGTGAAATCATAAGATAATTTGCACATCCGTCTATAATTGATGCAGGTGTATTTAGCATAACAAGTATAGGTCTAATCAGCGGAGTAGCAACAATTATTAAGAACACACAGCATATAAGCGTTACTGTTATACTGTTTCCGATTGAGTAGGAAAGCTTTTCTCTGTTTCTTGCACCGAAATATTGTGCAACCATTATATTTGCTCCGGCAGAAATACCGATAAATAAAACAAGAAGTAAATTTAAAATAGGAGCAGCACTTCCAACTGAAGCTAACGCGTTGTCACCTATATATTTCCCTACAACAATACTATCTACTGTACTATATAGCTGTTGAGCAATATTCCCGATAAGCATTGGAAGTGTGAATGACAATATGCTTTTCCAAGGCGTCCCTTTTGTCATATCTGTTGGTGCGTATAATTTTTTAGTCATATATTTTCTCCTGTAATTAATAATTTTGAAATTGAACAGCATCTCTATTATATCATATAAAAATATTATTTTCAACACATTTTTTATATTTTTCAATCAATAACAATTTTACTTGCTTGACAATAGCTTAAACATGTGTTATAGTAATATTAACCATTTGGTTAAAAAATAAATATATCGGTATTATGTGTCTGTTGTACCGTTAAAGGTATAATGGGTGAAAAGGGAATTGTGGTGAGAATCCCAAGCGGTAACTGCCGCCGTATACATACGAATGGTGTTTTTTCTTCGGTGAAAGCCGGTCATTGAGGTTTTAACCTTGAGAAGGCGAAAAAACAAAGCCGTATTATCTCTCTTAGATAATACGATAGTATGTGAGCCGGAAGACCTGCATAAATGTCAATTTTTCGGAAATGTTGTTTGAGAAAAACACATTTCTGAATTTGCGATGTCTTTTCTGGTTTTTTATTAAAAACAAAAAAGTGCCGTTTCACAGAAATACTCAGCTGTGGCAAAGAAAAAATCTTGCCGCAGTTTTTTTATTATAAAAACGCGGCAGAAAAAGGAGTAAAAACTATGAAAACACAAAACCAAAAAATCATTTCAATCCTGACAACATTTATCATTCTTTTTTCGACGCTCGTTTTTGCGGATGAAATTCCACCCGAAATACCCCCAATTGTGCAAAACGAAAAAACAGTTTCTCTAAGAATAGAGGGAATTTCAGAAAATAAGTTTTACGAAAAAGAAAAGGTCATCACCTACACAACAGAAACACTTACTGTCGCAGATGTGTTAAAAAGTGTACTTTCGGAAGAAGATTATATATATGAAATAAGTGAGTACGGCGGATATTTTTCTTCTTTGTTTGGGGAAGTGGAAAATACATTTGAATATGACTATGACGGCTGGCAATTCAGAATTAATGGTGAAAAGACTGTCGTAGGTGTGGATAGCTGTGAGGTTAATGATAACGATGAAATTCTGTTTTATTACGGCCCCATGTCAATAGCTTATCCCGATACACCTGTTGTTACATATAAAAGCGATGGTATTGAAATCACATTTACTTATGAGAAAACAACTTATGATGAATTTTGGAACGAAACAGTTGCAACCGTTCCTCTTGACAATGCTGAGGTAACATGGTATTATTCTACCAACAGCACAGAAAAATTTACAACAGATGAAAACGGAAAAATCTATATTCCATATTCATTGGCAGAAGCAGGCAAGCACAAAATTCAGATTGATAAAAAGGGTGATGCTCTCGTTCCGCTTGTTGTAAGATTTGCACCTGATTACGAGATAGAAATAGAGGAAGTAAGAAAACAGACAGTTTCTTTAAGAATAGAGGGAATTTCAGAAAATAAGTTTTACGAAAAAGAAAAGGTCATCACCTATACAACAGAAACACTTACAGTTACAGATGTTTTAAAAAGTCTGCTTTCTGAAGAAGATTATATCTATGAAACAAGCGAGTATGGCGGATATTTTTCTTCTTTGTTTGGGGAAGCGGAAAACACATTTGAATATGACTATGACGGCTGGCAATTCAGAATTAATGGTGAAAAGACTGTCGTAGGTGTGGATAGCTGTGAAGTAAATGACAACGATGAAATTCTGTTCTACTACGGACCAATGTCAATAGCTTATCCTGATGCCCCTGTTCTTACATATAAAAATGACAGTATAGAAATTTCATTTGCTTATGAGAAAACAACATATGATGAATTTTGGAACGCAACAGTTGCAACCGTTCCTCTTGACAACGCCGAGGTAACATGGTATTATTCTACCAACAGCACAGAAAAATTTACAACAGATGAAAACGGGAAAATTTATATTCCGTATTCATTAGCAGAAGCAGGAGCACACAAAATTCAGATTGACAAAAAAGGTGATGCAAAAAAAGATGATGCTTTTGTTCCGCTTGTTGTAAGATTTGCTCCTGACTTTGTAGTTTCTGTAACTGAGCAACCTGCACCGCCTGTTTATTCGGGAGGCGGTGGAAGCTATATACCAAGTAAAAAAGATAAGGAAGAGAAAGACAAAGAAAAAGAGGAAGAAAAATTAAAAGAAGAAGAGGCAGAAACAAAAAAAGAAGAAGCTGTATCAAATGCTCCTGATTTTAAAGATATAAAAGGGCACTGGGCAGAAGATTATATCGTAAAGTTAGCACAAAAAGGCTATATTAACGGAAAAACAGAAGAAGCTTTTGTGCCTGAAGCATCAATATCAAGGGCAGAATATATTGCCATTCTTTACAGAATGGGTGAAGATACAGACTTCAAAAAAGAAGAAGAATTTAGCGATGTTTCAGAAAATGACTGGTTTTTTGAGGCAGTATGCTGGGCAAAAGAAAAGGGAATTATAAACGGAACTTCAGCTGATGCTTTTTCTCCAAATGATAGTATAACAAGGGAACAGCTTGCTGCTATTTCTGCAAAATATATAAGTTATAAAAAGCTTGAGCTGCAAGAAACAAAGGATATAAAAAGGTTTAGCGATGAAACTGAAATTTCTTCGTGGGCGTATGAATATACAATTACACTTGCTCAGCTTGGAATTTTAACAGGAAATGAGAACGGAGCTTTTATGCCAAAAAATAATACAAAAAGGGCAGAGGCGGCTAAAATTCTTTCATATCTTATAACGCAATAAGAGGTTATTTTATGAAAAAAATATTAAGTATCTTTTTAATTACAGCATTACTTACAATAAATACATTCGCTTCGGATACTTCTTACTATAAAAAAGAGCTTGAAGAAGTTTGTTTGCATACCAATAACACTACTTCAAATATTTCTCCGGGAAGTGTCGGCGGGGAATGGTTAGTTGTGGGATTATCGCAAGCAAATCCTGATATCAAAAGCGAATATTTCAATAAATATATCACCAATTTAACAAATATTTTAGAAGAAAAATCAGGAATTCTTTCAAATACAAAAAATACTGAATATTCAAGAGCAGTTATTGCATTGACTTCAATAGGAAAAAACGCAACTGATATTTCAGGCTATAACCTTGTTACACCTCTTTTAAATTACGAAAAAACTGTAAAACAAGGAGTTAACGGAGCAATATGGGCATTGATTGCACTTAGTTGCGGAAATTACTACCCCGAAGAAAAAGAACTAAGGAAAAAATATATTGATAAGATACTTTCTATGCAAGGTGAAAACGGAGGCTTTTCTTTATCGAAAAGCCTTCAGCCTGACCCTGATGTTACAGCTATGGCAATTCAGGCACTTTCGTTTTATAAGGAAGATGAAGCTATTGCACCGAAAATAAAAGGTGCTGAAGAATTTCTAAAAAAAATCAAAACCTTTCCCTCATCTGAGAGTGTTTCGCAAGCCTTAACAGCACTTACCTCGCTTGGAAAAAACAGCCTTGATTATGAAGTAGGGCGTCTTTTAGAAGCTCTTTATGAATTTAAGTGCGATTCTGGAGGCTATTATCATATACTTTCAGAAAATAAGGAAAACAAAATGGCAACAGAGCAGGTGCTTTGTGCTCTTTCATCTTTAAAAAAAGCTGATGAAACAGGCGAATGGTTATACAGCTTTAGTAAGCCCTTTTCTGATTTATCAGATTGCTTTTATAAAGACGAAATATATACTCTTACCAAAGCAGGCATTATAGGCGGAAGAACAGAGAATATGTTTTTTCCTGAAAGTGATATTACTTTAGCTGAACTCTGTACAATGACCGCAAAAGCTTTAAAGTTAAAAAATAAAGATAGCTTTTCTTTAGATGCAGAAAAAGATACTTGGTTTTTCCCATATATGTCAGCCGCGTATTCAAATAAAATTATGGAGTTTTCTGATAAAAACGAAATATATCCCGAAAACAAGGTGACTTATGCACAAGCAAAGGAGTTTTTTACAAATTGTGTGAATTTCTTGGAAAAAGAAGATTTCGATAGGAGTATATTAAAAGAAAACGGTTTTCTGTCGAGGGCAGAAGCTGCAAAAATTATATATGAAATTATAAAATAAGGATAAATTATGAAATCAAAATTTTTAAAAATTACAGGTATCGTTATTGCATTTACAGTATTGGCTTTTTCATTTTTATACACCGAAAGTCCTGAAAGTGAAAATGTTAATTCTCCTGCTTTAACAATTAAAGATGTAGAAGAAGATGACCTCCAAAAAGAAGAAATTAAACAAGATGATGACATAAAAGAAAATGTTTCAGATACTTTAAAAGCAGAGGTTAGTAAAAATGAAGCTGTTGTTTCGGAAGAAATCCCTGCATCGTTATGTACAATTAGCGTAGATTGTAAAAATATATATGAAAACATTACGGATTTCCCCGAAGAAAAACGCTCGCTTCTTCCACTAGACGGATATATTCTTCCGCCGATTCAAATTGAGTTTAATGAGGGCGAATCGGTTTTTGATGTTTTAAAGAGAGAACTTATGAAAAGAAAAATTCACTTCGAGTTTTCCACAGCGGCATATAATTCTGCATATATTGAAGGGATAAATAATATATACGAATTTGATTGCGGAGAGCTTTCAGGTTGGATTTACAGTGTAAATGGAATTATCCCCCAATACAGTTGTTCTGAATATAAATTGAAAAACCAAGATGTTGTAAAATTTACATATTCCTGCACTTTGGAGCAAAGCACACAAATAAACTAAAAAGGAGTAAAGCAAATGAATAATTTCAAAAATTATCACCCCATTTCAAATTTTATATATTTTTTTGTTGTTATTCTTTTTTCGATGCTCTTTTGGAATCCTTTTTTAATTTTGGTTTCGGTTGTATGCTCTTTTTTATATTCGCTAAAGCTAAACGGGAAAAAATCACTTCGCTTTAATATCATTTACGCACTTCCGTTTGCACTTTTTTGTGCTGTTCTTACACCGCTTTTTAATCACGAGGGTGCAACTGTGCTTTATTATTTTCCAAACGGAAATCCGCTAACAAAGGAAGCACTTTTTAGCGGACTTACTTCGGGCGGAATGCTTTTTTGTGTGTTTTTGTGGTTTTCATGCTTTAATACAGTTATGACTTCAAGTAAATTCGTATATCTTTTTTCAAAGTTATCGCCGTTTGTATCGCTACTGCTTTCGCTTGTTCTGGGATTTGTTCCGAAGTTTATAAAACAATTTAAAAAGATTGCAGATATAAAAAAGCTTTCATCTATAGAAAAAGAGAAAAAAAGCTTAAAAGGAAAAACAAAATTTTATGCAGGTGTCTTTTCTTCTCTTATAACATGGGCACTTGAAAATTCTCTGCAAACTGCCCAAAGTATGAAAAGCAGAGGTTATGGAATAGAAAACGCTAAAAAGAGAACTTCTTTTTCTCCTCATCAATTTAAAAAAAGGGATATTGTTTTCCTTAGCTACCTCTCTTTTTTTAGTATAGTGTTTATTTTTGGAATAATAAAAGGAAAATTGAATTTTAACTTTTACCCTGTTATTTCTTATGCACATTTTGACATATATACATTAAGCACATATATCACATTTTTTCTTATGGCAACTTCACCGTTTATCTGCGAAAGGAGAGTAAAAAAATGAAAGATGAAATATTAAAAATTAAAAACCTTTCGTTTTCGTATAAAAACGGAAAAGAAGTTCTTTCTGATATCAGCTTTTCTGTTAAAAAAGGAGAGTTTATTCTTCTTGCAGGAAGTTCAGGAAGCGGAAAAACAACACTTTTAAAGCTTTTAAAACCGCTTATAAGCCCTGTCGGAAATATAAAAGGAGAAATTTTATTTGAAAATAAGGACTTATTTACACTCCCTGAGCTTTCACAGGCTGAAAAAATAGGTTATGTCGGACAAAATCCACAGAATAACATCGTTTGTGATGAAGTATGGCATGAGCTTGCTTTCGGACTTGAAAATCTTGGTTGCGACAGCAATACTATCCGTTCAAGAGTAGCAGAAATATCCGCTTTTTTTGGAATTGAGGACTGGTTTTTGAAAAAAACCTCAGACTTATCAGGCGGACAGAAACAGCTTCTTTCCCTTGCCTCTGTGATGGTTATGCAACCCGATATTCTTATGCTTGACGAGCCTACAAGTCAGCTTGACCCTATTTCTGCACAGGAGTTTGTTTCTGTTATATCAAGGATAAACAAAGAGCTTGGCATAACTGTTATTCTTTCGGAGCACAGATTAGAAGAAGTTTTTGGTGTGAGCGACAGAGTTCTTATACTTGAAGACGGAAAAATAATCTCAGATGTAACACCAAAGGAAACAGGACTGAAGTTAAAAAAATTAAATTCAAAAATGTATCTTGCTTTGCCATCGGAGGTGCTGTGTTTTACAGAGATAGAAAACGAGGGCGGTTGCCCTGTTAATATAAAAGAGGGGCGGGAATGGTTTTTTAATAAAGATATTGTTTCGGAAATTAAAGAAGAACCTGTTTTGGAAAAAAACTCAGAAATTGCTGTTTATGCAAAAGATATTTACTTCAGGTATGAGGCTAATTCACAAGATGTTCTTAACGGTTTTTCTTTAAGTGTGCCTGAAGGTATATTTTACGCAATTTTAGGAAGTAACGGAAGCGGAAAAACAACTGCACTCAATGCTCTTTGCAAAATTATAAAGGTGCAGGAGGGCAGTTTGAAGATAAATGGAAAAATTGCTTATTTACCGCAAGACCCTCAAATTATTTTAGAACACAATACAGTTTATGAGGATTTGGAAAGTGTAGTCTTTGAAGACAATGGTGTTGACCATATTTCAAACATTGCCTCTCTTTGCAGAATAAATGATATTTTGTCTTCTCATCCGTATGATATATCAGGCGGAGAAAAGCAGAGGGTAGCACTTGCAAAAATTCTTTTGCAAAACCCTGATATTATTCTTCTTGATGAGCCGACAAAAGGACTTGACGCACATTTTAAAATAGTTTTAGGTGAGATTATAAATAAGCTTAAAGCGGACGGAAAAACTGTTGTTTGTGTATCTCACGATGTTGAATTTTGTGCAGAATATGCCGACAGATGTGCATTATTCTTTGACGGAAAAATAATAACTGAAAATGAAAAAAGAGCGTTTTTTAAGGAAAAACTCTTTTATAAAACAAGTGCAGGAAGAATTGCAGAGGGAAAATGCGAAAACATCGTAACAAAGGAAGATATTATATATGTTCTTACAGGAAAAAAACAGGAACAAGAAAAATTTGAGCAAATTACTAACCTCAATTTTATAAAAAATCCGATAGAAAAATGTGAAAAAAAAGAAGATAAAAAAATAAAAAAAATACCAAGAAAAAATATATTTTTGTCAATTCTTATGTTTGCGGTTTTTATTCTCACAACGCTTGTTTTTAAAGACCGCTACGATATGTATGATATAAGAAACACCATTTTACAGGGTGTTAGCTTAATAGAGCTTTTTCTTGTTTTTTATTTTCTTTTACCAAAAGAAACAAAAAATTCAATAGAAAATGATGTTCCCAAAAAAGAACACAAAAAATCTTCCGTAAAAGATTTTATTTCAGCTTTTGTGTGTCTTATAACAGTTATTGCTACTGTTTTTTCGGGAATATATCTTTTTGATAACAACAAGTATTATTTTATAAGCCTTGCAGTTATTTTTGAAATTTTTTTGTTTTTTATATATTCTTTTGATAGGAAAAACAATAAGACACAACAACTCGTGATACTCAGTGTTATATGTGCAATAGGCGTTATGGGAAGAATAGTGTTTGCACCGTTTGCACAGTTTAAGCCTGTATGTGCAATAGTAATTATTGCAGGTAGCTGTTTCGGTTCAGGCGGTGGTTTTCTGGCGGGTGCTGTTATAGCTTTTGTATCAAATATGTATTTTTCACAAGGTCCCTGGACGCCCTGGCAGATGATTGCATTTGGTATTGTCGGCTTTGTTTCGGGATTTTTGATTAATAAGCTAAAGCTTAAAAGCAAGCTTTCAATTTCGCTTTACGGATTTTTTGCAACAGTTTTGATATATGGCGGAATAACAAACCCATCATCTGTTTTAATATACGAAAAAAATCCTACACTTCACATGCTACTCTTAACTTATCTTCCAGGACTTCCGCTTGATATAGTGCATGGAATTTCAACCTTTTTCTTTTTGTGGTTTTTATATCACCCTATGAAAGAAAAAATAGAGAGGATTAAGAATAAATATATTTCTTAAAATTGAAGGGAATGTTAAAAAAGTCCAGAGCGTCAAAAAAGAGGTAAAATCTTGAATTTATAAGGAGTTAGAATGATATTTTACTTGTGTGAATGTAAATAAGGGTGAAAAAATCCGAGTTTTTAAAAAAATTTTCTTTTTTGACTATGAAAAAACTTCGCCACTCGATGTACCTTTGTACATCTTCAGGTGTCCCAAAGCTTTGCTTTGGCTCAGTTTTTCCATTCTGAAGCTTTTTTTCCTATTCCCCGAAAAAATATGCAGTGGAATTTTCCACTGCATATTTATTATTTTGTTTCAAAATGTTTTGAGTATAATGTCATATGTGGAAGACCATTTGTGCCATCAGCAATAAACCATTCCTGATTTGGACTGCTCTCGGCAGGCTTTTTGAGCATTAACGGTAAATAAAGTGTATTATAAACTATTTCTACTGCCATTTCTCTTGTTACAATATCAGTAGCGTAATCAGGCTCGTCACCTGTGATAAGCTTATGGATTTCAGCTTCATCTACATAACCTGCAGGATAACCTCTCCTCATTTGTGCTCTCGGTGCATATCCTGTTATTTGAAGTGCAGTTTTAAAGCATTCAGGATATGTCATTTTTTCTTCAGGCGAAAATTTTGTTAAACTAAGATTTTTATATCCAAACTCATCTTTAAATGGGTTTCCGTACTCATCTAACGAAACAACATAATTCTTTTGGGGTGCAACAACCGCCTCGATATATCCGTTTTGATAGCAATAATCTATGTATTTATATGCCCAATGGTCATAAGGAACATCGTTAAAGAGCATAATATGTGCTTCATAATTCTCGTTATAGCCTGTAATAAGTGCTATCATTTTGCAAAATTCTGCCCTTGTGATTTCTTTTTCTGGCTTAAAGCTTCCGTCCTCATAGTAATTAATTACTCCAAGCTTTTCTAAGGCTTCGATTTTATCATCAATCGTTAAACGCTCTTCTGCCTGACAAGGCACAAATAAAAGTGTGCTGATTAAAAGTAATGAAGTTATGATTTTTTTAACTTTTTTGTTCATGTTTTGTTCCTCCGTGATAGTGAGAATTTTATTATAGATTTATCCCCATCAGTTAAAACAAACTGATGGGGAATGTTTTCTAATGATTAATTCCAAGAAACCGAAGCATAGTATGATGTAAAGTTACCTCCATCGCTTAAAATACCGATTTGATAATATGTTGAAGGATTTAAATGGGTAAATCTTCCGCTTCTTCCGTAGGTGTTATTTCCCATACTTTGGAGAGCAAATGTACCAACATAACCATCGCTATAGCCATTATTTCTATAAATATTTATGCAACCGTTTACTCCTGTTACTTCGCAGTTATAGTAAAGATTACCACTTGAACTTGGATTAAAATAACTTCCGCCTATGATCATAGATGCCTCTCTTCCGCTTAGTATATACGGTTCTACAGACAAATCGTGAAAGCCTTGTACGGCTCTCTGCTTTTTGTATTCTTCATATAATTCAGCTACTTCTTCAATATATACCAAATCAAGAACTTCGACAATATTTCCGTTCTCGTCTAAAACTTCAAATTTTATATCCTCTGTTGTTTCTGCATAACAACAAAAGCTTGTTAAAGATACTAACATAAAAACTGTTAAGAGCATAGATAATAATTTTTTCATAATTGTAAATTCCTTTCATTAATAAAAATTTTAGTTTGTACATTGCTTTTGGTTTAGTTATAAGGATTAGTAGAACATCGGAATCACCCTCTTTGATAATATTTTTTGTTTCACTTCCCCAAAAGGAAGACAGAGGAATAATAAAGGTGTGTAAATATAAAAAGTGTTTCAATCATATTTATTTTTCCGTCTCCCATTTGGAGAAGTGAAACAGGTTTTAATTAAATTCAGTTAGTTATTTCTTCCGAATAGGAAGATGTTGTTTCGACAATTCGATTACTGCTGTTGTAGGCATTGTGTGTTGCTTTAAGACGGAAAGTTCCGCTTTGTAATGGATAGGTTTCGTCAACTGAGGCACGGCTTGCGTATTTATCAGACCAAGTTTTTATTGTTGTCCATGTGCCTGAAATTTTTTGTTGAAGTTCAAGAACCACACCGGCGGAATATCCATTTTGAACTATTGTCTCGCCTTCGCATACAAAATCTGATGTCGTTTTTTTGAAATTTACATATTTACTTGTGATGGCTACATACAAAGGTGAAACAATGTTGTTTTCAGGCGGTAGCTGTGCTGATACTGACAATTTTGGAACTGATGTAGCTAAGCACAAAGCAGATAAGCTGACAGCAAGGATTTTTTTTGATTTTGAATTTTTCATAGAAAATTCCCCCTTAAGATTGATTGAAATTTTTTGTTTTATATATTAAACCCTGAAAAATTTCAAAAGTGGACAAAATTCGAGAAAATTTTTTTAAAAATATTTTTAACCTAAATATTGAAATAAGAGCGATGATAGTATATACTATATATGTAAATATAGAAAGGTGTGTAATAAAGTGATTTTATTTTCAGCAATTGAGACGGAAGACGATAGAAAAAAATCAGAGAGATTGTATGAAAAATATAAAAATCTGATGTATCGTGAGGCTTATAAGATATTAAAAAACAAGCAAGAAGCAGAAGATGCAGTTATGACAGCTTTTGTGAGAATAATAAACAACTTACATAAGATAGATGAAAAAAATCATAAGGCAACAATGGCTTTTTTAGTCAGAATTTGTGTTAATGTTGCTAAAAGCAGGATAAAAAATATATCAAATCAACTTAATAACGAAGAAAGTGTGGAAGAAAATACGCAAAATACAGATATAGATTATATTCCCCACGAATTTATAATATCACAAGAAACCAACAATACATTAAAGGAAATTATTTGCTCCTTAAAACCTGTTTATCAAGAGGTTATTCTTTTGAGATATTATTCAGATTTTAGTGTTTTGGAAATAAGCGAGGTACTTGATGAAAAAACCGATACGGTGAAAAAACGCTTGTTAAGAGCAAAAAAAATAATTGCAAAGGAATACGAAAAGAAAGCCAATATTAAGGAAAAGGCGGAAAGTGAGGTGTGCTTAAATGGCAAGAAATGATAGCTTTGAAAAAGTATTTGATTTGATGCTCAAAGAAGCTTCAACTAAACTTCTTGAAGAAGAGGCGGAACAGCTTCTTTCAGAGCAAGTAGACGAACACGAGTTTTCTGTTGAGCATAAAAAGAAAATGGAAAAGCTTTTTAAGAAACCTGAAAAGACTTTTTTTATTACTTTTGTGAAAAGGCACAAATCACTTGTTGCAGTGTTTATCGTTCTTGCTATGCTTGCTTGTGTGTCTGTTCCTAATACAAAAGCAATAAAGTCTGTATTTATGAATTATATTTTTGATAAAAATGCACCAGGGACAAGAATAATTTTTGAAAGTAATAATTCAGCTCATTATACCAGCAAAAATGTAAATATAGGTTTTATTCCAGAAGGATATTCACTTACATTAGAAAAAGGGGAGGGATTAAAAAAATTTTTGAACTATGAAAATGGAGAAAAATGGTTTGATTTTCACATAAAAGATTTGGAAGGAATGTTGACTATTGACACCGAGGGGGCAATAGTTGAAGAAATTGATATAAACGGAACAAAGGCTTTATTAAGCATAAAGCCCGATGTAAAAATTCTTGTATGGAGTAGTGATGATTATGCACTTGTTATGGACGGAAATATAGACAAAGAAACCCTTATAAAAATAGCGAAAAGCATAACTGTCTTAGAATAAGACAGTTATACTCTCCGATGACTATGCTTTTTCTCTAAAAAACTCATATATCCTTTTTGCAGTAGTTTTTGGAACAACCTTTGAAAGCTCATCTTCCGATGCCTCTTTTATTTTAGACATTGTTTTAAAATGACTATAAAGCTTTTTTAAGGTTGCTTTACCTACTCCCTCAATTTCTAAAAGCTGAGATTGCGTAGCGGTGAGCGTATTTCTTTTCTTATGATAATTTATCGCATTTTTATGCGTTGCCTCGTCTATTTTTGCAATAAACACAAACACATCTTTTGTGTCTTTTAAGTTTAGCGTACAGATTGAGTTTGTGAGGTCTTTTAATTTATGCTTATCATTTTTCACCATTCCGAAAACAGGTATATCAAAGCCGTATTTTTCGACAGCCTCTTTTGCTACACGCACCTGTCCTTTTCCGCCGTCAACTAAAATCAAGTCAGGCATTTCACAAAAACCCTCTGTTTGTTCCTTTAAATTGCGAAGTCTTCTCTCAATCACCTCATACATATTTGCATAATCGTCCGAGCCGTTTATGCCTTTAATAATAAAGGTGCGTTTTTCCTTTTGAGATAAAACTCCGTTTTCAAAAACTGTCATTACTCCAACTGCATTTGAGCCTGAAGTATTTGACATATCATAGCTCTCTATTCTTACAGGAAGTCTAGATAAATCAAGCTTTTTCTTCAGTTCAAAAAGAATATCATCTATCTTTGTTTTAAGTCTTAATTTTATCGCTTCTGTTGCATTTATCTGTGCAACCGAAACAAGCCCCTTTGAAAACTTTCCGCGTGCAGTTGAAAAGATTGTTTCATGCCCTGCAAGTTTAGAAATAGTTTCCGAAAGATAACTAAAATCAGGCTCAAACTCTGTGTTTATATTAACAATTATTCTCTTTGGTATCTCATCTTTTGTAAGATAATATTGCTCAATAAAGGAATACACCAATTCCTCGTCAGGAATATCCGATGTGTTAGGGAAAGTGTAGCTGTTTTTGGAATTTATAATACCATTTTTTACTCTTATTACAGCAACCCCACTCATTGCCTCATCACGATAAAACGCTATAACATCAATATCAATTTTCTTAACTGTAACTACATGATGTTTCTGTGCAAACCTTTCAACAGCATTTATTTTATCTCTCATTAAAGCCGCATTTTCAAAATCAAGCCTTTCGCTGTACATATTCATTTTTTCTTTTAGTGACGGAAGAAGTGAATGAAGATTTGTATTTAAAGCCTCAATCGCTCTTTCAACGTTTTTATCATAATCAGCTTTTAAGATTTTTCCCGAACATGGAGCTGTACAAGCTTCTATATGATAATTAAGGCACTCTCTTCTTTTTTTAGATGACAAATCATATCCGCATGTTCTGAGCTTAAACTCGTTTGACACAAGCTTAATAATTTCATTTACAGTAGATGCGTTCATAAAAGGTCCGTAATACTTGTTTCCGTCTTTCTTTACCGAACGGGTAAGGGAAAGATAAGGAAACTTATCTGTAAGATTTACTTTTATAAACGGGTATGTTTTATCGTCTTTTAAAAGAATATTATACTTTGGTTTATATTTTTTTATAAGATTATTTTCTAAAATAAGTGCATCGTTTTCAGTTTTTGTAAGAATATAATCAAACTCAAAAACATTCATAACCATAAGCATGGTTTTTTTATTATTTGGTTTTCCGATAAAATATTGTGAAAGTCTGTTATGGAGAGCTTTTGCTTTACCAACATAAATAACCCGGTCATTTATATCTTTCATAATATAAACTCCGGGTTTTTTAGGAACAAGCTTGAGCTTTTCTCTGTGCTTTTCTATATAACTGTTATTCATCTGAAACAGATGCTGATACTGCCTGCTTTACTGATGAGATTTTATCGAGCAAAGTATCAGATTCTTTATACGATTCACTTAACTGATTGTATGCTTTGTAAACTGAATCTCTTAAATCTATTGTAATGCTTTCTGCCTGTGAAAGAAGACTTGAAGCATATTCCTGTGCATTTAATCTGTAAGTGTTTATCTTTTCTTTTGCACTCTCTATCATTTCATTTGCTTCATCTTCAGCAGCATGACGGATTTCGATAGCTTTCATTTCAGCATCTTTAACTGCTGCATCAGCCTGCTGTCTTGCGATTTTTAAAATTTCAGTTTCGTTAACCATCATAGCAACTTTCTGATTTGCAGTTTCAATAATTCCGTTTGCTTCCTGTCTTGCTTCAGAAATTATTCTTTCTCTTTCTTTTTTTACATACTGTGCCTGTTTAATTTCCTCAGGAAAATGAAGACGGAACTGCTGAATAACCTCCCATACTTCTTCTCTGTCAATCATGCACTTATTTGTAAGCGGTACCTTTGAAGAAGTTTCGATTATTTCTTCCAATTCTTCTATTAAAGTCTGTAAATCCATTTTAATATCCTCCTATATATTTTTTGATAGTTTATTTAAAATTTCATTTTCTATTTCCTTAGGCACAAGAGTTGAAAGGTCGCCATTGTAACGGGCAAGTTCCTTAACAATACTTGAAGATAAAAACATATATTCCTGACTTGTTGTAAGAAAAAGTGTTTCTATCTCATCTGCCTGACTTTTGTTAGCTAAAGCCATCTGAAATTCATATTCAAAATCAGACACCGCTCTTAAACCTTTTATTATAACTTTACAGTTGTTCTGCCTTGCAAAATCAACCAAAAGGCCATTGAAGCTTACAGCCTCAACATTTTTTAAATGTGTTGTTGTTCTTTTTATAAAGTCCACTCTTTCCTCTACGGAAAATGCAGGTGACTTTGAGCTGTTTTTTAAAACACCTACAATAACTTTGTCAAACATTTTAGACGCTCTTGTTATTATATCAAGATGCCCGTTTGTGAGAGGGTCAAAGCTTCCCGGATAAACTGCTGTAATCATACTTGGTTGAAAACTCCTATTTTTATTTTGATTCTGCCATACGACTTTTCCTTGATAACCTCAATACACTTTGGTATATTATACTGCTCGTCCGCATCGCTTTCCATAATAATAATCGCATTTTCACATAAAAGATTTCTTTTTGTAAGAAGTTCTAATGAAGTGTCAATATATCCTTTATGGTAAGGCGGGTCGAGAAAAACGAGTGAAAACTTTTTGTCAGTCTTTTTTAAAAATGAACAAAAATCTTCTTTATGTACTTCGGCATAGTCCGAAAATCCGCACTTTTTGAGATTTTCTGAAACGGATTTTGTATCAATATCAACAAAAACACATTTTATCTGATAGCGGCTTACAGCTTCGATTCCCATAGCTCCGCTTCCTGAAAACAAATCAAGTGCTTGGTTGCCCGAGTCAAGAAATTGAATCATACTGTAAATTGCCTGTTTTACCTTGTCAGTAGTCGGCCGTACGGATAAAGCGTCGGGAGCTTTTAATATAGTTCCTTTTTTTATTCCGCTTGTAACCTTCATTCCGATATACACAACCTTCCTACTATACTACATTCTATATTTTAACATATAATTTTTTATTTGTAAAGTTTTTTTAATAATTTTTTTGCACTTTTTTAAAAATTTAGCCACTCTTTTTCTATTGACAAAAAAATATATTTATGGTACAATGAGCTTGCAAAGCAAACTCAATGAATTGTCTATCGGCATGAATTGAAATCTGCGATTTCGTGAATTGAGCCTATGGCTCATGAATTGCACTTTGTGCATTAAGGCAATTCAAATCATGGAGCGAAGCGAGAAATCATGGTTTTAGCCAATTTATGACAACGAAGTTGTCAATTCATTTAAAAAATGAATTGCATCTAATTTATAAAAGGAGAAATATATAATGAAAACTTTTAATAAGGCGATAACTGTTATTTGTACATTTTTATTAATATTGTCTTCTATATCAGTTTTTGCAAACACAGATGACCCTGTGGTATCTTTAAGCTACTTATCGGAGATTTTTGCCCCGAATTTTAAAAATGAAATCAAAAACGAAATAAAAGAAGAGCTTTCAAAAGAGGATGGAAGTGAAACACCAAAAGACATCGTTACAGAGGTTCCTAAATTTGAAGTTGCAGTTATCCCAAAAGGAAAAGCATTTGTCGGTGAAGAAAGCTGTGAATTTATTTTAAGAAGCGGTAATGCTACTTCTGTTATATCTTCACAGGGCGGACTTTGCGATACTACTGCTGGAAGAGATATAGGTGAAAACGAAGAAATCCCTGCAAATCACCTTATCATTATTCCAAGAAGTGACAAAAGAGGCTTTGTAGCAAAAGAAGATGTAATTATTATGGTAAGAGGCGAGTATAGTATTAATTAAGTTTTTTTGAAAAAAATGAATTTTTTTTCAAAAAAACCTATACAAATAAAAATTTTTGTGCTAAAATAAATCAGATATGTTTTTAAATCAACTATAAAAGGAGTAATGTACAGATGAAAAAGATTTATGAAGGAAAAACCAAAGATGTTTACTCACTTGATAATGGAAATGTAATGCTTAAGTTTAAAGATGATTGCACCGGTAAGGACGGCGTGTTTGACCCGGGCGAAAATTCTGTTGGTCTTACAATCGAAGGTATCGGTAAAGCAAACTTAATTACTTCAATACATTATTTTGAGCTTCTTAAAAAAGCAGGAATTAAAACTCACTATGTAAGTGCAAATATTGACGAAGCTACAATGGAAGTTTTGCCTGCTACTGTGTTTGGTCACGGCTTAGAGGTTATCTGCAGACTTGTTGCAACAGGTAGCTTTGTTCGCAGATATGGTGAATATATTGAAGATGGAACACCTTTAGAGGGCGGATATGTTGAATGTACTTTCAAAAATGATGAAAAAGGTGACCCGCTTGTAACAGGTGAAGGCTTGGCTGCACTTGGCGTTATGACACCAAAAATGTTTGAAAGTATGAAAGAACAGACTCTCAAGATTACAAAGATTGTAGCAGACGACCTTAAATCAATCGGTCTTTACTTGTGGGATATAAAATTTGAATTTGGTTATAACAATGATGAAGTTATTCTTATTGACGAAATCGCTTCAGGAAATATGCGTGTATATAAAGACGGAAAGATTGTTGAGCCGGTTGAACTCACAAAGCTTATTAACAATAGATAGTATTTTTCGGGGCGGCATAACTGTCGCCCCTATGTTTCACAAAACTTGTGTAAAAGTGCGAAAAATGAGAGAAAATTGGTAAAAAACTATTGACAAACAAAAAAAATTGTGTTATATTATTAATTGCTTGATTTGGGGAAGCATCTTTTTTTAGTGCAAAAAATCTTAAAAAAGATATTGAAATTTGCCGGTGTGGCGGAATGGCAGACGCGCGCGACTCAAAATCGTGAGGGAAACCGTGGGGGTTCAAGTCCCTTCACCGGCACCATTTAAAATATGATGCTCCAAACAGCACAAGCATGAATTAATATGGAGGTGTAAGGATAATGGCTAAATGTGAAATTTGCGGAAAAGCTACAACATTCGGTATTCAGGTTTCTCACTCACACAGAAGATCAAACAGAACATGGAAACCTAACATCAAAAGAGTTAGAGCTATAATAGGCGGAACACCAAAAAAAGTATATGTATGCTCAAAATGCTTAAAGTCAGGTAAAGTTATCAGAGCTATATAGCAAAAAAGTCAATAAGAGAAGAGCCTATCTTTATATTTATTGATAAGCTCTTTTTTTAACTTTGGCTATTTTTTATTTTAATAATTTGGAGAGATGGCTGAGCTGGCCTAAGGCGCACGCCTGGAAAGTGTGTAACGGTTAACCCCGTTCGAGGGTTCGAATCCCTCTCTCTCCGCCAAAAAGGAACACGGCAGAGCCGCTGTTCCTTTTTTAGTGGAGTGGGGGATTTGAACCCGAGAAGAGGGTCGTCGGAGCAGACGAAATGCGAAGCAGAGCGACTGTGGAGTCTCGAGCAGGCAAATTTTTTCGGGAACCGCTAAGAGCGGTCGAAAAAATGGTGGCACAGAGTACCCCTCTCTCTCCGCCAGAAAAAAGCACTTGCGATTTGCATGTGCTTTTTTCATCGATATAAATCTCTGTTGAGATTTTCGATATGTCATAAATGACTCGATATGTGCTGACGCACTCGATATGTTGCCTTATGGCAACGAGATTTATATCATATAGAGTTTTTAGTGAAACGAAAACATATCGAATTTACGAAGTAAATATATCGAGCAATCGAAGATTGCATATCGACTTAAAACAAACTGAATCTAAACTCTTTTCCACTATCCAAAAAGCGTACCGAAAAAATCAGTACGCTTTTTTAAAACATTATAAAATTTTTATAGAATTTTTTAGAAATTACTCAACTGTTGTAATTGGTCTTTCTTCCTGCAAGGTAAGCTTTGTTGAATGTTCCTTGTTATCTCTTATATAACTTATTGATACTGTACTTCCGACTTTATGTTTTTCCTTTTCTGCATTAAGCTCTTCTATTGTAGCAACTTTTTTACCATTAAAGCCTGTTATAACATCTCCTGATTTTATCCCTGCTTTTTCAGCGGCTGAATAAGGTGTTACTTCATAGACATATATACCTATCGGAATATTATAATATTCTGAATCCTGTTTTGTTACATCTCTTCCTGCGATACCTATTACAGGACGGCCTGTAACATAACCCGATGTTTTTAAATCTTCAATAATCGGTTTTGCTTCATCAATCGGGATTGCAAAGCCTATACCCTCAACGCCCGATGCACTCATTTTAGCTGAGTTAATTCCTACGATTTCACCATAACAGTTCACTAATGCACCACCCGAGTTGCCCGGATTAATTGCAGCATCTGTCTGGATAAGATTGAATTTCTTGTCATCAACTGTGATAGAACGGTTAAGCGCGCTGATATATCCTACGGTTACAGTTCCTGCAAGCTCGTTTCCGAGAGGATTTCCTATTGCAACTGCAAGCTCACCTACCTGAAGCTCGGATGAGTTTCCAAGTGTCGCATGCGGAAGACCTGAACCATCTATTTTAAGCACTGCAAGGTCCGTGCTTGCATCAGCACCTGTAACTTTTGCTTCGTATGTTTTTCCGTCATTCAAAACTACGGAAACACTTGTTGCACCTTCAATAACATGGTTGTTTGTAACAATATAACCATCTGCTGTAAGAATAATTCCTGAACCGCTTCCTTCGCTTTCCTGATAGCCTCCGAAAAAGAAACTTTGTGTGCGAACTTTTGTATTAATTCCTACAACTGTAGGACCTACACGCTTTGCAATATCAACAACACTCAACTGATTTTTACCATATAAAACATTTGATGCCTGATTTTCGTTTTTGTTATTTGGTTGAGGGGCAGAAGGATATGCGTAATTTATTTTTCCCGCAAGCTCATTTTCAACCATTTTTGGCACTGCAAAGCTAACAGCACCTAATGTAATTCCAACACCTAAGACAAACGCAAGTGCAGATTTTGAGAATTTTTTGTAATTAAACTTTTTCTTTTTATTTAAAGAAGCTGTGGTATCTTCGTTTGATACTGTGTATAAATCAGTATCGAAATTATTGTAGCTGTAATTATTCATAAAATCCCTCCAAAGTGATTTTTTCATTTTTCTGACTAAATTTTAGCATTTATTTGTGAATAAGATGTGAAAATAAAAAAATTTCTTAAAAACTATTTCTTTTTTTATAATTATATGCTATAATTGT
>JAZRFJ010000046.1:0-5672 GCA_045661305.1 Clostridia bacterium | reverse complement strand
CCTCCATGAACACACAACACAACAGGATTTTTTTCTTTAAGCCCATCTGATGGATAATAAATATTCATTGGAAGCTTTAAATTTCCAACCGTTTTATAAATATGCTTTTCACTTGGCTCTTTTATTAAATTTTTATCGAATTTTACTATTTTTTATTTCTCCATTTTTATAATCCTATTTCAATAAAACAGTATGCGTCATCCCAATCCTTATGTGCATAAGGATGCCACAAACAATCTTCTTTAAAAAAGCTTCCAGGTCCTACTGCCTGTGCTTCTCCTATTTTCAAGTGATGCGGTCCAAGCAGATTTCTTAAATTGTTATATAATATTATATCTATCTTTTGTTTACCTTTTGCATTAAAACAATTTAATGGAAGTTCATCATTCCATAAAAGTACTTTTTCTATATTGTTTATTCTAACCTTTACAGCAGTTATCCCCTTTATATCAAGCTTTAAAGTGGGATTCTTACCATTTATTTCTATATCGCTTGTTAAATGCATTTCATTTGAAAAGAATGGAAAACCTTGTTTTTCAATATTATTTATAAATATTTCTTTTTTCGGTTCATCAATTTCAAAATCACCATGATACCTGCCTGCATTTTTTTCTAAAGCTTCCCACTTTCCTTCGGTTTTAACAGAAAAATCACCAACAAGATAGATTGCTTCAATTTCCATATCATACGAAAGCTTATTTTTTTCACTTTCAAATTTAAAAGCTTTTCTTCTGCTTTCATAAAATTCTTCTGACTGACTGAAAATGCAATCAAATGAAATAATATTTTCGCCTTTTTTTATATATGATGAAATATCTATTTTTTCAAAGCTTTTATCTCTGAAATAACCGATAACATTCTTTTCTATTGTTTTTCCATTTACTTTAATTTCAAAGTTTTCAGGTTTTTCACAAGCAAGATATAATTCTTTTGGAATATAATTAAATTTCACTTTATATTCCTGATGTAAGTTTACACTTTTTTCAAGTGCATTTGCTCTTTCTGCTATATTTAAAACATATCCGTTTTCTTCCTGTAATTCACCATCAAAATAATAGTCACAAAAATCAAGTGTTATTGAATTTTCAACTTTTTCTGAAATTGTCATTTTTTCAGGCAAATACACAAAATCCTTTTTCATTTCTCCTTGTAATTTTAAATTTTCTCCATCATCAATTACAACAAGACTTCCCCACGGCTCAAACTCATAATTCTCAAAAAATTCTTCAAATTCACCGTTTTCAATATTAAGTTTTTTGCCATTTGCATTTATTTTTGCAATTTTTCTTTCTTTTGAAGTATTTACAAAATAATGCATTGTAAAATCATCAAATTTTCTTTTTGTATATGTAATATCTTGACTGTCTGTAACATTGTTGTTTTCAATTTCATTAATTGTTACAATTTTACCGCCTTGTTTTTCAAAATCAAAAAGTAATTTTTTAGTATTTTCAAAAAGCATATCACACAACGAAACTATAATCTTATCATATTTCTGATTACCTATAACAAGCTTTCCGTTTTCAACCTTCGCATGTCTTTCCATTATAATCTCATCGCCTAAATGATATGAACTGTGCTTTTTTTCAAGAATGTTCAATATTTCAAGAAAGCTGTCATTAAGCTCTTTTAAGCCTTCACATTTATCATTATCATATAATGTCCATGCAGTAGTCTGCGGATGAATAACAAGAACATCAGCACTGCTCTTACCCTCAGATAAAAGCACACCAATTCTTGACATTGAATCATTAAAGGTTTTATATTCTTTCCACCAGGGTTGTTGGTAATACATAGCAGGCGGATAGTCCCTCTTTCTTATACCTCTTAAAGAATATCCCTCTAAATGCTGACATAAAAGGTTTACACCTCTCACCATCTGATTTTCATAAATTCCTTTTAATTCCGCAAAGCTTACATTATGTCCGCACATTGCAAAGGTTTCTGATAACACCTGTTTTTTTCCAAGTTGTTCACACACAGAAGAAACCTGCTTCTCCGTAAGGGTTTTAAAAACATTTCTTCCTAGCCAATCCATTCCGGGAATATGAAAATACTCGTAATGAGGCATACACACACCGTTTGTAACAAGTTGTGATTTCAAAGTTTCTTCCAAAACAAGATGTCCCGTAAGCTTTAGTCCTCTTTCATCACACCAGTCATAAATCTGCTTCATATAACTTTCAGAAAAAAGCTCTGTTACCATTTTCCAGAATTTGACACGAGTATTTTTATAATCTCCCAAAGGTAAAAATAATTCCTGAAGAACTACTTTTATGTCTTCACCATATCTTTTTATATATTCGCTTTCAAAAACAAAACTCCAGGGAATACCATTTCTTGAGATTTGAGGTTCATCAGTAAAAAAACCTTCCAGGTCATTTTTATATTTTTCGTAGTAAGGCTCATACGAATATTTTATAAATTCAGCAATAACTTTTTTATCTAAAGTATCTACATAAAAAGGATTAACTTCATAATAAAACCAATAATCTCCACATTTAGTGATTGCATTTTCTTTCGGTTCTGTATCTGACATTCTTAAATATTTTTGCTGATATTCCACACCTTTACCATTTACAAAACCATTTCCAAAACCGCTTGGCCATCCGTTTTCGTCATAAGCCCAGGCACCCATTTTGAGTTCTTTCGCTTTATCTACGGAATCAGAAACATTCAAAAACCATTCTTCTTCCATATACTCTGTCTGAAGTCCGCCTCTTGCGTGCATAAAAAACCCACCTATGCCTGCATCATGCATAAGTTCAATCTGTCTTTTGGTTTCTTCTGTGTCTAATTTTTCATTCCAACTCCAAAATGGTATTGGTCTGTATTTATTTGGTATGTTTTTTACATTCATCTTCTCCACCAATTTTATTTCAAATAAAATACTTCTTTTAAATCTATTGATATAGGGCTTTCATCACTGTTTGTTTCCATTATATCCGCCATAAAGTGCCACCATTTTCTGCAAATTTCTGTATCGGCAGATTTTGCCCATTTATCTTCATCTTCAATTTCAATATAACCAAAAAGTATATTTGTTTCTTTATCTAAAAATATGGAATAATTACTTCCGCCATATTCATGAATCATATCTTTCATTTCATCCCACAATTCATTATGACGCTTTTCGTATTCTTTTTCCATACCTTCATAAAGCTTCATTTTAAATGCTTTTCTCATTCTATAAATTTCCCCTTATATTCATTGTTTCCTATAATAAGCTGTTTTCTTGCTTCTCCGTCTATTATTGAATAAATTGCTTTCCCGTAAATAGCATCCCCGAAAACATTGTTTTCTATTTTTATTCCGCCGTTTTCGGTAGGATTGTTTATTCTCCATAAGAAAATATGATGTCCCATAGGCTGTGGCCAGATTTCAGATTTTCTAGGCATAATTTCTCCAAGACGAGAAAAACCCTCACCTGCTTTTTCACATATATTTCCTGAAAATTCAGCATACAAAGGCATTAAATCTCTTTGTTCATAAGCACCCATTCCACATTTTTTGAAAATATTGTTCTTTATTATAAAATTTTTTGCGGGCTTACAAGTTTCTCCTCCCTGATGTGTTACTGCTGAATCATATATATCGTCAAACACACAGTTTTCAACTGTTATATTTTCAGCAATGTCCCAACATTCAACTCCGTTACCGAAACGAATTTGTTGTTCCTTACTCCATACACTTCCGCCAATAAATTTGAAAGTGCAATTTTTTATATGTATATTCCTTGCAGGATTTTCGCCTGCTATCGCATGAACGCCATTGTTTATGAAGTTAATATCCGAAAAGCTCATATTTTCTCCCATTTCGGCAAGCTGTCTGTGATTACGCAGTACACATTCAATACTATCATAAAATTCAGATGGATTTTTTTTGGAATAAATATAAACCTCGTGATTTTCTACACTTAATTTTTTTTCATTCATACCAAAACAATTATCCCAAAAATCACCCTGCTCACATAAATCTGCTTTTGCCCATCTTAAAGTTCCGCAAAATTCATTATTAAAAATAAAGTTGCAAGCTTCAGTTTCAAGTTCACCTGTATATTTCCAGATGTTTTTTTCGGTTTCTTCCCACAAATCATTTTTCAGGTCAACAGAGCCACAAAATGTAGGATTTTCTCCCTCATCGTAAGCTCCATAAGAAACTCCGTTTTTGTTATAAAGTCTGTCTCTTATAAAAGTACCTCGCTTAAAGAGGACGGTATCGCCCTCTTTTAAATTGAGATTTTTATAATCATCATTAAAATCAATATAGTAAATCATTTTCAATTCTCCAATTACCAATTAAGTCCCATAGAACAATGCTGATCCTCTGAAAATTCTGTTACACCATAGGAAATAAGCTTTTTATATGTTTCTGAATCGTTAATTCCTAACCCAAAAGCTCCGGCAAAAAATCCCGCATTAATAATTTTTTGTATCACTTTTTCATCAAAGCTTCCTTGTAATAATTCTATTCCTGCTCTGCACTTTGATGTATCTATGCCAAGACTTAAGAGTTCTTGTATTTTGCAATCTTCCCATTCTTCGTTATCCCATGTATAACCATCAATTTCATTTCCAAAAACAGAATATGCTACTAATAAATTTTCCAACTCAAAACTCTTTATATGAAAATCAGCTAGAAGCTGTCTCTTTTTCAGCATTTGCTTAACATTTTCCCACTGCTTTACACTTAATCCGGGGTGTGTACTGAACATTGGTTTCATTCCTGTTCTTTGACATACATCAAAAAACTCTTCAACAAGAGGTATTTTTACACCTTTATATATCTCATTTGTAGAAACACCAAAATCCCATTTTAAAAGTTCTTCGTAAGTCATATCTTTAACATAAAGATCACTTTCCGGCGGATTTCCGTTTTCATCTCTTCCTTTTTCATTTATTGTATCATTGTGAATACAAACCAACTTTCCATCTTTTGTAGTTTTAGGAACAACAATGCACCACTCATATCCCATTAACGCCGCCATTTCAATTGATGGCATTGAATTCTGAGGTGCAATTCCCAAAAAGCCTAAATGAGCATTAAATTTTATGAAGTTTTCTTTATGTAAAACTGAATTTTCATAAGAAAGACAAAAACTCTTCAACTTTAATTTGCAATTTTCGGGAATACTCATCTTGATTGTCAACTTCATCTCCGGAAGAAAAATCGGTGGGATTCTCCACTCCTGTAAAGTAAAATCGACATTTGAGCCAATAGTATAACTGTGAGATTCATAAAGCGGCTTATCTTGTCCTGCAACTGTAAGCATGAATTTTATTTTGGGTGCATTTTCACCTTCAAACATTGCTATTGAAGATGCTTTCATACACTTGAATGACGATTCTTCAAATTTATCAACAGAAAAACTTTCTGTTAATATTATAACGCCATTTTCAAATATGCCCTTCTCTTTTATTTCGTTGAAACTTAATATGTTTTCCATAATTTTTACCTTTCTGCAATTCTGCAACAAAATTAAATATATTTTTAAAATTTATATACAATTTGGAATTACCGTAACACTTTCTCCAAGATGCTCCGTTATACCGTATTCAACCAATTTTAATTTATCGTCTTCAAACTCAAATGTGCTTATTGAAGCATTTGCACACCATTCTACCGTATTCATTTTTTCAACTTCTTTTCCCATAGAAACCGTTTTAAGAACA
>JAZRFJ010000045.1:0-31148 GCA_045661305.1 Clostridia bacterium | reverse complement strand
GCATTTTTATAACCTCCGTTATTTTGTTTGGACAAATTCATTATAACAGATTTTTTATAAAAATGCTCTCTTTTTTCATTATTTTTTTAATTTTTTTGAAAGCTCTTTTTATTGTTGACCACAACATTTATTATAGAGCCTTATATTATAAATTATGCTATAATTAGTTTGAACATTTTTTTAATTTGGCAAAAAAATCAAAAGATGGGAGATATATTAATATGGTAGTAACGATTATATCGCATATTATTGCGGCTTTATATCTTCAAAAACAAAAATATAAAAAATTAGTTACGGCTTGTTTTTGGGGTGCATATGCAATTTTTGCTGTATGTATTATGGTATTTCATGAAAATGTAATGTACGGATTTTTCAGTTTGCTTTTTATGCATGCTGTTATCTTTTTTATAACAACAATAGGTTCTTTAGGAGAAAAAACCTTTTTGTTTCTTACATACTCGAATTCATTTTGCATATGTATTGGAGCAAACTTGATTTTATCAGATCTTCTGAGTAACAATGCTCATATCTCTGTTTGTGGAATAGGAATAGTGGTATTAATGCATCTGTTTCTATACAAGATTTTGCTTCCGAGTTATCAAAAAGCCAGGGTGTTCTTTTCTTCTGGTTGGTGGAAACTTAATGTTATATTAGTTTTCTTTTTCATACAGTTTTTGAATCAATATGCTTTCAGTATTGATATGAGCAATGCTTGTGATATGGTTTTTGATTTTGTTATTTTCAGTATTATTTTTTATTTAACATTAATTTTGATTTTTAATTTAGTAAAAGATAGCGCCGAAATGAATAAAAAAACATATGAAAATGATGAACTGAAAAATATTGCGTACATAGACGCTTTGACAAATATGCAAAATAGAGCAGCATACGAGAGATTTACCAGAAGACAAGTATTAAACAACAGAAAGAATCCCGGTGCACGGTTTATTTTTGTTATGCTTGATATCAATGGATTTAAAAATATCAATGATACAAGAGGACATGTCGCAGGGGATGAAATTTTAAAACAAGTAGGTACGGTTATTACTGAATATTTTGAGAGTTATAATTGTGAAAGTTTTAGATTTGGTGGCGATGAATTTGTTTTGCTGATAGAAGATATACAATTATCTTATGTCGAGAATCTAATTGTAAAGCTGAATGAAGAATTAGTTAATTTAATTAATGTTACATTATCTCACGGTTGTTCAGAGGTGGACTTCAATAACGCAAAACCTTTTCACGTCGCTTTGAAAAAAGCTGATGCAATTATGTATTTTAATAAAGAGCAATATTATTTGAATTGGCATAATAGTGAAAAAGAATTAAATGGTAAGAAGTTTTCATCTGAATCAGATGACATCTAAACCATTCGGTTCTTCCAAAAATCCTCGTACGAAAGTACGGGGATTTTTACTTATTACCTATTCACTCTTCACTATTCCCTGAAAAATACACGAGGATTTTTGGAAAGTAATAAGTAATAGTGAATAAGGAAAGAGTTAAGAACAACTCCAGTTGATACCTTTTCTTGAAACACTTACCTCTTGAATTGTGTAGAATAAAATGTTATAATAGTAAACAGCATTGGGTCAAAAAATAGAAAGAGGTAACACAATGAAAAAACTTATGATATCGGTTATATTAACATTATTGTCTGTTATGATGGTATCAATAGGGGTAAGTGCTGCGACATCCCATAGAGTAGAATCAGGGGATAGTATGTGGAAAATTGCAGTTAAATATGAAGTTGGACTCAGTGAAATAATAAAAGCAAATCCGCATATTTTAAACCCTGAACTTATATATCCGGGTCAGGTCATAGCTATACCTACTATTGATTCTAATATATTAAATAATGAAAAAGAAGTTGTAAGGCTCGTAAATGAGATAAGAGTTCAAAACGGATTAAAGGCACTTACAGAGGATTGGGAGCTTAGCCGTGTTGCAAGAATAAAATCTCAGGATATGAAAGATAACAACTACTTTTCTCACACAAGCCCTGTATATGGTACACCTTTTCAGATGATAAAAAACTTTGGCATTTCTTACCGAAGTGCGGGAGAAAATATTGCAAAGGGGCAGTCAACCCCACAGTCTGTTGTGAATTCATGGATGAATTCTTCTGGTCATCGTGCAAATATTTTAAACCCAGCATATACACACATAGGTGTTGGTTATGTCACAAGTGGTAAATATTGGACACAGATGTTTATTTTAAAATAATTTTTTAACAATCAAGCAACATTTTATGTATGTAAAAATCATAATTGATTTATTATGAACAATAAACTTAAAAGAAAAATCCTATCTTTTGATAGGATTTTTCTTTTAAGATATTTATTATATTTTTAACTGGAGTATCATTTCTATTTTTTCTTCTCCTGAAAAAAGGTAACGCCATTGCTATCCGCAAACATAGCAAAAACATTTTTCAGTGATACTTTTCTTTTTTTGAGTTCTTTTTCCACAAAGTATTGATTTTTTCCTATAAGCTCAAGATTGCCTTTTCTTATTTCCCCATCTACAACTACAGCAAAATCCACAGGGTCACTGTTTTTTTGATTATTGTTGTTGTTGTCACTATTTTGCGAATTGTTGGGAATAATACTTATCTGACCGTTCGTTTCTATTATTGCAATATATACATCAGAAATGTTTGTGTTTTTCAGTCTTAATTCTTCCGATAGTTCATTTATACTCATTCTTGATTTTCTAAGTGCATCTTCAAGAATTTTTCCTTTAAAGATAACCGTTGTTGGCTTTCCGTGCGATATACGCATTATAAAAGAGAATTTTATATCAAGATAGGAAATAATAATTTCAAGAATAACCAGTACAGCGATAGAAACAATTCCGTGAAGCAAAGAAATTTCTTTATCACTTATCGGCATGGAGGCAACCTCGGAAATCAGTAAGGCAACAGCAATTTCAGCAGCTGAGAGCTCACCTATTTGCCTTTTTCCCATGAAACGCATTGCAGATGTTACAGTGAGATACATTATAGCGGTTTTTATTATAATGCCATATATCTGTGAAATATTAATCACTCCTGTTCTTTCGGTCTTGTCTTATTATTTTATTTTAATAGAAAATCAATACATTTTTTATTTTAAGAACATAAAAAAAGTTAAATATTTCAGCCTTGACAACAAAGGAAAAATTTGATATAATAACCTGGTTGAAAAATATAGAAATTTTTAGAAAAAATAAAAACAATGGGAAAATAATATGAACATAAAGCAACTTAAGATAAGAGATATAAAAAAAGAAGCCATAGTTTTAATTGAGGGGAAATGGAAAAGCGTTGTCCTTGGTCTTTTTATACCTTTTATTATAGGAATTTTACTTACTTTTGTCCCGAATTATGAAACATATCAGGATAAAGAAGTTTTCTTATTTTCATTTTTTGAGTCTATGATTTTTTCTTTTTTTTCTTCAGTTCTAGCCTATTCATTTCTTATAGGTATAATTAATCTTATTTTAAGCGGTAATAAAAAAGAGAAAAAAGGCGGTTTCGGACGCATTTTACTTGTAGCAATAACTTCTTTTTCAAGAGCAATTTTTCCTGTTTTTATCTTGAAATTTGCATATCAGTTGATAGATACATTTTTATTATTAGATAATGCAATAGTGTTATATGATATTCTGTTTTACTCTTATATTGAACTGCCTGTGTATATTATTATGACACAAATAATCCGAATAATAATCACATTGGTCTTTTTATATTTTAATATTGTCTACATTTTTACACCCTGTGTTTTGGCAGAATCACCGTTTATAAATCCAAAGTTTGCAATGCAGATGAGTGAGAGAATGACTTTGGGCTTAAGATGGAAGCTTGTTATTCTCATTCTCTCTTTTATAGGTTGGTTGATAATAGGTGCTTTTTCAATGTTTGTAGGCAGTTTTTTTGCAATGGCATACGAGATTTCAGCAATATGTGTTTTCTATCGTAAAATGACAGGAAGTGCCAAAAGCTCCAATGCAAATGGAAATGTTCATGTAATGCTTCGTAAAATATCATAAAAAAGTGTTTTGTAACATATTCTTAACACTTTATTTTTGAGTTTTCCTTGAAATTATTTGAAAAATATGTTAATATACAATAAAGAACTTTAATTGATGTTAGCTAAACGGATTGCTACCGTTCGGCTACGGGAGGGACATGAATTGAGTAATCAAAAAGACGGTAAGGATATGAATAAAAATACACCTTCTTCAAAAAAAGAATCAACTTCTCCGAAAACTGTAAGCGAAAGAAGCCGAAAAAAGAAGAAAGATGAAAACTCATTTTTCAGAATGTTTTTAAGAGCTTTATGGACAATAATGAAAATTGTTATTCCGGCAGTTTTTCTTCTTGGCGTTGTTCTTGTTATTTTTATATTTGCAAGTGCAGACAAGCTTGATGTTGAGGATTTAAGACTCGATATTTCAAGTCATGTTTGTTATATTGATGAGGATGGAGAGATTAAGGAGTACGAACAGATTTCAACCGTTGAAAACAGGTCCTGGGTACCGCTTAACCAAGTGCCTCAGGATATGAGAGATGCATTTGTAGCAATAGAGGATGAGCGTTTTTACTCCCACAGCGGATTTGATATTAAGCGTACAACAAGAGCTGTTTTGGAATATTTGCATAAAGGAAGCGGAGCACAGGGCGGAAGTACGATTACACAACAGCTTATAAAAAACTTAACTGAAAATGATGACAGAACTCCTGTAAGAAAGATGCAGGAAATATGGATGGCATATCAGCTTGAAAGAAAGCTTTCAAAGGACCAGATTTTAGAGCTTTATATGAACACGATATATCTTGCTCAGGGTGTAAACGGTGTACAGACTGCTGCACAGCTTTATTTTGATAAGGATGTCGGAGAACTTACATTAGCACAGTGTGCATCTATTGCAGGAATAACACAGTACCCCGCTTATTATGACCCATTTATAAATCCTGAGAATAACAAGGAAAAACAGCTTGTCGTTCTTAAGAAAATGGTTGAGCTTGAATATATTACAGAAGAAGAGTATAACGAGGCAATATCTGAGGAGCTTGTGTTCAGAAAGGGTAACATGCAGGTTACTTCCGCAAGAACGCAGTCATATTTCACTGACCAGGTTGTTCAGGATGTAATTTATGCACTCGTTACTCAAAAAGGATATTCAAAAACTTTAGCAGAAAGAAAGCTTCAAAGCGGAGGCTATAAAATTATATCAACATTGGACCCTATGGTTCAGGAAAATATTGATAAGGTATTTTCATCAGAAAGCAATTTTCCATGGTCACCTGTAAAACCTGTACCGCAGGGAGCTATTGTGGTAATGAATGCACATACAGGCGAAGTTTTGGGTATGGCGGGTGGAATTGGAAAAAAAGAAGGTTCTTTCTCTCTTAACCGTGCAACAGGGACTTACAGACAGCCTGGCTCGTCTATAAAACCGATTGCAGTCTACGGTCCTGCTCTTGACAGAGGAATTATAAAACCAAATACAATCTATACAGATAAAAAAGTAACTTACGGCTCATGGTCTCCGAAAAACTTTTATTCGGGCTACAGAGGCGATATGACAGTAAGAAACGCAGTAAGAGATTCTGTTAATACCGTTGCTGTTCAGGTAGTTGCAGACCTCGGAAGAGAGGTTTCATATGATTACTTAAAAAACAGATTTAAGCTGTCTTCTGTTTCCGAGCATGATACTGCCTGGGGAGCTTTAGCACTTGGCGGTCTTACAACAGGTGCATCAGTTATTGATATGACAGCTGCATACGCTGCATTTCCTGCTGAGGGCGTTTATCATAAGCCGATTACTTTTACAAAGGTTATTGATGGTGACGGAAAGGTTGTTATAACAAACAAATCTGAAACTCATCAGGCAGTGAAAAAAGAAACTGCTGCAATGATGAACGAGCTTCTTAAAAATGTTGTTACAAGCGGTACTGCTACTGCAGCTTCAATAAGCGGAATACAGGTAGCAGGTAAAACGGGAACAACCGATGACAATAAGGACAGATGGTTTGTAGGATATACTGCTGACTATGTCGCAGGTGTATGGTATGGTTTTGATGAGCCAAGGTCAATGGGTTATTTAGGCTCTAACCCTGCAATAACAGCCTGGAAAAGAGTTATGGAGCCGTTTTTGAAAGCGAAAAAGGGTGAAAGCGACAGAGATAAGAGTGATTTCTGGACTTACAGATATGACGGTTATTATTATAATCCGCCTGCTCCAGAAGAGGAAGAAAATGAGGAGGAGACAGAAGCTTTGCCTGAGGGTGAAAATCCTGTAGAGCCTGTTCTTCCTGAAAGCCAGACACCGCCTGTTACACCTGAACAACAACAGCCTCAAGCACCTGTTGTTCCTGAGAATACTGTGCCTGAGCCGCCTGTTGACGAAGAATTTTAATTAAGAATACAAAGAATAAAAAAACAGATAATCCGTAAAAAAAGATTATCTGTTTTTTATTCTTTGTTATAACCGTTTTCCTCTAAAATTATTCTTAATTTTTTTCTTGCACGGTTAAGCCCTGACTTTACTGTTCCCGATTTTAAATTCAGTTCTTTTGAAATATCATTGTAGCTAAGACCGTGTATATCTCTTAGAGTAATCAGCCTTTTTTGAATATCGGGGAGCTTGTTTATACTCTTATAAAGTGTAAAGGTTTCCTCTTTTTTTAAAAATTGCGATTCTGTATCTGAATTTTTATCTGCAAGTGGAAATTCATAAAATTGCGGAGGATAACCCTCACTTTCTTCAAAACTAAGAGAAAGATAACTGCTTTTTTTCTTTTTTCTTAAGATATCAAGACAAACATTTGTAGCAATTCTGTAAATCCATGAGCCAAGACAACAGCGTTTTTCAAATTTATTTATCGAGCTGTGAATTTTGATAAATGTTATTTGCACAGCATCCTGTGCATCAAAGGAATTTTTGAGAATTTTCAGACAGTGGTAATAAAGTCTTTTTGAGTAAGTCAGTACCAGATGTCTGTATGCTTCATTGTCGTTATTTTTAAGTTTATTTATAAGTTCATTCTCTGTCACTGCATAAACCGTTACTGAAAGCTTCAATAATGCTCTTGACAGGTATTATGCGTAAATTTTTATATCTGTTTTTATCTACTGATGAAAGATTATTGTATGGAATAATTGCATTTTTAAAACCTAATTTCTGTGCTTCGGATAATCTTTTTTCAATTCCCGATACATTTCTTATTTCTCCCAATAATCCTACCTCACCTAAGATAACGCAGTCAGGAAGAAGAGGAATATTTTTTAGGGATGATGCAATGCAAAGTGCAATAGCAAGGTCACATGCAGGCTCGTTTATATAAAGTCCGCCTGTTACATTTACATAAATATCCTGTGCGGGAATCATAGACAGTCCGCCTCTTTTTTCCAAAACGGCGAGAATAAGACAAAGACGGTTATAATCTACTCCCGTCCCTGATTTTTTACTGACAGCATAGCTTGTCTTTGTTGTAAGTGCCTGTATTTCAGCCAAAATAGGTCTTGTTCCCTCAAGTGTTGCTGTAACAACACTTCCCGAAATTCCGTTGATATGGCCGTTTATGAAAATTTCAGATGGATTTAATATTTCACTAAGCCCGTTTTCACGCATATCAAAAACTGCTATTTCATTTGAAGAACCGAAACGGTTTTTATTTGTTCTTATTATCCTGTATGAAGAGTGTTTTTCACCCTCAAAGTATAAAACGCAGTCAACCATATGCTCTAAAACCTTCGGACCTGCAAGATTCCCGTCTTTTGTTATATGACCTACTATAAACACGCAGATATTTTTGGATTTTGCAAGACGCATAAGACGCATTGTACATTCCTTAACCTGCATAACTGCACCGGGAGTTGACTGCACATCCTCCGAGTATATCGTTTGTATTGAGTCAATAACAAGAATATCAGGCGATAGTCTTTCGACTTCATTTATTATATCATTGAGTTCATTTTGTGAATAAAGATATATATTATCATTTATCGCATCAACACGCATAGCACGCATTTTAATCTGTGTTTTGGATTCTTCTCCTGAAGCATAAAGAATTTTTTTGTTCTGGAGTGCAAGATATTTACACATCTGTATAAGAATTGTAGATTTTCCTATTCCGGGGTCACCGCCGATTAAGTTTACGCTTCCGTAAACTATACCGCCGCCTAATACCCTGTCAAGTTCAGCAAATCCGCTGTTCAGCCTTTCTTTTTGAGTCAGATTTACATTACTTATTATTTCACTTTTCTCATCGGTTTTATTAAAGGAAAAATTATTCTTGGAACTTTTTTGTGAGCTTTCCTTTTTAAATTCAAAAAAAGAATTCCAGGTATTGCATGCAGGACATTTTCCAAGCCATTTTGCACTTTCATATCCGCAGTGCTCACATACAAAAACAGTTTTTACAGCCATTTTTTCAAAACCCTTCTTTCATATTTTCATATGTAATAAAAATACAGTATAAGTATATAATATAATAAAAAAACTTTTTTGTCCAGCATTTTTGACTTTTTTTGAAAGCTATAAAAAAAATTTTATAAAATTAACAAAAAAATTTAAAAAATCTATTGCATTTTCACAAAAAATGTGTTATATATATAAAGATGACTTAGTTTCACATTAAATTTTTAAGTATTTTTAATTATTGGAGGTAATTAAATCTATGCAAACAGTAGTGTATACTCTTAGTATTGTAATTCAGGCTATAATGTACTCACTTATTATTTATCATTTTGCCGTTTCTCTTTTTGCTTGGCTTCCAAGAAAAGAAAGAGAAGTGAAGGTTGATAAGAAGCATACCTTTGCTCTTTTTGTTGCAGCTCACAATGAGCAGCAGGTTATAGGGAACATGGTAGAAAGCTTAAAGGCAATCAACTATGATAAAGACAAGTATGATATATTCGTTATTGCCGATAACTGCACAGATAATACTGCAAAAATTGCCCGTGAAGCAGGTGCAAATGTTTTAGAAAGAACAAACGAAACAGAACGCGGAAAAGGTTATGCTATGGATTGGGCTTTCAGAACAGTTTTTGAAGGTGAAAGAGAATATGATGCGTTTTGCGTTTTTGATGCTGATAATATTGCTCATGAAGAATTCTTGAATGAAATAAATAAACGCTTATGTCAGGGATATGAAGCAGTACAGGGTTATGTTGAAACAAAAAATCCTTATGACACATGGATTACTGCTGCTTACGCTATGACTTTTACTTGTATTAACAAGCTTTATCAGACTGCAAGATATAACATCGGACTTCCAAACCAATTAAACGGAACAGGCTTTGCTGTTAAAACAAGTATCTTAAAAGAATATACATGGGGTGCAAAATGTCTTGCTGAAGACATGGAGTATACTATGGAGCTTATGACACATAATGTACTTGTAGGCTGGAACGATAAGGCTATTGTATATGATGAAAAACCGCTTACACTTTCACAGTCATGGAAACAGAGAGTAAGATGGATGCAGGGTCATTCTGATGTTGCTTCCCGTTATGTTCCAAAGCTTCTCAAAAAGCTTTTTGTAGACAAGGATATCCGCTGCTTTGACTGTATGGTATATCTTGTTCAGCCACTTATGATGGTTACAATGGCTGTAACTCTTGTTATGGGCTTTGTACAGGGACTTTTCCCGGATGTTAAGTTGTGGTTTATGCCTTATGAGGTTATGCCTGATTTAGTATGGAATGTTTTCTTTTTTGCACAGCTTTGTTATACCCCGCTTATTTTGTGGCTTGAGAAAAAGCTTACAACAAAGTCAATACTTTACTATATACCATACCTTGTATTCACATATACATGGCTCCCGATTGCCTTTATAGGTATAGCAAAGAAAAATCAGAAGGAATGGTTCCACACACAGCATACAAGAACTATCAGCATAAACGAAGTTAAATAAAATTAGTTTTAAAAAGGAGAGCTTTTGATGGCAGAAAATAACCGCAGATTTGTATATCTTGATAACGCCGCTACTACTCCGATGTCGGAAAAGGTTATAGAAAAAATGAACGAAGTTTACAGAATGAATTACGGGAATCCGTCTTCAATTTATTCTGTAGGCAAACAGAGTAAGGCAATTATTGACGAAGCAAGAAAAACAATAGCTAAGTGTCTTAATTGTGATGAAAAAGAGGTTTATTTTACAGGCTGCGGAACTGAAGCGGATAACTGGGCATTAAAGGGCTTTCTTAAAGCAAATCCCAAAAAAGGAAAACATATTATTACAACAAAAATTGAGCATCATGCAATACTTCACAGCTGCGAAGCGCTTGAGAAAGAAGGATATGATGTTACTTATCTTGATGTTGATGAATACGGACTTATAAATCTTGATGATTTGAGAGATAAAATAAGAGATGATACTGCGTTAGTATCAATAATGTACGCAAATAATGAGGTTGGGACTATCCAGCCGATAAAAGAGGCTTGTGAAATTGCACACGAAAAAGGTGTATGCTTTCACACAGATGCAGTTCAGGCTGTTGGTGCAGAGAAGATAGATTTTAAAGATTTGGGCGTTGATATGCTTTCTCTTTCAGGACATAAGTTCCATGGTCCGAAAGGGATAGGTGCTCTTATTGTAAAAAAAGGCACAAAGATTGTTCCATTTATGGATGGCGGTGCTCAGGAAAATAAGAAGCGTGGCGGAACTGAAAATATCGGTGGTATTGCAGGTATGGCAGTTGCGCTTGAAGAAGCACTTACTGATATTGACAAAAAACAGGCTGAAATGAGAGAAAAAAGGGAATACTTAAAAAAGCTTATTGAAGAAAAAATCCCGAATATAAAATATAATGGACACCCCGAAAAAAGACTTAACAACAATGTTAATTTCTGTTTTGAATTTATAGAGGGTGAATCACTTCTTTTGTGGCTTGATTTTAACGGAATATGTGCTTCAAGCGGTTCGGCTTGTACTTCAGGCTCTTTGGATCCCTCACATGTTCTTCTTGCAATGGGACTTCCGCATGAAATTGCACATGGCTCACTCAGATTGACACTTTCTTCTGATATAACAAAAGAAGATATCAAATACACAGCAGACAAGCTTTCTGAAATTGTTCATAAGCTTCGTCTTATGTCCCCACTTTACAAAGGTGAATAAAGAATAACAAGGAGCAGACTATGGATTATTCAGAAAAAGTAATGGATCATTTTATGAATCCGAGAAATGTTGGAGAAATTGAAGACGCATCGGGCGTAGGTCAGGTTGGAAACGCAAAATGCGGCGATATAATGAAGATTTTTCTTAAAATAGTAGACGATGTCATTGTTGATGTTAAATTCAAAACCTTCGGCTGTGGAGCTGCAGTTGCAACAAGCAGTATGGCAACAGAAATGGTTAGAGGAAAAACTATTGACGAAGCGTTACAGCTTACAAATAAAGCTGTTATGGAGGCTTTAGACGGACTTCCGCCTGTAAAGGTGCATTGCTCTGTCCTTGCTGAAGAAGCAATAAAGGCAGCAGTAAACGATTATTATAAAAAAATCGGTAAGCCTGAAATTAAATACGAATGTGACGGCTGTTGCGAAACATGTCATAAAGAGCATTAATAAAAATAAAAAAACATAAAAACTGCCACCGGGTAGTGAGTTTTTGTAGAATGTGAAAAACTCGTGAGTGTATCATTAGGTCTTTGAAGATACATTTGCGGGTTTTTGTGTTTTGTGGGGGGAGAAAAATGAAATTTTATAATCCTTTTTTGACTTTGAAAAAACGAGAATGGCTTTTGTGGCTTATTTCACTTTTTTCAGTTATGGTTGCAAACATTCTGACAGGAGAATTTATTTGGAGTACAGCTTTGGGAAGTATGATAGGTGTAACAGCACTTATTTTTATAGCAAAGGGCGATGTCTGGGGACAAATACTTACTGTTATATTTAGTATTCTTTACGCAATAACCTCATATAGATTTCGTTATTACGGTGAAATGATAACATACCTTGGAATGACGATGCCAAGTGCAGTTATGTCTGTTATTTCATGGATTAAAAATCCATATGAAAAAGCAGAAAAAACAAATGAAGTAAAAATCAGTAAGCTTAGTAAATTTAAAATAGTTATGATGATTATTCTCACAGTTTTGGTAACATATATTTTTTATTATATTTTGAAATATTTTGATACACCGAATCTTTTTTTCAGCACTTTATCTGTTTCAACAAGCTTCCTTGCTTCATACCTTATGATTTTAAGAAATTCTTATTATGCAGTTGCCTATGCCTGTAATGATATTGTGCTTGTGATTTTGTGGATAATGGCAACAATCTATGATTTTTCCTATCTGCCAATGGTGATATGTTTTGTTATGTTTTTTATAAATGATATTTATGGTTTTATAAGCTGGAAGAAAAGAGAAAAAAGGCAGAGAGAAAAATAAGAATTTTGTTATATTAAAATAGATATGTTAAATAAATTAAAAACCGTAAACTTATAAAGTTCACGGTTTTAGTTGGCGGAGATGTAGGGATTTGAACCCTAGCGCCGGCAAAACCGACCTACCGGATTTCGAATCCGGACCCTTCAACCACTTGGGTACATCTCCAAATATAAATTAAACTCTCAACATTAAAATAGTAACAGAAATTTACATTTTTGTCAAGTGTTTTAATGAAAAAATACAACATATATAAATATTTGAATGAATATTTATTACTATAACAATATGAATGAAATATTGTACAAATTCCCATCTGATTTTTAATAAAAATTAGATTTTAGCCATAAAATTAGCCCAAATTTCTCATGCGGGTTGACAAATACAAAAAAATAGTGTAAAATCAACTGTGGTAACGGATAATTTTTTGAAAGGAGAGATTATAAAGATGAGTCAGCAGTGTAATCATGACTGCAGTTCATGTAGTGAGAAGTGTGAAAATGAAAGCAAAAGCTTTTTGGAAAAGCCAAATGAGCTTAGTCATATAAAAAAGGTAATCGGTGTAGTAAGCGGAAAAGGTGGGGTAGGGAAGTCCCTTGTTACTTCTTTATTAGCATCAGCTATGAATAAAAAAGGATATAATTCTGCTATTTTAGATGCCGATATAACAGGTCCGTCAATTCCAAAGGCTTTTGGTATAAATCAGAAGATTGAGGGAACAGATTTTGGAGCGTTTCCTGCAAAGAGTAAAAACGGTGTTGAGATTATGTCTCTTAATTTGCTTTTGGAAAGCGAAACAACACCTGTTATTTGGAGAGGTCCTGTTATAGCAGGTGCTGTAAAACAGTTCTGGACTGATATTATATGGGCAGATGTCGATTTTATGTTTGTTGATATGCCACCGGGAACAGGCGATGTTCCGCTTACTGTTTTTCAGTCATTGCCACTTGATGGTGTAATAATTGTTACATCACCGCAGGAGCTTGTAGGAATGATAGTTGAAAAAGCTGTTAATATGGCAAATATGATGAATATACCTATTTTGGGTATAGTTGAAAATATGTCATATTTTAAATGTGATGAGTGTGATAAAATTCATTATATTTATGGTGAAAGCCAGATAGAAAATATTGCAAAAAGACTTGGAATTGATGCTGTGGCAAAAATTCCGATAGACCCTGATATTGCCAAAATGTGTGATAATGGTCAAATTGAGGATTATCCCGTGAATGCTGTTGAAGAAATCAGTGAAAAACTTAAAAAATTACTTTAAAAAGCAAGAAAAACGAAAAAAACTAAAAAAATAAAGTTTTTTGTAAAAAAGACTTGCAAATGCTTGACAAATGTAGTATTATATTATTATGTATATAAATTTATTATATAAATCTTTATGGAGGTACACGAAATGGCTTACAAAATTACAGACGCTTGCATCAGCTGTGGAAACTGTGAAGCAGAATGCCCATGTGGAGCTATCTCAGCAGGGGATGACATCTATGTTATCGATGCAGATTCTTGTATAGACTGTGGTGCTTGTGCCGGTGTTTGTCCGGTTGGCGCTCCTGTAGAAGACTAATTTGATTTTTTGAAACTAAGAGGTTTGGAAATTTTTTTTATTTTTCCAAACCTCTTTTTCGTTTTTATTATTTTTAAATAATAAAAGAGGGAAATTAAAAAATTTCCCCCTCACTTCTTATAATATTAAATTAAATATTAAAGAGCAGCTTTTGCTTTTTCAACCAACTCTGTAAATGCTTTAGGGTCAGCAATAGCGATTTCTGAAAGCATTTTTCTGTTGATTTCGATATTAGCTCTTTTAAGACCGTTCATAAGTCTTGAATAGCTGATACCATTCATTCTTGCAGCAGCGTTGATTCTTGCAATCCACAACTGTCTGAATTCTCTCTTTTTCTGTTTTCTTCCGATGTAAGAGTAAACAAGTGATTTCATTACAGCTTCGTTAGCTGTTCTGAAAAGTTTACTTTTAGCACCTCTGTAGCCTTTAGCAAGCTTTAATATTTTTTTATGTCTTCTTCTTGTAGTTACTGCACATTTAATTCTAGCCATAACCTATAATCCTCCGTATTTTTCTAAGATCTTATTTATAAGGAATCAACTTTTTGATAGTTGCTACATTTGCTTCGCTGGCATATCCACCCATTCTCAAATGTCTTTTTCTTTTAGTTGTTTTTTTGTTAAGAATATGGCGTCTTCCTGCTTTAGATCTTTTAATTTTTCCATTTTTGGTAACTGAAAATCTTTTTGCAGCTCCTCTGTGTGTCTTAATTTTTGGCATAGTTAAAAACTCCTCTCCAAGATATCTTCTTATTTTATAAACAATGTAAATTTATTTTGATGACAAAAACATTACCATGCTTCTGCCTTCCATTTTAGGCTGTTTGTCAACAACACCAACTTCTGAAATACCCTCTGCAAATCTTGTGAGTATACCCTCACCAAGATGTGTATGTGCCATTTCACGTCCTCTGAAACGGATTGAAACCTTAACCTTATCGCCAGACTTTAAAAACTTAACAGCCTGGTTGAGCTTTGTGTTAAAATCGTGAGTATCAATGTTTACTGAAAGACGAACCTCTTTAACACTGATAACCTTCTGATTTTTTTTGATTTCTTTTTCTTTTTTAGTTTGTTCAAACTTGTATTTTCCGTAATCCATAATACGGCATACGGGAGGAACAGCTTTCGGAGAAATCATAACTAAATCGAGATTTCTGCTTTCTGCTGCTGAAAGTGCATCCGCAATTGGAAGAACACCGAGCTGTGAACCGTCTGTTCCAACAACACGAACCTCTTTTTCTTTAATTTCCTCATTGATAGGTAATTCTTTGACGCTGATAACTAAGCACCCCTGACATTATTTATTTATTTTTACGGAAAGTATAAAAACCTTTTATGAAAATAAAAAAGTGAGAGTATTTACCACATACTCTCACTTAACAGACATAAAAATAAGTAATTGTTTTTAAAAACCCAGCCACTTAATTATGACTAAAGGTGAGAAGTGGTAACTTCTTCTTTCCGTATTCTAAGAGATTATATCACAGTATTTTTAATTTGTCAATAGTTTTTTAAATTTTTTTCTTAAAAGATGAAAAAAACATAGGGAAAATAGTCTTTGTATAGTTTTTTAGTGAATATTCTCCGTTTGATAAGCACCAGTCATATAGCAATGCTCTTTCAAAAAGTGCATATGCTTTTACAATCTCATTTGATGTCATATCATCTCTCAACTCACCGTTTTCCTGTCCTTTTAGCACGATTTTTTTAAGCAGACGGTAGTAAACACGGTTATGGTCAAGAAGATGCTTTTCGCCTTTTGTGATAAGCTGTGATGAATAGAGGCGTGCAAGAAGGTCAAGAGAAATTCTGTTTTCAATCATGCCAAAAAGTTCCTCGTTAAGATACATAAGAGTATCAAAAGCCGACATTTCGGGATTTAGGGTTGTTGTAAGCTCCTCATATTTTTCATCAAAAAGGTAGGAAAGAGAACTTAAAAGTGCATCTTTCCCTTCAAAATAGTGATAAAATGAGCCTCTTGAGGTATGCGATTCCTCAATTATCTCTTCAATAGTTGTATTTTCGTAGCCTTGTGTAAAAAAAAGCTCCCAGGCAGCCGAAATAATTCTGCCTTTTGTGTTTCTTGAATTTTTCTTTCCCATATTTTGTATCACCAGATTAATTATACATTTTAATGGGATGTTTGTCAAGAATAAATCAGCTTCTTTTTCATTTTCTCAAGTATTTTTTTCTCAAGTCTTGATACCTGTACTTGCGAAATATCAAGCCTGCGTGCCACATCATTTTGCGTTAAATCGTGGAAGTATCTTTGCTCAATTATTGTTTTTTCTCTTTCATCAAGTGTTTTTAATGCTTCATAAAGAGAAATCTTATCTATCAATCTCTCTTCTTCATCAGCACCTGTGATTATTTTATCTTCAAGTGTATTTTTCTCATCATTTAAAGTTGCATTCAACGATTCACATACGGGAGAAAATGAAAGGGCAGTAATTATATCCTCCTTGTCTATTTGCAAATGCTTCTCGATTGTATTTATACTGGGCTCATTTTCGTGTTTTATCCTGTATTCATCAAGAAAACGGGATATTTTATAATAGTTTTCCTTTATACTTCTGGAAACCTTAATCATGCCGTCATCTCTTAAAAATCGGCGTATTTCTCCCATAATCATAGGTACTGCGTAAGTGGAGAACTGTACATCAAAAGAAAAATCAAATTTTTCGATAGCTTTATAAAGACCGATTGCACCGATTTGTACACAGTCTTCAAATTCAATTCCCCTGTTAAGAAACTTTGCGGCAATTTTTTTGACTAAACCCATGTTGCTTTGTATAAGCTCATCAACGGCACTTTTCTCACCTTCTTTTGCGCGTTTTAAAAGCTCAATATTTTTGTTATACATAAAAGAAAATCACCTTCGTATATTAGTTGTCACATTATGTATTTCTTCCCAGCTGTTTTTTCATTACAACTGTTGTTCCTTCATTAGGCTTTGAATATACTTCAACCTCATCCATAAATGTTTCCATTACAGTAAAGCCCATTCCTGCCCGTTCCTCGTCTTTTTTTGTTGTGAAGAGAGGTTCTCTTGCTTTTGGGATATCTTCAATTCCCTTACCGCTGTCCTCTATACTTATTTCTACTGTTCTGTCGTACAGAATACGCATATTTACGGTTACTATCCCGAAATTACTTCCGTAGCCGTGGATAATCGAATTTGAAACTGCCTCCGAAACTGCTGTTTTAATGTCAACAAGCTCGGAAACTACGGGGTCAAGCGGTGCTAAAAAAGCTGCAACACTGACTCTGCAAAAGCTTTCATTTTCAGATTTTGACATAAACATAAGTCGCATTTCATTAGTTATTTCCATTTTTAAATGAACCTCCTTCACTTTTCTTCCTGTACTTAGGAACAATCTTCACAAATTCCTGCATTCCTGCAAGAGTGAGTATTTTAATAAATCTTTCTTCTGAAGTAACAACAGCTACTTTTTTCGATAAACCTTCTGCTGTCTTATATATATTGTAAACAAGACTTATTGCCGAGCTGTCCATAAATGTAAGTCCGTTAAAATCGAGAACAATATTTTCTGCGGGAGTAGTTGCTGTTTTCATTTCAAGTCGTTCCTTATTTTGTGTAGCACTTATATGGTCAAGTTCACCTGAAAAAACAATTATTAAGTCAGTTTCTGTGATGAATTCTATGTTCATTTTCTTTCTCCTTTCGTATTAAATCCATATTATTTTAACATATAAAGAACAAAAAATCCTTTGTAATATGTCGAAGAGGATAAAAAATTAATCGACAAATAATGATAAAATTGTTTAGATGTATTATATATGAAAAAAAGGGAAATAATGAGAAAAAAGATAATTGATGAGAAAGAAGGAGCGAAAATAAAAATGGAAAGAAATTTTTCAATGAGAAGAAAAAAATCTGTTTTCCCGAAAATAATGGTAATATTGTTTGTTCTTGTAGTTATTGCACTGATTTTTTATGTGTTTTATCCAAGACGAGAAACAACAAATATTGATACACCAGTAACGGCACGAAGTGAAATAACGCTAAGTGAAGATTCTGTAACTAAAATTAAAACTCTTTACAAGTGCGGTCACGAAAAAAACGAGATAAAAAGAACGGACAAGGATATAGTTGGGAAAACAAAACAGGAGGTGGAGCTTAAAAATCCCGAATGGGAAATAACAAAGTTTACACCAAAAGAGGTGTCAGCTGAAATTAATTTAGATACTGACTGTGATAATCATTATATTATTTCTCTTGTTGGCGATGAGCTTTTTGTTTATAAAACAGGGGACAAGGATAAAATTTTAAGAAAAAAACAAATAAATACGGATTTTCTGACTAAAGAAGAACTTGATTCTTTAATTTCGGGAATAAAAACAGATTCTGAATTTGAGATGCTTGAGATAATGGAATCGTTTGCGGAATAAGCGTAGATATAAAAATGTCTGCCCCATTAAAATTGAGGCAGACATTTTTGTCATAATTACAAATTAAAATATTTTTCAAATTCAGCAGGGTGAGGGATAGCATTAAGCTGTCTTACTTCTTCACGCTTTGTTTTAATGAAGTTTGTTATCAATTCTTCAGGGAATACACCGCCTTGGGTTAAGTAGTCGTGGTCAGCTTCAAGTGCGTTAAGTGCTTCGTCCAAAGAAGTTGGGAGCTGTTTTAATTTAGCTTTTTCTTCATCACTTAAGTGGAATAAGTTGAAATCATAAGGTCCCCAACCGTTTTCATGAGGGTCAATCTGATTTTTGATTCCGTCAATACCTGCCATCAGAATAGCAGCATAGCAGAAGTATGGGTTACATGTAGCATCAGGATTTCTAAGCTCAAAGCGTCTTAATTCAGGTGCTTTAGCGTAAGCAGGAATACGGATAACCGCACTTCTGTTTGAGGTTGCATATCCGACGGTTACAGGTGCTTCAAAACCTGGAACAAGTCTTTTAAATGAGTTTGTGCTTGGGTTTGTAATAGCACAAAGAGAAGCGATATGTTTAAGAAGTCCGCCCATAAACCAGTGAGCTTCTTTGCTTAAATTTGAATATCCGTTATCATCTGAAAATACAGGCTGACCGTCTTTCAAAAGAAGCATATGAACATGCATACCGTTACCTGCTTCACCCATAACAGGCTTTGGCATAAAGGTAGCTGTCATACCATATTTGTTAGCTGTATTGTGGATTATGTATTTTATCATCATTGTAGCGTCTGCCATTTTTGACATAACACCAAGCTCAGGCTCAATTTCAAACTGACCTGCAGCACCAACTTCAGGATGGTGGTAGTTAAGTGCAATTCCTGCATCGTCAATAAGCATACACATTTCACTTCTTGCTTCGTAAGAAACATCGAACGGTTTTGCAATATGATAGTTTTTCTGTTTTGCAACAATATTTCCAAGTCCCTGGTCAGCAGAGTTCCAATGTGCCTGCTCGGCATCTATTGAAAATCCGATAGAGTTAGGTTTTACTTCCCAGCCTGCCTGGTCAAAAAGATAAAATTCAAATTCAGGTAAAATAAGCATTGTATCTGCAATACCGCTGTCTTTTAAGTATTTTTCAGCAGCGACAACGATATTTCTCGGATATTGTGCCAACGGTTTATTTTCAGGGCTTGCGATAATCATTGCGTTACCTGTCATTGAAAGAGTCGGGATTTCGCAAAACGGGTCTATCATGGCAGTATCAGGGTCAGGGATAAACACCATGTCGCTTTTTTCAACAACAGCATAACCGTAGTTTGAAGCATCAAAGCCGATACCGTTTTTCATAGTTTTTTCAGAAAAGTTTTTTGCAGGAATAGTAACATGGCGGAATTGACCGTTTATGTCAACCATTTTAAAGTCAACCATTTTAATTTGATGGTCTTTGATTAATTTTAGTATGTCTTTTACAGTTTTCATTTTTCAAATCTCCTTTGCGGTTTTTTGTCTAAAATTATTTTATCATAAATTTATAAATATTTCAATAAAAAAATGCAATTTTTTAATTATAATTTTTAATTTTTAAAATTTAATTCTCCCAAAAAAATATCATAAGTTATTGACTAATTGTTTTTTTTATGGTATCATATACTTTAGTAAAGTCTACGGCGGTGTTTTTATATGATAAAAAAAGCGGATGTTATAATTGTATCTGCTATTTTGTTGTTTATGGTTTTTTTGTCTTTTTTTATCGGAAAATCTAATTTTAAGGGCGGAGAAAGATATGCGTGTATCTATGTTGACGGAAAAAAGGAGTATGTTTATCCGCTTGATAATAAAAAAGAGAGTGAAACGGTAGAGATAAAGAATAAATATGGGTATAATAGAATAGTGGTAGAAAGTGGATGCGTTTATGTAAGTTCTTCAGATTGTAAAAGCCACGATTGTATAAAGGCAGGGCGTATATCCCAAAGAGGCGAGTTTATTATATGTGCCCCGCATAAGCTTATGATAAAAATTAAAAAAACCTCAGGTGATGATGATGTTTCAGCAGTTACCTACTGATAATAGAAAAAAAACAAGAAGTAAAGCATTTAAAATAGCATATATAGCAATTCTGACAGCTCTTTTATTTGCGTTGTCCCTTTTGGACTCCGTTTTGAATTTTAGTTTTTCTATCCCTGGTGTTAAGCCCGGGCTTTCAAATATAGTTGTTATATTTTCACTATATACAAACGGCTTTTGTTTTGGTTTATCGCTTGTTATAATCAAAATAATTATAAATACATTGATTTTTGGCGGATTTTCTTCTTTTTTGTTTACTTTTTGGGGAAGTATGGCAGGCTTTTTTGCTATGTATGTTACAAAAAAAATTTTAAAAGAAAAAGTATCTTGTATAGGTGTTAGTGCAGTTGGAAGTTTTTTTCATATCGTTATGCAATATACAGTATCCGCATTTGTTATGAAATCTATGGCGGTATTTTCACTTTTGCCGTATGCAGTTATTTTTTCTCTTATATATTCAGTTTTGGTGGGAATAATATCTGAGTTAATTATAAAAAGGTGGTATTTAAAATGAGAGCTAAAGCACTTAATTCAAAGTATTCATGGTTTTCGCTTCTTATAATTCTTGTTATCGGAGTTGTATTCGGAGGAATTATTACATATCTTACTTCAGATGTGAGTGCGTTGTCGTGGCTTAATGTAGGATATACATTCGGACTTAATGACCCGTTTGTTCTTGACTTATATGTAATAAAGCTTACTTTTGGTTTAAGCGTCAATGTTAATGTTGCAGTTATTATAGGAATAATTATTTCAGCAGTTGTTTATAGATATGTATTTTAATTAATGGAGGGAATTAAAAATGTCATTATTTGGTAGAGATATCGGAATTGATCTTGGAACAGCAAACACACTTATTTATGTTAAAGGAAAAGGAATAGTTTTAAGAGAGCCTTCTGTTGTTGCACTCAACAGATATACAAAAGAGGTTCTTGCAGTAGGAAACGATGCAAAGGAGATGGTGGGAAGAACACCTGACAGCATTATAGCTGTGCGTCCTATGAGCGAGGGCGTTATTTCTGATTTTGCAATGACTTATAATCTTATTAAATTTTTCCTTAAAAAAGTGCTCAAAAACGGAATATTTGTAAAGCCTCGTGTTGTTGCCTGTGTTCCTGCCGGAGTAACTGATGTTGAAAAAAGAGCAGTTGAGGATGCAGTTTTGCAGTCAGGTGCAAAAGAAGTTCATATAACTGAGGAATCTATGGCTGCTGCAATCGGTGCCGGACTTCCTGTTGTTGACCCGTTTGGTAATATGATTCTTGATATAGGCGGAGGAACAAGTGAGGTTGCTGTTATTTCGCTTGGTGCGATTGTAACTTCAAAAACAGTAAGAGTAGCAGGTGACGCTTTTGACAGAGCTATAATAGATTATGTAAAAAAGATTCATAATCTTCAGATTGGTGACAGAACTGCAGAACAGGTTAAAATACAGATAGGCTCTGTATATGAGTGTGATGATATTATTCCTGAAATGGATGTAAGAGGAAGAGACCTTGTGTCAGGACTTCCAAGAAATATAATTATAACAGCAAAAGAGGCAAGGGAAGCTTTAAGTGAGCCTATAAGAGTTGTTGTTGATGCTGTTAAAGAAACCTTGGAAACAACTCCTGCAGAGTTATCAGCGGATATCGTAGAAAACGGTATAATTTTAACAGGAGGCGGAGCGCTTTTAAGAGGGCTTGATAAGCTCCTTAATGCCGAAACACATCTTCCTGTAAGAGTAGCTGAATCTGCACTTGATTGCGTTGTTTTAGGTGCAGGAATGCTTCTTGAGGAAATTGATACCTTAAAGCTTATAAACAATGATAAAAATAAAGTGAAAAATTACAGAAGATAAAAATCTATATAAGGAGGCAAAAATATGAGAAGACAAAAAAGACCGGTTATTCTTTATGCAATCGTTCTTCTTGTTATATGTGTTTTCATTTTTGCTTCCGCTAAAAACAGAGTTAATGTAGCTTTTTTTGATAATGCTTTTAATGTAGTTTCAAAACCGTTTTTAAAAGCTGCTAACGGTGTGGGGAATTTTTTTGATGAATTTTCTGAGTATTTTAAGGATAAGAAAAAGCTTGCAAAACAGATAGATGAGCTTACTTACAAAAACAATTATCTTGACCATAAGGTAAGCTCGCTTACAGCACTTGAAAGCGAAAACCAAAGATTGAGGGAGCTTTTGGAATTAAAAGAGAGATACCCTGAATTTAAAACAACAGCCGCATCTGTTGTTGCAAGGGACTCGGGAAATTATTGCCGTATGGTAACTATTGACAAAGGTAAGGAAAGCAATATAACAGTAAATCAAGCAGTTTTATCTCAGGACGGACTTGTGGGACTTGTTTTTGAGGTTGGAAACGGTTGGTCTAAAATACAGACTATTTTAGACCCTGCGACTTCTGTCGGCTGTAAGATTACCCGTACAGGCGATATTTCTGTTACGGAGGGCGATATAACGCTTATAAATGAAGGACTTTTGCAGATGCTTTATATCTCAAGTCAGTTTACTATACTTGAAGGTGATATTGTCGAAACCTCAGGTCTTGGGGAAATTTATCCAAAGGGAATACCGATTGGCAGAATAAATGAAATCAAGGTTGATGAAAATTCAAATTCACAGTATGCTACGGTTGCACCGATAGTTGATTTTTCAAATCTTCATGAGGTGCTTGTTATTACAGGTGAATAAGGTTTTTTTAATATGGGAAAAGATTTTTTGATTGATAAAATTAAATATGTATTTATGGGAGTTGTTATTCTTGCGTTACACGCATGCTTTGCAGACAAACTAAGATTGTTTGGTGTTGCACCGAATATTGTGCTTTGTTATGTGATGTGCGTTTCGTTTCGCAATCATGACAGCTTCGGTTTTTATAATGCACTTATTCTGGGACTTGCATCAGACGCTCTGTGTGGAAGAATTTTTGGAGAATATACATTTTTCTTTATTCTTTTTGACTTGCTTATCGCAAAGGTTTTCTATAAGCTTTTTGCCGAAAATTTCTGGTTTGAGTTTTTCAGCGGTGTTATTATGAGCTTTATCTTCTCTATAACATTTGCTCTTATAGTATGGCTTTTTGACGGCAATTTTATTTTTTTAACTCTTAAAATTGCACTCGTTGAAGCTTTATACAACAGCTTTATTTTTCTTTTGTTTCTTTACGCTTCAAAAAAGAGAAAGAAAAAAAGAAGAATTACTTTCCGCATTTAGATGCAGTTTTATAATACTAAAAAGGAGGACGGTAAAAAGTGAAAAAAGAGTTTTTTAGAAGAGTAGTTGTCGTAATTGTTCTTATGACAGTTTTTCTATGTTCACTTTTTGTACGCCTTTTTTCTCTCCAGATTGTAAACGGAGAGAAATACCGCGAGTCTTCTCTTAAAAGTTTAGTTAAAACTGTTCCTCTTAAGGCTAAAAGAGGGGATATATTAGACAGATACGGCAGAGTTATAGTTACAAGTGAAATAAACTATAATGTAGAAATTTCAAAATATTCAAAAACCGCAGAAACACTTAACAAAACAATATATAATCTGATACTTCTTATGGAAAAAAATGATTCCAGATATACCGACACATTGCCTATATCAGAAAAACCATATCAGTACACAAAAGAAAAAGACAACGTAAAAAGTTATTTAAAAAACCTTGAGCTTTCGGAAAATTTGAAAGCAGATGAAGTTATCGGGGAACTTAGAAAAAGATATAAAATAGATAATACAATTCCCAGGAGTTATTTAAGAAAAGTTATAAGTGTACGAAGTGAGATGGAATTAAGACAATTCTCGTCAAATAACTCATATGTTTTTGCGAAAAATGTCAATATGAATGTTGTGACTGTTATAAAGGAAGATTCGACTACATTTCCGGGAGTCAATGTGACTACTACTTACGAAAGAGCATATCCCGAGAATGTGGGGGCTCATTTTTTAGGAAGAGTAGGCCCCATATATAAAGAAGAATATGAAATTCTAAAGGATAAGGGTTACAGCTTTACCGATGTAATTGGAAAAGAGGGAATTGAAAAGGTTTATGACCTTGAATTAAAGGGGACTGACGGAATAAGAAAACTTGAACAGGATTCTAATGGTAAAATTGTATCATATGAAACCTTAGAGCCTGCCTCAAGCGGAAATGACATTATTCTGACTATTGACCTCAATCTTCAAAAGTGTGCGGAAGAGGCACTTTCTGAAATGATAAATAATTTAAGAGTAACAATGGCACCTGATGTAAGCGGAGGGGCAGTTTGTGTTCTTAATATTCATTCAGGTGAGATTCTTGCAATGGCATCTTATCCGACATACAGCCTTGCAAGCTTTGAAGAGGATTATAATGCTAATTATAAGAACAATGACAAGCCTTTCTGGAACAGGGCAATTTCAGGAACTTATGCCCCGGGTTCAACTTATAAAATACTGACATCGCTTGCAGGATTAGAGGAAAATGCTGTGAGTGTTTCGGAACAGATAAGGGATTTGGGAAAATATACTTTTTATGACGATTATCAGCCTGTATGCCATGTTTATCCGGGAAGTCATGGATATGTTAATGTAACTGATGCGATAACTTATTCATGTAACTACTATTTTTATGAAACAGGCAGAAGACTTGGAATTGATAAGCTTGAACATTACAGCAAGAAATTCGGGCTTGGACTTCTTAGCGGAATTGAAATTCCGGGCGAGGCAAAAGGAATTGTTGCCTCAAAGGCAGAAAAAAAAGAGCGTGGTGAAATATGGTATCCCGGTGATACCCTGCAGGCTGCGATAGGACAGTCGGACCACCTTTTTACACCAATTCAGCTTTCTAATTATATAGCAACTGTTGTTAACGGCGGGACAAGATACAAAACTCATTTGCTTTATAAAATAAAAGATACTAAAAGCGGAACAATCCGTGAAACTATGCCCGTTATAGAGGAAGAAGTTAATATCAAGCCTGAAAATTATAAAGCTATTATGGCAGGAATGAGGTCTGTTGCCGAGGACGGAACAGCGAGTGATACATTCAGGGATTTTGATATTGCAGTTGGAGGAAAAACGGGTACTGCACAGGCAGTGGGAACAAATAATGCACTTTTTGTTGCTTTTGCACCGTATGATGACCCTGAAATTTCAATCAGCGTTGTTGTAGAACACGGTGAACATGGTAATTCTATTGCACCTGTTGCCAAAGAAGTTTTTAAGGAATATTTTATAAATTCGTTAAGTGAGGTTGAGGATGAGTATTCTCAGCTTGAAGTAAGGTAAGTAAGAAAAGGAAGTGAGATAAAATGGGGAAAATAATTGCATTTGCGTCGGGTAAAGGCGGTGTTGGAAAAACCACAATGGCAGCAAATATCGGTGCTGCACTTAGCTTGGAAAATAAAAAGGTGCTTCTTATTGATCTTGATATCGGTCTTAGAAATCTTGACCTTATGCTTGGTCTTCACAGCATAATGATTTATGATTTGGTAGATGTTTATGAGAAGAAGGTCGGATTATTTGAGGCAACATATCATTTTGATAAATATGGGGAGCTTTATTTTCTTCCTGCTTCTCAGACTATTGACAAGGAAGATGTAGATGCAGAGCTTTTCTATAATTTTATTTCTGATATAAGAGACCAGTTTGATTTTATAATACTTGATTGTCCTGCAGGAATAGAAACAGGAGTGAAAAATGCACTTTGTATTGCAGACATGCTTATTTGTGTTGTTACACCTGATTCAGCTTCTCTAAGAGATGCGGACAGGCTTATAGGTGTAAGCGAGGAATATGGCGTGAAAGAGAGGTATGTTCTTGTTAACAGACTTAACACAAAGCTTGTAAGAAAAGGAGCAATGCCTAATCTTGATGAAATTTTAGATAATCTGGGAACATCACTTATAGGTATTGTTATTGATGAGCCTATGATGGTAAAATACCAAAATGACGGGGAGCTTGCCTTAAATGGCGGAAGTAAAAAATTCGCGAAAAATGTAAAAAATTGTGCAAAACGCTTGACAGGAGAAGAAATTCCTATTAAAATAAGATGGAAAACGATATCGAATAAATGACATCGTACCAATGAAAACAGCAGATGTAACAGTAATAAATGAAGAAAGGTAAAGGTGTTTTATGAATATAGCTTTAATTGCTCACGATATGAAAAAGGAACTTATGGTACAATTTGCAATTGCATATAAATTTATCTTGCAAAAGCATAATCTTTTTGCAACAGGAACAACAGGCGGATTAGTTGCAGATGCAACAGGTCTTGATGTACACCGTTTCATGTCAGGACCGCAGGGGGGCGACCAGCAGATAGGAGCAAGAATAGCGTATAATGAAATCGACCTTGTGATTTTTTTCCGTGACCCATTAACTCCAAAGTCCATTGAACCTGACGTCAGCGGACTATTCAGACTTTGTGATATACATAATATTCCTTTGGCTACTAACCTTGCGACAGCAGAAGTTCTTATTCAGGGACTTGAGAGAGGTGACCTCGGCTGGAGAGATATTGTCAGGGAAAATAAGTCTCAAACGGGAATGTTTTAGTATAAAATGATTAGGTCTTATTCTTTTTTGGCATTGACAATGTTTTTTGCCGGTGTGTTTTTTATGGGATATTTGGGTTCAAATATCCCTGTTTTTATAATTGTATTACTTTTGTTTTTGTTTATATGTTGGGATTATTTAAGACCTAAAACATTAAAAAATACAGCCTTTTTTATTTTAATCGGTTCCTTTCTCTTTAGTGCAGGTGTATTATATTTTAATTATTCATATGAAAGCTTTTTTGATGAAACCAAGGGATATGAAAATTCTTTTAAAACAGATTTAAAAGGAACAGTTACACAGGATATAACAAGCACTCTTGATAGCCAAAATTTCACACTAAAAACTAAAGACGGTTTTGAAGTAAATATCTCTTATTTTGGCGATATAAAGCTGTTGCCGGGCGATATTGTTGAAATTCCTGAGATTTATATAAACAAAACAAACCCCAAAAATATGCTGATATCTAAAAATGTGAGCCTTATAAGCGAAAGAACACATTTCTATTCTTCATACTATGGAAATAAATTAAAGGTTACAGGTACAGATAAAAGGTATCTTATTAGTCGTACATTTTATGAGATAAGAAAAAATTCTTTTTTCAGACTTCTTAAATATCTTAGTTATGACGAAGCCGCTTTTTCGTATTCTGTCATTTCGTCAGATAAGGCATACATATCAAACGAGCTTTACGATATGCTTGTAAAATCGGGTCTACTTCATTTGTGTACTGTTTCAGGCTTTCATTTTACATTTTTATGCATGTCGTTAATTTTTCTTACAGCATGGTTTGTAAAAGCATACAGACCGAGAGTATGGATTGTAATTGCAGTAGCATCGGTTTTTGTTTTATATACAGGTTTTTCGCCGTCTGTTTTACGAGCATATTTTATGTTTATTTTAGTAAAAGTATGTGATTTATTTTATATTGAGCATATTTCTTCAAAACTGACGCTTTTATTTACTGCTGTTCTTTTTGTAGCTATAAATCCGTTTGTAATTTATGATTATTCTTTTATTTTAACCTTTTCTGCTATGGCAGGGCTTGTATTTATTTCTCCTGCTTTAGAGGTTAAACTAATAGAAAAAGGCTTTTCGGGCAACTCATATATTACTTCAGCTTTAGGGGTAAATATTATTATGCTTCCAGTTTGTTACAGCCTTTTTGGGAGAATAAGCCTATGGGGCTTTGTGACTAACTTATTTGCTGAGACCGCTATATCAGCTCTTATGCTTCTTGTTATATTAATAGCATTATCATCAGGAATTTTCAACTTTTTGGGAATTGTCCTCTCACCAATTCTTAATTTGATTATAAGATATCTTTTTTTAGTTATGTCAGTTTCAAAACTAAAGATAAATACAAAAATTTCAATTTTTCTTCCTCTTGAGTGTGCAGTTATCTTTGTTTTAATGGCTTATTTTCTTATAAAAGTTGTTTTGATATCAAAAAAGAGGAGAAAATCAATTATTTCTTTTCTTATTTGTATTGCTGTATTGTTTTCTTTATATTATGCTGATTTTTCAGATAATAATGCCTATATTGCATATGTCGGAGATACTAACGGAATAGATGTAGTACACAAAAACGCTCATTATGTTTTTTGCAACATAAAAGACTTAAAAAAGTCTGCCAGGGCTTTTCCTTTTTCTCAAAATGGGAAAATAAAAACTCTTTTTGTTATGGACACTAGTGAAAACTCTTATAAAATTATTGAAAACTTTTGTAATACATATAATGTTGAAAAAATCTATGTAAATGAAGAAATGTATTCGTATCTGCTTAATGAAAACAGGGAATTTACAAAAGAGAAAATAAAATGCGATAATTCATATAAAGACAGCTTTATTAACATAAATAATAATGAAAAAATCGACTTTACGATACATAAAAAAAGATTTGTGATTTTTAATGATATAAATCATATTAAACGTAAGACGCAAAAGGAAAAGGATTGTACGATTTTCCTGTGCGATTATGAAAAAGAGAAAAACAGAAAAATTATAAACTCAATAAAGTTTGACAAAAGTGTAAGGGCGATAATACGCTCAGATGGATATGAAAATCTGATATGCACTTCGGATTATTCTTTGATAACAGTAAGTGAAAGCGGTGAAATAAAAGTAGACTAAGGAGATTTAAAAATGACAAAAAGACTTTATGATTATGACAGCCATATAAAGGAATTTTATGCAGAAGTTATTGATTTTAAAAAAGAGGGTGAAAATTTTCTCATTGCCCTTAATGAAACTGCCTTTTTCCCCGGCGGTGGCGGACAAGAATGTGACGAGGGGGAAATAAACACCATTAAGGTTGAGGGCTTTTTTGAGGAAAACGGAACAATTTATCATATTTTAAATAAAGAAATCAAAATCGGAGAAAAAGTAAAAGGGAAAATTAATTTTGAAAAAAGATTTATAAATATGCAGGCTCATTCAGCAGAGCATGTCGTTACGGGACTTATTCATAATTTATACGGCTTTGACAATGTTGGCTTTCATATGGGAAGTGAGTGCGTAACGCTTGATGTAAATGGTGATATGACTGAAGAAATGCTTCGTGAGGTTGAGCTTTTATCAAACAAGGTTATATATGAAAATGTAAATATAACAGTTTCTTATCCTGACGATAATGAGCTTAAAAGCTTAAAATACAGAAGTAAGCTTGAACTTACTGAAAATGTACGCATTGTTACAATAGAGGGTTACGATAAATGTGCTTGTTGTGCACCGCATGTAAAAAAGACAGGCGAAATAGGGATAATAAAGCTTTTGGGAATGGAAAAGCTTAAAGGAAAAACAAGAATAAGTATGTTAAGCGGATATGATGCTTACTATGATTATGTGAAAAAATTTGAGAATACTAAGGGAATTTCTAATTTACTAAGCGTTAAACCAAATGAAAGCTTTGAGGCTGTAAAAAAGCTTTATAAGGAATTAAATGATAAAAACTTTGAGCTTGTAGGTCTTAAAAGAGAAATTTTAAAGCTTAAATACTCTAATTTAAAAAAAGATGGAAATGTTGTTATTTTTGAAGAAAAATTAGATACAGCGGAATTAATTTTTACTGCAAATTTACTTTCTGAAAATAATTTCGGATATGTTTGTGTGCTTTCCGAAAAAAAAGATGGCAACGGTTTTAATTATGTTATAAAAAATAAAGAAGTAAATCTGCGTGATAAAATAAAAGAAATACACGCTTCTCTTAACGGCAGAGGTGGCGGAAGTGGTGAGATGGTACAGGGATTTTTTGATGCTGATAAAGAAAATATCGAAAAAGTATTGACAAATTTGTAAAAAACAGCCTTTTTATTCACCAAAAATGACTATCCTCATACAATGAAATTGAAGATAGATAAAAAATTTATCTTAAAATTTTACAGGAGGATACTGATATGGCAAAAGATTGTGGAAATACAAACCCTACTGTTGCTGCAAACGGCTGCGGTCGTAACCCAAGCGACAGCGTTTGTATTCATACAGATAAGGTTTATGATGCTTGCCGTGATAAAGATTGTATTTTAGATGCAAGAGTTTACTTAACAGGGGTAGGTCAGGAGCTTATTGACAGAGCAATTAATGTAAAAGTGAGAAAAGCCGATATCATCTGGATTTATACTGATATTGAGGAAGTTCCGTTCAACAGAGGTTATTACACAGTTGACCTAAAATTCTTCTTTAAGGTTTATCTTGATGTGTTCACAGGTGTAGGAAGACCTGCTTGTGTTGAAGGTCTTGCAACCTTTGACAAAAAGGTTATCCTTTTCGGTTCAGAAGGCAACGCCAAAGTATTTGCATCAAAGTATAAGCAGGACGCTTTCGACCCGCAGATGTGGAAGAAGACAAATATGCCGAATGCAGTTGTTGAAGTAGTTGACCCTATTGCACTTGGTGCAAAGGTTGTTGACGTAAAAGACAAGAACTGCTGCTGTGATGACGATTTCGATTTGGCAAGCATCCCTGATTCTGTAAGCCGTGTATTTGACGATTCACTAATCCTTGGCGGCGAACAGAAGCGCGTATTTGTTTCAATCGGTATTTTCTCGATTATTCGTCTTGAAAGACGCGTAATGCTTTTGATTCCTGCTTATGATTTCTGCGTTCCACAGAAAGAATGCATCGGTGCAACCGACGATAATCCTTGCGATTTGTTCGACAGAATTTCCTTCCCTGTGGACGAATTCTTCCC
>JAZRFJ010000044.1:0-11049 GCA_045661305.1 Clostridia bacterium | reverse complement strand
ATCTGTCGGTTGGCTCCGTTCGACTTGCATGTGTTAGGCACGCCGCTAGCGTTCATCCTGAGCCAGGATCAAACTCTCTAATAGATTTTATTTATTTTCCGTAAATAAATTTCAATTATAAGTTTTCCTTGCTCTCTCACTCTAAAGTTTACTCTTGTAAAGATTTAAACAATCTTCTCTAAAATTCAAAAGAATTTCCAAGGTTCATTATGTTATTCGGTTTTCAAGATTCAATCGTTTTCCTATGTCGGAAAACACACTCTTTTTGTGAAGTGCTTGACTATTGTATCACAAAAAAACGAGTTTGTCAACACTTTTTTTCTATTTTTTAAAATTTTTTTCATTTTTTCAGCTTTTTGCAAAAAAACATAAAATTCTTATAAAAAACAAAAAAATATTGCAAAATTAAAATAAATGTAGTATAATAATTTTGACATTAACAATTTTACCCATTACATATATATTATATACCCCGAAAGGATTATTGTTATGAATTTTTCAGACAATTTTGAAAAAATAAATATACTTGGAGTCGAAATTGCCAATATTTCCAGAGAAGAAGCTGTTGAAATTATACTAAAAAGAATTGATGAAAAGAAAACAACTACTGTATTTACTCCAAACTCAGAAATAATAGAAAACTTCAGAAAAGATGATGATCTCATCACACTTCTTAATAGTGCTGATATTTTAACTGCAGACGGTGCGGGAGTTGTTGTTGGCTCAAAAATTTTAAAAACCCCCTTAAAAGAAAGATGTGCAGGGTTTGATGTCGCATCTTCTCTTTTACAAAAGGGTGCAGAAAAAGGAATAAGCTTTTACTTTTTCGGCTCAAAAGAAGAAGTTGGAATAAAAGCAAAAGAAAATCTTGAAAAAAAATATCCAAATATAAAAATTGTTGGAACACATAGTGGGTATTTTGATGAAAATGAAGATATTGCATCAATAATTAACGAGCACAATCCTGATGTTGTTTTTGTTTGTCTGGGCGCTCCTAAACAAGAAAAGTGGATATATGAAAACAAAGAAAAGCTTGATGGAAAAATTCTTATGGGGCTGGGAGGAAGTCTTGATGTTTTTGCAGGAGAAGCGAAGAGAGCTCCGGACATATTCATAAAGCTTAATTTAGAATGGTTTTACAGGCTTTTAAAACAACCGTCAAGGTTTATAAGAATGCTTGCTCTGCCAAGGTTTTTAATATCTGTTATAAAAGAAAGATTTAAGAGAGGTAATAAATTATGTTAAAAGTTAACCTTATTGCACATACTCCCGAGCCTGAGAAAATAGTTGCTGCTGCTGCAAAAATGTGTTATTCAAACAGCGGTGCAGAAAAAATAATGGACGGGCTTACAGAAGAAAAAACCACAAAATTTCTTGAATACTTAACATCTCTTGGGCACGAAAGTCCACTTGAGCATATTGTTTTTACATTCAGTGTTGAGGGCGTTTCAAGAGCACTTCTTGCGCAACTTACAAGGCACAGAATTGCTTCTTACAGTGTAAAATCACAAAGGTATGTTGAAGAAGGTCATTTTGAATTTATTACACCTCCTGAAATTGAAAAAAACAAAGAAGCTCTCAGTATGTACAATAAAACTATGGAAGATATACTTACAGCTTACAACAAGCTTGCTGATATTCTTTATGCGGAACATAAAAAAACAATGGATGAAAAAAGTGCAAGAAAAAAAGCGATTGAAGATGCAAGATTTGTTCTTCCAAATGCTTGCGAGACAAAGCTTATTATGACCTTTAACGCACGAAGCTTACTTAACTTTTTTAATGAACGCTGCTGTGAAAGAGCACAATGGGAGATTAGAGAGCTTGCAACCCAGATTTTAAGGCTTGTTAAAAAAGAGGCTCCCGTTATTTTTAAAAATGCAGGTCCGAAATGTGTAAGAGGAGCTTGTCCCGAAGGTGCAATGTCATGCGGAAAGAGAAACGAAAAGAAAAAATTGTTTTTAGAAATGTAATTTCCTGATTTCTATTGACTTTTAAGCGTTTTTTTGTTAAAATTACAATAGCCATATATATAAATGTATATATATTAAAGAAACTCCAAAATATTATGAAAGGCAGGATATTCCTATGCAGAACTTATTTTTATTAACAGCTTACGCTGAGGGTGAGGTGGCTACGCAGGCAAACTCAACAGCTGCTCTTGTAAGCTCATTTTTCCCACTCATTCTTATGATAGTTATTTTCTATTTTCTTATCATAAGACCACAGAAAAAAAGAGATAAACAATTTCGTGAAATGTTAGCTGCAATTCAGGTTGGCGACAATGTTGTTATGTCAAGCGGAATTGAGGGTAGAGTTATAACTGTAAAAGAAGACTCTATCACAATCGAAACAGGTGCTGACAGAGTAAAACTCACATATAAAAAGTGGGCAGTTAAAGAAGTTACTACACAAAAAGCATAATTTAAAAGCTCCGATAATATAATTGTACAAAACTATATTATCGGAGATGAGTTAAATTGAACGAGTTAAACAAGTTAAACAAGTTAAACCAATTAAACGAAAAAACAAAAACCAGAAACACAGGAGCAGGTACAATTATAAAAGCAGTAATAACGGGAGTTCTGATGTTTTTTATACTTGTTCTCTTAGGGGCATTTGTATTTTTTACATTTATGCCAAAAAGCTCCTATATCCCGACAGTTTTCTATATCATTATGTTTTTATGTGCATTTATAACAGGTGTAAAGTCATCTGCATCGCAGGAAAACAAAGGATATATAAGAGGACTTATAAGCGGAATTATTTATGTGGGAATACTTACGGTTATATTTATTTTTCTTAAAAAACCGTTTACAGCAAAAACCTACATAACATCTTTAATAGCACTTCTTATTTCTTCAGCAGGCGGAGTAGTAGGAATTAATACAAAATGAAGTTTCCGCAAAAACTCACTAAAAACAAATTCGGGGCGGAAGTGATTTTGTTCACTTCCGTTTTTTTAGGGTGATTATATGATACTTGGAATTTACGGGAAGACAGGAAGCGGCAAAAGCACAGTTGCCGAATACTTATCAAAAAAAGGATTTTACATAATAGATTGCGATAAATTAGGACACGATATACTAAAACACGGTCAAATCGGTTATAATAAAGTTGTGTCTGCTTTTGGCGAGGGATTTTTTCTTGACAATATGGAAATTGACAGGAAAAAGCTTGGGGCTTATCTTTTTTCTCACAGGGACAAGTTGGAGGTTCTTAACAATATTTCGTTTCCGCTTATTGAGAAAAAAGTAAAAGAAGAGATAGAAAAAAACAAAGAAAAGAATATACTGATTGACGGTGCACATCTATATAAAACAGATATCGTTAATATGTGTGATGCACTTATACTTATAAAAACAAACAAATCAGTAGAAAGAATTATAAAAAGAGACAACATTTCCGAAACGGTAGCAATAAACAGGCTTAATGCTCAGGAAAATTACGAAAAATGTGATTATGTTATTGTTAATAACGACTCCGTTGAGGAATTATATATATGTATAGATAAAATAATTCAGGAAGAAGAAAGGAAAACACAATGAAAGAAAATTTATTTACAAAAAGAGGAGAAAGCTATAAAAAAGACGCATTCTCTTTCTGTGAGGAATATAAAAACTTCATATCATACGCAAAAACTGAAAGACTTTGTGTAAATTATTTTGAAGAAAAAGCAAAAAAGAACGGTTTTTCAAATATTGAAGGAAAAACATCATTCAAGCCTGGTGACAAGGTGTATTATATCCATAATCAAAGGAGTACAATTTTTGCAGTTATAGGAGAAGAAGATTTGGAAAAAGGAATAAATCTTGTAGTTTCTCACATTGATTCACCCCGTCTTGACTTAAAGCCGTCACCTGTTACAGAGGAAGCATCCTTTTCATATTTCAGAACACATTATTACGGCGGAATTAAAAAATATCAGTGGGTTACTATTCCTCTTGCTATGTACGGAGTTATTATCAAAAAAGACGGCACAAAAATTGCTGTAAATGTTGGAGATAATGAAAATGACCCTGTATTTATGATTTCGGACTTATTACCGCATCTTGCCCAAAAACAGATGGGTCTTAAAATGAGTGAAGGTATCACAGGAGAAAAGCTCATGGTTATTGCAGGAAGTGATGAAGCTGATTGCGATAAGGACAAGCTTAAAACAAATCTTCTCAACATTCTTAAAGAAAAGTATGATATAGAAGAAGACGATTTCTATTCTGCTGAAATTCAGATTGTTCCTGCAGGAAAAGCAAAAGACCTCGGTTTTGACAGAAGTCTTATTGCAGGCTATGGTCATGATGACAGAATATGTGCATACCCGTCTTTTGAAGCTCTTTTAAAAACAAATAATCCAAAGCGTACAGCCGTTGTTCTTCTTGCTGACAGGGAAGAAGTAGGAAGTATGGGTAACAGCGGAATGCAATCTACATTCCTTCAGTATTTCTTAGAGGAAATAGATAAAAATGTAAGGTTAAACAAGCTTTTTAAAAATACATTTTGTCTTTCATCTGATGTTTCCGCTGCGTTTGACCCGATATATCCCGAAGTTTATGAGAAACAAAATTCTCCGATTTGCGGATGCGGTCTTTCGCTTCTTAAATATACAGGCTCAAGAGGAAAAGGCGGTTCATCTGAAGCAAGTGCAGAGCTTGTTGCATATATCAGAAAAATATTTGATAAAGACGATGTAGGCTACCAGTTTGCCGAGCTTGGCAGGGTTGACGAGGGTGGCGGCGGTACTGTTGCACAGTATATCGCAAATTTAGGTGCAGAGGTTATTGATGCGGGAGTTCCTCTCCTTTCGATGCATGCACCGTTTGAAATTGCCCATAAAGCCGATATATATGAAGCATACAAAGCATATCTTTCATTCTTCGGTAATTAATGCGAAAGGGAAAAAGTAAAAAAAGGGAAAAAATATGGAATTTAATACAAAATCAGCCTTTGTTGCGTTAGTTGGCAGACCAAACACCGGAAAATCTACACTTCTTAATGCAATAATGGGAGAAAAAATTGCAATCGTGTCGCACAAACCGCAGACGACCAGAAATAATATCCGCGGTATATATACAAATGAAAATTATCAGATTGTTTTTACTGATACTCCAGGTATTCACAAGCCAAAAAATGTTTTATCACAGGAAATGGTAGCTGCCGCTGAGGCGACAGCTTCCGAGTGTGATGTTTGTGTTCTTGTTTGTGACAGCAAATTCCCCGGTGATACAGAAAAGGAAATAATTAAAAAATTACAAAAAGCTTCAATGCCCTGCATTTTGGCTATAAACAAGATTGACCGCATTGAAAAAGAAAAGCTTCTCCCTATTATTGATGCTTATTCAAAGCTTTATGATTTTGATGAAATTATTCCTATAAGCGCACTTAAGAAAAACGGAGTTGAGATTTTAAAAAAAGCTTTGGAAAAGCATCTTGTTGACGGACCTTTCTATTATCCTGAATATATGAAATCGGATAATAGCGAAGCTACTTATTTTTGTGAAATTGTAAGAGAAAAAATATTAAGACAGCTTAACGAGGAAGTACCCCATGGTGTTGCGTTAGAGCCGGTTGTGTTTGAGGACGGAAAAACTTTAACAGAGTGCACTATAAATATTTATTGTGAGAGAGAAAGTCACAAAAAAATAATCATCGGAAAAAACGGTGAAACATTAAAGAGAATAGGTACTTATGCAAGAGAAGAACTTGAAAAGAAATATCAAAAGAAGGTTTTTTTACAGCTTTGGGTTAAAGTCCGCCCTGATTGGCGAAACAACATAAACAAAATCAGGTCCTTTGGGCTTGCAGATATAAATTAGCTGAAAGGAGAAAGGATGTACATATAGCCAATAGTTTGGGCTAAACATTCTCATTATCAGAAAATGACTAAAAAAACATCAAGAATAATAACTTTGGTTGTTGACCTCTTAATACTTATCCTCTTTGCAGTATTACTGTTTGACTTTTTTGGTATAGCAGGAAGCAGCAAAGATGTCAGGATTGTAATAAACGGAGGAGACAGCGTTACATCTGTTTCAAAAAAAATGCAGAAAGAAGGCATTGTTGTAAACGGATTTATGTTCAAAACTTTCTTTTTACTCAGCGAACCCGATTATGTGCTTACTCCGGGTGAATTTGTAGTTAATGCAAAAATGCCTTATTCCCAACTTGTTGAAAAAGTTGTAAAGGCGACTGTCACAACTAACAATCTCACAATTCCTGAGGGCTTTACAAACAATGAAATAATAGACAAGCTAAAAACTAATGAAATCATATCGGACGAGGAAGAGTTTAAAAGTGCTCTCCGTGAGTTTAGCTTTGAGCTTGACGGAGTCAAAATAGACGGAAGTAAAAACGACCTTAACGGCTATCTCTTTCCTGATACATATAATTTCCACGAACATTCTGCGTCAAAAGATGTTATAGACAGAATGGTTTCAAATTTCAAAACGCATTGGAAAACAGGCTATACTCAGCGTGCAACTGAACTTGGTATGAGTATTGAAGAAGTTGTTATTTTAGCTTCAATAATTCAAAGAGAAGCCAGATTTGCCGAAGATTTTTATCAGATTTCAAGTGTTTTCCACAACCGTATAGAAATAGGAATGAAGCTTCAGTCGTGTGCAACTGTACAGTTTATCTTAAATGAAAGAAAACCTGTTCTCACGATTGAAGATACAAAAATTGACTCTCCTTATAATACATATATTAACGAGGGTCTCACCCCTACCGCAATCAGCTCTCCCGGTTCACTTGCGATTGAGGCGGCACTGTTCCCTGATGAAACAGACTATCTTTTCTTTTTCTGTGATAAAGAGGGAAACACTCACTATTCAAAGACACTTGACGAACACAACAGGCTTATGAAGAAATATCCCCTTCAGTAGCTTGTGATAAAACAATAATTAAAATCATATAATAAACAGTAACAAAAATCATTTGACAATTTTAATCATATGTGATATTATATATAAATCGAATTAATTTTTCTTGAAAGGATTGATAAATATGAAAAAATATAATGTAGGTATTGTTGGTGCAACAGGTATGGTAGGTCAGAGATTTGCACTTCTTTTGGAAAATCACCCCTGGTTTACAGTAACAGCACTTGCTGCAAGCGGAAGGTCAAAAGGAAAGACATATAAAGAAGCCGTTGGTGAAAGATGGAAAATGTCTTCCCCTATGCCAAAAGCTATGGAGGATATGGTTTTACTTGATGCAACAGAGGATATTGACGAGGTTGTTTCAAAAGTAGACTTTATTTTCTGTGCTGTTGATATGAAAAAAGATGAAATAAAAGCACTTGAAGAAGCATATGCAAAAAAAGAGTGCCCAGTTGTTTCAAACAACTCTGCACATCGTTTTACACCTGATGTTCCAATGGTTGTACCTGAAATCAACGCTAATCATCTTGATATTATCCCATATCAGAAAGAAAGACTCGGAACAAAAAGAGGCTTTATTGCAGTTAAATCTAATTGTTCACTTCAAAGCTATGTTCCTGCAATTCATCCGCTTATGGAATTTGGCGTAAAAAATGTACTTTGCTGTACATATCAGGCAATTTCAGGTGCAGGTAAAAACTTTGATTCATGGCCTGAAATGGTAGATAATGTTATTCCCTATATCGGCGGTGAAGAAGAAAAATCTGAACAGGAACCACTTAAAATATGGGGTGAGATAAAAGATGGAAAAATTATTCCTGCACAATCACCTTTATTTACAGCACAGTGTATCAGAGTTCCTGTAACAGACGGTCATACAGCAGCAGTATTTGTTTCTTTTGAGAAAAAAGTAACATGTGATGAAATTATAGAAAAATGGAAAAACTACAAAGGAAGAGCGCAGGAATTAAACCTTCCGTCAGCACCGAAACAGTTCCTCCACTATTTTGAAGAAAATGACCGTCCACAGATTAAATCCGAAAGAAATTTAGAGAACGGTATGGCTATTTCTTTGGGAAGACTTAGAGAGGATAGTCTTTTTGATGTTAAATTTATCGGTATGTCCCACAACACATTAAGAGGTGCTGCAGGCGGTGCAGTATTGCTTGCTGAGCTTCTTTGTGCTGAAAACTATATTTAAAAAATAAAAATTTTATACATTTTATACATTTATGAAAGGTCGATGAGAAATGAAAAAATCTTTATTCCAGGGTAGCGGAGTTGCACTGGTAACTCCTTTCACAAAAGACAACAAGCCTGACTTTGAAAAATACGAGGAATTAATTAATTTTCACATCGCACATAAAACTGACGCTATTTTTGTTTGTGCTACAACAGGAGAAGCTCCGACACTAAATGATAGTGAACACCTTGAGCTTGTGAAAAAGGCAATAGATGTTGCAAAAGGGCGAATTCCTATTATTGCGGGAACAGGCTCAAATGACACAGCACATGCGATAATGATGTCTAAAGAGGTTGAAAAAATGGGAGCAGACGGTCTGCTTCTTGTCACACCTTATTACAACAAGACAACACAACGAGGTTTGGAAGTGCATTACAAAGAAATTGCATCTTCAACTGATTTACCTTGCTGTGTTTACAATGTTCCCTCAAGAACTGGCGTTCACATTGAGGTTGAAACATTAAAAAGAATGTATGAACACAAAAATATTGTAGCTATAAAAGAAGCAAGCGGAAATATGTCCTATGTTTCAAAAATAGCTGACGAAATCCCCGAAATTGATATTTACAGCGGTAATGATGACATCATCGTTCCTATTATGTGTATGGGCGGAAAAGGTGTAATAAGCGTTGCAGCAAATATTATTCCACAAGATGTCCATGATATGTGTATGTATGCACTCGAAGGTAATTTTAAAAAGGCATCGGGAATGCAGCTTAATATGCTCAGGCTTGTGAACTCGCTATTTTTAGAGGTCAATCCTATCCCTGTAAAAGAAGCTATGAATATTATGGGACTTTCTGTGGGAAAATGCAGATTGCCTCTTTATGATATGGATGAAAAAAATGTTATTAAGCTTAAAAATGAAATGAAAAATTATAAATTGATTTAGTTGGAGAAAAAATATGATAAAAGCAGCAATTAACGGAATAAACGGCAAAATGGGAAAAGTTTTGTCAGAAGCATTAATAAATGAGGAAAACGCAATATTGGTTTGCGGATTTGATATTGCAAAAAAACCTGATTGTGAATGTGATGTTTATACAAATTATGATGACTGTACAGACGATATAGATGTTATAATTGATTTTTCACACCCCTCACAGATAAAAGGTCTTACTGAATATGCAGTAAAAAGAAAAATCCCACTTGTTATTGCAACAACAGGACTTTCTGAAGAAGAAAAAGGCTATATGATAAAAGCCTCGGAAACAATTCCTGTTTTTAACAGTGCTAATATGACTTTGGGCGTAAACCTGATTATTGACCTTGTAAAAAGTGCTGCAAAGCTTTTATATCCCGATTTTGATATTGAGATAATTGAAAAACATCATAACTTAAAAATTGATGCACCAAGCGGAACTGCTCTTATGATTGCCGATGAGCTTAACGAAACGCTTGATAATAAAATGTCATACACCTATGACCGCCACTCTCAAAGAAAAAAACGAGAGAAAAAAGAAATCGGAATGCACGCAATAAGAGGCGGAACGATTGTTGGTGAGCATGAAGTTATATTTGCAGGCAAAGATGAAGTTATTTCAATAAAACACGAGGCTCACAGCAAAGCAGTTTTTGCAACCGGTGCAATAAGAGCTGCTTATTTTATAAAAGATAATGCTCCCGGACTTTACAGCATGAAGGATTTACTTTAATTCGGGAAGAAAGGAAAATGCTCTTATGACAGATTATAAAATATTTTGGAAAAGAGCATAAATAATAATTATGACGAATGATTTTTCACTTGGATTTACACCAAATGTTTCTCTTGTTACACTTAACAACATAGACTCAGGTGTTGATTCACTTTTAAAAATATTTGAAATTGTATCAAATGAAAATATCTGTATAGACATGATAAGCCAGACAGCACCGCTTAACAATACGGTTAATCTGTCTTTCACGGTAGATGATAACGACACAGCTAAAATAATATCCGTTATTTATAAATTTAAAGAAGTATTTTCATCGCTTACAACACAGATACTTTCAAATAACACAAAAATACTTATATCAAGCGAAAGAATGAAAACTGAAAGCGGAATAGCAACAAAGCTCTTTTCCATACTTTCAGAAAATAAAATACCTGTTTCTCTGATTACAACCTCTGAAACAGAAATTTCACTTCTTATAACAGACGAATTTGCACCTTTAGCAAAGAGTGTTCTTACAAAAAGCTTAAATTAATTTTTAAAGGCTGAAACGATTTCGTTTCAGCCTTTAATTGTATTCTTATATTCTGTGGGTGTTACACCAAGATATTTTTTAAATGTTCTTGTAAAATAATTCGGGTCGCCAAACCCTACATTCATAGCTATCTCCGTTATCGGAATATCTGTATTTTTAAGTAAAGTTTCCGCTTTTTCTATGCGAAAACGGTTTATAAAGCTAACAGGGGACTGGCCTGTTGCTTTTTTGAAAAAATGGCAAAAATAATGCTCATTTAAGAAAAATTTTTCTGCCAGAAATGATGTTGAAAGGTTATCGTCATAGTGATCGGAGATATAGGTAAGTATTTCATCAATCTGACTCATCTTGCCATTTTTCTTTTTAAAATTTTTCTCAGAAACACGCTCCTCTTTATAATTTCTTAAAATATGCGTCATAAGACGGTATGCACTGCTTTTTATTGCCATATCATAACCATCATTTTTTGATAAAAATTCAAAAAACATTTCTTCAAAACATTTTTTTATCACTGCATCGTGTTCAATATGATTTTTAAAAACACAATTTTTAAATCTTATATCCGAAAAAAAGCTTGGATTTATCATCGCACAAAAATATCCGCCTCTTGCATTCTTATTAAAAAAGTGAAGCTCATTACTGTTCACAACAACAGTATTATTATCCTCAACCAAAAAAGAATTGCCTCTGCAAGTCATGTGGCAACCGCCTTTTTTGAAATAAATAATCTCTACATGCTCA
>JAZRFJ010000043.1:0-16214 GCA_045661305.1 Clostridia bacterium | reverse complement strand
GCTTATTGAAGCATTTGCACACCATTCTACCGTATTCATTTTTTCAACTTCTTTTCCCATAGAAACCGTTTTAAGAACACGAATTGGTGTTGCGTGAGTAACAATACAAATTGTTTTCCCTTCATTTTCCTTTGCAATATTAAATACACATTTCTTTATTCTATTGAAAAAATCACATACTTTTTCACCATTTTCAGGCACGCATTTGCCTATGTCATTTCTCCATAAGTCATATTGTGCAGGAAATAAATTTTCAATTTCAGAATATAGTTTTCTTTCCCAATCTCCTGCAAACAATTCACGAAGTTCTTTTATTTTTTTTACTTCTAAATTATGAACTTCTGCAATTGGTAATGCTGTATCATAAGCACGAATCAAATCACTAGAATAAATTTTATCAATAGAATATTTCTTCAAATATTCAGCTGACATTTGAGCTTGTTTTTTTCCTATTTCATTTAGTTCAACATCCCAATTACCCGCAAAAGTATTTGTTACATTCGTTACACTGTTTCCATGTCGTACAACAATTATTGTTGTTTTCATACTTATCCTTTCCTCCTAAAAACGATATAAAAAATATTACACTTTTTCATTTCTACGCAAAACTTTTCCCGGCCTTATCCCCGTATGTTCGTCATTTTTAATAACGAGCTCACCATTTACAATAACCCAGTCAAAGCCTATGTAGTCGTCTCCTCTTTTCAAATAGTGCATTGAGCCTATAAGATAGTCATAGCCTGAAAGAGACGTGTTGGAATACATATCAAATTCCAGACCGCAGAAAATGTCAAGCAAGCCTTTATATTTCTCCTTAAGAAAATTTATCTCTTTTTTAAAATCCTCTGTCCCATCTTCCGACATACAGAATTTTGTTCCATAGGATACATAAGAGTGACCGGAGAATCCGACAGAGTGCATTCCCTGTGAAATTGCGAATTTTATCATTTCTTCAGGAGTATTCTTACCGTCATCGTAGGTACTGTGAGTGTGAAGATTCTGAAGATATTTCATTTGTTAATCTCCTTCTTTAAAAAAGGCTTTTGCCATCCCATTCTCGTTGGTTTCTACCCCAAAAGTTTCCCAGTGGTGGGAGCACTATCCTTTATATTAGCATTTTTAATTTCTTTCCCTTTTACAATTCCTTTCACTGTGATGATAATCGGTCTTGAAAAGTCGCGTATTTCTTCCCAATTGTAGTTTAGAAAAGTCTTTTTAATTGTTATGTTTTCAATATCAATTTTTTGATTGTTATTTTATTATAGAATCGTAGGAATATACATTGTATTATAATTTTCTGAGGACTTAACAAAAACATCCTCAAAAATCACTTTAAACAGGCTGTCTGCAAAAAGCTCATGCATTTTGGCAGTTGGATGATTAATACGATTCGCCAAAAGCATAGTAGTATCTTCTGTTTTCGAGATTTTTTTCCATTTGGAATAACAGTCGCATACTAAAATCTCTTTTTCTTCTGCAAGCTTCATTGCTGAAGACATATATAAATCCATTTTTCCATTATTTTGATAATTTGCAGTAATCTCTGCATATTTTAAATTCTTTTTATCTGTGTCATCTGCCACATAAGTATTTAACATATTGGGGGTCATAAAAATTACATCCGCACCACTTTTTTTGCCTTTTTTAAATATGACTTCAAGTGCGGATAAATATTCATCAAGCGGTTCATTCACATCATTAAGACCAAAACTAACGATAATTAAATCAGGATTATGACAAAGCACTTGCTTATCCATTCTCTCTACCGATCCTTTTGCAGTTACTCCACCGATTCCGGCGTTAACTACATTTACAGGAACATAATTTCTGATATTTAGTATTTTCTTTCGTAACAAATTCCAATAAACAGTTTCATAGTTAATTTCATTATCACCTAATGCCCCATGTGTTACACTGTCTCCGAATGCTACAATGGTAATTGGACCGTTCTTTAAAAGTTCGTTGCGCTCCATATAAACTTTTTCTACAATCTTCATGTTTTACCCCATAGTTTTTATAAAACAATAGTCGTCATTCCAATTAGGATTTTCATTGTTTCTCCATATGCCTGCTTCTTTATAAAAATCCGCAGGACCTACTATATGAAGATCACCGCGTTCGTCATGATGCGGGCCAAGCATATTTCTTAAATTATTATAAATAGCAATTTTTACAGCATATTTTCCTTTTTTTACAAGGAGTTTTATTTTGTTATCTGTAAGAAGTTTGTATTCTTTACCATCAATTTCAATTTTTACTTCATTTACGCCCTTTTGATTTATGATAAGAATAGGTTCATCATACCTTGTTTCCAGAGTTCCTGTAAAGCTTAATTCGCCACTAAAGAAAGGAAACCCTTGTCTTGTAATGTCAGAAGAAATATCAAATGTTTTTATCGGTTTATCAATAATAAAGTCGCCTTTATATCTTAAGCCATCATTTTCAAGTTCAACCCATTCACCATCAGTTCTTACTGAAAAATCTCCCAAAAGATATATTGCTTCAATTTCCATATCATACACCAGTTTATTTCGGACACCCTCAAATTTCCAGACATTTCTCTGGTCTTCATAAAATGCTTTTGACTGAACAAAATCACATTCAAAAGAAATAGTGTTTTCACCTGCTACAATATATTCGGAAATATCTATTTTTTTAAATGCCATATCAATAAAATAACCGTTGATATTTTTTTCAATTTCTTTTCCATTTACTTTTATAGTAAAATTCTCAGGTGTTTCGCATACCAAGAAAAGCTCTTTTGGAATATAATTTATATTCACATGGTAATCCTGATTAATTTTAACTTTTCTCTCCAGCTTACTTGCACGTTCACAAATATTAAGAACATAACCGTTCTTTTCCTGCAATTCTCCATCAAAAAAATAATCGCATCTATCAAGTGTAAGACAATTTTCAACAGGGTGGTTTATATCAAAACTTCCTTGAAGAGTAATATAATTTTTTTTCTGTTTTTCATAGTGAGGAGTGTTCTCTTCTTCAATTATCATAAGACTTCCCCAAGACTCAAAAGTGTGTTTTCCTGAAAAAGGAGATATGTCACCGGAAAAAATATCTATAACTTTTCCTTTTACATTTATATCTGCATCAAAGCTTTCATCAGAAGTATTAACAAAGAAATGAAGCATTTTTCCGTCAAGAATTCTGTTTGTATATGTAAGTTTTTCGCAAACAGTAATATTATTCTTTTCTATTTTATCTGATGTTGTAATAACTCCGCCTGTTTTTTCAAACATTTTTAGAAGTTCATTTGTATAAGGCATTAGAATCTCGCAGTTTTCTTTAATAACTGTACTGTATGCTTGTTTTCCAATAATGAACTTTCCGTTTTCAACCTTACCGTGTCTTTTAATAATCGTTTCATCACCTAAATGAAAAACAATATGTTTTTCTTCAAGTCTCTTAACAGTTTCCAAAAAATTATCATTTAATTTTTTTGATTTTTCTCTGTCTTTTGAATTATATAATGTCCATGCAGTTGTCTGCGGTGCTATAATAAGTGTATCAACCTTTTTTTCTGAATTTGCCAGTATGGTGATTTCTCTTGAAAGCGCATCAACAAGGGTTTTATACTCATTCCACCATGGTTGCTGATAATATACTGTTGGTGGATAGTCTCGTTTTCTTATCCCTCCAAGTGTGTATCCCGCCAAATGCTGACATAAAAGATTTACACCTCTTACCATCTGCCATTCATAAAGACCTTTCATCTGTGAAAAACTTAAGCTATGTCCACACATTGCGTAAGTTTCAGTTAAAACTTCTTTTTTCCCAAGCTGTTCAGCAACGCTACCTGCTTGTCTTGCAGTTATACAATGATGTGGGTGAGTTTTATCCCACCAGGGGTATGGTGTTCTTCCAAGCCAGTCAACTCCCGGAATATGAAAATATTCATAATGCGGCATACATGAACCGTTCGCAGGAAGATTATGCGTCAGAACTTCTTCTTCGCAAACAAGATGCCCTGTTAATTTCAGCCCTCTTTCACTGCACCAATCATAAATTCTCTTGAAAAAATTCTCCGAAAATAATTCTGTTACCATTGACCAGAAATTTATTCTCGTCTGTTTATAATCACCATCATCAATAAAAAGCTCCGGAAGATGAGAAATAAGGTCATCGTTGTATCTTTCTTTATATTCATCACACATAACAAAGCTCCACGGAATACCAAATCTTGAGACCGCAGGCTCATCAGTAAAAAATCCCTCTATATCATTCCCAAATTTCTCATAGTAAGGTTTATAAATTTTATCCAAAAATTCATCCGTTACCTTTTTATCAAGTGTATCAACATAAAACTCATTTACATCATAATAAAAATACAAATCGTTCACTTTTGCAATATGAGTATCTTTATGTATAAATTCTTTTTCCATTCTTAAGTTTTTCTGCTGATATTCTATCCCAAGTCCATTGACTAACCCGTTACCAAATCCACTTGGCCAGCCGTTTTCATCATAAGCCCAGGGACGCATACCGTTTTTCTTGGCTTCGGATATTGCACTTCCTACATTTAAAAACCATTCGTCACCCATATATTCGGTTTTGAGTCCACCTCTTGCATGCATAAAGAAACCACCTATACCGGCATTTTTCATCATATCCACCTGTCTTTTTGTTTCTTCGCATTCAAGTTTATCATTCCAACTCCAAAACGGAAGTGGTCTGCTTTCGTTATCAATAGTTTTAAAATTCATTTTCAATTTTTCTCCTTAGTTAAGCGGAATCGTTATCTTTACAACAGTAAGATTTTCTTTTCTTTCCAGAGTTGCTCCGTAGTTATCCCCATAAAGGAGCTTAATTCTTCTGTTTGTGTTAAGAAGTCCGACTTTTTGTTTTTCATTATCTTTTATAGTATCATCTTTTAATTTCATATTTATTTCATCTATCATATTATCAGACCTTAAAGGACCGTTATCAAATACTTTTATAATAACATTGTTACCGCCTTTCTTTACTTCAATATGAATTCTTCCACGTGTGTCATCATCAAGATATTTCACACCGTGCCTTATAGAATTTTCAATAATCGGCTGAATAAGAAGTTTCGGAATACTTATCTCCTTTATTTCATCTTCAATATCATATGTTACGTCAAAAGAATCATCAAGAATTTTTTCAATAGCCAGATATTTATCGCAGTATGAAATTTCCTCAGCTATTGTAAATGTATAGACATTTGTATTGAGAATATCTCTGAAAAGCTCAGATAAAAGACTCACTGCATCTGTGGCATCATTTTTCTTTTTCATTACACTTAGGATAATCATATTAACAGTGTTAAGCGTATTCATAAGAAAATGCGGACTTATCTGATTTTGTAAAATCGCTGAATTGAGTTTCTTTATTTCTAAAAATTTTTTCACCAAAGTATTTCCAAGTTCTTCATTTTCCTTGTTAACTCTCATTATATTCCTTATTATGTAAGAAATTTCATCTCCGTTTTCACGTTGCCCTTTAAAATCGTTTTTATGTATTGTATTTATAATATCCTTAATATTCCTATACGAAATAAGAGATATTACACTTATTATAATTACAGCAAATAAAAACGCAGCAAAAATGCAAAAAATGATTATCAATATCATACTTTTTCTTAGATATGTATTTTCAAACTTTTTGCTTATAACTGTTTTTATTTCTCCGTATCTTTTTACTGAATATACATGACCGTTTTTTTCAAAAATACCTTCTTCAGTTTTAAAAGTGTTCTTTTTATCCTTATTTTCAAAAACTATACCGTAGTCGTCATAATTTTCTGTAAAAGAATTGGACTTAACAGTAAAAACAGCAAATCCCGAGTTGTAATTTATATCTCTTACAATATAAAGCTTTTCGTTTTCCTCTATATAAAAATTTGTATCGTTATTTTCCTTCATATAATTATACCATGCATCGTCGGAATAGTCGTAAACTTTTCCTCTTGTTTTTGATGATATCAGGCAATCACTTTCGTAAGAAAAAAGATATACTTCGTCAATATTTTTTGAAGTAATAACAAAAGCATCGAGTATTTCCAAAGTATCAATATAATTACGATAGTTCTGGTGATTATAATTTTCAAGTTCTTCAATCTTCAGATACTCATTTATAATTCGATTTGAAGACATAAAAATAACATTTTTATCAATATTTTCAAATACATTTGAAATATCAGAGGTAATATATGAAGAAACATATATAAATTCCTCCATATCTTTTTTCTTATACTCATTAGCATAAAAGAAAAAAATCACTATGCAGATTATAAAAAACGGGATAAAAACATAGAATGCTATGTTTTTACCAAATTTAAAAATTAAACTGTCCCACCTGTAAATCTTAACAAGCTCTAAAGTGGATTTATAATCTTTAATCTTTTTCATAATCAGTCACCCCTTTTTTTATTATTTCGGTAATCATTTGGTGTTTGACCAAAATAACTTTTAAAAACTTTATAGAAGTGACTTTTATTACTGTAACCGACCAAAGAAAAGATTTCTTCAATTGATTTATCAGATTTTAGAAGATAATTTGCAGCATTTTTCATTCGTATTTCGGTTATATAATCAATAAAATTTTTGTTTATTTCTTTTTTAAACAGTTTACTTAAATACTTTGCCGATACATATAGCTGATTCGAAATCGAGCTTAATGATATATTTTCACCATAGTTATTTTCTATATATATCAAAGCTTTTTTCACAATTTCATTTGACACATTAGCTTCTTCTTCGGAAGATAACAATTTTGAAGTAATACCGCTTAAAGAAGAAATAAAATCACTTGATACGCATCTTATTTCAAGTTTCAAAAACGATTTGGTATTGGAAACAAACTGATTTTTGAATTCATCCGCTTTATTCCTGAAATCTTCACATCCATTATCAATAACAGTAACTTCTATTTCATTATAAACTGTTTTTGATATAACAAAATAAACTAAAGACGAATCTTTAGGTATAAAATTATATAAAGCAATATACAGCTTTTCAAGTCCGTATATCCAGAAATTATTGAGATATTCTTCAAGATTTGAAAGAGAAAAGCGAAACAGAGCGATTTTCGGATTTTTATTTTGTATATTTATTCTACATTCTTTTAACATCTCTATAATTTCATCATCCGAAAAGTTATTTTCCGTAATCTTCTCAAATACTTGCAGCCTTTCATAAAATATATTTGTTTTTGAAAAAGAAGGAGTAGTATTTTTATCGAGGTTTTTCTTTAATTTTTTTAAAACATCGTTAAATTCATCAATGTCAATAGGTTTTGTAAGATAATCAAAAACATCACTTTTTATAGCACTTCGTGCATATTCAAAATCACGGAATGCAGATAAAAAAATTATTTTAATTTCCGAAAATTCCTCATGACATATTTCAGCCAACTCTGTTCCGTCAATTCCCGGCATTTTGATGTCTGTTATAATTGCATCAACTTTATTATTGCGTATAAACTCAAGTGCTTTAGAGCCATCTCGAAACAATCCCACAATAGAAAAACCCAATTCATTAAAATCGGTTATCTGAGATATTAAATCCAAAACAGAACGATTATCTTCAACAATTATAAGATTATACATTTTTCACCTCTTGAATATTAGGGATGAGAAAGGGAAAATCCCTTTCTCTCTTTTTCCTATCTTATTATAAATAATGTTGTAACACTTGTCCAATCATATACAAGAACGACTCTGTCGGTTGGAAGAATATCCGCAAACGATGCAACTTCAACTGTGCCTTCTGATGAATCATAAAGATTGATTATATTCTTTCCGTAAAAATTAGTATATGTACTCATCTGAATATTAAAATTATATGCAGAATCAAATTTTCCTTGTGGGTCAATATTTACAATAAGTCTTCCTCCATAATCCGCAGTTGTTTCCACAACCTGTGCACTCCAAATTGAATTTTCTCCAAAAGTATAGGCATTACTAAGACCGGCACCAAAGGGGCTATCTTTAAAAGTTGTATATGTCCAGTTTGATTTTGGTCTGTCTGCCTTCGAAATAATTTCAATATATTCTGCTTCGCCATCTATATTCGCTCTGAAACGGAATATATCACCGATTTGAAGACTATTAGCATCATCTGTAGGTTTTATTTCCGGATAATCGGTTGATGAACTTAATACTTCACTTTCGCCGACAAATATTGTTTTTTTGCTATTGTTTTCATCGTAATATTCAACAATCTTGCCGGGTTCTCCTTTTTTGCTTAGCCCGGTCAACACATCACTAACCATATACGCTCTGCTGTTAACCGATGCAGAACTACTACCGCTGCCGACCTTCATAAGAAGAAATCCTGCATTACCGAATTTATCAGAGTTGTAAAACACAGCCTGCTCACCCGAGAAATATTTTTCCATAGTTCTGACTGATAATCTTCCCATACCAAAATATGCTTCTTTATCAATATCCGTGCTGTTTCTTGCAACAGACATATTTTTAACGCTTGTCGGAACATTCCAAATTCCAGCTGATGGATTATAATAACCAAATACCCTATAATACATTCTGTTTTCCTTTGTATCATAGCCTTCACCACCAACAGTATAATTTTTAACAAGTGGATAATTCTCATCAATCTTATCCTGTTGAGTAGTACCTGACGCAGTCAAGTCATGTTCTTTAACAAGAGTTGTTATTTCATTTTTTGAATTTTTGATGTAACATACCAGCTGATTTTGGAGATTACCAGAACCATCACAGAATTCTGCTATTGCAGTTGTTGCAGGTTTTGAAGTTCCGGACTGATTTGTATATGTGATTACTTTAACAGTATCCTTAAGCTTAAGTTCTTCAAACTTTCCACTTTCGCTGTAAAGCTTAACCCAAACCTCTTTCTCGAAGACTCCGTCCTCTCTTTTATAAAGAAGATAACCAAAAGTATATGGATTTGAATCTGATAAAACAATTTTATTGTTTGAGCCTATGTAAAATGTTACAGTCTGCCCAACTTCAGGCTTATTATTTCCTGCATAATTCAAAAGATAATTTTTATAATATGAAGAAAGTGTGTATGCTTCATCACCTATTTTATAGTATGTAACACCATTTTTTTCATAGGTTTCTGATAATTCAGCAGTTATTTTGTTACTTGAAACCTTAATATCAAAGCATTTTTCGCCGTTTACACGGTTTGCTTCTTTCACCTCAACAACATATCCTGCCGAAATAGAACCTACTTCAATGTCATCGCTAGCCTGATTTTTTAAAATGACATTCTCTTCATTTTTAAGATTTAAAACATAACTTGAATACTTAAATGAAATCTGTTCTGCCAAAGGTGCAACTTTATCTACAACATAATAATCAGTTTTATCAATAAATACTATATCATAAACTCCGTTATCATCATTATCAAGTACTTTAATAAAATCACAGCCTGATGAAATATTGTTGCGAACAGCTTTATCTAAACTTCCGTAATACTGTCCGTTATATACTACATCTGTTTGGAAATTAAGCTTTAATTTCTTAGTTTTATCATTTTCGGTGTATGATACATAGGAATAAGCAAGTTCTTTTAATATGCTTCCCGGAATTTCATACTCTGTGTTATCATTGGTATCCCAGATATCTATAACAAGTGCTTCATCTTCGGGATCATATACATACGCATATATACTTTTTCCTAAAATATCGCCTTCAATTTCTCCATAAAAATCATACTTTATCTTGTTTATTTCTATTTTTTTATCAAAATTGTCCTGTTTGCCATAGACTGCACTTTGACCAATTGAAGTTACAACTCCTTCAATAAGATAAATGTTTTTATGTTCAGACAAAAAGCTTTTTCCCGTTCTTATTCCCTGAAATTCAACCGTATCTCCTTTTTGAGAAACACTGTATTCCAGAATATCAGCACGAAGGATATTTCTTATCATAGTAAAAAGCTGACCTTTTGTGAGTGTATCACCGGTTAAAGTTATACCCTGAAGAAATCTTAAATCCTGCATCTGTTTTGAAACATTAAGGTTTTCTATTCCTGCATAACCCAAAAGAATAAGTCCCATTTTTGCAACTTCTTCTACCTTTACAGCTTTATCAGGATAAAATCTGCTGTTTTCTTCACTTGTAAGACCACATTCAATGGCAGCATAAATTCCGTCAGCCCACTCGTGTTCAAACGGAATATCAAGATAAAGTTCTTTTTTCGGAGCAGGTAATTCTCTACCAAGATAAAGCTTCGCAAAAATTTCTACTGCATAGCCTCTTTCGGCAATACTTTCAGGATTGATAAGTCCTGCCGGCTCTGAAACTGCACCTAAAAAGGAAAGAACAGAATATGAATCTGTATATTCTTCTCCCATACCTGCTGCTGTTGTTGCCACAACATCGTCAAGCATCCATTCAGGAACAGGAAATTCATCTTTTGCAAAAGCAGATAAAGAAAAAATCTGCAATGCAAAAATTAAAAAAGCTATTATTCTTTTCTTCATTATTTTGCCTCCTTCATATAGTCATATAAACGAAGTATAACACTGACTGCTTCTGCTCTTGTGGAATTATCCTTTGGCGAAAAGTTTCCGTCGTTTCTTCCATTTACTATTCCAAGCTCATAAGCCTTTGAAACAGCCTGTTTTGCCCAATCTGAAATATTTTCATAATCTAAAAAATCAGCTTCTTTTATTTCTTCTGAAATTCCTGTTATATTGGTAATAACCTTGCACATTTCTTCACGGGTGATATTATCATCCGGTCTGAACATTCCGTCAGCACCATTCATATATCCCGCACTTGATACAGCACCGATGTATTCATTATACCAAAAATCTGATGAAATATCAATAAAATCGGATTTTTTCATTTCCAATTTAAGAACACGAACAATAATTGTTGCAAATTCAGCTCTTGTGATATTTATATCAGGTGAAAATTTATTTTCACTTTTTCCGTTTACAAAACCAAGCTCAACGGCTCTTTTTACATTTTCCTTCGCCCAATGGTTATGTATATCCGAAAATTTATTATTTGTTTCAGTATTATTCTCATTCGGTTTAGTTGGTGTAGTTACTGTCTCTGTTACTTTTTCAGTATCTTTATATGAACCTGCACCAATACTTCCTCCGCCGCCTGAAGAATATGAACCGCCACCTAAAGAAGAAGTCGAGCCACTTACATATTTTGTCTCAGTTGTAACAGAATTGCCTTTGAAAGGAAATTTCTGACTTACAGGCGTTACAACACAGTAAACTGACTTACCTGCCATAGAGCTCGTAAGGGTTATTGCTTCGCTTTCTGAATATTTTGAACCGTTTACATACCACTCGAATATCATTTTGTCTATAGGATCATCTTCTGCATCGTCATATGTATATGAAACTGCCAAAGAACTACCTACAACCGCTGTACCTGTAATCCCAACATATGTTGCAACCGGTTTTTTGAGGCAAGAAATAACTTCTGATTTATATTCATTATCACCGTAAGGCTTAAATTCTTTTTTAGGTATAAAAACACAGTAAACATACTTGTCTACATCATCGTCTGTAAAAGTATAATCTATTGATGTTGCACCTGTTATAGCTACAGGATTAGCATCATCAAGAGAGGATACTCTGTACCACTGATATGTTGTTCCGTTTTCGGGATATCCGTTCATATCATCATACTCATAGTTTACAGTTATGGTTTTATCTGCAAGAGAAAGTGTCACATCACCCTTTACTGTAGGCTTAAAAGGACCTGTAAAAACATCAGTTTCATGCTTTTCACCCTTTAAAATTCCGGTAAGAGCAACAGGGTATGCTTCCAATTTGAAATAACAATTTATATCCTTTTCTTCAAGAAGGTATGAAGCCATAGAAGTTTCTGATACTCTTGTAAAATTTGCTCCGTCTGTACTCTTTAACCAGTAAAATTCATGAACACCTTCGGAAGCACCATTATAATCAGCGTATTTATAATCAATTCCCAGAGTTTCTCCAACTTTTGGATCACCTGTAATCTTCAGTTCTTCAAAAACGGGAGCCGTTTCTTCAAATACTTTAAAAATGATAGTTTTTTGATATTTTCGATCAGGTGCACTTGTTGTCCACATTTCTATATCTAATGTGTAGTCACCTTTTTCTAGCACCATATTGTTAGAAAATGGAATTTCATTTCCATCTTTTTTCAAAGTTAAACTGTAATCATGAGCTGTTGTCAAGGTAAAAATGTGCAGTTCGCTATATTTTCCATTATCAGAAACGCTTAAAACACCGTCATAAATGTCGGGAGTTTTAAATGTTGCAATCGTTGAGCCAATCATAGGATCATAGTTTTCTAAAACCGCAGATATACCTTTCCCTAATTTAATTTCATAACTTGAACCATAATACAAGCCATCAACAAATGTAACTATTATCTTTTTATCGGAATAGCTTACATTATATAAAGAAGATTCTAATTTTTCTGTGCTTCCATCTTTATAAATTTCTATTCTATCTTTATTAACATCTTTTAATTCCTGATCAAATGTTATCTCTATATTCTGATTGACATCTGAAATAAGAGTGTCATTCATTTTATTTATAACCAAAATCGGAAAATGCTCAACCTTTATATCATCAATGTAGTATTCCGAATCCAAGTTAGGATCTCCTGAACCTCCGTGAAAATTTGAAGGAGCAAAATATGTGTTAAATTTTGTCACATTTTCACTTGTAAAAGTTTTTCTCCATACTTTTGTAACACCGTCTTTTACAGCAGTTGTTGAATATGTTTTTTTATTGAAATCCACAATAGTTGTAACAGTTATATAATCAGTTACCTGAGCAATGTTATGAGCATCAACGGTGGTTGAACCATTTGAAACTGTATGAGAAAACCAATAATATACTGAAGCAAGAGTATCCGCATTTATACTTCTATTGTCTGAATCCACAAGTCTCATAAAATTTACAGCGTGAGTATAATGATTTTTTGGTTTGAATTTATAACTGAATATATAAACACCATTCTTATACTCTTTGTCTAACAATATATTTTCGGTTACTCCCGCATTACTTCCTTTTTCCTTACCAATTACAAGTACATTATTTCCATTGTCAGACACAACTCTTGCAAAGTCGGTAAGTTCTTGCTCTACACCATCAATAGTGGCAGGTTTTTGATCTACGGTATGATTTGTAAAGTCCTCGAAAAAAACGACCTCTGCCGAAGCTGTGAATGCAAACACGCATAAGATTAAAATAAATGAAAACAAAATTGCTGTACCAAGTTTTCTAAAGTTTTTTATTTTCATGTATGTCCTCCTTTTTTTTGTTGCAGAAACTGCAAAAACTTGCAGTTTCTGCATTAGATTACTACTGTATACCGATTTCTGTCATATCAATATTGATAAAATCAGGATACATCGCTGTAACGCTGTTTGAATCGTTAAGAGTGTAATTATTGTTTTGTAAATTCTCAAATCCGGGATCTTCTGTAAAATTATAGCCTTCATTATAATCGTTATACGGTAAATCCAGCCAATCATCAGTTGTTGTTGAACCACTTGAATTTGATAAATCATATGCTGTTACATTTGGTGTGTTGTAACCAATATTATTTTTTATAACACAGTTCATCGTGTTAACCCAATCACCACTCGCAACATTTGCTTCGCTGAAGGTTTCAACGAAATTCGGGTATTTAGCATACGCAGAATTTGTGATATAGCCTTCCGCACCGCCTGTTGTCAGTTTTCCTATTGAGCTATGATTTTTATCTACACAGGCAAATTTTGCACCAACTCCGGTAACATTTGCAAATATATTATTTGTAACGGTTAAATTGCTGCCGCAATTCATAAATACACCTGAACCATCAATATTATAGAAAATATTTTCTGTTGCTGTATCTCCCGGTGCCGCTTTATCAAAATATACTGCAGAAATATCTAATGTTCCGAGTGCATTTGTTTCTAAATCGTGGAAAACATTATTCTTAATAACTGTACCTCTTGCTCTAAAATCTCCGACACGATAAATTGCACCCATATCGGAAGCTTCTGAAAGCACGTGGTGAATATTATTATTTAAAAATTCATGGTTATTGCCACCATAAGCTATTGCAAGCTGCGGAGCATAGCAGATTTCATTATTTCTTACTGTTACTCCGACACCGTTAACATCCACACCGCCAAAATAAGCCTTTTGCAATCTTGCATAATTTTTAATAAGATTGTTTTCAACTACATTTCCTGACGGTGTAAGTGTGTTTGTGTTTCCACCGTTAATCAATATACCTCTTGCACCAACATTTTCTATTGTGTTACGATAAATTTTACAATTGGTTGAAGAACTAAGTGAAACACCGTCTGAAGAAAGATTATAAATATCACAATATGCCACATCTATTCTCTGACAGTTCCTACCTTTAATTCCTGATGCTCTTGTGCCAGTCAAGTTAAGGTTTTTAAATTGTATATCATGAGCATTTGAGAGTTCAAAAATATTCTTTTTCTGAAATGCAAGAGTTATCATTTCATTTTCAGAAATTCCCTCAGCAGGATAAATGAAAAGCTCTCCTAAATCCGCATCATAATACCATTCTCCCGGTGCATCAAGCTCTTCAATGAGATTATAAATTCTCCATCTTGCAATATCTTTGTCTGCTCCATATGGTAGTGCGTGCTCTGTTACAATGGCATTATAGCTTCCAATTCCAAAAATGCCTGAATTGGATTTAAATTCTTTAATAGGCCCCCTCATATCAGACCAATCATAAGCCCAATAAGAATCGTACCAGGGATTCTGAGCACTTTTCCATTTTTCAAACCTGTCAGAGCTTACTTCACTTGATTTAAGAGCCAGGGTTGCACCTGTCCAGCTGTCAAGCTTTGAAGACCAACCCGTTGTTCCTTCGTCCACAACATAGCTCACACCAAGATATCCACCATTGTTTGGATATTCTGCAAGTCTTCCGCTTTTATCACCAAAATATACTTCAGGAACTGCATAACCGAACTGTTGAGAGCCGGCTTCTGCCATATTATATTGCCAGTAATAATGCTGGGAATGTCCTGAAAGATAAAGTTTATCATAGCCTTCTATTCCATTTTCTCTTAAATTATAAGACAAAACTTTGCCTTGTGCACTTGAGGGGATTCTTGAGTCCGATGAAAGTGTAAAACTGCTTAAAGGTATTTTGTTACCATTTGAAATTGTAACGTCTTCATCGTTGTATGCAGACCATAAAACCGGTGCATCTTCTTTTCCGCTGTCCTGTTCATTAAAATAAACAGTGTCGGAAAGATTATATTCGCCCTCACGCAAGAAAACTTTTATTCCAAGCTCGGGGTATCTGTCGGCAGCTACGATTTCTCTTACTGCCGACTGTGCCTCTTCTATTGTCTTGTAAGGTGATTCTTTTGTTCCGTCACCCGTTTGCGTGGCACCTGCGTCTACGAATATAGTAAGTCATGACGGACGTTCAAGCGATACAAAATCTCCTTTTTCTGTGATAGGTTTAAGTGAGCCTACACTTTCCCAGATAAGGTATTCAAGTGTATATGTTCCGTTTTCGGGAACTGTGAAGTCAAATGTTGCTGTGTTATTTTCAAGTTCAGCTTTACCTTTATACTGAACATCAGCTATAGAACCGTTTGAAGCTCTCATTATAGCAATAATATCAAAGTCTTTTTCAAAATCAAGTGCTGTTTCAACTTTTACAATAGCTTTAACATCTGCTTTGTTTTCAAGTGTTTTAATAACTTCTCCATCTGAATTAAGCATATATGCCTGTTTAACTTCAAATCCGTCTGCTACTGTGAAATTAACTTTTCTTGTTTCGGTGTTATATCCGTCTGTTGCTGTAACTATTACTGAATATTCACCGTTAGAGAGAACATCTCCTGCTTTAAGCTCAACCATTTCTCCATCTTTTATATAAGATATATTTGTATATGTTACTCCGTCTATAGAAGGTGTTATTTCAGGAAGTGTATATCCTTTTGCATAAATACCGTCTGAAACTATAGGAAGCTCTGTTGCCAAAGCATAATATTTTCTCACCTCTATATCGTCAATATAATACTGAGATATTTGACCTGTACCCAAGCTTCCGCTCCAGCTTGTTGTATCATTAATATATCTAAAATCACTTCTGAAACCTGAAATTGAATTTTGTTTAAGTGGCATTGTCCTATCAACCCCACCAACACTGATTGTATAGGTTCCATTGTCTAAATCAACAAGTGTTTTAACATCAACATATTTATCTGTTGCAGCTATCT
>JAZRFJ010000042.1:0-59694 GCA_045661305.1 Clostridia bacterium | reverse complement strand
GATAAGATACAAAAGAATGAAAGGCTTTGCTGCCCTTTGGCTTCCCGGAACAGACCATGCTTCTATCGCTACTGAGGCTAAAATCGTTGAAGCTATGCGAAAAGATGGTGTAACAAAAGAAGATTTAGGAAGAGATGGCTTCTTAAAGCGTGCCTGGGAATGGAAAGAACAATATGGCGGAAGAATAGTTTCACAGCTCAAAAAGCTCGGAACTTCATGCGATTGGGACAGAGAACGCTTTACAATGGATGAAGGCTGCAATAAAGCAGTTAAAGAAGTTTTTATAAGTCTTTATGAAAAAGGTCTTATTTACAGAGGTGAAAGAATAATAAACTGGTGCCCTAAGTGCCTCACCTCTATTTCTGATGCAGAGGTAGAATATGAAGAACAGGCAGGACATTTCTGGCATCTTCAGTACCCGTTAAAAGACGGAAGCGGATATATTAAATTAGCAACAACCCGTCCTGAAACATTACTCGGAGATACTGCTGTTGCTGTCAACCCAAATGATGAGAGATATAAAGATTTAATAGGTAAAACTGTTATTCTTCCTATTGTACACAGAGAAATTCCTATAATTGCCGATGAGTATGTTGAATCAGATTTTGGAACAGGTGTTGTTAAGATTACCCCTGCACACGACCCAAATGACTTTGAAGTAGGTTTAAGACATAACCTTCCTATAATAAATATTATGACTGATGATGCTAAGATTACAGAAGATTATCCTTCATATGCGGGAATGGACAGATATGACGCAAGAGCAAAAATTGTAGAGGACTTAAAGGCTGAGGGTGCTCTTGTTAAAATTGAAGATTACAGCCACAATGTAGGTACTTGTTATCGTTGTTCAACAACTGTTGAACCAAAAGTATCAAAACAATGGTTTGTAAAAATGAAACCTCTTGCAACACCTGCAATTGATGCTGTAAAGAACGGAGAAACAAAGTTTATTCCGCAACATTTTGAAAAAACATATTTCCATTGGTTGGAAAACATAAGAGATTGGTGTATTTCCCGTCAGCTTTGGTGGGGACACAGAATACCTGCATTTTATTGTGATGAATGTGGTGAACTTGTAGTTACAAAAGAAGTTGCACCTATATGTCCAAAATGTAATAAAGCTATGCGTCAGGACCCTGATACACTTGACACATGGTTTTCATCAGCACTCTGGCCTTTTTCAACATTAGGCTGGCCTGATAAAACTGACGACCTTGATTTCTTCTACCCTACTAACACACTTGTTACAGGATATGATATTATTCCTTTCTGGGTTATGAGAATGATGTTCTCAGGTATTGAAAACACAGGAAAAGTTCCTTTTGATACTGTTCTCATTCATGGTCTTGTTCGTGATTCTCAGGGCAGAAAAATGAGTAAATCTTTAGGTAATGGTATAGACCCGCTTGAAATTATTGAAAAATACGGTGCAGATGCTCTCAGATTTACTCTTGTTTCAGGAAATTCACCTGGAAATGATATGCGTTTCTATTACGAAAGAGTTGAATCAAGTAGAAATTTTGCAAATAAAATATGGAATGCATCAAGATTTGTTCTTATGAATCTTACAATCGATAAAATTTCGCTTGACGGACTTAATCTTTCAAATGAAGATAAGTGGATTTTATCAAAATATAACAGTCTTGTTAAGGAAGTAAATGAAAATATTGATAAATTTGAACTTGGTATCGCAGTAAGCAAGCTTTATGATTTTATCTGGAATGTTTATTGTGACTGGTATATTGAAATGGTAAAACCAAGACTTATGGCAGGTGATGATGTTGCTGCTCAGAATGTTCTTACTTATGTAATGAGTGGTTTCCTTAAACTTCTGCATCCATTTATGCCATTTATAACTGAAGAAATCTATCAGGCACTTCCTGTAAGTGATGAAAGTATTATGATTTCAAAATTCCCTGAATATGACTCATCACTTGATTTTTCTGATGTTTTTGTTAAGGTTGATGAGCTTATCGACCTTATAACAAAAATCAGAAATGTAAGAAGTGAAATGGATGTTCCGCCAAAGAACAAAATCAATCTTTATGTAACTACAAATAATGCACAGTTTATTAAAGAATGTGAAAGCTTCCTTGTTAAGCTTACCTATTCATCAAGTCTTTCGATTATCAATTCTAATGATGAGCTTAATGAAAAATTTGTTAATGTTATAGCAAGTACAACTGAAGCGTTCTTACCGCTTAATGAGCTTGTTGATAAGGACAAAGAACTTGCTCGTCTTACAAAAGAAAAAGAGTTTTTGGAAAAAGAATTAAAACTTGTAAGAGGAAAACTTTCAAACAAAGGCTTCACGGATAAAGCACCTGAAGCACTTGTTAATAAAGAAAGAGAAAAAGAAAAAGACTTTATTATAAAACTTGAAAAAGTTGAAAAAAGCTTAGCTGAATTATAAAAATATGAAAAACATCTATAATATTTTAGAAAAAAATCCTGTCGTGGTTGCACCCATGGCAGGATTTACAAATCTTCATTTCAGAGAAACTTTAAGAAAAAACGGAGCATTCTTGACTTTTTCTGAAATGGTTAGTGCAAAAGCATTGTGCTTTAAAGACAAAAAAACATATCAGCTTTTAAAAACATCCCAAACTGATACTCCCCTTTCCGTTCAGATATTTGGTCATGAACCTGATGTTATGGTAAAGGGAGCACAGATTGTTGAAAATCTTGGTTTTGATATGATAGATATAAACTGCGGATGCCCTGCACCAAAAGTTTACAAAAACGGTGATGGCTCGTCACTTATGTTAAATCCGCATCTAATTTATAAGATTGTTCACGAAATAAGAAAAAACACTTCTGTGACTCTTAGTGTTAAATTGAGAATCGGGTATGATTGGAATAATGACAATGTCGTAAAATGTGCCCTGCTTGCTGAGGCTGGTGGAGCAGATTTTGTTACTGTTCACGGAAGAACAAGAGATATGCAATATAGCGGAAAATGTGACAGAAGCTATATAAAAGCTGTAAAAGACGCACTTACAATTCCTGTAATCGGAAACGGAGATGTAGTAGATAATAAAAGCTATAAAATAATGCGTGAAGAAACAAATTGTGATGGCGTAATGGTTGGAAGAGCTTCTCTTGGAAATCCTTTTATAGTAAAAGAAATTCTTAATCCGTCTTTTAAAGCTGATTTAAAAGATGGTCTTACGCAAATGTATGAACAAGTTGAAAATCTTGTAAATTCCGGAGATGGTGATGTAAAAAGTGCAAGAGCCTTAATGCTTTATTATATGAATCATTTTAAAATGAACCGGGATGCGAAAATCTTATGTGCAAAGGCAAATAACCTTAATGATATAAAGAATTTAATTTGTAAATATTTGTAAAAAAGAGGCTGTGACAAGAATGAAAACATTTTGTCACAGCCTCTTTGGGACGAAGAGAAAATAGTGCAGAACGGACAAACTGAGCCAAAGCGTAAGCTTTGGGTGACCCGAAGCTGTATGTGTATACAGCGAGAGGCGAAGTTTGTGCGTAGCATAAAGCGGTATTAGTTTTACTTATTACTCATAAGTTGGCGAAATGGCTACTTATATTTAAAAAGCTTTATGCGGTCTGTGCATTTTGTCACAGTCCCTTATACTTAATTTTTAAGTGACTGCATAGGCGCAGGAATTCTTCCGCCTCTGTTTATAAATTCTTCACTTGAATATTTACTCACTTTCATAACAGGTGCTCTTCCGAGAAGTCCGCCAAATTCAACAAATTCGCCTTCTTTTTTTCCTATTGCCGGAATAACACGCACAGCAGTAGTTTTTTGGTTTACAACACCTATTGCCGCTTCATCAGCAATAATTGCAGAAATTGTTGAAGCAGGTGTATCACCAGGAACTGCAATCATATCAAGTCCAACTGAACATACACATGTCATAGCCTCTAACTTATCTAAGGATAATGCACCGATTGATGCTGCTTCAATCATGCCTTCATCCTCTGATACAGGAATAAATGCTCCTGAAAGTCCACCAACATAAGAGCTTGCAAAAAGTCCGCCTTTTTTTACAGCATCGTTAAGGAGTGCAAGTGCTGCCGTTGTTCCATGTATTCCACAATGCTCCAATCCCATTTCTTCTAAAATTCTTGCAACGCTGTCACCGATTGCAGGTGTAGGTGCTAAACTTAAATCAACAATACCAAATGGAACATTAAGTCTTTTTGCAGCTTCGTTTGCAACTAAAAAGCCTGTTCTTGTAATTTTAAAAGCTGTCTTTTTAATAGTTTCAGCAACGGTTTCAAAATCTGCACCCTTAACTTTTTTTAGTGCAGCATGAACAACTCCCGGTCCTGAAACACCAACATTAATAACACATTCAGGCTCTCCTATACCATGAAATGCACCTGCCATAAACGGATTATCTTCAACGGCATTTGCAAAAACAACAAGCTTTGCACACCCTATCCCGTCTTCATCTTTAGTAAGCTCTGAAAGTGTTTTTATTGTTTCTCCCATCTGTTTAACAGCATTCATATTAAGACCTGTTTTTGTTGAAGCAACATTAACACTTGAACATATATTTCTTGTTGTGCTTAAAGCTTCCGGTATTGATTTTATAAGAATTTCATCGCCTTTTGTACAGCCTTTATGTACAAGTGCAGAAAAACCGCCTAAAAAATTAACTCCGACTTCATCAGCTGCTTTTTGCAATGCGTGTGCAAAACAAGCATAGTTATCAGTTTTAGAACTTTCTGCAATGATTGAAATAGGTGTTACTGAAATTCTTTTGTTTACAATCGGTATTCCAAGTTCATTTTCAATATCTGAAGCTGTACTAACAAGGTGTTGTGCTTTTTTTGTTATTTTATCATAAATTTTCTGACATGCAATTTTCGGGTCACTATCACAACAATCACGCAAGGAAATTCCCATTGTAACAGTTCTTACATCAAGATTATCCTTATTTATCATGTCAAGAGTTTCTAAAATTTCTAAATTACTGAGCATAAAATAAGCCTCCTTTTTTATACTTCACTTATATTCTATGCATTGAGTTGAAAATTTCCTCATGACATACTTTGATATCAACCCCGATTTCTTCACCGGTAATTCTTAATTTTTCAACTAATTCTTTAAAATCAATTTTTGAATCGTTAACATCTACAAGCATTACCATTGTAAATACATCCTGCATTATTGTCTGAGAAATATCAAGAATATTAATATTATTTTCAAATAAAACTTTTGTTACATTATATATAATTCCTGTCTTATCCTTTCCCATAACACTTACAACTGCTTTTACCATAATTTTTCCTCCAGATTTATAAAAGTATAACACAAAAGGAATACGTAAAAATACGGATTCCCTTTGATAGAACATTATATTACAAAATCAATTATGCTTTATTTATTGAACCAAAGATTTCCATTTTTTCTTTAACTTTAGCTCTTATAGCATCACAACCAGGAGCGAGGAGCTTTCTTGGGTCAAAGCCTTTACCCTGTAAATCTTTACCCTCTTCAATATATTTTCTTGTAGCTTCTGCAAATACAATCTGACATTCAGTATTAACATTGATTTTTGATACACCAAGTGAAATTGCTTCTTTAATCATTTCATCAGGGATACCTGTGCCGCCGTGAAGAACGAGTGGCATTTTTCCTGTAAGCTTCTGAACTTCAGCCAAAACTTCAAAGTTAAGACCGTTCCAGTTTTCCGGATATTTACCGTGAATGTTACCGATTCCAGCAGCGAGCATGTCTACACCTAAATCAGCAATCATTTTACATTCATTAGGATCTGCAAATTCACCGTTTCCTACAACACCGTCTTCTTCACCGCCGATTGCACCAACTTCAGCTTCAACAGAAACACCGTTTTCTTTAGCTATTCTGATAATTTCTTTTGTTTTTTCAATATTTTCTTCGATAGCATAATGTGAACCGTCGAACATTACAGAAGAAAATCCTGCATCAATACATTCAAGTGCAGCATCAAAGCTACCATGGTCAAGATGAATTGCAACAGGAACAGTAATATTAAGGTGTTCAATCATACCTTTTACCATGCCTACAATTGTTTTGTACCCTGCCATGTACTTCCCTGCACCTTCTGATACACCCAAAATAACAGGTGAATTACATTCCTGTGCTGTAATAAGAATGTTTTTAGCCCATTCAAGATTGTTGATATTGAACTGACCAACAGCATATTTTCCAGCCTTAGCCTTATCCAACATTTCTTTTGCAGATACTAACATAATTTTTTCCTCCAAAATTGTTATATTTTAAAATTAACATTTACTAAAGTATATTATACTACATATTTTCTAAAAAATCAAATCTTTTTTGTTTTTTTTTAGTATTTTTTAAATAAATAGCATATATGACAAAAAAATACAATTATCGCATTTTTGAATTTATATACAATATACAATTTTTATGTATTTTTTGAAAAAAACTTCTTCATATAAAAGGTCAGAACAACACCTAAAATGGGAAAAACTGCTGCACAAAGCATTCCCGCTTTCATACCGATTTGTTCGGGAGTCATTCTTAAATTAATGAGAGGATAGTTTAAAACAGGGTTTTGACTTACAGCATCGACAACAATGCCTACTAACTGCGGTGCGATTGATGCACCTAAATCACCTCCTGAAGCCATAAGAGCGTATGCAGCTACACCAACACCCGGAAGTTTTTCTTCCATTAAGATAAGTGTGCCTGGCCACAACATAGCAGTAAATATTCCAATCATAACACAAGCCACGAGTGAAACAACGGAATTTGTTGAAAATGCAACAATAATATAGCAAACTGCTGCACCTATCATTCCATAGTTTAAGACATTTAAAATATTTTTTCCATATTTGGCATAAAATGTTCTTGATAATGCAAGTAAAATTGCAAAGCTTAACATTCCTGCAATATCCCCTATTAATTTAGGAATTTTAAGTGCATTCTGAGCAAAAACTGAAATCCAGTTTGTCATTGTAACTTCAGCAGCACCGCCAAGAAAAATACATAAAGTGCACAAAAAGAGAATTTTGTTTTTATTTTTATGTTTTGCTTGAACTTTTTGTGACGATAAATCCAAATTTGGTAACGGAACAAGACAGAAAAACGAAAAACTAATTAATGGAAGCATTGAAAAAAGAAGTACCAGAAACATCCATTTTTCAACACTAAAGAGCTTTATAAAAATACTGCTTATAATGACAACTGCTGAAACACCATATCCATAGAGTGAATGAAGGGTACTCATATCTTTTTCGGGAGTATCTGACGGAATTGCCGCAACTGTCGGACTTAATAACACTTCACCTAATCCCCCTGCTGCTGAAAACACAAAAGTTCCTACCAACAATCCCAAATATTCAAAGCCTTTAAATAAAAAGGGTACAAGTGCATAAATAATCAATCCTATAGATGCTAAAAGAGGCATTAGCTTTATTGTAATTTTAATATTAAAATGCTTCGAAAAAAATGTGAAAATCAAATCAACAATAAGCTGTGTAAAAAAATTCACAAGCACTAAGGTTCCCAGTAAAGTGTAAGATACATTATACATTTTATTAAACCCTGCAAAAAGCATGGGTGGTAACACGAATACGGCTGAAGACGATAGACATGAATAATAACACGCATACTTTGTCCATTTATAATTCACTGCTGACATAAAATTCCTCCGAAAAAAACATTTTTTTACAAATCCAGCATATTATAGCAGATAAAGTATAAAAATTCAAGTATTTATGTGTTTTAATTTTAAAAAATAAAAATAAATAAAAAATATCCATATATGATTGACTAAAATAATCAAAAGTGTTATAATAGTATATTATTACTAAAAAACGGAGATTAAAATATGAATATAACTGTTGTTGGTATGGGAAAAATAGGCATTAAGCTTGTTGAAAGACTCAGCCGTGAAGAAAATCATAATTTAACTGCTATTGATACAAGACATAATGTGCTTTCTGATGTTGTAAACACTTATGATGTAAAAGGTATATTAGGAAGCGGAGCTAACCTTGAAACGCTTACAGAAGCAGGCGTTGAAAATACTGATGTGCTTATAGCCGTAACAGGTTCTGACGAGATAAATCTTCTTATTTGTCTTATTGCAAGAAAACTTGGTAAATGCAGCACTATCGCAAGAGTAAGAAATCCGGAGTATAAAAATGAAATACAATTTTTTAAAGAAGACTTAGGACTTGCAATGATTATTAATCCTGAATACACAACTGCATCTGAAATCGCAAGAGCCTTAAGATTTCCGTCAGCAATTCAGGTTGATACTTTTGCAAAAGGCAGAATAGAAATATTAAAATTCAGAATACCATCTGACTCTGTCTTAGATAATCTAAAACTTTGTGAAATGCGTCAAAAAATCTCATGTGATGTTATTGTCTGCGGTGTTGAGAGAGGAAGTCAGGCGTTTATTCCAGGCGGTGATTTTGTATTAAAATCAGGCGATTATATAAGTATTGTTGCTTCAATCAAAAATGCTTCTGATTTTATTAAAAAAATAGGAATAAAGACAAATAAAGTTAACGATACAACAATTGTAGGCGGCGGAACAACTGCTGTGTACCTTGCTAATATGCTTATAAAATCAGGAATTGATGTCAAAATTATCGAACAGAATTTATCAAGATGCGAGCAGCTTTGTACCCTTATTCCTAAAGCTGCTATTATAAATGGTGACGGAACAGAGAATACACTTCTTTTAGAAGAAGGACTTGAAAGCGCAGAATCTTTTGTTGCACTTACAAATATAGACGAAGAAAATGTTCTTCTGTCACTGTATGCAAAAACAAAAACAAACGGTAAAGTCATAACAAAAATAAATCGTATATCCTACGATGAGGTAATAAGCAATTTAGGACTTGATACAATAATTTATCCTAACGATATTGCAGCAGAATATGTTGTAAGATATGTGCGTGCAATGAACAATTCTCTTGAGTGTAACATAGAAACTATGCATTACATTTTAGATGGAAAAGCTGAAGCACTTGAATTTAGTATAAACAAAAATTCCCCTGTTTCAAATAAAACTATTGAGGAACTTTCCTTAAAAGATAACATTATTATCGCATGTATCAATAGAAACGGAAATATAATTATTCCTAATGGTAAAGATAAAATCCTTGCAAATGATACAGTTGTTATTGTTACTACAAATAAGGGATTTAAAGATATAAGAGATATTTTGAAATAAATATAAAAGGTAGAAAATAATGAACTATAAAATTATATCATATATTTTAGGATGGGTAATCAATATAGAAGGAGCATGTATGCTTCTCCCCTTTTTGTGTGGAATTATTTATTCCGAAACATCAAAATGGGCATTTTTAATATGTTCATTAATATGTTTTTTAATTGGGTTACCTCTTACATTCAAAAAACCTAAAAATGCAAATATGTTTGCAAAAGAAGGCTTTGTTATCGTTGCTCTAAGTTGGATTGTTATAAGTATTTTAGGAGCAATTCCTTTTGTGCTTACAGGTGCAATACCAAATTTTATAAAAGCACTTTTTGAAACTGCATCGGGCTTTACAACAACAGGTGCATCTGTAATTCCCAATCTTGATATCATACCTAAGTGTGTTATTTTCTGGAGAAGCTTTACACACTTTATTGGCGGAATGGGAGTTATAGTCTTTCTTGTCGCTATTCTTCCTATGTCAAGCGGAAGTAACTTTTTTATGATTAAGGCAGAAAGTCCGGGCCATACAGTTTCAAAGCTTGTTCCAAGAGTAAGCCATACTGCAAAAATTCTTTATGGAATATATATATTTCTCACTTTACTTGAAATTGTTTTCCTTCGTTTAGGAGAACTTAATTGGTTTGAATCAATAACGCTTTCTTTCGGAACTGCCGGTACAGGTGGTTTTGGTATAGTAAATTCAGGTATAGCAGAATATTCTTCATATACACAAAATGTTATCACAATTTTTATGATAATTTTCGGAATTGATTTTTCGTTTTATTATCTTCTGTTATTAAGAAAATTTAAAAATGCAATAAAAATGGAAGAAGTTTTGTGTTATATCGGAATAATATTAACATCTGTTTCGCTTATATTTTTTAATATAAAAGATATGTATCCTACAATAAGAGAAGCAATAGAAAAAAGCTTTTTTCAGGTTGCATCTATAATTACAACAACAGGATATTCAACGGCAGATTTTGACCTTTGGCCCGAGTTTTCAAAAGCAATTCTTGTGCTTCTTATGTTCTGCGGAGCTTGTGCAGGAAGTACAGGGGGTGGAATGAAGGTTTCAAGAATTATGATTCTTGCAAAAAGTATTGTAAAAGAAGTAAAAATTCTTGCACACCCTAAGAGTATGATTAAGGTTAAATTTTGCGGAAAACCTCTTGAACACGAAACACTAAGAGGAATAAATGTGTATTTTATTTCATATATGCTTATATACGCTGTTGTTTTTTTAATTATAAGTCTTGATGGCTTTGATTTCACAACAAACTTTACCGCTGTTGTCGCCACAATGGGAAATATTGGTCCAGGACTCTCACAGGTAGGTCCTACTTGTAATTTTTCTATCTTTTCACCTTTGTCAACACTGATACTTACCTTTGCGATGATAGTCGGAAGACTTGAGATATTCCCTATTCTTGTTCTGTTTTCATTTAAAACATGGAAGAAATAGTCAATTTCGGAGGAAAAGAAAAAATGGTTTATAACAATATATTGGAAGCAATCGGAAATACTCCGATGATTAAATTAAATAATATGGGTGACCCTGACGGTGCTCAGATTTTTGTAAAATTTGAGGGACTTAATGTTGGTGGTTCCATCAAAACAAGAACTGCTCTTAATATGATAGAAGATGCCGAAAAGAAAGGTCTCCTTACAAAAGATACTGTAATTGTCGAGCCTACAAGCGGAAATCAAGGAATTGGTCTTGCCCTTGTTGGAGCTGTTAAAGGATACAAAACAAAAATAATAATGCCTGATTCTGTAAGTGAAGAAAGGCGTAAGCTTGTTGAGCATTATGGTGCTGAGGTTATTCTTATTCACGATGCAGGAAATATTGGAGAATGTATTGAAGAATGTTTACATACAGCTTTAAAAATGCAAAAAGAAGATAATAATGTTTTTGTTCCTCAGCAATTTACCAATCCTGCGAATCCGCAAATTCAACGCTCTTGTACAGGTATTGAAATAATTGAGCAGATTGACGGTCCTATACACGGTTTTTGTTCAGGAATTGGCACAGGCGGAACAATAACAGGAATTGGCGAAACATTAAAAAAATATAATCCTGATATCACAATCTGGGCAGTAGAGCCTGAACATGCAGCAATTTTATCCGGTGGTTCAATCGGTACTCATCTTCAGATGGGTATAGGTGACGGGATTATCCCTGATATTTTAAATCTTGAAATATTTTCGGACATATGTATAATAAATGATGATGAAGCGATAAAGACAGCAAAGGAGCTTGCTTCAAAAGAGGGAATTATGTGCGGAATTTCATCAGGAACAAATGTTGCTGCTGCTATAAAGCTTGCAAAAAAACTCGGAAAAGGAAAAACTGTTGTTACTGTACTTCCTGATACTGCAGAAAGATATTTTTCCACTCCCCTTTTTAAATAAAACTTTTTAGAAAAAAAGGTAAAAAAGTAATAAAAAATCGAAAAAACTGCTTGACATAAGCACTATATTTTGGTATAATATTCTCATATTAAAACTATCTTTTTGTTACTGACGGATAATGGCAGATAACTGCCGGGAAGCAAAAAGATTATAAATCCATAAAAAAAGGATTTTAGCCGACCGTCTGGGCAGAACTATTTTTAAAAGATAGTTCTGCCTGTTTTTTTTATTTTACAAACTGAAAGGAATTTTAAAAAATGAAAAAAGTTGCAATTATTATGGGCTCTGACAGCGACCTTCCTATTTGCGAAAAAGCTATCGAAACATTGAAAGAATATGAAATCCCGTTTGAAGTACATGTTTATTCTGCTCACAGAACACCTGTTGAAGCAAAGGAATTTTCCCAAAATGCCCGTGAAAACGGTTTTGGTGCAATTATTGCTGCTGCAGGTAAAGCCGCTCATTTAGCCGGTGCGATAGCTGCAAATACCACTCTTCCTGTAATCGGTATTCCTGTGAAATCTTCAACACTTGACGGACTTGATGCTCTTTTATCAACAGTCCAGATGCCATCAGGTATCCCTGTTGCAACTGTTGCTATTGACGGTGCGGTAAACGCAGCACTTCTTGCAATCGAAATTCTTAGTGTAAGTGATGAAAATATTGCTTCAAAGCTTTTTGAAAAAAGAAAAAAAGCAACCCAAAATGTTCTTACAAAAAACAAAGCTATTGAAGAAAAATTTAATAATTAATTATTTGTATATAAAACTTGAAAAAGAAAGGTAATGGTAAAAAACATGAAAAGTTACAGCGAAAGTTATAAAGATGCCGGAGTTGATATTACAGCCGGTTATAAAGCAGTAGAGCTTATGAAAGAACACATAAAGAAAACTTTAACCTCAGGTGCAATTTCTGATATCGGAGGTTTCGGTGGTCTTTTTGAGCTTGATATAACAGGAATTACAAAACCTGTTTTAGTTAGCGGAACTGACGGAGTAGGAACAAAATTAAAGCTTGCATTTTTGATGGACAAGCATGATACTGTTGGTATTGACTGTGTTGCAATGTGCGTTAATGATATAATTTGCTGCGGTGCAAAACCACTTCTTTTCCTTGACTACATAGCTTGCGGAAAAAATGTTCCTGAAAAAATTGCATCAATAGTTAAAGGTATTGCAGACGGTTGTGTTATGTCAGGTGCATCACTTGTTGGTGGTGAAACTGCAGAAATGCCGGGCTTCTATCCTGTAGACGAATATGACCTTGCAGGTTTTTCTGTTGGTGTTGTTGATAAATCAAAAATACTTGATAATTCTACAATAAAAGAAGGCGATGTAATTATTGCTCTCCCGTCAAGCGGTGTTCATTCTAACGGTTTTTCTTTGGTAAGAAAAGTATTTGATATAGAAAATGCAGATATAAAAACACCTCTTAATGAACTTGGCGGAAAATCTATCGGAGAAGCACTCCTTACCCCTACAAAAATATATGTAAAACCTATGCTTGCACTTTTTGAAGAAGTAACTGTTAAAGCTGTTTCTCATATAACAGGCGGAGGCTTTTATGAAAATATTCCAAGAAGCTTACCAAAAGGCTTCTGTGCAAATATAGACAGAGCATCTTTAAAAATTCTTCCTATATTTGAGCTTATCGCAAAAACAGGAAATATTCCTGAAAGAGATATGTTCAACACATTCAATATGGGTGTAGGTATGAGTATCGTTGTAAATAAAGAAGATGCAGATAAAGCTATTGAAATTTTAAAGAAAAACGGTGAAGATGCTTATGTAATCGGTCATATTACAAAAGGTGACGAAAGCGTGGTAATATGTTAAGCACAAACAAAGTAAGAACTGCGGTTTTGGTTTCAGGTGGCGGAACAAATCTTCAGGCAATTATTGATGCAATACAAAAAGGCGATGTAACTCATAGTGAGCTTTCTGTTGTTATTTCAAATGTTGAGGGTGCTTACGCTTTAACAAGAGCCGAAAATGCAGGAATAAAAACAGCTGTTGTTACCAAAAAATCTATGGGAAGTCAGGAAGAATTTGAAAAAAGAATCATATCAATTTTGGAAGAAAATGAAATTGAAGTTATTGTTTTAGCAGGATTTATGAGTATTCTTTCTGAGAATTTTACAAAAAAATATGAAAACAGGATTTTAAATATACACCCCTCCCTTATCCCCTCTTTTTGTGGGAAAGGCTTTTACGGACTTAAAGTGCATGAAAAAGCACTTGAATATGGTGTTAAAATAACAGGTGCAACTGTGCATTTTGTTAATGAAATTCCTGACGGCGGAAAAATTATAATGCAAAAAGCTGTTGAGATAAAAGAAGATGACACTCCTGAAGTTTTACAGAAAAGAGTTATGGAAGAAGCTGAATGGATTATTTTCCCAAGAGCTTTGGAAAAGGTTTGTAAAGAGATTTTGGAAGAAAAAATTTAAAAATACGAGGTTAAAATATGAGTATATATAATATTAATTCACTTGATGAAATGTTAAAAAACAATGCTTATCAGGGACGCGGAATTGTTGTTGGAAAAAGTGAGGACGGAAAGAACGCTGTTATTGCGTATTTCATTATGGGAAGAAGTGCTAACAGCAGAAACAGAATCTTTACAAAAAAAGATAATGATATCATTATTTATCCTTTTGATGAATCAAAGGTTGAAGACCCGTCACTTATAATTTACGCACCGATAAGAGAATATGAAAATAAGCTTATTGTTACAAATGGTGACCAGACAGATACAATCTATGATTTTATTAAAGATGGAAAAACATTTGAACAGGCATTAGAAACACGAGAATTTGAGCCTGATGCTCCTAATTTCACTCCAAGAATAAGTGCAATGCTTGATTTTTCAGAAACTGATTTTACCTATAAAATGAGTATTTTAAAAAGTGGAGACGAAAAAGGAAACGTATGTAATCGTTTTACTTATTCCTATGCTCCTATAAATGGTCTTGGACACTTTATCCACACATATAACTGCGATGGTAATCCTCTCCCTACTTTTACAGGAGAACCGCACAGAGTTAAGATTGATAATGATATTGATACATTTGCAGATAAAATCTGGAATAGTCTTAACGAAGAAAACAAAATCTCTCTCTGTGTTCGTTATATAAGCTTAGAAAATAGTGAAACAACAGAAGTATTATTTAATAAAAATGAAAAATAATCTCTTTACTGAAAGGATATAAAAAATGAAAGAATTTGAGTTAAAATACGGATGTAATCCAAATCAGAAGCCATCTAAAATTTATATGGCAGATAATACTGATTTGCCTATCGAGATACTGTGCGGAAGACCTGGATACATTAATTTTTTAGATGCATTAAACAGTTGGCAGCTTGTAAAAGAAATAAAAGAAGCAGTTAATCTTCCATGTGCAGCTTCATTTAAGCATGTAAGCCCAACATCAGCTGCAGTTGGCAAAAAAATGAGTGATAGTTTAAAAAAAGCTTGCTTTGTTGACGATATTGAAGGTCTTGATGACTCCCCGCTTGCAACTGCTTATGCAAGAGCAAGAGGAACAGACAGAATGTCTTCTTTCGGAGATTGGATTGCACTTTCTGATAAATGTGATGTTACAACAGCAAAGCTTATTGCAAGAGAAGTTTCTGACGGTGTAATTGCACCTGACTATGATGAAGATGCACTCGAAATTCTAAAAGGAAAAAGAAAAGGAACATATAACATCATAAAGATTGATGAAAACTATATTCCTCAAGAAATTGAAGAAAAACAGGTTTTTGGAATTACATTCAGACAAGGAAGAAATAATTTTAAAATTCATAATGAACTTTTAAATGAAATAGTGACTGAAAACAAAAACATTCCTGATGATGCCAAAATTGACCTTATTATCGCACTTATAACCTTAAAATATACACAGTCAAATTCAGTTTGCTATGCTGTTGACGGTCAGGCAATCGGTGTTGGTGCGGGACAACAGTCAAGAATACATTGTACAAGACTCGCAGGAAATAAAGCTGATATATGGCATTTAAGACAGCACGAAAAAGTTTTAAATCTTCCATTTTTAGATACTGTGAAAAGACCTGACAGAGATAATGCGATTGATGTATATATTTCTGATGATGACGAGGATGTTTTAGCAGACGGAGTATGGCAGACACTCTTTAAAGAAAAACCAGAGCCGTTTACAAAAGAAGAACAAAAAGAATATCTATCAAAAATAAAAGGCGTTGCCCTTGCATCTGATGCTTTCTTCCCATTTGGTGATAATATAGAAAGAGCACACAGAAGCGGAGTTTCTTATATTGCACAGCCAGGTGGCTCAATAAGAGACGACAATGTTATTGATGTATGTAATAAATATGGCATTTCAATGTGCTTCACACATATGAGACTTTTCCATCACTAAAATAAGAAAGGAAATTATTACTATGAAAATAATGGTTGTTGGCGGTGGTGGCAGAGAACACGCCATAATTAAAAAAATAAAAGAAAACAAAAATGTTACCGAAATTTTTGCACTTCCCGGAAATGGAGGGATTGCAAAAGATGCAACATGTGTCGATATCGGTGCAAAGGATATAGATAAAATTGTTGAGTTTGCAGTAAATGAAAAAATTGATTTTGCTATTGTTGCACCTGATGACCCGCTTGTTTTAGGTGCAGTTGATAAATTAAACGAAAAAGGAATTAAAACCTTTGGACCTAAAAAGAATGCGGCAATTTTGGAAGGAAGTAAAGTATTTTCCAAAAACTTTATGAAAAAATACAATATTCCTACTGCAAAATATGAAGTATTTTCTGACGCTTCGGAAGCTTTGAAATATCTTGAAACTGCCCCTATTCCTACTGTTATTAAAGCAGACGGACTTGCACTCGGAAAAGGCGTAATAATTGCACAGACAAGAGAAGAAGCTTACAGTGCTGTTAAAGAAATTATGGAAGATAAAGTCTTTGGAGAAAGCGGAAATAATATTGTTGTTGAAGAATTTTTAGAAGGACCTGAAGTTTCTGTGCTTGCTTTTACAGACGGTAAAACAATTATTCCTATGGTTTCTTCAATGGACCACAAAAGAGCTTTAGATAATGATGAAGGCTTAAATACAGGCGGAATGGGTACTATTGCACCAAATCCTTATTACACAAAAGATATTGAAGAAGAATGTATGAAAAATATATTCTTGCCAACAATAGAATCTCTTCAAAAAGAAGGAAGACCATTCTCAGGATGTCTTTATTTCGGACTTATGATTACAAAAGACGGTGTTAAGGTTATAGAATATAATTGCCGTTTTGGTGACCCTGAAACACAGGTGGTTCTTCCCCTTTTAGAAAGCGATTTACTTGATATAATGCTCAAAATCTATGACGGTAAGCTGGATGAAGCTGAAGTTAAATTCAAAGACGGTGCAGCATGCTGTGTTATTATGGCATCAAATGGATATCCTCAAAAATATGAAACAGGATTTGAAATTAAAATGCCTGACGATAATACGATATATGTTGCGGGAGCTAAAATAAAAGATGGAAAAACTGTAACCTCAGGCGGAAGAGTTCTTGGTGTAACAGGAGTTGCGGACAGTTTGGAAAATGCAATCAAAAATGCTTATGATAAAGTTAATACTGTAAGCTTTGAAAATGCATTCTACCGTAAGGATATAGGCAAAAAAGCTCTTTTAAAATAAATGAAAGGAATACATAATAATGGTTTACAGAATATATGTTGAGAAAAAAAGCGAATTTGCAAATGAAGCAAAATCACTTAAAAATGATATTATTAATCTGCTTAATATAACAAGTCTTACAGATTTAAGACTTTTAAACAGATATGATGTTGAAAATATTGATGAGGAATTATTTGAATACTCAAAGAAAACTGTTTTTTCTGAGCCACAGCTTGATATAGTAACAGATGAAATTGAAAATCCAAGTGAAAACATATTTGCTGTTGAGTATCTTCCGGGACAGTTTGACCAGAGAGCAAGCTCTGCTTCCGAATGTATACAGCTTATTTCGCAAAAAGAGCGTTGTATCGTAAGAACAGCAAGAGTTTATATTCTTTATGGCACACTATCAAACGATGATATTGAAAAAATAAAAAAATATGTTATAAACCCTGTTGAATCAAGAGAAGCAACTTTAGAAAAGTTTGATACTTTAAAAACAAATTACGATATACCAACCGAAGTTGCTACATTAGACGGTTTTATAAATTTAGATGAAAATGGTCTCAATGAGTTTTTATCCAAAAATGGTCTTGCTATGGATATTGACGATTTAAAGATGACACAGGATTATTTTAAATCAGAAGACAGAGACCCGACAATAACTGAAATTAAAATGATTGACACTTATTGGTCAGACCATTGCCGTCATACAACATTTTTAACTAATATTGATTCGGTAGAGTTTGAAGATAAGTTACTTGAAGATACATACAACGAGTATCTTTCTATGAGAAAAGAGCTTAACCGCACAAAAGATATTACACTTATGGATATTGCAACTATTGCTGTTAAATATCTTAAAACAAACGGAAAATTGGATAAGCTTGATGAGTCGGAAGAAATTAATGCTTGTACAGTAAAAATAAAAGTAAAAATTAATGGAAAAGACGAGGACTGGCTTCTTCTTTTCAAAAATGAAACACATAACCACCCTACTGAAATTGAGCCATTTGGTGGTGCTGCAACATGTATTGGCGGTGCAATCAGAGACCCACTTTCAGGAAGAAGTTATGTTTATGCCGCTATGCGTGTAACAGGTGCTGCAAATCCTCTTAAAAAAGTTTCCGAAACAATAAAAGGAAAATTACCACAAAGAAAAATTGTTACTACTGCAGCAAGCGGTTATTCATCTTATGGTAATCAGATAGGTCTTGCAACGGGTCAGGTTGATGAAATTTATCATGAAGGCTATGTTGCAAAAAGAATGGAAATCGGTGCTGTTATTGCTGCAGCTCCACAATGTAATGTAAGAAGAGAAAGACCTGAAGACGGTGATATTGTTATTCTTCTTGGAGGAAAAACAGGAAGAGATGGTTGCGGAGGTGCAACAGGCTCATCAAAATCTCATACACTTGAATCTTTGGAAAGCTGCGGTGCTGAAGTTCAGAAAGGTAACGCACCTGAGGAAAGAAAACTTCAAAGACTCTTTAGAAATAAAGAAGCTTCTTCTATGATAAAAAGATGTAATGACTTTGGTGCAGGCGGTGTTTCAGTTGCAATTGGTGAGCTTGCTGACGGTCTTGATATTAATCTTAATGCCGTACCTAAAAAATATGACGGCTTAGACGGTACAGAGCTTGCAATCAGTGAATCACAGGAAAGAATGGCAGTTGTTGTTGATAAAAACGACGCCGAAGCTTTTTGCAAATTAGCTGAAAGCGAAAATTTGGAGGCAACAATTGTTGCAACTGTTAAAGCTGACCCAAGACTCACAATGACCTGGAACGGAAAAGAAATTGTTAATATTAAAAGAGAGTTCTTAAATTCAAATGGTGCAACAAAGCATATTGATATAAAAGCGGCACCCGTTAAGGATTATAACAAAAATGTTTCAGGTACATTTAATGAACTTTATTTAGCTTTAGCTGATGACCTTAATGTTTGTTCAAAAAGAGGATTATCAGAAAGATTTGACTCTACAATCGGTGCAGGAACAGTTCTTATGCCTTTTGGCGGTAAAAACCAAAAAACACCTATTCAGGCAATGGTTAACAAGATTTCTGTTGAAAATGCACATACAGATACCTGCTCCTATATGTCATGGGGATATAATCCATTCATAAGCGAAAAAAGCCCTTACCATGGTGCATATCTTGCTGTTGTTGAATCAGTTTCTAAGCTTATTGCAACAGGTGCAGAATTTAAAGATGTATATCTTACATTCCAGGAGTATTTTGAAAAACCTGGTAAAAATGCAAAAAGCTGGGGAAAACCACTTGCTGCACTTCTTGGTGCATTTAAAGCACAAAAAGAACTTGAAATCGGCTCAATCGGTGGAAAAGACTCAATGAGTGGTACATTTGAGGATATAACAGTTCCCCCTACCCTTGTTTCTTTTGCTGTTACAACAGGAAAAACAGAAGATGTAATTTCACCTGAATTTAAAAAGGCTGATAGCAAAGTTGTTTTCTTAAAATGCGAATATGACGAAAATAATTTACCAAAGACATCATCACTTTTAGAAAACTTCAAAATTGTAAATAAACTTGTAAAAGAAAAGAAAATCTTAAGTGCTTATACTCCAACTTACGGCGGTATTGCTGAAGCTGTTATGAAAATGGCTATGGGTAATGACATCGGATTTATTTTTGACAGTTCTGTTACTATGGAAGAAATTTTCGGATATAATTACGGTTCATTTATATTGGAGCTTTCCGATGATACTAATGTTGGTACTTTACTTGGAAAAACAACAAATGAAAAAGAAATTTCTTATAAAGATAATAAAGTTTCTTTTGTAAAACTCTTTAAAGCTTACGAAGACAAGCTTGAAGAAATTTATCCTTGCAATATTAAAAATGACATGGAAGCACCTGAAACATTCTCATATTATGCTAAAGAAAGAGTTTCTCCTTCAATTAAGGTTGCAAAACCAAAAATCCTTATTCCTGTATTCCCGGGAACAAACTGCGAATATGATACAGCTAAAGCTATGAATGATGCAGGTGGAGAATCAGAAATTTTTGTTATTAATAATCTTACTGCTTCAAAGGTTTCCCAGTCTGTTGAAGCATTTGCAAAGAAAATAAAAGAATCACAAATTATATTTATACCGGGTGGTTTTTCAGGCGGTGACGAACCGGACGGTTCAGGTAAATTTATTACAGCTTTCTTCAGAAATGAAGCTATAAAAGAAGCTGTTAGTGATTTACTTGATAACAGATACGGCCTTATGTGCGGAATTTGTAACGGATTCCAGGCACTTATTAAGCTCGGTCTTGTTCCATACGGAAAAATTATTGATACTGATGAACACTGCCCTACCCTTACATTTAACACAATAGGACGCCATCAGTCAAAGCTTGTTCAGACAAGAATTGCTTCAAACAAATCTCCTTGGCTCTCTAAAACAAATGTAGGTGATATCTATAATGTACCTATTTCACACGGTGAGGGAAGATTTATTGCTGATGAAGCTTTGATAAATGAGCTTAAAAATAATGGTCAGATTATCACACAGTATGTAGATTTAAACGGTAACCCGACTTATGACATTCAATATAATCCTAACGGCTCTGTATGTGCTATTGAAGGTATAACTTCTCCTGATGGAAGAGTTTTGGGTAAAATGGGACACAGCGAAAGAAAAGATAAAGACCTTTACAAAAATGTCATCGGAAAATATGATATGCAGATGTTTGAAAGTGCTGTTGAATTTTTCAAATAAAAAATTAAAAGTCAAAAAAGAGGTATAATATGAAAACAGATATAGAAATTGCTCAAAGCGTTGAGATGAAGCATATTTGTGAAATTGCAAAAAATGCTGAAATTAATGAAAAATATATCGAATATTATGGTAACTACAAGGCAAAGCTTGATTTATCACTTTTAAAAGATTCTGATAAAAAAGACGGTAAACTTATTCTCGTTACTGCAATCACCCCTACCCCTGCAGGTGAAGGAAAAACTACAACTACAATAGGGTTAGCTGATGCGATGAGAAAAATAGGTAAAAAAACTGTTGTTGCACTTCGTGAGCCTTCTTTAGGACCTGTATTTGGAATAAAAGGCGGTGCTGCAGGCGGCGGATATGCACAGGTTGTTCCTATGGAAGATATCAATCTTCATTTCACAGGAGATTTTCATGCAATCGGTGCAGCAAACAATCTTTTAGGTGCAATGCTTGATAACCATATTTATCAGGGAAACGAGCTTAATATTGACCCAAGAAGAATAACCTGGAAAAGAGCTGTCGATATGAACGACAGACAGCTAAGATTTATTACCGACGGTCTTGGAGGAAGAATTAATGGTGTTCCAAGAGAAGATGGCTTCGATATAACTGTTGCTTCTGAAGTTATGGCGGCACTTTGTCTTTCAAACTCAATAACTGATTTAAAGGACAGACTTTCAAAAATAGTTGTGGCATATACCTATGACGAAAAGCCTGTTACTGCGGGTATGCTTAATGCTCATGGTGCTATGACGGCACTCTTAAAAGATGCATTAAAGCCTAATTTAGTACAGACTTTAGAGGGAACTCCTGCACTTATTCATGGCGGACCTTTCGCTAATATTGCACACGGCTGTAACAGCGTTATAGCTACAAAAATGGCTCTTAAGCTTGGAGATTATGCAATTACAGAGGCAGGTTTCGGTGCAGATTTAGGTGCAGAAAAATTCCTTGATATAAAATGCAGATATGCCGGATTAAAACCTGATTGCGTTGTTATTGTTGCAACTATCCGTGCTTTAAAAATGCATGGTGGTGTAGCAAAGTCAGACCTTTCAGAAGAAAATACCGATGCTCTTATTAAAGGTATTCCTAATCTTCTTAGACATATTTCAAATATTAAAGATGTCTATAAGCTTCCTTGCGTTGTTGCAGTAAACAGATTCCCTACTGATACCGATAGTGAAGTTTCTGTTGTTATTGAGAAATGCAAAGAACTTGGTGTAAATGTTGTATTGTCTAATGTATGGGCTGAGGGCGGAAATGGCGGCATTGAGCTTGCAAATGAAGTTGTTTCTCTTTGTGAAGAAAAGAATAATTTTGAATTTGCATATTCGCTTGAAGGCACAATAGAAGACAAAATTAACACAATAGTAAAGAAAATATACAGAGGTAATAAAGCTGTTTTTGATAAAAATGCAAAAAAACAAATTGAAAAGCTTACAGAGCTTGGATTTGATAAATTACCTGTATGTATGGCAAAAACACAGTACAGCTTTTCTGATGATATGACAAAAATCGGTGCACCCGAAAATTTTGATATTACTGTAAAGAATGTTAAGGTAAGTGCCGGTGCCGGATTTTTAGTTGTACTTACAGGCGATATTATGACTATGCCGGGACTTCCGAAATGCCCTGCTGCAAATAATATTGATGTTGATGAAAATGGAAAAATAACAGGATTATTCTAAAAAAGTAAAGAAGCTGTTTAACAATTTGTTTAAACAGCTTCATTCTTTATGAAAGGACAGTTTTGAAAATGACAAAAACTCAAAAAATAACAAGGACAGCACTGCTAATTGCAATTTTATTTGTTATTCAATATTTTAAAAATATATCCGCTTATATTTCAGGTCCGATTGTTAACACAATTTTACTTATTGCAACATTTTATATTGGTATTCCAAGCGGAATTTTATTAAGTATTATCGCACCTGTAAGTTCATATTTTATAGCCGGAGGTGCTGCAATGACATTTTTAATGACACAAACAAAATTCACTGCACTTCCCATAATTATAATAGGAAACATTATTTATGTCCTTTTTAGTGCCATTATTTATAACCAAAAAAATAATCTAAACTTAATCTTAGGACTTACAGTTTCTTCAGTTTTAAAATGGTTGTTTATGTTTTTAAGTGCTGACTTTATAATAAAACCCCTTTTTGAAGAAAATTTAGGAGAAAAAATTGCAATTCTCGGTAAAATATTCGGAACATTACAGCTATATGCGGCTATTGTAGGAAGTATAATCTTCTATTTAATTTTTAAAATCATAACAATAAAATCCACTTCTCGAAGTATTTGACTTCGGAAGTGGATTTTATATTGTATGCAATTCTTATAAATCAACACCTAAGAATTTCTTAGCAAGTATTCCCACAAAGAATGAAACAACTGCTACGCTTATACTTATAGCACTCATCTCAAAAAAACGGGATTTGAATTTCTCACCTTGTGCAACTGAAATATAATATGTAAATCCTGCTATAATAAGGATAACAAAAGCAATCATAGTAATAAGTGCAAAAATATATCTACTATTATCAAATATAAGATATGGCAATACAAGAAGTGCAACGGTTATAAGATATGCAATGCCTGTATATGAACACGATTTTAATGCATCATTTCTTCCCTCACTTTTTGCAGATAAAAATTCACTTGATGCCATTGAAAATGTTGCGGATATCCCCATAATAAGTCCTGATAATGCAATAAGTCGGGTATTCTGCATCGCAAAAGTGAAACCTGCAAGTGAGCCTGTAAGCTCAACTAAGGCATCATTCATTCCTAAAACCATACTGCCTACATATTGAAGCCGTTCTTCATTTAGCATGTTAAGAAGTGCTTTTTCATGTTCTTCTTCCTGTTTTCTTATTTCAATACTTTCAGAAACTTCCAAAGAGAGTATATCATATTCCTTTTGTGCACCACTTTCTCCGTTTTCCATAAGCTTAACTGCGAATGTAAATCCTAAAATTCTTGCAAAAAGGACAAATTTAATTACTTTTAATTTTTGGGGTTTCATTTCTATATTTGTATATTCTTTCCAAATTTCATAATGAGCTTTTTCTTCGCGTGACAATCTTAAAAGTGTTTCTTTGTTCTCTTTTTCCTTTGTAAATTTAGCAATTTTTTCATAAATTACGCTTTCGGTTAATTCGTTCTGTTGCATTTTTTTAATTATGTTAAGTGCCTTTTGTGATAATTTTTTCTGCATAAGTTTCTCCTTTTATATATTATAAATTAGCTAATAAGTAAAATCGACAAGATTCAGTCAAACCTTGTCGATTATTGGTGGGAACAATAGGGCTCGAACCTATGACCCTCTGCTTGTAAGGCAGATGCTCTCCCAGCTGAGCTATGCTCCCATATGGTAGCGGCAGACGGATTTGAACCATCGACACTGCGGGTATGAACCGCATGCTCTAGCCAACTGAGCTATGCCGCCACATTTTTTATTTTTTTAGTGATTTAATCACCAACGAAAACTATTATACCAAATTTTAGTTTGTTTGTCAAGAAAAAAACGAGCAATTTGTGCATTTTGTTAAAATGCACAAATTTTGTTGTTATTACAAGTATATATTGTACATTTTGTGCAAATTTATTCAAAATTATTTATAAAATTGATATAAACAACATTTTATCATACCATTATACAATTTTCTCTTTTTGGTAGCAACTTGTCCGAAATTATCCTCAAAATTTTCTACAGGTGTAAGAGCAAGTAAATTCCATTTATCAAGATTTCTGTAAACATCACCAAGCTGAGAATAAATTCTTTCACATGATTTTTTTTCTAATAATCTTTCACCGTAAGGCGGATTGCAGATAAGAGTTCCGCCCGTCTCATTAGAAGTAAATTCTGAAACAGGCATAAGCTTTGTTGTAATAAGCTCTCCTACTCCTGCATTTTTTGCATTTTCAGCTGTTATTTCAATACACATTTTGTCAATATCGGAAGCAACTGCATGGAATTTAGTATCTTTTTTCACCAAATCTCTGGCTTCTTCCAAAGCATCGAGCCATATTTTTTTATCAATTTGCGAAAAATCCATTGCGGAAAATTCTCTGTTTACCCCGGGTGCAATATTTTTAGCTATCATTGCACATTCAATAGGAAAAGTTCCCGAACCGCAAAAAGGGTCTGCCATAATTCCGCTATATGAAAAACGGCTCAAGGTTGCTATTGCAGCAGCTAATGTTTCTCTAATTGGTGCAGCATTGTGTTTAATACGATAGCCTCTTTTGTGAAGAGGTGCACCTGTTGTATCTATCATAATACAAACAGTATCTCTTATAATCGAAAACTCGATTTGATATGTTGTTCCCCTTTCAGGCAAAAACTGTGTATTATATTTTTTCATTAAAGAATTTACAATTGCTTTTTTGATAATAGACTGACAGTCAGGAACGCTGTAAAGCTTGGAACGAAGTGAAAATCCTTTTACAGGAAAGTGAGAATTTTTAGAGAGCCACACACTCCAGTCAATGTTATAAGTATTTTCAAAAAGCTCATCAAAGGATTCAGCTTTAAATTCAGCAACTTTAATAAGAACACGTTCCCCTGTTCTTAAGTTTATATTTGATCTTGCAACAGCGTCAAAATCACCTAAAAAAGTAACACGACCATCAGATGTGTTTTTTATATCATATCCTAAATTTCTTATCTCTTTTGCTGTAACTGCTTCCACACCAAAAAGTGTAGGGACAACGATATCAAATGTGTTCATATTTTTTATTTTTCCTTTTTTACTTTTTTTACCTTTTTTTACTTCCCTAAAATATCCGACAAATTATTTTGTATTTTCTCAGCAACATCAGGCTTATTCATTGAATAAACGTGAACATTTGTAATACCATTTGCATATAAGTCAATTATCTGGTCAGTTGCATATGCTATTCCCGCCTGTTTCATAGCAGCAGGGTCAAACTCAAATTTATCAACTATACTTTTAAATCTTTGCGGCACAAAAGAGCCTGAAAGCTTTATAGCTCTGTCAACCTGATTTGCATTTGTAATAGGCATTATCCCAGGAACAACAGGAACAGTTATGCCCGCTTCACGAATTTTATATAAGAAATTAAATAGAAGATTATTATCAAAAAACATTTGTGTGGTAATAAAATCACAGCCTGCATCAACTTTTTCTTTAAGGTGCTTTATATCATCTTTTTGATTTGAGCTTTCAGGATGAATTTCAGGATAGCACGCACAGCCGATACAAAAATCTTCATTACTTTCTTTTAACTCGCGTATCAGGTCAATAGCATATCTGTAATCCCATTTACTTCTGTCTTCATTTGAAAGCTCAACAGGAATATCTCCTCTTAAAGCCATTATATTACTTATTCCTGCCTGCTTAATTTCGTCAATTTTATTATGTACAGTTTCTTTTGTAGAAGAAACACAAGTAAGATGTGCTAATGTAGGAACGCCATAGATTTCCTTTATATTTTTAGCAATATCAAGCGTTAATTTACTTGTTCCTCCGCCTGCACCGTATGTCACACTCATAAAAGAAGGCTTTAATTTTGCAATTTCTTCAGTAGCAACTCTTACACTTTCAAAACTTGTCTCGGTTTTTGGTGGAAAAACTTCAAAAGAAAGCGATAGTGTATCTTTTTTCAATAAATCTATTATTCTCATTTTTTTGCTCCGTTTCGATTTATTCTATCAAATATTATAACACTAAAGCACTGTATTAGTCAAGTTTTATATTGGAAAAAATAGTGTTTTTACACATATTTTATACATAAATTATTTTTTGGAAAAAATAACTTGCATTTTTTATTCTTTTGTGCTAATATATATAAGGTTGTTTAAAAATTATTAATATAATATCAGAAAGAAGGAACTATTTAAAATGAGTAACAGCGTAACAAAATCAGGTGGTTGGCGTACTAACAAATGGATAAGAGCAGCTATCCCTGCACTTCTTCTCCATTGCAGTATAGGTACAGTTTATTGTTGGTCAATTTTCAGCCAGGAAATTGCAGATTATATCGGTTTTTCTAAAGGTGCAACAGAATGGGCATTCAGCTTTGCGATTTTTTTCCTCGGAATGTCAGCAGCTTTTTTGGGAAATGTTGTCGAAAAAGATATACATAAGTCATCGCTTATTGCGGCAATTTGTTTTGCACTTGGAATGGCAGGAACAGGCGGATTTATATATTACGGTGGACTTCATAAAGGAAGTGTAATTGCACTTGTAGGGATATATGTTTGCTACGGTCTTATTATGGGTATCGGTCTTGGGACAGGCTATCTTTCACCTGTAAAAACACTTATGCTTTGGTTTAGCGATAAAAAAGGCTTAGCTACCGGCCTTGCTGTTGCAGGCTTTGGCGCTGCAAAGGCTATTGCAAGTCCTATTATGCAGTCAATGCTTGAAAATTTGGGGAACGGCGGAATATACAAAATGTTTTTAATTCTTGCTGTTGTATATTTTATAATGATGTTTGTAGGTCATCTGCTTCTTAAAAAACCTGATGATTGGCATGAACCACAAAACGAAGAAGAAAGAAAAAGTATTATTTCTGTTATTAAAACAAAACCTATTAAAAACTATATAGGAATATGGTTTATGTTTTATATAAATATCACATGCGGTCTTGCACTTATTTCTCAGGAAAAGGCAATTGTAAAATGTTTGGGACTTGGTGCATATATCGGTATTATTTCTACCGTTTCTGCTATTTTTAATGCAGGAGGTCGTCTTGGTTTCTCAGCATGGGCAGATAAATTAAAAGACAGAAACACAATATATAAGCTTATATTTATTATTTCAATTGTTCTTACTGCTCTTGTAATTTTTACAGGCGGAATTGCAAATGGAAGCGGAAATATTTTCCTTACTTCATTAGTTCTTATCTTAATTATGATGGTTAATGCAGGATATGGCGGCGGTTTTTCAAATGTACCTACACTTTTATCTGACCACTACGGAATGAGTAATATAAGTGCTATTCACGGAATTACACTTTCAGCATGGGCATTTGCAGGTTTAAGTGGAAACCAACTTGCATCATGGATTGTAAACAATTTTGGTGATACTTTAAGTGCATACAATCCAGTAGGATATCAGACTGTATTATATGTAACAGGAATTTTGTATGTAGTTGCTCTTGTTTTGAGTATGGTATTTGTAAAACCAACAACAAAAGAATAATTTTTAATAATATAATACATAAGGGACTATGACGAAAATGAAAGTATTTTCTCATAGTCCCTTATTTGGTTTTTATGTTCATAATAGATGAAAAGTATTTTTAATGAAATCGTTCACTTTGTTCACGATGAAATCCAAACGAGTTTAGATGAAATCAAAGCTTTGCAGCTTTGATAAAATTAAATCCGTCTTTTTATCCCGACGAAGTCGGATTTTATCACGTAGTGATTTCATCTGCAAAGCAGATTTATTCCGTCGTATGACGGATTTAGTTGAAAAAAGACTTGTCGATTGACAAGTCTTTTTTTCTGTAAGTACGATATGATTTTACTGTCAATAATTTTTTGGCGATATACTCGCTCTCGCTCGTGCGATATATTTGCTTCGCAAATTCGATATAACCTTATTTCATTCGGTTGCGATATGATATAAATCGCGTTGCCGTGAGGCAACATATCGCGTGCGTTAGCACATATCACACCTGATAAGGTATATCGCAAATCTCATATGAGATTTATATCGCTGAAAACGGGGTAGAATTTACTGTCAGTAAATTCTATCCCGTTTTCATGGTCGAGGCGACAGGACTTGAACCTGCGGCATCTTGGTCCCAAACCAAGCACTCTACCAAACTGAGCTACGCCTCGTCACAACAGAAATTATTGTAACACATTTTTTTTGTTTTGTCAAGTGTTTTTTTACATTTTTTTCAATTTATAAATAACAATATAAAATATTTGTAAAAAAATCAATAAAAAGCAGTAAATATACTGCTTTTTATATCGTTTTAATTTGATTTTGATATTTTTGTAATAGTTTTAGTATCTTTAGAGTCTGTTATATACTCAAAACTTACATTATCTCCGATTTGGACATCACTATTTTCAAAATTAATACTTCTGTCAATAGCAAAGCGATACTCTTTTGGTGAACCGCTTTCATCAGACATAAAAATAACAATAAAATTCGAATCATCCATTCCTAAAAACAAGCCTTTTCCGCTTTCTTTGTTACTCTGATTTTTTGTTTCTTTGGAAGCTTCTACATTTGATGCACTGCCCTTATTATTTTCATCTTCCTGATTAAAAATTTCCTCTTTTATCGTTTCGTTTTTATTATTATTTTCTTCTATTTGTTCATTAACAATTTCATCGTTATTAAGAGAGGTATTGATGCTTTTTTCTTTCATAAACGAAACAGCTACCAAAACTGTACATAACACCAATACAATAATTAAAGGAAAATAATTTTTTTTCATAATAAAAATCCCTTTCATTTTTTAAATTTTATGCTATAACAACTTTAACATTTTCTTCCCCTAAAATTTTTTCAAGTTCTGTAAGTAAAATTTTATTTTCACTTACCCAATACTTTTGCGGTGCAAGAAATGTTTTCTTTTTATGTGGATAATAGAAATACACAGGCGTGTTCCCGCTGAAAAATTGTAGCTTTGCTATGATTTCATTATAACATATTTCTTTGTCTTTGTCAATTTTTAAATACATTTTAAGATATGCTTTTTTTGTGTTAAAGTGATCTACACTGTTAACATTAAAGCTGACTCTGTTGTTTTCATATGAAAAATGTCCTTTTACAATTACAATATTATCTTTTCCTAAAAACATTCCGTATTTTTCCATAACATTAGGAAAAACAACACAGTCGATTGTTCCCGATATATCCTCAAGAGTAAAGAAAAGCATTTCTTTTCCTGTTTTAGTCATTTTTTGTCTTGGTTTTTTAACAAGACCTATTAATACCATTTCCCCCTTATACTCTTTTGGAATATCATCAAAAGAATATATTTGTTCTTTTATTGAATAAACTTCATTATTTGTTATAGAATGTATTTTATTTATAAATTCATCAAGAGGATGACCTGAAATATAAAGTCCAAGAACTTCCCTTTCCATTTCAAGCTCTTCTGAAGAAAGCTTTTGAGTTTTATCGTCACTTCTTTTAGCATTATAGGTATATTTTGGTGGTTCACGCAATTCATATTGTGAAAGTCCAAAAAGGTCGAGCTGACCTGTAACATTATTCCTTAACTCACTTGTATATTTTGAAAGTTCTATTTCATGAATTTTAAGAAGCTCGCTTCTTTTATCAAATTCATCAAAGCAACCTGCTTTAATAAGAGAAGCAAGAGCATTTTTGTTTATGTGGTGTTTTACCATTCTTGAAATAAAATCTTCAAAAGAATCAAAATCACCAAATTTAGTTCTTTCATCTACAATAAGCTGAGAAAGAGAAATTCCTACCCCTTTAATTGAGGAAAAACCAAAGCTTATTTGTCCGTTATATAAAGAAAAGTTTTCTTTTGATATATTAATGTTTGGCGGTAGTGTTTTAACATTAAATTTCAAAGCACTTCTTATATAAAATGCGACTTTTTCAGATGATTCGCTGTATGAAGCAATGAGCGCACTATAATAATACTCAGGATAATGTGCTTTAAGATAAGCACTCTTATATGCTATTACACTGTAACAGGTTGCGTGTGATTTGTTGTACGCATAGTCTGCAAAAGATTCAATATCCGAAAATATTTCCTCGGCAATAGTTCTGTCAACACCATTTTTCTTACAGCCGTCCAAAAAATCCTTTTTCTGCGAATTAATAATATCAGCTTTCTTTTTTGAAATTGCACGCCTTATAGAATCAGCCTGTCCCATTGTAAATCCAGCAAGAACACGGAAAATTTCCATAACCTGTTCCTGATATACAATGCAACCGTAAGTAACATCAAGAATGTTTTTTAAACGCTCATCTTTGTAAACAATTTTTTCAGGATTTTTTTTGTTTGAAATAAATTTCGGAATTTCACTCATAGGACCGGGACGATATAAGGAAATTGCAGCAATAATATCTTCAAATGCCGAGGGTTTGAAATTTCTTAAAAAATTTCTCATCCCCTCACTTTCAAGCTGAAAAATCCCGTCAGTTTCTCCTGATGAGAGCATTTTATAAACATCTGTGTCATCATAATCCTCCGAAAAAACAATCTCAATATTTTTATCCTTTTTTATATTTTCAATAGCCTGATGAATAGCTGTTATATACCTGATTCCCAAAAAATCCATTTTAATAAGGCCAAGTTCTTCAAGGTTGTTTTTTTCATACTGAGTAACAAGTGTATCATTTACTTTGCACAAAGGAACTATATTATCTGCACTTTCACCTGCAATAAGAACTCCTGCTGCATGAACAGAGCTGTGTCTTAAATGTCCCTCCAGTTTTTTTGAAACTGTAATAAGCTCTGCTACATCAGGGTCTGATAACATATTTTTAAGTTCAATTTCCTGTGAAACAGCTTCATCTATCGTGTGACAACCGCTTCTTGCAATAAGATTTGTAACAGTATCAGCCTTACTATATGATATATTCATTACACGGGCAACATCCTTAATTGCCGCTTTTGCTTTCATCGTTCCAAATGTTATAATTTGAGAAACTCTGTCTTCACCATATTTTTTTATGACATAATCTATTACTTCGCTTCTTCTTTCAAAGCACAAATCAATATCAATATCGGGCATAGTAATACGCTCTTTATTAAGAAATCTTTCAAAAACAAGATTATACTTAATAGGGTCTACGGTCGAAATATTAAGAACATAAGAAACTAAAGAGCCTGCTGCCGAGCCTCTTCCGGGACCTACCGGGATGTTGTTTCTTTTGGCATATCTCACGAAATCCCATACAATAAGAAAATAATCGCAAAAGCCCATCTCACATATTGTATCAATTTCATAATTAAGTCTTTTTATATGCTCTGGGGTGATTGTTTTATATCTTAATTCCAAGCCTTTATTACAAAGCTTTTTAAAGTAAAGAATTGTTTCTTCCTCAGTTTTATCATCAAAAAATTTTGGAAACGATATTTTTCCAAATTCTATTTCAACATTACATTTTCTGCTTATTTCAAGTGTGTTTTCAAGATATTGGGGTTTCTCTTTAAAAAGCTCTTTCATTTCATCATATGATTTTAAATAAAACTCAGATGTTTCGAGCTTAATGCGGTTAAAATCTGTGATTTTATTTTGCATTTGTATGCACATTAAAATATCCTGATAAAAGCTATCCTTTTTTTCAATATAGTGGACATCGTTTGTGCAAACAATTTTTACTCCAAATTCATCTGAAAGCTTTTCAATCCCCGAAATAACTTTTTCTTGAATTTCTATACCATGATTCTGGACTTCAAGATAAATATTTTCTTTTGAAAATATATCTATATAATCTATAAGTTCTTGTTTTGCTCCGTTATAATCATCGATGCTCAAAAGCTGCGGTATTCTTCCCTGAATACACGCCGTTAAACATATTAATCCATCAGAATATTTTTTAAGTAATTTTTTATCAATACGAGGTTTATAATAAAAACCTTCTTTATAAGAGGCTGAAGAAAGCTTATAAAGATTTCTTAATCCATCGTTATTTTCAGCAATTAAAACAAGATGATTATAGCTCTTATTACTTCTGTCAGTACAATCATCACATATATAAAATTCCGAGCCTATTATAGGCTTAATATTTTGCTTTTTACATTCTTTATAAAATTCTATAATCCCACTTAATACACCGTGGTCTGTAATTGCAAGCGAAGAAAAGCCTTGCTCTTTCGCTTTTTTAACAAGCTCTTTTATATCGCAAAGACCATCTAAAAGACTATATTGTGTGTGAACATGTAAATGACAAAAATCCATTCTTTTCTACTTTCTCCTACTTTTTATACAATTCTTGAAAAACCTTCAAAAATTTCTTTTTCAACTACCTCAATATTATTCTCTTTTAAAATATCCCTTATTTTAAAAAGTGCAATATTTTCTGTTTCAAAATGTCCTGCTGCAACAACAGCAATATCATTTGCAAGTGCATTCTGAAACTCGTGATACTTCGCTTCTCCTGTGAAAAACACATCGCACGGATAAGCCTCCATAATAATACTGCCTCCGCCTCCGCTGCAAATCCCAACAGTCTTAATCTTTTTATTATCCTCTCCAGCGCATATTACATTTTTTACATTAAGAACATTTTTAATATTGTTAACAAACTCTTTTAAGGTGATTTCTTTTTTTAAGTATCCTTTTCTGAAAATCTGTGCAGTTTTTGGGGTGTAATCACTAAGTTCAAGAAGTGAGGCAAGGATATCATTTATACCGCCTATTGAACTGTCGAAATTAGTATGCATAGAATAGACACTAATATCATTTTTTATAATATCTCTTATCATAGATGCTTTTTCGTTTTTATAGTCAATATTCAAAATAGCAGGCATGATAAACGGATGATGAGTAATAATAAGATTACATTCGTTTTTTATTGCAAATTCCACAATTTTAGGAGTAATATCAAGACATACATAAGCTTTTTTGATTTCTGCTTCTTTATCTCCTATCATAAGACCTACATTATCCCATTCCTCTTTATTTTGAACAGGAAATTTTTCTTCTAAAATTTTAATAATATTTTTTACTATCATAAGCCCACCTTGTTTTTTGTAATTTGTGTAATTCTAATATACATTATATCACGGTATAATGTGTTAGTCAAGACAGATATAAAAAATAAGAAAAAGAAGAAAAAAAACCGTAAAAAGTTGACTTTTTTAAAAAAGTGTGTTAGAATTATATCATAATAGGAATGATGTAAGCTATCATTCCTTGATTATTTTATAGTGAATTTTTACGGATGTTTAGAAAAATATAAAATGAAATTCAAAGTTGATAAAAAAAATAACGGTATGACTCTTGGTGATTACCTAAAAAAAGAGCAGAAATTATCAAGAAGGTTAATAAACAAATTAAAAACAACAGACGGTATAATAGTAAACAATATTCCCTCATGGACTAATACGATTTTAAAAGAGAATGATATTATTGAGATTGTTTTTCCAAAAGTTTCATCAAATAATATTATTGCACACAAAGACAGGGATGTTGAAATTATATACGAAGATGAAAATTTACTTGTTTTAAATAAGCCTTTTAATATGCCGCCTCACCCTTCCAGAGGTCACCCGATTGGTACTCTTGGAAATTTTATTGAGTGGTACTATCAAAAAAATGATATAAAAACAACTGTAAGAATTTTAGGAAGACTCGACAAAAATACAAGCGGAATAACAGTTGTATGTAAAAATCAATATACCCAGAATATTCTTTCAAAAGAAAAAGTCAATAAAGAATATATTGCAATTATCAGTGGTATTTTAAAAGAAAAAAAAGGAATTATAGATTTACCGATTGAAAGAAGTGCAGACGGAATAAAAAGAGAAGTTCGTTCTGACGGAAAAATAGCTATAACTAAGTACGAAGTTATAGACGAAAAAAACGGTTTTTCAATGGTTAAAATTAATCTTATAACAGGAAGAACGCATCAAATTCGTGTTCATTTTTCTCATATAGGTCACCCGCTTGTTGGCGATGATTTATACGGCGGTAATATGATTTTTATCCGTCAGGCACTACATTGTAATAAAATTATTTTTCCAAATCTTAATTTATCGTTTGAGGCACCTCTTTTTTATGATATAAAAGATTTTTGGGATAGTATAAATTAATTTTTAAAAGGATGTGAGTACATTTTATGAAACCTAACCCTATTAAGGGCACAGATGATGCCCATAGTATTAACAAAATTAAAAAATATTTGGCAAAATGTACGAAACATTGCCTTGAATTAGATTAGTAGTTTACTTTCTTTTTACGGCATTGTTTTGTGTGTTTTGTACGTTTTGTACATTTTGTACGTTTGCCGTGAAAGGAAGAAAGATATGATTAATTACTACATTTCAAAAGAAAACACTTTAAAGACAATCAGCCAACCTGAGAACGGTTGCTGGATTAATATGATTGCACCTGATAATTCAGAATTAGAATATATTTGCAGTAAATATTCTATTGACGAAGATGCACTTAAGGCTGCACTTGATATTGATGAGAGGTCCCGTATAGAAATTGATGAAAACTTTACTATGATTCTTGTTAATATCCCTACTGTTGAAGACCAAAGCGAAAAAGAGCTTTATACTACAATTCCGCTTTCGATTATTCTTGCAGATGATGTTGTTATAACGGTATGCAGTGAGGCTACTCCTATTTTAAAACAATTTGAAAGCGGAAGAATAAAAGATTTTTTCACCTTTATGAAATCAAGATTTGTTCTTCAGATTCTTTATAAAAATTCTTCTGCATATCTTAATTATTTGAGAAGTATTGACAGAAAAAGTGAAGAAGTTGAAAATAAGCTTCACAAATCGACGAAAAACAGTGAACTCATTGAACTTTTAAAGCTTGAAAAGAGTTTGGTGTATTTTACTACATCATTAAGGTCTAATGAAGTTGTATTGGAAAAGCTTTTAAGAACTGAAGTTGTGAAAAAATATGAAGAAGACGCAGATTTGCTTGAAGATGTAATAGTCGAGAATAAACAGGCGATTGAAATGGCAAATATTTACAGCGGTATTTTAAGCGGAACAATGGATGCATTTGCATCTGTAATTTCAAACAATCTTAATATTGTAATGAAGGTTCTCGCAATAATTACTATTGTTATGGCAATCCCCACAATGATATTCAGTGCATATGGAATGAATCTTAATCAAGTTTCAATGCCATTTGCTTCAAGCCCTTTTGCATTTCCAATTATAATTGCAATTTCTGTACTGATAAGTATTGTTGTAGGATTCGTTTTTGCAAAAATGAAAACATTTAAATAACTAAAAAAAGCGAGCTGTTTAAAATATTTTTAAACAGCTCATTTTTTTATGTGTTTTACGGATTTTAATACATTCCGCCCATACCGCCCATTCCTGGTGCAGCAGGTGCCGGTGGTTCAGGTTCTTTTATTTCTGCAACTAAGCTTTCTGTTGTAAGCACCATTGCAGCAACAGATGAAGCATTTTGTAACGCACTTCTTGTAACCTTTGTAGGGTCAACAATACCTTTTTCAAGCATATTGCAATATTCTTCGTTATAAGCATCAAAGCCAACATTTTTCTCACTATTTAAAATTTTATCAACTATAACTGAGCCTTCTAAACCGGCATTTTTAGCAATTTGTCTTACAGGTTCTTCAAGAGCTTTAAGAACTATCATAACACCTGTCTTTTCATCGCCTTCAGTATTATCTAATAAATTCTTTACAACAGGAAGAGCATTCAAATAAGCTGTTCCGCCACCTGCAACTATTCCTTCTTCAACAGCAGCTTTTGTTGCAGCAAGTGCGTCTTCAATTCTGAGTTTTTTCTCTTTCATTTCAGTTTCAGTTGCCGCACCTACTCTTATAACTGCAACACCGCCTGCAAGCTTTGCAAGTCTTTCCTGAAGCTTTTCTTTATCAAATTCTGATGTTGTTTCTTCTAACTGTCCCTTAATCTGTGAAACTCTTGCTTTAATATCTTCACTATTTCCGGCACCGTCAACAATAATAGTATTTTCTTTCTGTACTTTAATCTGTTTAGCTTTACCAAGCTGGTCGATAGTTGTTTCTTTTATATCTAAACCAAGTTCATCAGAAATAACTTCTCCGCCTGTCAAAATAGCGATATCTCTGAGCATTTCTTTTCTTCTGTCACCAAAGCCAGGTGCTTTAACAGCAACACAAGTAAAAGTTCCTCTTAATTTATTAAGAACGAGTGTTGTAAGCGCTTCACCCTCAATATCTTCAGCGATAATAAGGAGTTTTTTGCCTTGCTGAACGATTTGCTCTAAAAGAGGAAGTAAATCCTGAATTGAAGAGATTTTCTTATCGGTAATAAGTATGCATGCATCATCAAGAACGGCTTCCATTTTGTCTGTATCAGTTACCATGTAAGGTGAGATATATCCTCTGTCAAATTGCATACCCTCAACAACTTCACATAATGTTTCTGCTGTCTTGGATTCTTCAACAGTAATAACACCGTCTGCACTTACTTTTTCCATAGCATCAGCAATAAGTCCGCCTATATATTCGTCAGCAGATGAAATTGAAGCAACCTTTGCTATATCATCTTTACCATTTACTTTTCTTGAATTTGCTTTAATTTCTTCAACTGCTTTTTCAACTGCTAAAGCAATACCTTTTTTAACAATCATAGGATTTGCACCGGCAGCAATGTTTTTAAGGCCTTCTCTTACAAATGCCTGTGCTAAAAGCGTAGCTGTTGTTGTACCGTCACCTGCAACATCATTAGTTTTTGTTGCAACCTCTTTTATAAGCTGAGCACCCATGTTTTCAAACGCATCTTCAAGTTCAATTTCTTTTGCAATTGAAACACCGTCATTTGTAATAAGCGGTGCACCGAATTTTTTTTCCAAAACAACATTTCTGCCTTTTGGTCCTAATGTAATTTTTACTGTATCTGCAAGCTTGTTAATTCCGCTTTCTAAAGCTTTTCTTGCTTCGTCTCCGTATATAATCTGTTTAGCCATTTTAAATACTTCCTTTCAAATTATTCAACAGTTGCTAAAATATCAGCCTGTTTAATGATAATATATTCTTCGCCGTCAAGCTTAACTGTTGTTCCGCTATATTGACGCATTATAATCTTATCCCCTGTTTTCACTTCCATTTTAACTTCTTTGCCTTCAACTATTCCGCCGGGTCCAACTGCAACAACTTCTGCAATCTGTGGTTTTTCTTTCGCAGTTCCTGCTAAAATAATACCGCTTGCAGTTGTTTCCTCAACTTCTGTCATTTTTACTACTACATTATCACTTGTAGGATTGAGTTTCATTTTGGTTACCTCCATTTTATATGTTGTAATTTTAAACTTTTTATTAGCACTCTCTTTTAATGAGTGCTAATGGTATTATACCAAATTTTCCCCTTTTTTCAATTTCGATTATAGGCTATTTTTGTTAAATAAATACATTTTTTAGGCATTTTCTCGATTTTTCTTTCGTTTTCTCTTTTTTGATGTTTTTGATATAATTTTAAATTAAAATTTACTTTATTTTCCGCTGTTTAAAACATTTGCTATACTTAAAGCTGCATAGTGACCTGCTAAAACAGCTTCTTCTAAAGTATTTCCGTTTGCTCCTATTTCAAAAATCACTGAATTTGCTGTCATATGAGTGTTAAATCTTTCTTCTCTCAAATTAACAGGACGAGCAAAATTAGGATAGTTTTTGTTCATATCATTCTGGAGCTTGAGTGCAAAAGAAAAACAACTTTTCCAATTATTATGGGGAAGTCCCATAGCATCTGTTCCGCAAACAAGCATAACCTGAGCAACTTTTTTGCCATTTATTGTGGTAACAGGTTTTATTTTTTCATTTTTTGAATTATAAAGTGCATCACGGTGTACATCTATTATGACTTCTATTGACGGATGCTCGGCAAGGATTTTTTCAATAGATTTTTGTTCATTTATATATGATTTACTATATGGTACATCATGAACAGTTTTTTCGTGTAATGTTTTTATACCTTTTTCATTCAAAACATGCGCAAACTCCTCACCTACTCTTGTTATATTTTTTTCGGGATTATTATTTCTGTCATCAGGCATATAGCTTTCTGTTGTGTGAGTATGTATAATAAGAACTTTATATCCATCTGTTTTTTTGAATTGAAGCGGAAGTGAAAGAATACTATTTATATCAAAGCTTTTTTTGGCTGCGTTAGATACTATAATATTATTGTTAACAACACTTATCGAGGATTTCTCTTTTGAGAAATCAACATTTGCCGGCTCATTTTCTGTTTTTTCAACTTCAGTTTTTTCATTTTCAATTTCTTTTTGAGGTTTCATATTATCTTTTGCAATATTAATATTTTTTCCCTGTGAGTTAGTTAACATACAAATAACTGTAGAATTTTTTGGAATTATAATCTCGGAAAAAGCCTCTCTTTTTTCCATAAAAACCGCTTCTCTTGCCATAGCATTAAATGTATTTTTAACTATCCCTAAGTTAAATAATAATAAGCTTACTATAATAAATATCAAAACAATAACTATTTTTGTCATAAAATTATTTACTGTAATTATAAAATTTTTTTTCAATTTTCTTACCGCCTTTTTGTTTTTTTATGCTAGCGTAACAGTAGCTGAACCTGATATGGTTTAAAAATAGAAATTTAGCATAATACTGCAGAAAATTCTGCAAACATACGACAGTATAATTTTTGAATTTTCTTTGTCTTATATCAAAATTTCTTATTTTTAAACTCTGCGACCTTAAACGCAGTAGAATTTGATGTAATTTTTATGCGGAAATTGCAGCAAGGCTTACTCCTTGCAAAATTGACAAACAAAAAAGACGCAAATTTAACAAGTTTAAGGCATATTAGGTTCGACTACTGTTACGCTAAATAGTATTCATTATAAAAGCTAAATATTCTTGACAAAAATCATAGTAAATGCTATAATTTAGAAGAATATTTCTCATCTTTTCATAATATAACGCATAATTTTAAAAATGAAAGGATGATAAAAATGGTAAAGAAATTTTTTTGTGTTTTTTTTATTTTACATTTATTTTTTTTAAGCGGTTGTCAATATGATAAAAAAGATATAAATAAAAAAAATATTACCCCAAAAGGCAATCTTATTTTAAAATCAATGAAATCTCAAAACGGCGATTGTTATCTTATAAAAGAAGATAACTGCAATATCGTTATAAATTGTTCACAAAAAGAAAATATAAAGGATACAGTAGAGTTTTTAAAGAACCAAAATGCACAAAAGATTGATTATCTTATATTAACAGATTTTTCTAAAGACAATCTTAATGGTGCAAGTGTTATTTTAAGAAAGCTTGATGTAAAGAATATCGTTGAGCCGTCTTATATTCCAAAAAATTCGGAAATATATAAAACATACAAAGAAACACTGAAATTTAAAAATATCACTCCCCTGTCTGTAAAAAATGATGAAACTATCAGTATTGGTAATATAACACTTGATTTTTTCGGTTGTGACAATTCTTATTATAAAAATGACCCACAAAATTGCTCATTGGTATTTAAAATTACACATTTTGAAAACTGCTTTTTATTTTTAGGAAATATAAAAGAAGAAAGATTATCGCATATTACAGAAAATACAGAAAAAAATATTCGTGCCGATTTTATAAAAATTCCTGGTAAAACAAAGTATAATAAGACTTTAAAAACATTCATAAAAAAATCAAATCCTTCATATTGCTACATAACTTGTTCTAAAAACGCTCCTGCAAATTATGTAACAAGGAATTTTTTAAGGAAAAAGAATATGGAACTTTATTTAAGCTTTGAAAATGATTATACTTTTGTATCAAATGGAGTATCGCTGACATTAAAGAAAGGAATAAATTAAAATGCTTATACTTGCATCTGCTTCCCCAAGAAGAAAAGAGCTTCTTGAACTTACAGGACTTGAATTTAAGGTAATCCCCTCCTCTTGCGAGGAAATTGTGCCAAAAGGTTTTACTCCCAAAGAAACAGTCGAATACTTAAGCCGTATTAAAGCTCTTGATTTAAAAAACGGTTGTGATACTATAATCGGTTCTGACACAGTTGTATCTATTGACGGAGAGATTTTAGGAAAGCCCGCTTCAAAGGAAAATGCAAAAGATATTTTAAAAAAGCTTTCAGGACGAACACATAGTGTTTTTACAGGTGTTACTATTATAAAAGAAAATGAAGTTGAAACATTCAGCGTTGAAACAAAAGTAGTGTTCTATGAGCTTAGTGATAACGATATAGAAAACTATTTAAAAAACGATGAATATAAAGATAAGGCAGGAGCATATGCAATACAAGGTAAAGGTATGCTTTTTGTAAAAGAAATTATTGGAGATTATTCGAGTGTTGTAGGACTTCCTGTTGGCGAAGTTTACAGACGACTAAAATGAAATGAGGTTTTTAAAAAAATGGATAAAATAAACAAAATAACAAGCTTTACAGTAGACCATGACAAAATTGTACCAGGAATTTATATTTCAAGAATTGACGGCGATATAACAACATATGATTTAAGAACAAGAAAACCAAATAACAACGATTATATGGATAATATTACGATGCATAGTGTTGAACATATGTTTGCAACCTATATAAGAAATTCTGAAATTAAAGATGATGTAATATATTTTGGACCTATGGGGTGTCAGACAGGATTTTATCTTCTTTTAAGAAACAACGATGAAGAAAAAACAATATCTGTTATACTTAACACATTAAAAAACATAATTAATCACGATGGAGAAATGTTTGGTGCAAAACAAAAAGAATGTGGTAACTATCTCAATCTTGATTTAACTACAGCTAAAAAGGAATGTAAAAAATATTTGGAAACACTTTTATCGTATGAAAAGATAGATACAAATTATCCAGAATAAAGGAGAATAACAATGATTGGTATTATAGGTGCAATGGAAATTGAAATTGCAAAAATTAAGGAAAGCTTATCGGATATAAAAATTAAAAAAATAAGTAATATAGAATTTGTAAGCGGAAAAATGTATGGGAAAGATGTTGTTTGTGCATGTTCAGGGATAGGAAAGGTTTTTGCAGCTATTTGTGCAGAAGCAATGATTCTTACATATAATCCTGAAATAATTATAAATACAGGTGTAGCAGGCGGTCTTTTAGAAAACTTAAAAATAGCAGATATTGTCATTTCAAAAAATGCAGTTCAGCATGATATGGACACTTCCCCGTTGGGTGACCCGAAAGGCTTGTTATCTGGAATTAATATTGTATATATCCCTATTGACGAAGAAGCTATGACAATAATGAAAAAATGTGTTGACGATTCAAAAATAGGAAGCGTTATCGGAACAATCGTATCAGGTGACCAGTTTATTGAAAGTAAAGAAAAAAAGCTTCAGTTAAAAAATGACTTCAATGCTGTGGCTTGTGAAATGGAAGGTGCAAGCATTGCTCATGTATGTTATGTTAATAATGTTAAATGCTGTATAATCCGTTCGATTTCAGACGGTTTTTCTGATGAACATATAAGCTACGAAGAGTTTTGTTCTATTGCGGCTGAAAATTCAGTTAAGGTTACAAAAAAATTCATCGAAAAATATTAATAGCTTTATTTACAACAAAAAAGTCTGTAACGCTGTTGCATTACAGGCTTTTTTGTTTGGTTATTAAAAGTATTATATATTATACTCCGCTATATGCTGAAAATCCACCGTCAACAGGAATAATAACACCGTTTACAAATGATGATTTTTCACTATCAACAAGGAACATCAATGTTCCGAGCAATTCTTCAGGTTTTCCAAATCTGTCCATCGGAGTCTGTGAAAGAATTTTCTTACTTCTTTCTGTGAAAGAACCGTCTTCATTAAGAAGAAGCTTTTCGTTCTGTGCAGTAATGAAAAATCCAGGTGCAATTGCATTTACTCTTATTCCAACCTTTGAAAAATGGACAGCAAGCCACTGTGTAAAGTTAGAAATAGCCGCTTTAGCACCACTGTACGCAGGTATTCTTGTTAAAGGAGAAAATGCGTTCATTGAAGAAACATTTATAATAACTGCGTCTTTTTTCTCACTCATATCCTTGGCAAAAGCCTGTGTAGGCATAAGTGTTCCTAAAAAATTAAGATTAAATACAAATTCTATCCCCTTTGGGTCAAGGTCAAAAAATGTTTTTATTTCTTCATTGTTAAGGTCAGCAAGGTCAAAGTAATCCTTTGTTGTTGTTCCTCTAGGATTATTTCCTCCAGCACCATTTATAAGTATATCGCAAGTGCCAAGCTCTTTTGTAACGATATTTCTTGCTTCTTCCAAGCTTTCTTTATCAAGTACATTTGTTTTAACAGCTATTCCGCCAATTTCGTCAGCAACAGCCTTTGCTTTGTCATAATCAAGATCTAAAACTGCAACCTTTGCACCATTTTCGGCTAAACATTTTGCAAATGAACTGCAAAGTATTCCTGCTCCCCCTGTAACAACAGCTACTTTATTTTCTAAAATTCCTGCCATAAGTTTATCTTCCTTTCTGATTTTTAATTTAAAATATTATTCTTCACTTGCCTGCCACAAACCGTTTATATATGCAGCACCGAGTGCACGGTCAAAAAGTCCGTAGCCAGGTTTTCCTGTTTCACCCCAAATCATTCTGCCATGGTCAGGACGGATAAATCCGTCAAATTTATTTTTCTTGAGTATTGCTACAATCTTAACAATATCAAGTGAGCCATATTCTGAAAAATGAGCAGTTTCTTCAAAGCTACCATCATCAAAGTTTTTAACATTTCTGATGTGCATAAAATGTATTCTTCCCATTTTAGAATATTTGTCAACCATCGACGGTATATCATTTTTGCTGCAACATCCAAGTGAGCCTGTGCAGAAAGTAAGACCATTATACGGATGGTCGTATAATTTTAAAAATCTGTCAATATTTTCTTCTGATGTTATAATTCTTGGAAGTCCGAAAATAGGATATGGTGGGTCATCAGGATGAATTGCCATTTTTACACCATATTCAACAGCAACAGGCATAATTTCATTCAAAAAATACCCAAGATTATTCCACAAATCTTCCTCAGTAATTTTTGCATACTCATCAAAAAGTGCCTTTAAGTCTTCTTTTTTATAGCTTGCATCCCAACCAGGAAGTGATAATTCACCTGTAAGCGGGTCCATCTTCTGAAGCTGGTCAATATAATAAACAAGTGCATTTGAGCCATCAAAAAGTGGTTTATCAAGCTGTGTTCTTGTCCAGTCAAAATCAGGCATGAAATTATAGCAAATACAGCTTATTCCTGCTTTTCCGAGTCTTCTTATATTTTCCTTGTAGTTTTCGATATAATTATCTCTTGTTGGTTTTCCAAGTTTGATATCCTCGTGAACAGGAACACTTTCTATTACATCAAACAAAAGACCTGCATCTTCAGTAGTTTTCTTTAAATCATTAATACTTTCTTCGCTCCATACTTCTCCGACAGGAACATCATATACAGCGGTAACGATTGATTTCATATTAGGTATCTGTCTTATGTACCCTATTTTAACAGGGTCATCATGACCGTACCAGCGAAAAGACATTTTCATTTTAATAGACTGCCGATTTTTCTTTTTTCTTTCTTCTTTTTGAAATCGGTTTTTCCTTTCAAAAAATTTTTCTTTATAATTTAATTATACCATATTTTTTTAAAAAAACAATAAAAAATGTTGCTTTAAATCTTGCATATATTGACACGAAAAGAAAATTATGCTATAATCTTTTTTGAAAATTATGCTTGATATTAAGTAAGGAAGTTTTAAAATGTTTGATACAACAATAGTTGCTCCTGCAACAAACAATATTTCAAGTGCTGTTTCTGTTATAAGAATAAGCGGAAAAAATGCTGTTGAGATTTCAAATAAAATATTTTCAAAAAATCTTAATAAAGCTACTGACAGACAGCTTATTTACGGAAAAATTTATGACAGCGAAAAAAATATAATTGACGATTGCCTATGCGTAAAAATGCTTTCACCCCGTTCATATACAGGTGAAGATACAGTTGAATTTTACTGTCACGGTGGAAAAACAGTTTCGGAATGTGTAATCCGCGAGCTTATTTCAAACGGTGCAAAAACAGCCCAAAAAGGCGAATTTACAAAAAGAGCATTTCTTAACGGAAAAATGGATTTAACACAAGCTGAATCTGTTATTGACATAATAAATGCACAAACAAAAAATTCACTTCTTATGGCACAGAATAACTTAGATGGAAAATTGAGAAACAAGGTTGAAAATATCCGAAAAAAAGTTATGAATGTTGTAATGAATATTATGGCAAGAAATGATTTTCCTGACGAATCGGGCGAAAATATCAATTCGGATATTCTAAAAGAAGTTACAAAAATAAAAGATGAGGTGTACTCACTTTTAAAAAGCTACGACAAAGGTAAAATCATTCGTGATGGCTTTACATGTGCGTTATGTGGAAAGCCTAATGTCGGAAAATCCTCGCTTTTAAATGCAATTTTAGATGAAGAAAGAGCGATTGTAACAGAAATTGAAGGTACAACAAGAGATGTTGTTACTGAAAGAATTGATATTGGCGGATATATTATGAATATTGCTGATACAGCAGGACTTAGGGAAAGTAATGACACAGTTGAAAAAATCGGTATAAAAAAATCGTATGAATATATGAATAATGTTGATCTTGTTCTTTATATGGTTGACATTAATAATGGTATTACAAATGATGAAAAAGAAGAAATAAAAAGTCTTAAAAACGATTGTATAGTTGTTCTTAATAAAGATGATAAAGGTTCTTTATTTGAAGATGAAAATTTGAGTAAAGAATTTGATTATATCAAAATAAGTGCAAAAGAAAAAACAGGAATTGATAAGCTTTTGGAAAAAATTAAAGAAAAGATTGAAATTCGTTTATCAAATGTAGAGTCAGAAGAGTCGATATTTTCAGAAAGACATTTTGATTGTCTTAATGCTGCAATGAGTTTCCTTGATGCTGCGTGCATTACACTTGAAAATGATTTTGAAGCTGATATGGCATCAATTGACCTTGAAAATTGTGCTTCTTCACTCGGTGAAATCACAGGAACAACAGTAAATGATGAAGTGATAGATAATATATTCAAAAACTTTTGCATCGGAAAATGATTTTACTTAAAAAGTCTGCGGAAAAATATCCGCAGACTTTTTGCATTAAATTGTGCCTGTAACTGTCAAAACTGTTACTCCAGGTGTAATAATAATATTTCCTGTTACAGGGTCCTGTGTATAAGTTGCAGCAGGAACTGTAATTGTACCAGGTAATGTTGAAAATTCACCTGTAATTTCATTATAAGTGTAGCTTGACGGTGTAAGAACAGTACCGTTAAGTGTAACTGTAATATCTGAAAGTGCAGGGTCAAATGTGTCTGTTATAATAACATCATCTGTTGCAACAGCAGGTGTATTACCGCTGTTTAAGATAGTAAAGGTATAAGTTATTTCACTGCACCCTGTAATATCAACAGGATCTAAAGCTTTTGTGATAGATAATAGTGGCTCATTTGCAACTGCAACTGTTTCTGACGCAAAAAGCGGAGCTGTCAGACAATCAGCAGTAAGTGAAACCTGATTTGTAATTGTGCTTCCTGAAGCAAGCGGTGCGAAACTATTTACACTTACTTCATAAACGAGTATAACATTTCCGTTTGCAGGAACAGTAATTCCTGAAATAACAAGCGGAGATGTTGATGTTGGAGTAGGAGCTGTCTGCAAAAGACCGTTCTGGTAATAAAGAAGAGAACCGTCTACATAGTCAAAAGGCACGAGAGTACCCATTCCAAAAGGATATTCTCCCAAATTATCTGTAACTGTAACATCGGTATAAGGTGTTGAACCTGCGTTTGTTATACTTACAATATAAGTTACATCATCATTAGCAGTATAGTCACCGCCAACAGCTGTTTTTGTTACATTAAGAAGTTCCAAAATATTACCTGTAACCGTATTTGAGTTTATTGTGTTCCCATTATAGGACAAAGTAGCCTGATTTGTAAAAGTTGCCATAATATTCACCCTTTTTTAAGAATTAAGGAAATTTCTTCCCTCGGTTTATATTATGTCGAAAAATGTAATATGTTACTCTTTTCCGTTCCAACAATATGTACAAAGCTTTTCTTTATCTATTCCTACAGAATCAAGCATGTCATCAAGTCTTAAATATCTAAGTGATGTAAAATGAAGTTTTTCTCTTATTTTTTCAAGCATATTTTTATATTTTTCACTATTTGGGTCTGCATATTCATAAAGCATTTCTTTAGTTGGCTCAACGTCCTCAAGTTCTTTTATTGCACATCTTGCTATAAGCTCCATTTCTGATGTAGAACGCGAAAAATTGAGATACTTACAACTGAACAAAAGTGGCGGACAGCCTGTTCTTATATGAACTTCTTTTGCTCCGCTTTCATATAAAAATTCTGTAGTTTCCCTAAGCTGTGTTCCTCTTACAATAGAGTCATCAATAAGAAGAAGTTTTTTACCATCTATAAGGTCATGTACAGGGATAAGTTTCATCTTAGCAATAAGATTTCTTTTACTCTGATGAGTAGGCAAAAAGGACCTTGGCCATGTAGGTGTATACTTTATAAAAGGTCTTGAAAATTGTATTTTAGAAGCATTTGAATAGCCGACAGCATGTGCAATACCTGAATCAGGCACACCCGCAACAATATCAGGCTTTGGCATATCACTATCACGCATAGCTAAACATTTACCGCAGTTGTAACGCATTTTTTCAACGCTTATTCCTTCATATGATGACGGCGGATAACCGTAATAAACCCATAAGAATGTGCATATTTTCATATTTTCTTTTTCAGGAGCAACAAGTGTTTTTACACTTTCCTCATCAAAAACTACAATTTCACCAGGTCTTAGTTCTTTATAGTCTGTATATCCCAAATTAAGATATGAAAAGCTTTCAAAGCATGCACAAAAGCCTGTATCTTTTTTTCCTATTGTGACAGGAGTTCTTCCATGCTTGTCCCTTGCTGCATAAATGCCCTTCGGAGTTAAAATAAGCATACTCATAGAGCCGTCAATAATCTCAAGTGCATACTGTATTCCCTCAATAAAGTTTTCTTTTTGGTTTATAATTGCAGCAACAAGCTCAGTCTGATTTATACCACCATTTTGCATTTCAAAAAAATGGGTATGGTTTTTTAGTATTTCATTTACTATTTCTTCTGAATTGTTTATTTTTCCTACAGTAGTAATTGCAAAAGTTCCATGATGCGACCTTATAAGAATCGGCTGTGCCTCGTAGTCAGAAATACAGCCTATTCCATAATTTCCGTGCATAGAGTTTGAATCTTTTGTAAATTTTGTTCTGAAAGGTGTATTTTCAATATTATGAATTGCTTTATCAAAACCATTCTCATTACTGTAAACAGCCATTCCTGCACGCCTTGTTCCCAGATGTGAATGGTAATCTATTCCATAAAACAAATCAAAAACACAATCTTCCTTAGATGCTACACCAAAAAAACCGCCCATATATTAGTACCTCTCTTAAATTAAATACTTTTCTATTATAACATATCATTTTTAAAATTTCAACTGTCAAAATAAATAAAATTAAAAAAAATAAAATTAGTCAAAATTCATATTTGTATATCCGTTTTCAAAAGAAATGTCTTCATATCTTCTTACCATTGCATATTCATATTTTTGATTTCCGTAATTTGTTATAATTGCTTTTTCATATCCAAAATCTTTAAGATATGACAAAAAAGAGTTCAAATCATTTTCATTATAGATAAAGCTTTCTCTTATAAGTGAAATTTTTCCGTCAGCTTCATATAAAAAACCGCTTTCACCCTCTTTTTTGTAAATCGTATAACCAAGTATCGCCTCTATATCTTCTTTTTTTCTTAAAATTAACGGATTGAAATTATTTTTTATAACATAATTCTCAAAATCAGAAGTATAGTCACCACTAACTACATCATTTTGAAAATATTTTATTTTGTTTAAATCAAAAATTTTTTTATTAAGATAAAATTCTGTTTTATATCCAAGCTTTTCATACATCTTAAAAAGCCCCTCATTTTCAGGAACAAGATATAAAAATGAAATGTTTTTATCCTTGTAATATTCATAAATTTCAGAAAGTAATTTTTTTGAAAGTCCCCTGCCCCTGTAATCCTCTGCCACACTTACTCCGTAAATATAAATACATTTTTTAATTTCATTATTAATTTTTACATCAAATGAAATTGCATAAGAGACAGCAACAAGCTGATTATCACAAATCTGTGCAAATATATCGCTTTTTGAAAGCTTTTTTTCAAAAATCATATCACAGAATTTATCTGTTACCTTAAAAATTGTCTTAAAAAGAAATTTCAGCTTACTTTCATACTCATAATAGTTTATTTTCATAAAATCACACTTTTTTTTATTATAAAGGTTTATTTATAGGCTTTGGAGCCTTTCTTGGAAATCGTTTATCAGTTGGCTTTTCTTTTTTTATGATAACAATGTTTCTTTCGTGTTCAAATTTCGGAAGCTTTAAGGTTAAAACATCTTCAACTGAAGCTCCAAGAGAGCCAAGTGCATTTTTTGCATTTTTAATTTCTTCTTCAACTTCTGAGCCTTTTAACGCTATGAAATATCCGCCAACCTTAACAAAAGGAACGCAAAGCTCAATAAGAGAAGATAAATTTGCAACTGCTCTTGCACACGAAACATCATACATTTCTCTGTATTTTCCGTTTATTCCGCCCTCTTCTGCACGCATATGAACACTTTCTATTTTTTCCAGTTTTAATTCCTCTGAAACTGTTTTTTGGAAAGTTATCCTCTTATTTAGAGAATCAAGCATCGTAACATCAAGAGAAGGAAGCACAAACTTCATCGGAAACGAAGGAAAACCTGCACCGCAACCGATATCAATTATTTTCATATTTTCTTTTATTTTTCCTGTTTCAAAAATTGTTAAGCTGTCAATGTAGTGTTTAATTTCAATTTCACTTTTATCAGTTATTGCAGTAAGATTTATTTTTTCATTCCACTCTAAAAGTAAATCAGTAAATTTTTCAAATTTTCCTAAAATTTCATCGTTTGGTTCTATATTGATTTTTTTCAAATATTCTCTAAGCATCCTGCAGTTCCTTTCATTCAAAGAAATTAATATTTTTTATTTCAAAAGTCTTACTGTTAAGATAGTACATCGGAGAAGTTTTATCTTTTATATCAAATGTCAGCTTATATGAATAAAGACACTGATATTTTATTCCGAATTTTTTATTTATTTCGTTGCGTCCGTATTTTCCGTCCCCAAGTAAAGGATGCGAAATATAAGCCATATGTGCCCTTATCTGATGTGTTCTTCCAGTGATTAGCGAAACTTCAAGATGTGATAAGATTTCATTATTTATTTTTTCTTCTTTTAAGACCTTATATCCCGTTATAATCTCTTTATAACCGTTCTTTTTTTCTTTAGAAATATATACTTCTTTTTTCTTTTCATCTTTAAAGTGATAAGCTTTTAGTGTAGCTTCTTTTTTATCAAAATGTCCTAATGCTATACATAAATATTTCTTGTGTGCTTCTCTGTTTTTTATTATTTCATTCATACATCTTAACGAAGAAGCATTCTTTGCAGCAATAATAAGTCCACCTGTATTTCGGTCAAGACGGTTACACAAAGAAGGGCGAAATGAATTTTCATTTTCAAAATCAAACTCGCCTTTTTTATATAAGTAAGATTGAATATGAGCAATTAAAGTATTGAAATTTTCTTTGTCATCACTATGAACAATAACACCCGGTTTTTTATGTAATACAAGTAAGTTTTCATCTTCATAAACTATATCTAATTTCGGGACTATTTTTAAAAATGAGTCTTCCTTTTCTTCACTTCCCAAAAAAAGCTCATCATTAACATAAAATTCAATAATATCTCCCTCTTTTAATTTATAGGAAATATCTTCTTTTTTCCTGTTAACTTTTATTCTTTTCTTTCTTAAATATTTATATATAAGAGAATCGGGTGCATGAATGAGAATTTTTTTTATAAATTTATCAAGTCTTTGTCCCTCATCATTTTTGTTAATAACAAAAGATTTCATTAAAAGCTATTCCTTTCAAATGTTTAACACATCAAATATTTTACCACATTTACTGTGTAAATTGCAAGCTTTTTTATTAAAATATATAAATAAGCACTAGTTTTATAGATTTTTTTAAAAAAATTGACAAAAAAATAACAATTTTATAAATAACTATTGCAAAATCATAAAAAATAGTGTAAAATAGGAATGATGACTTAGTTTAAAAAAACATTATATAAAAGGAGATTTAACTTATGTTAAACAAAAAGACAATCAGAGATATCGAAGTAAAAGGAAAAAGAGTTCTCGTTCGTTGCGATTTCAATGTTCCGCTTGACGAAAACTTGAACATTACAGATGAAACAAGAATTGACGGTGCACTCCCTACAATAAAACACCTTATAGATAACGGTGCAAAAGTTATTCTCTGTTCACACCTGGGAAAACCAAAGGGCGAAGCTGTTGCAAAGCTTTCATTAGCACCTGTTGCTAAAAAGTTATCAGAAAAGCTTGGTAAAGAAGTAGTATTCGCTGCTGATGCAACTGTTGTTGGAGAAAATGCAAAATCAGCAGTAGCTAATATGGAAGAAGGCGATGTTGTTTTACTTGAAAATACCCGTTACAGAGCAGAAGAAACAAAAAATATTGAAGCTTTCTCAAAAGAGCTTGCTTCACTTGCAGATATTTTTGTAAATGATGCTTTCGGAACAGCTCACAGAGCACACTGTTCAACAGTTGGTGTAACAGAATTTATTGACGGAGAAGCTGTTTGTGGATTCCTCATTGAAAAAGAAATCGAATTTTTAGGAAATGCTGTTGACAACCCGGTAAGACCTTGCGTTGCAATCTTGGGCGGTTCAAAAGTTTCAAGCAAGATTTCTGTTATTAATAATCTTTTGGAAAAAGTTGATACACTCATCATTGGTGGTGGTATGGCTTATACATTTATGAAAGCACAGGGCGAAGAAGTTGGTGATTCATTACTCGAAGCTGACTATCTTGACTACGCTAACGAAATGGTTGCAAAAGCAGAAGCTAAAGGCGTTAAGCTCCTTCTTCCTGTTGATACAGTTGTTGCAACTGAATTTTCTAACGATGCACAGCACAAAACTGTTAAAAGAGGTCAGATTGAAGCAGGCTGGCAGGGTCTTGACATCGGTGAAGATACAATCAAGCTTTATTCAGATGCTATAAAAGAAGCTAGAACAGTTGTTTGGAACGGACCTATGGGTGTTTTTGAAATGCCTTCATTTGCTAAAGGTACAAATGCTATTGCTGAAGTTTTGGCTGAAATTGATGCTACAACAATCATCGGTGGTGGTGACAGTGTTGCAGCTGTTAATCAGGCAGGTTTAGGTGATAAGATGAGCCACATTTCAACAGGCGGCGGTGCTTCACTTGAATTTTTAGAGGGAAAAGAACTCCCAGGTATCGCAGCACTCAACGATAAATAATATAATTATTAAAAAAATATAATTTAAGGAGAAATAAAAATGGGAAAATATATTATAGCAGGTAACTGGAAAATGAATAAGTTACCTTCAGAAACTTATGACTATATTAAAGAAGTAATTGAAGCTACAAAAAATTCAACATGTGAAGTTGTATGCTGTACACCTTATGTAAACCTTTCTGAAGCTATCAGAGCTGCAAAAGGTTCACATGTTAAAATCGGTGCAGAAAATCTCCACTTTGAAGATAAAGGTGCTTATACAGGTGAAATCAGTGCAGATATGTTAAAAGACCTCGGTGTAGAATATGTTATCATCGGTCACTCAGAAAGAAGAGAATATTTTGCAGAAACAGATGAAACAGTAAACAAAAAAGTTAAAAAAGCTTTGGAAAAAGGCTTAATTCCTATTCTTTGTGTTGGCGAAAGCTTAGAACAGAGAGAAGCAGGAATAACAATGGACCTTATTGCAATCCAGATTAAAAAAGCTTTTGCAGGAATTGAAGCTACTGACGCTAAAAAAGTTGTTATCGCTTACGAACCAATCTGGGCAATCGGTACAGGAAAAACTGCTACTGCAGAACAGGCTGAAGAAGTTTGCGGCGGTATTAGAAAGCTTATCGCAGAGCTTTATTGCGAAAAATGTGCACCTGAATTTACAATTCAGTACGGCGGAAGTATGAACGCTAAAAACGCTGCTGAACTCTTGGCAAAAGAAAATATTGACGGCGGTCTTATCGGTGGTGCTTCACTCGTTGCTGCTGATTTTGCTGTAATAACAGATGCAGCTAAATAATTAAATTTAAAACTTTTTAAAAGTGCTTGCGTTTTTTATAAAAAGAAATGCAGGCACTAAAATTGTAAAAAAACAAAAACCAAAAAGAAAAAAGGAATGAAATAATATGTCAAAAAATCCTGTTGCTTTAATCATATTAGATGGTTTTGGCTTAAATAATAACGAAAAAGGAAATGCAATCAAAGCTGCAAAAACACCTAATATTGACAGCTATTTTGCATCATATCCTAATACAATTCTTGAAGCTAGCGGTATGGCAGTAGGTCTTCCTGACGGTCAGATGGGTAATTCCGAAGTTGGACACACAAATATCGGTGCAGGAAGAGTTGTTTATCAGGAGCTTACAAGAATAACAAAATCTATAAAAGACGGTGACTTTTTCAAAAACGAAGTTCTTCTATCAGCAGTAGAAAACTGTAAGAAGAACAATTCTGCACTTCATTTTGCAGGTCTTCTTTCAAACGGCGGTGTTCATTCACACATTGATCATTTGTTCGGTCTTGTTGAGCTTGCAAAGAAAAACGGACTTAGTAAAGTTTATATCCATGCTATTATGGACGGCCGTGATGTTTCACCAACATCAGGTGTTGAGTTTATAAAAGAGCTTCAAGAAAAACTTTCCGAAATCGGTGTAGGCGAAATTGCGACTGTATGCGGAAGATATTATGCTATGGACAGAGATAACAACTGGGACAGAGTAAATAAAGCTTATAATGCTATGGTAAATGCAGAGGGCGAAAAAGTTTCTGATATTATAAGTGCTGTTGAAAAATCTTATGAAACAAAAGATGAAAACGGTGCCCTTTTAACCGACGAATTTATTCGTCCTATGATAGCTATGAAAGACGGAGAGCCTGTTGGTAAAATCAGCGAAAACGATTCTGTTATCTGCTTTAACTTCCGTCCTGACAGAGCAAGAGAAATTACAAGAACTTTTGTTGACCCTGAATTTAAAGGATTTGAAAGAGTGTACTTCCCTCTTTACTATGTATGTATGACACAGTATGATGCTTCAATGCCAAATGTAAATGTTGCATTCAAACCACAGGTGCTTACAAATACATTCGGTGAGTATATTTCTAAAAAAGGCTTAAAACAGCTTAGAATTGCTGAAACTGAAAAATATGCACATGTTACTTTCTTCTTTAACGGCGGAGTGGAAAATGTTTACGAGGGTGAAGACAGAAAGCTTATTCCGTCACCAAAAGTTGCAACATATGATATGAAGCCTGAAATGAGTGCTTATGAAGTAAGTGACGCTTGTGTTGAATTAATAAACGAAGATAAATATGACTGTATCATATTAAACTTTGCAAACTGCGATATGGTTGGTCATACAGGCGTTTTTGACGCGGCTGTAAAAGCTGTTGAAGCTGTTGATACTTCACTTGGAAAAGTTGTTGATGCACTTTTAAAGAAAAATGCAAAAATCCTTATTACTGCTGACCACGGTAATGCAGATATGATGGTAGATTACGAAACAAGCGATATTTTCACAGCTCACACAACAAATCCTGTTCCGCTTATCGTTATGGGTGCAGGAGATATTTCTCTTAAAGAAGGAAAGCTATGCGACCTTACTCCGACAATGCTTTCTCTTATGAATTTAGAACAACCACAGGAAATGACAGGAGAAAGTCTTATTATATAATTTAAACTAAAAATGCTTGAGTACATCTCAGGCATTTTTTATATAAAAAAACTATAAAAATAAGTAATAACTACTTGAAAAATATCAAAAAATGTGTTATAATAACATATTATAATACTTTTATTCTAAAATTACAGACAGAAAGGATAGATAAAAAATGAATCCAAATGTTAGACCTGATACGATGGCTCGTATCGAAACAAAACAGCAGGCAGATGAATTTATCACTGAACAGATTAAGCTTGTTAAAGAACAGGTTAAAGATAAAAAAGTTTTACTTGCTTTATCAGGCGGTGTTGATTCTTCAGTTGTTGCAGCACTCTTAATTAAAGCAATCGGAAAACAGCTTGTTTGCGTTCATGTTAATCATGGACTTATGAGAAAAGGCGAAAGCGAAGAAGTTATTGAAGTTTTTCAAAATCAGCTTGATGCTAATCTTATATATATTGATGCAACTGACCGTTTCTTAGACCTTTTGAAAGATGTTTCTGAGCCTGAAAAGAAAAGAAAAATTATCGGCGGAGAATTTATCAAGGTTTTTGATGAAGAAGCAAGAAAGCTTGAGGGAATCTCATTCTTGGCTCAGGGAACAATTTATCCTGATATTTTAGAGAGTGACGGTGTTAAAGCTCATCATAATGTCGGCGGTCTTCCAGAAGATATGCAATTTGAGCTTGTTGAACCTGTAAAGCTTTTATATAAAGATGAAGTAAGAGTTGTTGGAAAAGCACTCGGTCTCCCCTCTTCCATGGTTGACCGTCAGCCATTCCCAGGTCCAGGACTTGGAGTTCGTTGTTTAGGTGCTATAACACGCGACAGACTTCATGCTTTAAGAGAGGCTGACGCAATACTCCGAGAAGAATTTGATATTGCAGGTCTTTCTAAAAAAGTATGGCAGTATTTTATTGCTGTTCCTGATTTCAAAAGCGTTGGTGTAAAAGATGATAAGAGATATGAGGGTTGGCCTGCAATAATCCGTGCTGTCAACACAAAAGATGCTATGACAGCAACAATCGAGGAAATCCCTTATTCTGTTCTTCATAAAATCACAAACAGAATTACTGCTGAGGTTGACGGAATTAACAGAGTTCTTCTTGATTTAACACCAAAGCCAATTGGAACGATTGAGTGGGAATAATTTCAGAGGTTGAAAAAAGCCCTTAATTACAAGGTTTTTTTGAGTATTGAAGCCATTCGTGGCAACAAAATGGCAACATTTTTAAAAGAATAATTACAACCGGATTGTAGGTTGTTTGCACAATTGCCCGCAGTAGACCTACTGCGGGCAATTTGTTTAGAAAATAGCATCGAGAAACCGAGAATCAAACATGTATGAGATCAATAATGCGGAGGTAAGGAATATGGAGTTGCAGTATAGAGGAAGCGGGAAAGCGTACCTCAATGAATTTGAGTACCAATGTGATTTGTATTACAATGAAAAACAAGGTGGCATCATACTGAAAATTAATGTAAAGAACGAGAAAACGTTTGGTGATTTTTTGCAAGTTCCATTGGAGTTACCGTATTTGTGTTGTCAATTAGAAAATGGCTTTAAGTTTACACTTCTTCATCTTAGACGAACGAATATGGAAGACTTGGTTTCTTATGGGATAACTGTGTTTACCTTTACTGCTGAGTATATTTTGTATGGCGTTATAGGAGCAGAGAATTGCGAACAAACATTTCAGAAGGTAAATTTTACTCTATCTGATATTGTAGAATGGGGTGAGGAGTCTGTTTTTGCAATTGGAGAACAGTTTGAATTAATCAGCAAACGAGATGATATTCAAAAACCAATTTACAATGGGCAAGGCTTTTACATAAATTATCTTGTGCGTGGTTCGATGTTGCCAGTAGTAGAACATGAGTTATTAAAAGAACACATCGACATAGAACAGCATGGAATTTTCGAAATTTGTTTTGAAAAAGAAGAAAAGTTTGAAAGGTTCATTGAGATATTTGAAAAACTGAAGAGACTTATAGAAATAGCTTCTTTTAGAAAGGTTAACGTGGAGAAAGTTTCGGCTTATTCAAATGATATTGTTTATGCCATAGGAGAAAAAACGATTAAGCGTCCGGTTGAAGTATACGGAAAAGATATCCAGGAAAATAAATCTGGCAAACAATCTCAGAGCCGTCGATGGAAATGGATAAGCTTGTCCGAACTTATTGCGCAAAATTCGTTTGAACATTATTTTGATAAACATTCGATGCTTGCTCCCATAATTGAACTCTTTTTAGAACCATTTTATGTGGAGTATAGATCTGAAACAAGAGTGTTTCTCAACATAGTTCAAGCGTTGGAAACATACCATTCCCGCTTTATTACGAATGATTTCGATGAGTTCAAGGAAAGGGTTGAGGACCTTGTCAAAGGGTTCCCTTCAGTACAAGGTGAAGAACTTAGAAAATTTTTAATGGCAAAGAGTAGAACCTTTATTACGCTTGAAAGTAGGCTAGCTGACCTTTTATTTGCAAACGCGAAGATTTATTTTGATATCGGAAAAATAAATCGCAACGAATTTCCAGCAGTTATAGCACATACTCGTAATTACTACATTCATTATGATGAACGTATAAAAGAGAAGTACAAGATTTTGACTGAGGAAGAATTGCAATTCTATAATCACTCATTACTACAGATGTTAGAATACTATATTCTGTTAGAACTCGGCTTTTCCGATAGTAGTGAAATAAAAAACAAAATTTCTAAACGCTGGGGTAGAGTATCACAAGATTTGGAACTCCTGAAGATATCAAGAACCCAAAACATATCACAATAATTACCTGCTGAAACTGTAGCAACACTTTGGCAACCAAAAATCAGATAGCCTCTGCCGTCTGAATAATTGAAATAATCCTAAGACCTTGAGCTAAGTCCCATAAGCAAATCTGTTTAAGATTTCTTTCTCAGGAGCGAGTGGGAATAATTCTTAAAAAAAGAAAATATATTATAACATTAGTTAAAAAACTTGAAAGATTTCTTTCAAGTTTTTTTGTTTTTCAATAAAAATTCATTTTTTATACTTGATAAATTAAAAAATATGTGTTATAATATATATGTCACATAAACTCAAAATTAAATATGGAATTATTATATACCAATAGGGGTATTATACCCTTTTTTTACATATTCACTTTTTGAATTTGGTAAAAGTGCAAATTCCACTCAGTGAATGTGTAATGTAATTCCATTTGTTTGAGTTTGTGTGACAACAAATCGGAGTTTGCATTTTTCGGTGTGTAACTTCGATAGTTGCACACCTTTTTTAATTTTAGAGGTATTTATTTATGGAAAAAGATATAAAAGTTTGCTGTTTTTTCGGTCATAGAAAAATTGAAGAAAAAGAGAACTTAAAAATCAAATTATATGAAATTATAGAAAATCTTATTGTTAAAAATAACACTGAGGTTTTTCTTTTTGGGAGCAAAAGTGAATTTAATTATTTATGCCGAGAGGTTGTTTCGAAGTTGAAAGAAAAGTATCCTCATATAAAAAGAATTTATGTCCGTGCTGAATATCCCAAAATAAGTAATGAACAAGAAAAATATTTCTTAGTAAATTATGAGGCTACATATTTCCCCAAAAATCTAATAAATGCTGGAAAAGGAATTTATATTAAAAGAAATTATGAAATGATTGACAGTTCAGATATTTGCATAGTGTATTACAAAAAAGACTATTTACCGCCAAAAAGAACAGACAGTAAAAGTGATTTTAATTACTATCAGCCAAATTCAGGAACAGCGATAGCATTTAATTATGCAACACAAAAAAACAAAAAAATTATAAATTTAGCTGAAGATACACAAACAAAGTAAGAACAACTACAAAAAAGACATTATAAAGTGTGAAAAGCAGTATATACTTCCCTGCTTGACCGGGATTATGCTTTAAATATTCTCTGAAAGTAATTAAGCTGGCAAGTGATGCTATTAATGTTCCTGCACCACCTATATTTACACCTAAAAGAAGTTCACGATAATTGTCTGTAAACTGTGATAAAAGTATTGCTGAAGGAACATTGCTTATAACCTGACAGGAAAGTATGCTGAAAATAAGTGTATTTTTTTCAAGCAAGAATGAAAAAGCATCTTTAACTGCTGATATTCTTGCCATATTTCCCGAAAAGATAAAGAAAAAGAAAAATGTTAAAAGAAGCGGATAATCAACCATTTTGAGTGCTTTTCTGTCTAAAAAAAGAAGTGCGATAATTATAACAAAAAGACCGAGCTGATAAGGGACAGTTCGAAATACTATAAGTATGGAAAGAGAAAATAGCAAAAGATATATAAATGCTCTTTTTGGCTCAACATTCATTTTTTCGTCTTTTATTTCAAGAGGCTCGGAGCGTATCTGCAAACAACAAACTGTTATAATAAGAATGGAAACTAAAAAAGGCGGAAACATTATTGACACAAATTCAAGTGTAGGAATTTCAAATTTTGTGTACAAATAGAGGTTTTGTGGATTTCCAAAAGGAGTAAGCATTCCACCCAAATTCGCTGCGATATTTTGCATTATAAAAGTAAATGCCATATATTTTTCTTTTTTTGTGGTTGTAAGTATAAGATATCCCAAAGGTAAAAAAGTAAGTAATGCCATATCGTTTGCGATAAACATAGAGCCTATAAAAGTTATGTACACAAGAGCTAAAATACTTTGTCTTGTAGTTTCAAATACCCTTACTATTTTTTTTGCAAGCATATAGAAAAAATTTATATTTTTAAGTGCAGAAACTACTGCAAGAACAGAAAAAAGACAAGCAAGTGTTTTAAAATCAAAATATCCTACATATTTTTTATCCACAGGGACAATAAAACTTGTGATTAATGCTGCAAAAAATGCAATAACCATTACAATGTTTTTCTTTAAAAACGAAACCATATTATCTTATTCTCCTTTTTCTGCTGTTATTTTTTTCAAACGGAGATATTTTATCATATTTCTACACATTTTGTCAATATAAATAACAAAAAAGCTATGCAAGCATTGTAGAATTGTCAATGATGGGTGACACTTTTATTTAAAAAATAAAAAGATGCACTCCAAATTTTTATTTGTCAAGGTGGAACGGTGGAGATTTTCGGTAGAAAATACTACCGTCTTACCTTGACAAAACGCTTGTGAT
>JAZRFJ010000041.1:0-2982 GCA_045661305.1 Clostridia bacterium | reverse complement strand
AAGTCCTATATTTATGGTTCATACTTCAAACGATAAAACTGTAGCTGTTAAAAATTCTCTTGACCTTGCCTATGCTTGTGCAGACAAAAATATAGTATTTGAGCTTCATGTTTATCCTGATGCGCCACACGGATTAGCACTCGGAAACAAAATAACAGCAATAGGAAATTCCGATTATATAAAACCTGCTGCAGCAAAATGGGTTGAGCAGGCAGTCATGTGGGCTGAAAACTTATTATAAAAAATAAAGAAAATTAAAACGAGGTTTTTAAATATGTATAAATTCAATAATGAAAAAAGAGAAATAACATTTTTTAAGTATAACACTCCAACTCCATGGATGAACTACCTTTCAAACGGAACATTCCATACAATGATGTCTCATGCAGGAGGCGGTGTTGCATTTTATAAATCACCGCAGATATGGAGAATAAACCATTATAAATTCTTCCATGTTCCGACAGACAGAGGCGGTTTTTATACATATATAAAAGACGGAAACGATTATTGGTGTCCAACAAATGAGCCATGTAAATCAAAGCCTGAAAAATGGTCATCAACTCACGGTATGGGCTACAGTCGTTTTGAAGCAGAGAAAAACGGAGTTTCTGTTACATCAACATATTTTGTAGGCGAATATGAAAATGCGCTTATCTGGAATTTAAAGATTAAATCAAATGAGGATAAAAGCATAAAAGTATTTCCTTATGTTGAGCTTGGCATGATGGAGTTTATGCGTGAGCTTCAGTGGCAGTGCTATAATAAACATCAGTTATCCTGCTATAATATAGACGATGTTTTAGTTTATAAATATGGCGTTGAAACACAGCCTAAGCCTGATGAAACACCACTTGTATATTTTGCATCAAACGAGAAAATTTCTTCATATGATTGTGACAGAGATGAATTTTTAGGTGCATACCGTTGTGAAGAAAACCCACAAAGAGTTGAAGAAGGAAAATGCAGTAATTCAACTTTATATGGTGGAGACCCTTGCTTTGCATTTGAAATTAACCTTGATTTGAAAAAGGGTGAAGAAAAAGAATTAAATATATTCTTAGGAAATGCAATGACAGAAGAAACAGTTTTAAAATCTGTAAGACATTGCAGAGAGAAAACATTTGTTGAAAAATCATATAAAAAATTAAAAGAGCATTGGGATAATCATCTTAATAAATTCCAGTGTGAAATAGCAGATAAAGATGCTGAGACTATGATAAATATATGGAATCCATATCAGGCAGAAAGAAACTTCCAGTTCTCAAGAAATATAAGCTATTACGCAACGGGTACATTCCGTGGCGTTGGCGTGAGAGATACTGCCCAGGATATATTATCTATGGTTCCATTTGATTTAAGAAGAGCTAAGGATAAATTAAATCTTTTATTTACACAGCAGTATAACGACGGACACTGTAATCACTATTGCTTCCCGACAGAAGGTTGGGAGCCTGTAACAAGAATACATTCAGATAACCATTTATGGCTCGTTATGGCTTGTTACCATATTATTATGGAAGAAGGCAATCTTTCTTATCTTGACGAAGTTGTAGAGTTTTATGATGGCGGAAGTGCAACTGTTTGGGAACATATTAAAAAATCTATTGATTTTTGTATGGCAAACAGAGGTGAAAACGGATTCCCGCTTATGCTTTCATCAGACTGGAACGATATGCTTTATAAAGTATGCCGTAAAGGTAAAGGCGAAAGCATCTGGACAAGTATGCAGTTTGGCACCGTATTAAGAATGATAGCTGAAATTGCAGACTTAAAAGGTGAAGATGGAAATAAATATCTTGAAATATATAATGAACAGAAAAAGCTTATAAATGAAAAAGCCTGGGACGGTGGATGGTACAGACGTTGTATAACAGATGAAGGCGCATTCATAGGTTCAGAAAAAGAGCCACAGGCAAAAATATGGCTTAACACACAGAGCTGGTCAGTTATAAGCGGGATGGGTGAAAATTCAAAAACCGCTATGGATAATGTTAAGAAATATCTTGATACTGATTTGGGCATCAAAAAAATCCATCCGTCAATGACAACAGATTATCCAACAAAAGACGGCAACCTCACAATGTATAATAAAGGATGCGGAGAAAATGGTTCTGTTTTCTGTCATGCCAACACATGGGCAATTATTGCAGAATGTATGTTAAAACGCCCTGAAAACGCTTATAAGTATTATCATCAGTTGTTGCCAATGATAGCGCAGGAAAAAGCAGGTGAGTGGAGATATAAAGCAGAGCCTTATGTTTATGCGTCAAATATATTCGGACCTGAAAGTGATAAATTCGGTTTAGCTAATGTTTCATGGCTTACAGGAACAGCAGCATGGATGTATGTAGCTGTAACACAGTATATGTTTGGAATAAGAGCAAGATGGGACGGTTTGGAAATTGACCCATGCTTGTCCGAAGAAATGATTCCTGCTAAAGTTACAAGAGAATTCAGAGGCGTTAAATATAATATAACAATAACAAAAAATGAAAAAGTATTTATTCCTTATGAAAATGATAAAAAGGAAGTATATATTAATATATGATGTTCTCTGAAGTAGATATATACGAAAAAGAAGTGTTGTCAAAAAGAAAATAAAGATTTATTAAGAAAGGCGTGTGAGAATAACAATGAAAAATATTAAAAACCAAATTTTAGTATATGATGTTATGATACACGCCTTTCAAATAAAATGGCATACACCATAGGAGTTTTGTCCCCATTTTCTAATAAAAACAAAAAGAGCGTCGCAGAAAAAATCTGTGGCGTTTTTTTGACCTCAAAATTCAAAAAAAGAAAAATATGGAGCAAAAGAAATGAAAGAATTTATTTTGAATGTTGGACAAATGTCAATAAAGTAGACAGAAAAAAGAGAAAAAATTAAACAGACATAAACATCGCCTCCTTTTGGTTGGGAGAAAGCCCGTTATTATGGGAGTGAGGTCTTAAAGAATTATAAAAGCCATTAATATATGAAAA
>JAZRFJ010000040.1:0-1609 GCA_045661305.1 Clostridia bacterium | reverse complement strand
GCTTCACTTATGGCACTTCTTAATGAAATTTATGAGAAAAAGTCAATTTCAAAAGACGAGCTTAAAATATATATTACACTTCTTAATCCTTTTGCACCGCACTTAACAGAAGAAATGTGGGAAATCATGGGCTTTGAGGGACAGCTTAACCAGACAAAATGGCCGGAATATGACGTGGCTAAAACCGTTGATAACGAAATTGAAATCGTTCTTCAGGTAAACGGAAAAATTAAAGATAAGGCTGTTGTGGCTGCAGATGCTTCAAAAGAAGATTTAGAGAAAATTGCACTTGATAATCAAAATGTTAAAGATGCAGTTTCTGGTAAAACAGTTGTTAAAGTAATTGTTGTACCTAAAAAGCTTGTCAACATAGTTGTGAAATAATAAAGGGGATGTTAAAAAAGTCCAGACCATCAAAAAAGAGGTATAATCTTGAATTTACAAGGGTTTTGGACAATATTTCACTTTAGTGAAAGTGGATAAATGTAAAAAAACCAAGTTTTTTAAAAATTTTTCTTTTTTGACTATGAAAAAACTTCGCCTCTCCGCGTACTTTTGTACGCGTTCGGGTCTCCCAAAGCTTTGCTTTGGCTCAGTTTTTTCATTCTGAAGCTTTTTTTCCTATCCCCTAAAAAGAGGCTGTTTAAAAATCGATTTGATTTTTAAACAGCCACTTTAGACTTTGAAACAAAGAAAGGAATAGATATTATGGAAATATCAGAACTGAACAAAAAAATTTCGGAAAAAGATTTTTCAAAAATCTATTTCTTTTTTGGTGATGAAAACTATTTAAAGGATTTTTATATACAAAGAATTATAAAATCTTCAGTTCCTGATGGAATGGAAGCATTTAATCTTTTTACCTTCAATGATGCGACAGATATATCGGGAATTATTGATGCGATACAGCAGCCGCCTCTTATGAGCGAATATAAGGTAGTTTACCTTAATGAAGTGGATATTTCAAAGGCAAATTCTGATTTTCGTGATAAAATGCTTGAAATCATTAAAGATATCCCCGATTTTTGCATACTTATTATAAGGGAAACTCAAACTGACGGAAAGCTAAAGCTTGTAAAAGCTTTGGAAAAAGATGCCTGCAGTGTTAAATGTGTGTATCCCGATGAAAAGAGTGTTGTTTCATTTATTATAAGGGAATTTAAAAAGAGAAACAAAATAATTTCGCCACAGCTTGCACAGAAGTTTGCAGTTGAATGTGAAAATAAGCTTTATTCGGTTATAAATGTAATTGATGCTGTAAGCGGTTATCTTAAAGACAGTGAGGAAGTAAGCGAAGAGGCTCTTAAAATGTTTATGGTGCAGTCCTTTGAAACTGTTATATTTAATTTATCTGAATTTATAGTTACAAAGCAGTTTAATCGGGCATATGATGTTTTAAATAAATTGAGATTAAAACCATCACAAAACCCTGCCCCAAAGCTTTTTTCTATGATTTCGGACCATATTCTGGGAATATATCTTGTTTATCTTTGTGATAATGCAAAACTTCCGCAAAACGAGATTTCAGAGCTTTTAGGGAATAAAAGAGATTTTGTAATAAGAAAATACCGCAATCAGCTTAAGAATATTGATGTTAAAAGGCTTCCCG
>JAZRFJ010000039.1:0-37444 GCA_045661305.1 Clostridia bacterium | reverse complement strand
GACAAAGAATGTATCGAAAACTTAAGAGTATATCTGACAGAGGCAGGACAATGTCTTGTAGACAGAGCAATAAGCGTAAAGGCAAAAAAAGCAGAAATCATATGGATTTACTCCGATGTTGAACCGGTTCAGTTCAACAGAGGTTACTATTCTGTAGATCTTAGATTTTTCTTCAGAATAACACTCGATGTCTTTACAGGTGTGGGAAGACCCTGTACAGCAGAGGGCCTTGCTGTCTTTGACAAAAAGGTTATTCTTTTCGGCTCGGAAGGAAAAGCAAAAATTTTCTCTTCAAATTACAGACCAAACGAGCAGGATGTTTTGAACTCTGTTAAAAATAATCTCCCTAAAGCCATTGTTGAGGTTGTTGAGCCTATTGCACTTAGTGCAAAGGTGTTAGAAAGAGCAAAATGCAACTGCTGTTGTGAAATGGATTGTTCAAGCATACCAACAGAAATTTGTTGTTGCTTTGATGACACATTAATCGGAGAAGAAAGAGACAGAAATGTATTTGTAACCTTGGGACTTTTCTCAATCGTGAAGTTAGAGCGTAATGTTCAGCTTCTTATCCCTGCATACGATTTCTGTATTCCTGACAAGGAATGTGTAGGTGCAACAGAGGAAAATCCATGCGATTTATTCGATAACATCAATTTCCCGCTTGACGAATTTTTCCCACCTGCAGTAAGCAGTGCGGACAGCAGTATGTCAACAGGAAACTGTAATCCGATAGCAAACGGTAATTGCAGAAACAACAGCGGAAACTGCGGTTGTAGATAAGATTTAAAAAAAGGCATAAACGAAAACAAAACTCGTTTATGCCTTTTGTGCGTCTTTGTCTTTCTCATATTTTATTATATCACTAATTTGGCAATCTAAAGCGATACAAATTTTATTTAAAATAAAACTATCGTATCTGACAATTTTGTTTTTATAATAATTATCAATTATATGATATCGTATGCCTGTGCGTTTTGATAATTCATATCTTGAAATATTATGACGCTTTAGTGCAGTATCGAGCGTAATTTTTATCATAAGCTCACCTCTTAAGTATATTTTAATGAATATATATCCTCTTGACAATTCCTTTAATAAAGTATATACTTATATAGAAATATATTAATAGGAGGTGAAATTCATGGCTGAGTTTTGTTTGGAATGTTGGAATGAAATGAATGAAGATGCTAACCAAAAAAATCAGGGAAATCATAAGAAACAGAAAAAATATATTCTTTCAAAAAATTTAGAATTGTGTGAGGGCTATGCTGAATGGAAAAGGGTTGTTGTCACCGAAGAAACATTTTATCATCGCTATAAATTATACTATTTTACATTACCTTTTAAAATTATTAACAGAACCCTACATTTTTTATTCAGATTGTTAACTACTCCGTATTCAATTTATAAATATAATAAGAGAAAAGAGAAGTGATTTAAACATAATTTCTTACAAAAAAGCTGAACGGTTAATTTCCGTTCAGCTTTTTATAATCTCTATAACAATTTTAAACTGGTGACTTATCCGTAAGCGGATTTCTCTTTTTTCTAAGCATTGAGCCAACAGGAATTTTCTTATCGCACTTTATTGTAACTGTTTCTTGTGCGTGTGGTGCAGACTCTATTTTTTCACCTTTTTCATTTCTTAAATCATTAGCTGTCATAATAACAGACTCACCGTCAGTTGTAAGAATGTCAATTTCCTCATCGGAGAAAAACTTGTTTCTCTGTTCAATGATAAGACGACCGTTTTCTTCGTCATAACCTCTTACAACACCGATTAAAATATAGTTTCTCACATAATCCGAGGTATGAACAAGCTGACCGTTTTCGTAAGGATTTCCAAAATAAAAGCCTGTATAAAATTCTCTGTGGCTCGCTTTATCAAGCTCATCTAAAGAATTTTGGGGTGCTTTATAATTATCAATATCCTTTTCCAAAACATCCATAGCCTTACGGTAAGAATTTGTAGCAACTGCAACATAGTAAGCAGTTTTCATTCTTCCCTCGATTTTAAAGGAATTTACGCCTGCCTTTGCAAGCTTGTCAAGATGCTCAATCATACACATATCTTTTGCATTCATAATGTATGTGCCGTTGCAATCGCCACCGATTTCGAAAGGATAATTCGGACGCTTTTCTTCATAAAGCTTATACTTCCATCTGCAAGGCTGTGCACATTCACCTCTGTTTGAATCTCTGCCTGTCATATAGGAGGAAAGAAGACATCTTCCCGAATATGAAATACACATAGCACCGTGACAGAAAGCTTCGATTTCCATATCTTTATTTATTTTTGCTCTTATATCTGCAATCTCATCAAGTGAAAGCTCACGGGCAAGAACAACTCTTTTCGCACCCATATTGTAGTACACATTACAGCTTTCGGAATTAAGTGTATTTGCCTGAGTGCTTACATGAATTTCCATATCGGGACACCATTTTTTGATACAGGAAATAGCACCGATATCGGAAACTATAACAGCATCAACACCATATTCATATGCCTCTTTTATGCTTCTTTCCAAAAGCTTTAGGTCAGTATCACGCATAAAGAGATTGCACGCACCGTACAATTTCATATTGTATTTGTTTTTTATTTCAATGGCTTTTTTAAGATAATCACCGCAAAAATCCTGTTGAGGCGCACGAAGTGATAAACCTGAAAGGCCGACATATGCCGCATCTGCACCGTATATTCCACAGGTTTCAAGTTTTTCTAAATCTCCCGCAGGGGAAAGAAGTTCATATTTATGCATTTTCGTTTCCTTTCTTTATACTTATTGCTACACCGTCGCCTATTGGCACAACAACAGTTTGGAGTGTTTTATCGTTATTTAGTGCATCAATATACATCCTAAGTCTTTTTACTATCGTTTTTTTTCTATGCTCCACAAGCTCATCTGTCGCAACCATACCACCGTAAAGCACATTGTCAGTAACTAAAAGTCCGCCCTCATTTAGCATATCGGTCAAATAGGGGTAATAATCTATATACTGTGCCTTTGCACTGTCAAGAAAAATAAAATCAAATTTTTCACTTTTATCTGCCAAATCCTTTAAAACATTAATTCCGTCATCGTTTATTACTTTAATTCTATCGGATAACTTGTTAAGCTCAATAAGTGAGAGTGCCTCGTTATAGTTATCGGGATTTTTTTCAACAGTGATAATAGAGGAATTTTCGCTTGCTTTTGAAAGAATGATTGCACTGCAACCTATCCCTGTTCCAAGCTCTAAAATTTTTTTTGGTTTTTTGATTAAAGAAAGTATATGAAGAAGCTTTGTTGTTTCAGGCTTTGCAACAGGTATTTCTTTGTTATGTGCAAAGTTGTAAAGCTCTTTTATATCATCTTTCACAAGACCTCTTATATACCTTGTTATAAATTCAAAATTTATATGTTCGTTTTCTATCATAATAATGCACCTTTAAAGCTTAAAAGCTATACAACACCAGTCATTTAATGATGTTTTTTCAACTTCATAAAAACCGTGTTCTTTCGCTTTTTCTCTTATTTCATCTAATCTTTCTTCCAAAATTCCCGACATAATAAGAAGACCGTCAGGCTTCATAACCTTTTTAACATCGGAAAAAAGATAAAGAAGAACATCAACAATAATATTTGCAGTAACAATATCGAATTTTTCGTCTTCGCCTACACACTCAAGAAGATTTCCGCATCTTACATCACAAATTTCTGAGCAGTTGTTTTTAGAAATATTAATTTTTGCAGTTTCAACAGCAACTGCATCAATGTCTGTTGCAACAATGCTTTTTGCACCGCTTACTGCACCTATTATTGCAAGTATTCCGCTGCCTGTTCCTATATCGAGAAGTGTTTGATTTTCTTTTAAGTGTTTTTTAAGCATTTTTGCACATTGAGAAGTGGTTTCGTGAGTGCCTGTCCCAAATGCCGCACCGCTGTCAAGAGTGATGATTTTCTCATTATCTTTTTTATCATATTCCACCCATGCAGGCTGAATAACAAGCTCATCGTCAATAGAAACAACATGGGCAAACTGCTTCCAGTTGTCTTTCCACTCATCATCGCAAGCCTCACGCATTGTTGCTTTAAAGTTATTTTCCAAAAGAAGCTTTGCAAGCTCATTTGCCTCTTCAAAGGTAGATAAGCATATTGTAATAAATGCACTTCCCGTTGATTTTTCGTCTTTTATAAGCCAGTTCATTTCGGATAAAATTTCTTCTTCCATCATAGGGTCAGAAACAAAATAGTCTGTTATATCATTTATAACAAGAAAGTTTTCTGCATTTTCCGTAAAACCGGCTTCACATTCAATTTTTATTTCATAATAAAGCATTTTTTCTGTTTCCTTTCCTGTCAGTCTGTCAGGCTATACATTAAATCTAAAGAGTATAATATCTCCGTCTTTTACGACATAGTCCTTGCCTTCACTTCTTACCAAGCCTTTTTCTTTTGCGGCAACCATATTGCCGCACGCAATAAGGTCGTCATAGTGGATAACCTCAGCTCTTATAAAGCCTCTTTCAAAGTCGGAATGGATTTTTCCCGCAGCACCAGGCGCTTTTGTTCCTTTTGTTATTGTCCACGCTCTTGTTTCAGGCTCGCCTGCAGTTAAGTAGGATATAAGGCCAAGAAGGTCATAGCTTGCTTTTATAAGTCTGTCAAGACCTGATTCTGATAAACCGATTTCCTCTAAAAACATAAGCTTTTCATCTTCAGGAAGCTCTGAAATTTCGGATTCAATCTGTGCAGAAACGGGAATAACAAGTGAATTTTCTACCTTTGCCATTTCTATAAGCATTTTTACATATTCATTTTCATTACCGTTTGCAACTTCATCTTCGGATAAATTTGCCGCATAGATTACAGGCTTTATTGTAAGAAGCTCAATGCCTTTTATTTCTTCTTTTTCATCATCTGTAAGCTCAACTGCTCTTGCAGTAAGTCCCTCTTCCAAGCCTGCTTTTAATTTTTCTAAAACATCAATTTCTGCCTGATATTTCTTATCGCCTTTTAAAAGCTTTTTAGCCCTGTCAATTTTCTTTTCCAAAGTTTCAAGGTCAGCAAAAATAAGCTCCATATTTATTATTTCAACATCTCTTTTTGGGTCAACACTTCCCTCAACATGAACGATATTTGAGTTTTCAAAGCATCTTACAACATGAACGATTGCGTCAACCTCTCTTATATGAGAAAGAAATTTGTTTCCCAGTCCCTCGCCTTTGCTTGCACCTTTAACTAAACCTGCAATATCAACAAATTCTATAATTGCAGGAATAGTTTTTTTGGAGTTATACATTTTAGTTAAAACATCTAATCTTTCATCAGGCACGCTTACAACGCCGACATTAGGCTCAATTGTGCAGAAAGGATAGTTTTGTGCTTCTGCTCCTGCTTTTGTTATTGCGTTAAAAAGTGTCGATTTTCCTACATTCGGTAATCCTACTATACCAAGCTTCATAATTTATTTCACCTTTCCTAAATATACATTATTACATATTATAAATTGTATCACAAAAGAAAATCAATGTCAATTAAATTGAGTTTTTTTTGAACTTTTTTAAGACTTTTTCTTCATTTTTAAAAAATAAAGTTGACAAATTTTGGGTTTGATGATATAATATAGTAGTCAAATTTTATAGGGAGTAGTTAGCACTTTAAAAAGTGTGGCAAGTCAACATTAACACAGCGTTTTTACGCTTGGCTTGGATTAAATAACGAGACTATACAGGCTGATATGAAAAGCCGTATAGTCTTTTTTTATATAGCTTTTCAAAAATATGGTTATATTTATAATAGGGGGAATTTGAAAAATGAAACATTATCTTGAAGAAAAAGAGAGTGTCCTTGAAGCACTTTCATCAGGGGAAAACGGTCTTTCGGAAGAAGAAGCAAAGATGCGTTTGGAAAAAAACGGCAAAAATAAGCTTATCGAGGGAAAGAAAAAAAGTTTATTTGGAAGGCTTATTGACCAGATTGCAGACCCGATGGTGCTTGTGCTTATCGGTGCGGCAGTTGTGTCATTTATTACTGCATTAATTGAGAATGAGTCTCCCACAGATGTATTTATTATTCTTGCAGTTGTAGTGTTAAACACAGTTTTGGGTGTTGTTCAGGAAAGTAAAGCTGAAAAAGCTATTGATGCACTAAAGGAAATGGCGGCCGCTACATCAAAGGTTATTCGTGATGGCAAGCATATGGTTATAAAAAGCGAGGACCTTGTTACAGGTGATATTGTCTTACTTGAAGCGGGCGATGCTATTCCTGCTGACGGTCGTATTTTGGAGTCTGCAAGTCTTAAAATTGAAGAAGCAGCTTTAACAGGAGAGTCAGTTCCGTCAGAAAAATTTGAAAATATACTTGTAGCTTCAGATAATGGTGATGTTCCACTTGGTGACAGAAAGAATATGTGCTATATGGGCAGTGTTGCTGTTTACGGAAGAGGAACAATGGTAGTTACTGCAACAGGTATGGATACCGAAATGGGAAAAATTGCAACAGCAATTACACAGGCAGAAGAGGGCGAAACACCTCTGCAGAAAAGACTTTCCCAATTAAGTAAACTTTTAACAAAATTTGTTTTGGGTATATGCGTTTTTATGTTCGCATTTACTCTTATAAGAAATGGTAAATTTGATATTCATACAACACTTGACACATTTATGCTCGCAGTAAGCTTAGCTGTTGCCGCTATTCCTGAGGGACTTGCTGCGGTAGTAACAATCGTTCTTTCAATGGGTGTTACAAAGATGTCAAACCAAAAGGCGATTATAAGACGCTTAACTGCTGTTGAAACTCTTGGCTGTACACAGATTATATGCTCGGATAAAACAGGAACTCTTACACAGAACAAGATGACAGTAGTTGGTTTTTGGAGTGACAACGAAGAATTTTTGGCGACGGGTATGTCGCTGTGTTCAGATGCAGAGCCTGATGAAAATGGAGAAGCAGTTGGTGAGCCTACCGAATGTGCCCTTGTAAATTATGCAACAAAGCTTGGTCTTAAGAATGATGCGTTATCATCAACTTCTCCCCGAGTTGGTGAAGTTCCGTTTGATTCAGGCAGAAAAATGATGTCTACAATTCATAATAAAGACGGCGAATTAATTCAGTATACCAAGGGTGCACCTGACGAACTTCTTTCAAGATGCACACATATCTTAAAAAATGAGGAAGTTATAGAATTAACAGATAAGCTTCGTGAAGATGTTCTTAAAAAAAATACAGAATTTGCATCACAAGCATTAAGAGTTCTTGCCTGTGCTTATAAAAAACATGAGTCTATGCCGACAGAATTTACATCGGCTGCACTTGAAAATAATATGATATTTATGGGGTTAGTGGGAATGATTGACCCTGTAAGACCTGAGGTTTCTGCGGCAGTAAGAGAATGTGAAAAAGCAGGTATAAGACCTATTATGATAACAGGTGACCATAAGGATACAGCTGTTGCTATTGCAAAAACACTTGGAATTATTTCAGATGCATCAGAAGCTATAACAGGTGCAGAAATTGATAAATACTCTGATGAAGAATTCAATGAAATCGTTACAAAATACTCTGTATATGCCCGTGTTCAGCCTGAACACAAGGTGCGTATTGTTAATGCGTGGAGAAAGCTTGGTTGCGTTACAGCTATGACAGGTGACGGTGTAAATGACGCACCATCAATAAAAAATGCTGATATCGGTATCGGCATGGGAATTACTGGAACAGATGTTACTAAAAATGTTGCTGATATGATTCTTGTTGACGATAATTTTGCAACTATCGTAAGTGCTGTTGCAGAGGGAAGAAGAATATTTGATAATATATGTAAATGTATTCAGTTCTTGCTCTCATCTAATTTAAGTGAGGTTATCAGCATATTTATTGCAACTCTTTTAGGTTTTACAATCTTAAAGCCTGCTCACATCTTGTTTATAAACCTTGTAACTGACTCTCTTCCTGCTCTTGCACTTGGTGCAGAAAAAGCTGAACCTGATATTATGAACAGAAAACCGAGAAAGAGTGATGAGGGAATATTTGCAAATGGTCTGGGCTTTAATGTAGCATATCAGGGTCTTATGGTATCTGTAATTACACTTGCAGCTTACTTTATAGGGCACTATCTTGAATCAGGTGTATGGGAGATTACACAGAGCCCTGACGGTATGACGATGGCATTTCTTGCAATGTCTATGGCTGAAATATTCCATTCATTCAATATGCGTTCTCACGGCTCAATTTTCAAGCTTAAAACAAACAATATGCTACTTTGGGGAACTATGATTTCATCACTTGCTCTAACCACTGCACTTATTTATGTTCCTCAATTAAGAACACTCTTTAATTTTGAGCCAATCAGCTTGATTGAATATACAGTTGCACTTTTACTTGCTATTTCTACAATACCGATTGTAGAATTTGTAAAATTGTTCCAGAAAAATAAGAAATAATTCTAAAAAAATGAGGCGGTGGATTTTCCACCGCCTTAAATTTTTTTAACTTATTTTCACAACTATTTTAGAAGTTGTAGAATTATTCATTAAAGTATTCCTTTAATAGTTTTAACTACATTTTCAGCACAGAGTCCGTATTCTTTCTGCAAATCAGGTCTGTTACCGCTCTGACCGAATCTGTCTTCAACTGCAATTCTTCCTGAAACTTTTCCGCCGATTTCTGCAACAACTTCACAAACTGCACTGTAAAGACCGCCATATACATTATGGTCTTCGGCTGTTATAATATGTTTTGAATTTTTTAGAGCTTTTGCGATTGCTTCTTTATCAATAGGCTTTATTGTGTGCATATTGATAACACCAACAGAAATTCCTTCTTTTTCAAGTTCTTCGGCTGCTTTTAAAGATTCATAAACCATATCGCCCATAGCAATTACAGTTACATCTTTTCCTTCTTTTAAAACATTAGCTTTTCCAAATTCAAATTTATAATCAGCATTTGTGTTAAATACAGGAACATCGTATCTTCCGAATCTTAAATAAACAGGACCGTTTATTTTAAGTGCAGCTTCAACAGCGTACTTTGCCTCAACTGCATCAGAAGGAACAATAACCTTCATATTAGGTAATGTTCTCATAAGAGATACATCTTCGATTGCCTGGTGTGAACCACCGTCTTCACCGATAAGAATACCACCATGTGTAGCACCTATTTTTACATTAAGATTGTTATAGCAAATTGCATTTCTTACCTGTTCAAATGCTCTTCCTGCAGCAAAAACTGCGAATGTGCTTGCAAAAACAGGCTTTCCACAGGATGACATACCTGCTGCTGTTGACATCATATCACCCTCTGCAATACCCATATCAAAGAATCTTTCCGGAAAAGCTTTTTTAAAGCTTCCTGTTTTTGTTGCTTCAGCTAAGTCTGCATCAAAAACATAAAAATCATACTTTTCGCCAAGTTCTGCCAAGGCTTTGCCGTAAGCGGCTCTTGTAGATAACATTTCCATTAGAGTGTACCTCCTGTTAATTCTTTGATAGCTGCATTTGCCTGTTCTTCATTTGGAGCACTTCCGTGCCAGTTAACTTTGTTTTCCATAAAGGAAACACCCTTACCTTTAATTGTTTTTGCAATAATTGCAGTAGGCATTCCTTTTATTTCTTTTGCGGCTTTAAGAGCTGATTTGATTTCATCAAAATTGTGTCCGTCGATATTTATAACATTAAAACCAAATGCTTTGAATTTTTCGTCAATAGGGTAGGGGGACATAACATCTTTGACAGTTCCGTCAATCTGGAGATTATTGTTATCAACAATAACGCAAAGATTATCAAGCTTGTAGTGTGAGCTTGTCATTGCAGCTTCCCAGATTTGTCCTTCCTGAATTTCTCCGTCACCTAAAATTGTGTAAACTCTGAAATCTTTATTGTTCACTTTTGCAAAAAGTGCCATACCGTTTGCAGCAGAAAGTCCCTGACCGAGTGAGCCTGATGACATATCAACGCCCGGTATTTTTTTCATATCAGGATGTCCCTGAAGCATAGAACCGAGGTGTCTTAATGAATCAATTTCTTTTTTATCAAAAAATCCTTTTTCACTAAGAGTAGCGTAAAGTCCAGGTGCACAGTGCCCTTTTGATAAAACAAATCTGTCTCTGTTTTCATCACTTGGATTTTTTGGGTCTACATTCATTTCATCGAAATAAAGCACAGAAAGTATATCAGCAATAGAAAGAGAGCCTCCCGGATGACCTGATTTTGCAAAATATGTTCCGCGTATTATAAGCTCGCGGATATTTTGAGCGTGAACTTTTAATTCTTCATTATTCATTTTTATGTACCCTTTTAGAACCTTTCAAAAAATTTATGTAAAATTTATTTTACTAAAAAAAGAAAAAAAGAAGTGCAATAAATCTTTGCACCTCTTCATAAAAAATATTATTAACCTGCAATAATGTGAACAGATTTTTTATTTCTTTTTGTTTCGAACTTAACTTTACCGTCAACAAGTGCAAATAATGTATCATCAGAACCTTTACCAACATTTGTTCCCGGATAAATTTTTGTTCCTCTCTGTCTTACAAGAATGTTTCCTGCAACAACAGACTGCCCATCTGCTCTTTTAACACCAAGTCTTTTAGACTCACTGTCTCTTCCGTTTTTTGTGCTACCCACACCTTTTTTGTGAGCAAACAACTGGAAATTAATTTTAAACATCATAGCTTATTCCTCCATTTCAGAAAGCTTCATATAGGACGGATACTGTTCAACTGCCTGCTTTAAAGTAAGAACCATTGTTTCTGTCAAAACATTTACTTTTCCCAGGATTTCAGAATCATCTATTTCCGGAATTTCACATTCTAAAAAACCGTCTCGGATTGTAAAATTGATTTTTACATCCAAAATAGAAGTAATTCCTAAGATAACTGACTGTGATGCAACCGATACGATTGCACAAATGGCATCCATCTTGTCATCATCTGTTGAATCGGTATGTCCCTCGACCTTGAATCGATAAATATTACCGATATAGTTTCTCTTAATTTCAATATTAACCATTTTTCAATTAACCGTTTATCTTTTCGATAACAACTTTAGTATAAGCCTGTCTGTGACCCTGCTTTTTGTGGTAACCTTTTTTCGGCTTGTACTTGTAAACGATAACCTTTTTGCTTCTGCCTTCTTTAACGGCTTTAGCTGTTACAGTTGCACCTTCAACATAAGGAGCACCAACTTTAATTCCGTCATCTGTTCCGATTGCAAGAATTTCGTTGAAAGTATAAGCTTCTTCTGGCTCTAAACCTAATTTTTCAACATAGATTACATCGCCTTCTGCTACCTTATACTGTTTTCCTCCGGTTTTCAATACTGCGTACATTATACTGCACCTCCCATTTTTATTTCACTCTCATGTGTTATTAATGCCCTATGGAGTGTTGTAGGACACGCCTGAAACAGGTGGGTTTTTACCACTTAGAAACCTTTACAGTGCGGTTGCGTAAAACATTTTAGCATAAAACTTCCAAAATGTCAAGTGTTTTTTCCTATTTTCTTCTGAATGTTCGTTATTTTTATAATAATGAAAAAAATTTTCAAAAAAGACTTGATTTTTCTATAAAAAGGTGTTATAATATGAAAAAACATCATACAGTAAGGTCGAAAGAGTGGGTTTCCCACTCTTTTGTTTTTGTAAAGGGGGATATTTATGGCATCGGGAATAATTGAAAAAATAAGCTTGATTTCTGAAAAGATATGCGAAGAAAACGGAGCATATTTATACGATGTTGAAATGGTTAAGGAAGGGAAAAATCAGATACTTCGTATTTATATTGACACAAAAGACGGAATAGGAATTGACGAATGTGAAAAAATCTCAAGGCTTATTTCCGAAGAGCTTGACAAAATTGACTTAATCAAAGGTGCGTATAATTTAGAGGTGTCATCACCCGGAGTTGAAAGGAAGCTAAAAACAGATAAGCATTTTGAAATGGCATACGAAAAAGAAATTGATATAACCCTTTATGCAGCAATTGATGGTGAGAAAAACTTTACGGGAATTTTAAAATCTGCTGATAGTAAAAATGTTGTTATAATAATAAATGAAGAAGAAGTAACATTTGAGAGAAACAAAATCAGCATGGCAAAAATTCATTTTGACATAAATGAATTTTTAAAAAATAATTAATTTAGTTTAAAATTTATAATATATATATCGGAGGAAAAAAGAAAAATTATGAACAAAGAATTTTTGACAGCACTTGACCTTTTGGAAAAAGAAAAAGGTATAAAAAAGGAAATACTTATTGAAGCTATGGAAAACGCACTTGTTACAGCTTATAAAAAGGATTATAATCCTGTAAGCGAAGTTGTGGCAAAGGTTTCTGAGAAAACAGGAGATGCAAAAGTATATTTAAGAAAAACAGTTTGTGAGGAAGTAACAAATCCTGAAAGTGAAATTGAATATAAGGACGCACTTAAAATTTCAAAGAAGATTGAAATAGGCGAAACTGTTCTTGTTGATGTTACTCCAAAAACATTCGGAAGAATTGCAGCTCAGAATGCGAGAGGTATTGTAGTTCAGAAAATAAGAGAGGTAGAAAGAGGAAATATGGTTTCTGAGTTCACCGAAAAAACAGGTACTCTCGTTACAGGTATTGTTGAGAGAATAGAAAAAGGCAATATCATGGTATCAATCGGAAGAACAGAGGCAGTTCTTACACCTAATGAACAGATTGTGGGTGAAGAATATGCACATGGAGAAAAAATTAAAATTTATGTTGTTCAGGTTAAAATGATAGGTAAAGCACCTCAGGTTGTTATTTCAAGGTCACACCCAAATCTTGTAAGATGTCTTTTTGAACAGGAAGTGCCAGAAATTGCTGATGGAACAATAGAAATAAAATCTATCGCAAGAGAAGCGGGTGCAAGAACAAAAATCGCAGTATTCTCAAATGACAAGAATGTTGAAGCAGTAGGTTCATGTATAGGACCTAAAGGAATGAGAGTTGAAAATATTTTAAGAGAATTAAGAGGCGAAAAAATAGATATTATAAATTATAGCGATGATACTGCTACATTTATAAGAGAAGCACTTTCTCCTGCAACTGTTGTTACCTGTAATGTAAATCCTGATGAAAAAATATGCTATGTAACAGTTGAAAAGGATCAGCTTTCACTTGCAATCGGTAAAGAAGGCCAAAATGCAAGACTTGCAGCTAAATTAACAGGCTATAAGATAGACATAAAGCCTGCAGAATAATTTTTTAAAAAGCTTTTGAAAGGAAATTTTATTTTGGAAAAGAAACATATACCCATAAGAAAATGTATATGCTGTAACGAAAGAAAGGCTCAAAGTGAGCTTATAAGACTTGTTCTTGATAGCGATAACGAGGTGAAGCCTAACGAAAAAAAGAAGCTTTTCGGAAAAGGTGCATATATATGCAATAGCGAAAAATGTTTTGATATACTTATAAAAAAAGGTGTTCTTTCAAGGGCATTTAGGAAAAATGTTTCCCAAAAGGAGCATGAAAGGCTGAGAGGTGAGCTTGTAAAATGGAAAGCACAATAAATATTAAAGAAGATATAAATAAAAAGAGGCTTATCGGTCTTGCCAGAAGGGCAGGTGCTCTTTCGTACGGTACAGAGGGATGCATAAAGGATTTGAAAACAAAAAAATCAGAACTTATAATTATGTCCTCGGATATATCCGAAAAAACAAAAAAAGAGATTATTTTTTCAAGTGATAATGTGGATATTTTACTTTCGGATATCACAAAAGAGGAATTAGGTAAAATTATCGGCACGCGTCCGACAGCTGTTATATCGGTAAATGACAGCAATTTTAAAAAAGGAATTTATAGAGGTGAATAATTTATATGGCAAAGGTATTTAAAAAGAAAATCAGTGATATCGCAAAAGACTTTGACTTGCAGTCAAAGGTTATCGTTGAATATGCAAAAGAAGTTGGTATTGAACTTAAAGGAACAAGCAGCTCTGTTGAAGAAGACGATTACAATAAAATTCTTGATGTTATTCTTATTAAAAATGCAGTAGAAGATTTTTCTATGTATGCAGTAGAAAAAAAGGCAGAAGCTAAAGTTGAAGAGAAAAAATCAGAAGAAAAGGCACCTAAAAAGGCTGACAAGGCTGCTAAAAAACCTGAAAAAGAGAAAACTTACGAAAATAAAAAGGCTGAAATCGAGCAGAAAGAGCTTGAAGCTGTTATAAGCGAGCCTATTGGCAAAAAAGTCCGCTATGTTGATACCCGTCAGAATACAATTAATGAAACACATCTTGATGATACAAAGATTGAAGAAATTATGCGTGGTACTGATATATACGGAACTGAAAACAGTAAGCAGAAAATCAAAAAAGGTCCGAAAAGTCAGAAGTTTGACAGAGGAAGCCAGAAATTTTCTAAACAGCAGGAAAAAGATAAGAAAAAGAAAATGGTTATCAAACCTGAAATTCTTAAAGTTAAAATTCCTGATGAAATTTCAGTAGGAGAGCTTGCTGAAAGACTTAAGAAAACAGGCTCAGAGGTAATTAAAAAGCTTATGAGCTACGGCGTTATGGCATCTGTATCACAGACTATTGATTACGATACAGCGTATCTTGTTGCAGAGGAATTTGGTGCTAAGGTTGAGAAAATTGTTACTGTTACTTTAGAGGAAGAATTATTCCACGAGGAAGAGGACAGAGCAGAAGACCTCGTTTCAAGACCACCTGTTGTAGTTGTTATGGGGCATGTTGACCATGGTAAAACATCACTTCTGGATGCAATCCGTGATTCAGATGTAACATCAACAGAAGCAGGCGGAATTACACAGCATATCGGTGCATATAAGGTTAAGGTTGGCGACCAGGACATCACTTTCTTAGATACACCTGGACATGAAGCATTTACTGCTATGCGTGCAAGAGGTGCACAGGCTACCGATGTCGCAATTTTGGTTGTTGCTGCCGATGACGGTATTATGCCACAGACAATCGAGGCTATAAACCATGCAAAAGCTGCTGATGTTTCAATAGTTGTCGCTATAAACAAAATGGATAAGGAAACAGCAAATCCTGATAGAATTAAGCAAGAACTTACAGAACACGGTTTAGTTCCTGAAGAATGGGGCGGAGATGTAATTTGTGTTCCTGTATCTGCTAAACAAAAAACAAATATTGATACACTTTTGGAAAATGTTCTTCTTTTGGCAGAGCTTCGTGACCTTAAAGCTAATCCTAATAAGGCTGCAAGCGGTATTGTTATCGAAGCTAAGCTTGATAAATCAAGAGGTCCTGTTGCAACTGTTCTTGTTCAGAACGGTACACTTCAGGCAGGTGATATCGTTGTTGCAGGTACAAGTGAAGGTAAAATAAGAGCAATGACTGACTATAAAGGCAAAGTTCTTAAAACAGCAGGTCCATCAACTCCTGTTGAGATACTTGGTCTTAGCGAGGTTCCGACAGCAGGCGATAAATTCAAGGTTGTTGCAGACGAAAAGAAAGCAAGACAGGTTGTTGAACAGCGTAAATTCAACGAAAAAGAAGAAATATTCAATAAGAGAAAAACTATTACTCTTGATAATTTGTTCTCACAGATTGCAGAGGGTGAAGTTAAAGAGCTTAATATTATCGTAAAAGCTGATGTTCAGGGTAGTGTTGAGGCTGTTACAGAATCACTTGAAAAGCTTACAAATGAAGAAGTAAGAGTTAAAGTTATCCATTCAGGCGTAGGTACTGTTACTGAAACAGATATCATGCTTGCTTCAGCATCAAATGCTATTATCGTAGGCTTTAATGTCCGTCCTGACGCAAAAACATCAGAATCTGCGAAAGCAAATGATGTTGACATCAGACTTTACAGAGTTATTTACCATGCAATAGAAGAAATGGAAGCTGCTATGAAGGGTATGCTTGCACCTAAATTCCAGGAGGTTGTTTTAGGACACGGTGAAGTAAGAAATACCTTTAAGGTAAGCGGAGTAGGCACAATAGCAGGTGTTTATGTTTTAGATGGTAAAATTATGCGTAATTCACAGGTAAGAATAGTTCGTGACGGTGTAATTGTTTACGAGGGTGTTCTTTCTTCACTCAAGCGTTTTAAAGACGATGCTAAGGAAGTTGCAAGCGGTTTTGAATGTGGATGCGGATTTGATAAGTTCAATGATATCAAAGACGGCGATGTTATTGAAAGCTTCATAATGGAAGAGGTTAAACAGTAATTAAAAAGGAGAACGGTTATGGGTGGATTTCGGGAAGAAAGAATTAATGAAGAAGTAAAAAGAGAGCTGACAGCAGTTATAAGAGAGATAAAAGACCCAAGAGTAAAAAACGGCATGGTTAGCGTGCTTAAAGCCACCGTTACCAAGGATTTGAAGTTTTGTAAGGTGTATGTAAGCGTTCTTGGAGATGAGCTTTCAAAAAAAGAGGTCTTAAAAGGCCTTGAGAGTGCAAAAGGATATATAAGAAAAGAAATATCAGTTCGTCTTTCACTTAGAATAACACCGCAGTTTAATTTTGTTATTGATAATTCCTTAGAAGAAGGCGACAGAATTATCAACATTATGAACAATCTTAAATAACAAAAGCAAAAAACGGTGATTAGTATGAAAAAAGAAATGATAAAATTCTTTGAGCTTATAAAAGAAGTGTCGGATATATTAATAGTACCCCATGTGTCACCCGACGGTGATGCTTTGGGGTCCTGTGCCGCACTTAAAATATATCTTGACAGATTGGGAAAAAAGGCTGACCTTTTTGTTTCGGAAGAAATTTCATCAAAATTTGAGTGTGTGAAAAAATATTTTGAGGTAAAAGCTGAAACTGACCACTCATATGAGCTTGTTATATATGTTGACTGTGCTGAAAAAAGCAGGGCAGATGTGAAATTTCCTGAACCTAAAATGTCTTGCGTTATAGACCACCATTTTTCAAATCCGTTGGATGCGGATATAAACATTGTTGATAAAAAAGCTCCTGCAACAGGTGAAGTTATGTATGAACTTTTTGAAAAGACAGGTGTAGAGCTTGATTGTGCTTCGGCAGCTTCAATATATCTTGCAATCCTTACCGATACAGGCGGATTTTTATATGAAAACACAAGAAAAAGAACGCTTGAGATAATATCAAAGCTTTATGATTATGATTTTGACAGAACAGATATTGTTACAAGAGCAATGTTAAAAAAATCAATGAGCTATAACAAGCTTTATTCTTATGTTATTGATAACGCAGTTATACTCGAAAATATAGCGGCTGTTTGCTATATTGATAATGACTACTACTTGGAAAATAATGTAAATCATGAGGATACAGACGGACTTTCAAATGTGCTTAAAAATATTGAGGGAATAATGCTTGGTGTTACCCTTACAGAAAGAGAAAAAGGTTTAATAAAGGGAAGTATCCGTACAGACTCTCCGATTGATGCAGTTTCACTTGCAAAAATATTCGGTGGCGGAGGTCATGTGAGAGCTGCAGGATTTAGCACAGATTTAAAATTTGAAGAGATAAAGGAAAAGATAAATGAATGGTTACTTGCTCGTAAATAAGCCACAGGGACCGACTTCCCACGATGTGGTTATGAAAATGAGAAAAATTTTCAATACCAAAAAGGTTGGTCATACGGGTACTTTAGACCCGTTAGCTACTGGGCTTATGGTAATACTTATCGGAAAAGCAACAAAAGCGGCAGATTATATAACTGCTGATAATAAAGCATATATCGCAGAATTAAAGCTTGGAGCTGTGTCAGATACGCTTGATATAACGGGTGAGCTTTCTTATCTTGAAAAAAAGACTTTTTCAAAAAGTGAGATTGAGGACACACTTATGTCTTTTGTGGGGGAATATGAACAAATTCCACCTATGTACAGTGCAAAAAAGATAAACGGCAAAAAGCTTTATGAGTTAGCAAGAAAAGGCGAAGTAGTTGAGAGAAAACCTGTTTTAATAAATATTTATGAAATAAAAATACTTCAGATAAATGATGATACTGTTAAATTTTATGTTCATTGTTCTAAGGGGACTTACATAAGAAGTCTTATTGATGATTTTGGAAAAAAATTAGGCTACGGGGCAGTTATGACAGCTTTAAAAAGAGTTTCAACAGGAAATTTTTCTTTTGAAAATGATAAAGTGTATGATATTGAAGAAATAGAGGAGAATGAAAACCCGCAATCACTTTTAAAGTGTGTAGATAAAGCCTTTTATCATTATCCGAAGCTTGTTTTAGATGAGAATGAAGAAAAAATTGTTAAAAACGGGATACCTTTTGACTTTAAGAAAAGCAGAATGGAAAATATATATAAAGAGGGTGATCTGTTAAGAGTATATAATGAAAAAGACGAATTTTTTGCTCTTATGGAGGTTTTGCCTGATGATATTTTAAAATTAAAAACAACATTTTATGTTCAGTGAGTGAGATAATGAAAATATACGGTGCAGATGATATAAATCTAAAAAATTTGAAAAAAAATGAAATAAATACTGTTGTTACAATAGGAAATTTTGACGGTCTTCACAAAGGACACTTAAAGCTTATAGAAAAAGTATGCAAAATAAAGCAAAAATCAAAAGGTAAGCTTTTGAGTGCTGTTGTAACTTTTGATATTAACACAAAAAAATGTGGAAATCTGATATATGAAAAAGGTGTTCTTGCAAAAACCTTGAAAAATTCGGATAGCTTTGACATTGATTTTTTTGTCTATCTAAAATTTATTGATGATGTGAAAAACCTTACCTGCGAAGAGTTTGTAAAAGTGTATATATCAGAGCTTTTATGCGCAAAATATGTTATCGTGGGTGAAAACTTCTTTTTTGGAAAAAATAAGTCGGGTAACGCCCAAACTTTGAAAGAGCTTGGAGAAAAATACGGTTTTGAAACGATAATTATTCCTTTTTATAAAAAAAGAGGGGAAATTGTATCATCAACCCTGATAAGAAATCTTCTTTCAAACGGGAAAATAGCATATGCAAATTCTTTAATGTATAAACCGTTTTCACTTTCAGGAATTGTAAGAAAAGGTTATAATATCGGCTCAACTGTTCTTGATATACCTACTGCAAATATAAAAATTCCAGAAGAAAAGGTATCTTTAAAAAACGGTGTATATGCAACAGAGGTAATAATTGATAAAAAAATCTATAAAGGCGTGACAAATATAGGAATTGCACCGATAAATCCAAAAAAAGAGCCTATTTGTGAAACTTTTATACTTGATTTTAATCAAAATATATATAGAAGAAAGATAAAAATCATATTTATTAAATATATGCGTGATGAGAAAAGCTTTAAAAGTTTTTCATCGCTAAAAAAACAAATACTACATGATATTGATTACCGAAAGGAAATGTAATGGAATTTATTAAAAAAGAGAAAAACGGCGTTTGCTACTATGTTTTAGATGAGCTTTTGAAAAATGATTTTCCTCATATGTTTACAACAATAAAGGGCGGAGTAAGCTTTTTGGGAAATGAACTTAATTTTGGAACTTCGTGCGAAGATACAAACGAAAATATCCTTGAAAATTTCAAAAGAGCACTTTCGTGCGTAGATTCTGACTGTGAGAATGCAGTAAGGTCAAAGCAGACACACAGCGATGTAGTTCTTTATGCCGATGATAACTTAAAAGGCTGCGGAATAATCCGTGAACAGCCATTTATTGAAGCTGACGGTCTTATGACAGACAAAAAAGACCTTAGTCTTGTTATTTTTTATGCTGATTGTGTGCCTGTTATTATAGCAGACAAAAAAACTCGCGTTGTATGTGCAGTACATTCAGGCTGGAGAGGCACAGAAAGTAAAATTGTTCCAAAAGCAATAGACAAAATGTGTTCATTAAAAGGCTGTAACCCAAAAGATATGATAGTTGCAATAGGTCCGTGTATAGGTGTGTGTCATTTTGAAGTTGATAAAAATGTTTATGATATTTTTGTTAATGCTTACGGCGAAGAATTTGGGAAGTGCGAAAAGTGTGAAAATGAAAAGTATTTTGTAGATTTGGGCAGAATTGTAGCAAGACAGGCAGAGCTTTCAGGCGTGGAAAAGGAAAACATTGCTTTTATGGATAAATGCACTTATTGCGATAACGAGCTTTATTCATACAGACGCCAGAAAGAGCGTGCCGGAAGAATGGCAGCAATAATTCATTCTTAAAAGGATAAGTATTATAAAATGAAGAATAGATTACACGAAATGTATAATAGAATGATTATAAGAAAAAAAAGCTTATTTCTTGCTTTTTTAGTTTGCATTTTGGTACTTTTTATTACTTCATGCGAAAAAAAATCTGAAACAGAGCCTACAAAGGCGGATGTTATAACGACTAAAATGACTATCGGATTTTATTCTGCTGAGAGCTATAATCCTCTTCTTACAAAAACAGATTATAACGCCCAGGCATATTCACTTATATATGACAGCTTGTATAACTTAAATTCAGATTTCTCACCTTGTGAAAATATAGCTTCCGACTTATACATTGAAAACGGGGGACTTGGTGCAACACTTCAGATTAAGCCTAATATTTATTTCCACGACGGAAGTGAGCTTGATGCGTATGATGTGGCAGAAAGCATAAAATTCATAATAAACAGCGGTGAAGATAACTATTATAAATACAATGTCAAAAACATTAAAGAAATAAGCGTTGAAAATGATTATACTATAAGATTATCTTTTTCTTCTCTTATACCTAATATAAAAAATCAGCTTACCTTCCCTATCGTTAAAAAGGAAGACCTTTTAAAGAGTGAGATTCCTCTTAACGGTACAGGACCTTATAAGCTCAAAAACGAAACAAGAGGTAAGGAAATAGTTCTTACACAAAATAAGAATTATTTTGGGAATTTTAAAAGTACGATAGAGGATATTTATATTGAGGTAGTGCCTGATAAGATAACCTCAAGGTCACTTTCGGGAAGCGGAATTGTTGATGCCTTTTTTGCTTCGTTTTATGATGAGGGATTAAAAACCGTAACAAAAACAGAATCGAAAAAAACGGACTATCCTACTGATGAATATACATTTATTGAGCTTAATTATGATAATGGGCTGATGTATTTGAAATCTTTCAGAAAGGCACTTAGTCTTGCTTTAGACAGAGAAAAAATAAAGTCTGATATTTTTATGTCCCATGCGTCTGAAACGGTTATTCCGATATATCCGAGTTCGTGGCTTGATACTTCGTCATATATCGTAAATAAAGATATTGAACAAGCAAAGAAAATCCTTTCCGATATAGGATATGAGGATACAGATGAAGATGGTGTGCTTGATTATACAAAAGAGCAGATACAGTCGGATGATAAGGTTTTAAAAGGTGAACTTTTGGAAATAGATGAAAATACAAGGCTTCCTTCAAGACTTTCTTTTAGTGTTTTAGCATACTCGTCTCCGATAAAACAGGCTTTATGTAACGAACTGAAAAAACAGCTTAAAACTGTTGGAATAGAGCTTAGATTAAACATAGTTTCAGATTATGAACAGTTTTTAGAGCTTTACAATAAAAAAGCTTTTGATATGTGCATTGTAACCACAAATGTTGGTTATGACCTTGATTTAGCACCGTTTATGACTTTAGACGGGGAATTTGCCTCCCCTGTTGAAATGGGTCATAATTCAGAGCTTATAAAGCTTTCAGCAACAGGAGAGCTTGACCTAAAAGCACAGGTTTATAAAACTCTTTGCGATAAGTTTTACGATAATATGCCTCACATTCCTATATTGTTTTTAAATAATACATTCATAACTAACGATAAATTTGACTCGGATAGTGAGCTTTATATAAATAACATTTACTTTAATATTCTTAATAATGAATTTTAGGGGGAGATAATAAAATGACAGAATTACTTATTTTATTCGGCGGTGAATCAAATGAACATGATGTTTCAAACATCTCTGTTTCAAATATTTTAAATTCACTTGACAAGGAAAAATATAATGTAACTAAAATCGGTATCACAAAAGACGGAAAATGGTATCTGTGCGAAAGTGATATTGAAACTATAAAGAGCGGAAAATGGTCGGAGGAAGTAAAATACGAAGCATTTATTTCTCCGTCAAAAAGCCACAAGGGTATTGTTATTATAAAAGACGGACAAAGCATTTTTAAGAAAATAGATGTTTGTTTCCCTGTTTTACACGGAAATAACGGTGAAGATGGTACAATTCAGGCATTACTCAAGCTTGCAGGCATAAAAAGAGTAGGCTGCGACCATATTTCAAGTGCTATGGCGATGGATAAAAGGGTTTCAAAAATTATATTTGAAAATGCAGGTATACCTGTTGTTCCATCCGCTTATGCATATAAAGAAGATGATGCTGATGAAATATTAAAAACAATGAAAGCACCTCTTTTTGTAAAACCTGCAAATTCAGGTTCTTCTGTTGGTTGCTACTCAGTAAGCAACGATGAAGATTTAAAAGAGGCAATAAGAAAAGCACTTTTGGTTGACAGCTGTGTGCTTGTTGAAAAATATATAAACTGCCGTGAAATAGAATGCGGAGTTTTGGGTAACGATGATATATTTGTTTCTGATGCAGGCGAAATTTCATCAAGTAGCGAATTTTATGATTATGAAACAAAGTATTTAAGCACCGAGGCTGTTAAGATACATATTCCTGCAAATATAACAGATGAACAAATGAATATAATAAAGGCTTATGCTAAAAAAGCATATGTTGCACTTGGGCTTTCAGGCTTTACAAGAGCAGACTTTTTTATAGATAAGGATAGCGGTGATATTTATCTTAATGAGGTTAATACAATTCCCGGTTTTACAGCTTTAAGTATGTACCCTATGCTTCTTAAACATTCAGGCTATGAATGTGGTGAGCTTATAGATAAGCTTATTGAGCTTGCACAATAGCTTTTAAAACCAAAAAGCAAAAAAACAAAAGAATTATCGGAGATGATATTTTGGATAACAGACCAATCGGAGTTTTTGATTCAGGTGTAGGCGGTCTTACCGCCGTAAAAGAGCTTATAAAGCTTATGCCAAACGAAGATATTATTTATTTTGGAGATACGGGCAGAGTTCCGTATGGTACAAAATCAACTGAAATTTTAATAAAATATGTAAGACAGGATATGAACTTTTTAAAGAGTAGGAATGTCAAAGCAGTGATAGCCGCTTGCGGAACTGCGAGCAGTGTTGCAATCGAGCCTTTAAGAGAAGAATTTGATATTCCGATTATTGGTGTTCTTAATCCTGTTTGTAAAAAGAGTGTTGAAATAACAAAGAACAACAGAATTGGTATTTTAGGTACTCCTGCAACAATAAACAGCGGTTCTTACCGTAAAGGAATACGAAATTTATGCCGTGATATTGCAGTTTTTGAAAAGGCATGTCCGCTTTTTGTTCCGCTTGTTGAAAACGGATATATAAACCATGAGGTTACATATATAATAGCAAGAGAATATATTGAGCCTCTTATTGAGGACGAGATTGACACTCTTATTTTGGGCTGTACGCATTATCCTCTTTTGACCGATGTTATAAGAGATGTCACAAAAAATAAGATAAATATTATAAATGCAGGTGAAGAAGCTGCCATTTATGCAAGAGATATTTTAAGTATGCTTGATATGTTAAATGAGAGAAACGAAGATAAAACTGGAAAATGCGAGTATTATGTCAGCGACGATGTGGAAAAGTTCTCTTATCTTGGTGGGCTTTTCTTAGAGGGTGCATTAAGCTCAGGTGTAACTAAAATTGATATAGAAAAATACTGAGAAGGAGGACTTTTTAGAATATGGGAAAAAATATGCTTCTCACTTTTAAGAGCAATATTGATAATGAAGAAACAGGCAAGGATACAATAGAATTTATGACCACTGCCGATTTTGTAAAGAAAAATAATAAGTATTATGTAACCTTTTCTGATATGGAAAGCTTTGAAACAGATAATACAAAGACAACGCTTAAAATAGAGGGTGATAAGATAACACTTCTTCGTTTCGGTGCGAACAATGCACAGTTTATTTTTAAGCAGGGGCAGGAGTATAAAAGTCATTATGAAACACCTTACGGAGCTTTTTCAATGGCAGTTTTTTCGGAGGAAGTCACGATAGACATAAATGATGAGGGCGGAAATTTAAGTGTTTTATACGATGTTTACTTAAACGGACTTAAAACACAGAGAAACGACCTTAAGATAAATTTAAAATTACCAAACTAAGAGGGGGAGAATTTAAAAATGAGCGAAATGAGAAATTTTATAAAAGAAATAAAGAACGAAATCAAGGATATGGTTTTTGAAGCATATAAGGAAGCTTTTATGGAAACAAAGCTTGACAAGCTTTCTGAATTTGTATGCGATGTAGAAATACCAAAGGAAAAGCAAAATGGAAACTTTTCTGTCAATTTTGCTATGCGTAACGCAAAACAGCTTAAAAAAGCTCCCCGCGAGGTTGCCCAGATTATCGTGGATAAAATCTTTTTAGAGGGAACTATGATAGAAAAATGCGAGGTTGCAGGGCCTGGCTTTATCAACTTTTATCTTAAAGATGAGTTTTTCACAAAAAGTTCAAGAGAAGCTTATATAATGAAAGAGGATTTTGGAAAAACAAACATGGGTAACGGCAAAAAAGTCAATGTGGAATATATAAGTGCTAACCCGACAGGACCTATGCACATAGGAAATGCAAGAGGTGGTGCGATAGGGGATTGTCTTGCAAATATTTTCTCATGGGCAAATTACGATGTTACAAAAGAATTTTATGTAAATGACGCAGGAAACCAGATTGAAAAATTTGCAGTATCACTCGAGGGCAGATTTATTCAGCTTGTAAAAGGAGAAGACGCAATAGAGTTTCCTGAGGACGCATATCAGGGCGAAGACATTATTGATGCTATGCGTGATTTCATAGCTGAATTTGGTTATGAAGACTATATTGAAATGGAATCTGAAAAAAGAAAGAAAATTTTCTCTGAATATGCACTCAAGAAAAATCTTGACAGTTTAGTTAAAGATACAGGGAATTACGGAATAAAATATGATGTATGGTTCAGAGAGAGCGAGCTTCATAAAGAGAACAAGGTAAAAGAAGTAGTGGACAAGCTTTTAAAAAGCGGTCTTGCATACGAAAAAGATGATGCAGTATGGTTTAAATCAACACAGTTTGGCTGTGAAAAGGACGATGTTTTAATAAGAACAAACGGTATCCCAACATATTTTGCGGCTGATATTGCATATCATATTAATAAATTTGAAAGAGGAAATGAACAGCTTATAAATATCTGGGGTGCAGACCATCACGGTCATGTTGAAAGACTTAAAGGCGCGCTTACTGCACTTGGCTATCAAGGAGATAAGCTTCATATTGTTCTTATGCAGCTTGTAAGACTCTTTAAAGATAAAGAGGTTTACAGAGTATCAAAAAGAAGCGGTAAGGCACTTTCATTAAATGACCTTATTGAAGAAATAGGCAGAGATGCCGCAAGATTTTTCTTCAATCTTCGTCAGCCGTCAAGTCATTTTGATTTTGACCTTGATTTAGCCGTTTCACAGTCAAATGATAATCCTGTGTTTTACTGTCAGTATGCTCACGCAAGAATTTGCAGTATTTTAAGACTTTTGAAAGAAGAAAATATAGATACTGATGCTATGGGAGATTTTAATTTGCTTAATACTCCTGAAGAAAAGGCACTTATGGAAAAAATTATTTCACTTCCTGAAGAAATTGAAATTGCAGTTTCAACTTATGACCCATCAAGAATTACAAAATTTGCGATTGATGTTTCTGCTGCGTTCCACACTTTCTATAATGCGTGCCGTGTTAAAAATGATGATGAGGAGCTTATGAAAGCAAGGATATCACTTGTTATTTTAACAAAGAATACTATAAAGAATACGCTTACAATTCTTGGAGTTGAAGCACCTGAAGCGATGTAATGAAAGGAAGATAAAAATGAAAAAAAGATTTTTAGCTTTTTTATTAACTGCTATAATGATTTTATCTTTTTCGACAGTTTCTTTTGCACAGAGTGCTGTTGATGAGAATACAAAAAGAGAGCTTATAAGATATATTTTGTTTGCTGCTATGAATGAGTCAAAAGAGGGTGTAGACTCTACCGAGCTTTTTTTGGACACACTTATGAAATTTGCAGGCGATGATGATGAAAAGTATAACGAGGTTTTAAGAAACTTTACAGAGTCTATTGATGAATACGGCGAATATTATTCCGAGGAAGAAGTAAACGAGCTTACAGCTGATTTGACAGGTGTTTCGGGCGGAATAGGTGCAACGGTTGAAATGGCTAACGGAATTTTAAGAGTTGTCAATGTTCTTCCTGGTTCTGCGGCTGAAAAAGCTGGCGTAGGTGCAGGCTGGAAAATAAACAGGGTTGATGGCGTGAGTATGGAGGGCAAATCTCTTTACGGAGCACTTTCATATGTAAGAGGTGAAATCGGAACAGATGTTGAAATTGAATTTATAACACCTGAAAAAGAAACTGTTACTTTGGTGCTTACACGAGGACAGATTGATGTTGCATCTGTTTCACATTCTGTAATTGAAAATACTGATAATAAAAAAGATAAAATCGGATACATTGTAATTGAAAACTTTTCTGAAACAACAGGAAGTGAGCTTAAAGATGTCCTTAGTGAATTTAAAAAGGACAAAATCGAAAAAATAATTCTCGATTTAAGATATAATGGCGGCGGAGTTTTAGAGGGTGCTTTAGAGGTTGCAAGCTGCTTTTTGCCAAAAGATAAGGAAATTGTTACTATCGAGCCAAAGGATGTGAAAAAATCCGAAGTTTATAAATCAACAGGAAGTATTTATGACGGAGAGCTTGTAGTACTTGTGAACGAATATTCAGCAAGTGCCTCCGAGGTTGTAACAGGAGCGCTTAAAGACCATAAGAGAGCTACTGTTGTGGGAGTTAGAACTTTTGGAAAGGCTACTGTTCAGACAATTATGGGGCTTCCTCTTTACGGTGGACTTTTCAAGCTTACAACTGCTCATTATGTAACACCTGCTGGTGAAAGAATAAACAAGTACGGAATTATTCCTGACTATACAGTACCTCTTGAGGAGTATCAGCTTCAGCCTTATGAGGTTAAAGAGCCTGAAATGAAACGCAAGTTTGATACAGGTGATAATGGTGAAGATGTTGGACTTATAAAAGAATATCTTACCAAAATAGGCTACCGTCTTTCAGATAATGATGTATATGACGAGGAAACAAAAGAGGTTGTAGCTTCTTTCCAGAAAGAAAAGGGACTTTACCCTTACGGAATTTGTGATTTTACAACACAAAAGAAGATAAGGGAAGCACTTTTGGAAGAAACATTTTATAATGATACTCAAATGGAAAAGGCTTTAGAGCTTCTTTATAAATAATTTAGTAAAATTATACATAAAAGATGTATAATGAACTGTTATCATTATACATCTTTTTCTTTATAAAACTTGACTTTTTAATAATAAAGGTGTATAATATCTGTATAAATGTAAAATTATACAATAAAAATGTATAAATATCCACAGCGAGAGGTGAAAAAATGGATAAAGAGCTTTTTGAAATAATAGAAAACGATAAAAAGTATTATATGAATACCTTTGGTGACAGATTGCCTGTATGTTTTACAGACGGAGAGGGAATAAAGCTTTATTCTACTGACGGAAAAACATACCATGATTTTATGGCGGGTATAGCTGTAAACTGCTTAGGATATGGTAACAAAAAGCTTGAAGATGCTATTTGCAATCAAGTGAAGAAGCTTCTTCATACTTCAAGCTTATATTACATAAAACCTCAATCTGAGCTTGCAAAGGTGCTATGCGAAAACTCTTTTGCTGACAAAGCATTTTTTGCAAATTCGGGTGCAGAAGCAAACGAGGGTGCAATAAAGCTTGCAAGAAAATATTTCTATAAGAAAAACGAAGAAAAATATGAAGTTATAACATTAAAAAATTCTTTTCACGGAAGAACATTGACAACTGTTTCTGCAACAGGGCAGGAGAAATATCAAAAACCATATAGTCCGCTTACTCCAAAGTTTATACATGTTGAAAAAAATGATATAGACGCTCTGCGAAATGCAATAAATGAAAAAACAGGTGCAATAATGCTTGAGCTTATCCAGGGAGAAAGCGGTGTTGTTCCACTTGATAAGGGATATGTAAAAGAAGTAAGAAAGATATGTGATGATAACGACATAGTTCTTATAATAGATGAAATTCAGACAGGAATGGGAAGGACGGGCAAGCTTTTCTGCTACGAAAACTACGGAATTGAACCTGATATTATGACTTTGGCAAAAGCACTTGCAGGCGGTGTTCCGATAGGAGCAGTTCTGGCAAAGGATAAATTCTGTGCATTTGAGCCTGGAGACCACGGAACTACATTTGGCGGAAACCATCTTGCAACTTCAACTGCTCTTTGTGTTGTAGAGGAACTTCTTTCTGGCGGAGTTTTGCAAAATGCTCAAAATGTAGGGGAATATTTAATAGAAAGTCTTAATAATTTAAAAGAAAAAACAGATAAAATAAAAGAAGTACGCGGTATGGGGCTTATGGTTGGCATCGAGCTTTTTGCACCTGAAAATAAAAAATACGCATCACAGCTTTTTGAAAGAGGTTTTCTTGTTGGAACAATAGGAACAAATGTTTTTAGGCTTGTTCCGCCTCTTGTTATAACAAAAGAAGATGTAGATATGTTTATCAAAAATCTATATGAAGTATTGAAAGGATAATAAAAATGAAACATTTTATTACTATAACAGATATAGAAAAAAACGAGTTTGACGAAATTCTTACACTAGCTGCTAAATTAAAAAAGCTCCAGAAAGAGGGAACACCCCATAAGTATTTAGAGGGAAAAACTTTAGGAATGATTTTTGCAAAATCTTCTACAAGAACAAGAGTTTCTTTTGAAACAGGAATGTTTCAGCTCGGCGGTCATGCACTCTTTTTAAGCTCAAATGATATTCAGCTTGGAAGAGGTGAAAGCATTTATGATACTGCAAATGTTCTATCAGGAATGATTGACGGAATAATGATAAGAACATATTCTCAGGACGATGTTTGTGATTTGGCAAAGTACGGCTCAATCCCTGTTATAAATGCTCTTACAGACCTTGAGCATCCATGTCAGGCGATGGCAGATATTCAGACCACTATTGAGGAGTTTGGAACTACAAAAGGTCTTAAAATGTGCTATATAGGTGACGGTAACAATGTTGCCCATTCTCTTGCTCACGCGTGTGCTATGGCTGGAATGGATTTCTATGTTGCAACACCTGATAAATATAAATGTGATAAAAACCAGATTGCTCTTGCGAAAGAAATTGCAAAGAAAACAGGTTCAAATATTGTTGAAACTGCTGACCCTGAAGAAGCAATGAGAGGCTCTCATGTTGTTTATACAGATACCTGGGTATCAATGGGGCAGGAGTCAGAAAAAGAGACAAAAGTAAAAGAATTTAAGGATTATAAAATTGACGGAAAGCTTTTCTCACTTTCTGATAAAAAGTCAATTTTCATGCACTGCTTGCCTGCATACAGAGGTTACGAGGTGGAAAGCGAAGTTATAGACGGACCTCATTCAAGAATTTTTCAGGAGGCCGAAAACAGACTTCATGTACAGAAAGCTATAATGACAATACTTATGGGTTAAAGCGAGGACACAAAAATGGAAAACGAAAATTTATATGGTTTTACAATCCGTCTTGCATCTGAAAATGAAATTGACGATATAATAGAGATTACAAAAACTGCTTTTCAAAAATATATCGATAATACAGGACTTAAGGATATTGAGGCATTAAATGAAACAAGAGAAGATATAAAAAGGGATTTAAAAGAAAAACTTGTCTTTGTTGCTTTTATAAATAATGTTCCTGTCGGAAGTGTAAGAATAAAGGTAAATGGTGACGGAACAGCGTATTTAAGCCGTTTCGGAGTTATACAAAACAATCAAAATCAGGGCGTTGGAAAAGGTTTAATGAGCGTTGTTGACGGTGTTATGAAAAAGAAAAATGTAAAACGATTAGAGCTTCATACTGCTGCAAAATATTTTGATTTAGTACGCTTTTATTACGGCAGAAAATTCTATATTGAATCAATTTCCGAGGAACGAGGCTACAAGAGGGCATTGATGGTTAAGGAATATTAATAGAAAATGATAAAAAAAGCTTAAAATCTTGCGGTTTTAGGTTTTTTTTGTTGTGCAAAAGGTAGAAAACGAAAAAATTTGCAATTTTTTCTAAAATAACTTGCAAAATGCGTTTTAGTGTAGTATAATAATAAAGTAAAACATATATATTAATTAAATGTGTGTAAGGAGATAGAAAAATGGCTATTGAAAATGCTTATTTAAAGGGTGTGTATGAACACACAGTTGAAAAAAATCCAAACGAGCCTGAATTTTTGCAGGCTGTAAAAGAAGTTTTGGAAACAATTCAGCCTTTAATCGAAAAAAGACCTGATTTTGTTGATGCAGGTGTTGTTGAAAGAATAGTTGAGCCTGAAAGAACAATTATTTTCAGAGTTTCCTGGGTAGATGATAATAATAAAGTACAGGTAAACAGAGGCTTCAGAGTACAGTATAACAGCGCTATCGGACCTTATAAGGGCGGACTTAGACTTCATCCGTCAGTAAATCTTTCTGTTATTAAGTTCTTAGGCTTTGAACAGATTTTCAAAAACGCACTTACAACACTTCCTATGGGCCGTGGTAAAGGCGGTTCTGATTTTGACCCTAAAGGAAAATCAGACGGAGAAATAATGAGATTCTGCCAAAGCTTTATGACAGAGTTATCAAAGCATATCGGTCCTGATACTGATGTTCCAGCAGGAGATATTGGTGTTGGTGCAAGAGAAATCGGTTATTTATTCGGTCAGTATAAAAGACTTCAGAATGAATGGACAGGAGTTCTTACTGGAAAAGGTCTTACATACGGCGGTTCACTTGCAAGAAAAGAAGCAACAGGATACGGACTTTTGTATTTCACAGAAGAAATGCTCAAGCACAACAATGTTGAGTTGAAAGGAAAAACAGTTGCTATTTCAGGTGCAGGTAATGTTGCTATATATGCTTGTGAAAAAGCACAGCAGCTTGGTGCAAAGGTTATTACATTATCAGATTCAACAGGCTATATCGTTGATGAAGACGGAATTAAGCTTGACACAGTTAAACAGATAAAAGAAGTTGAAAGAAAGAGAATTAAAGAATATATTAACTACCATCCAAACGCAAAATACTATGAGGGAAAAGGCGTATGGACAGTTAAATGTGATATCGCACTTCCATGTGCTACACAGAACGAGCTTCTTATTGATGATGCAAAAGCACTTGTTGCAAACGGCTGTATGTGTGTAGCTGAAGGTGCAAATATGCCATCAACTCCTGATGCTATTGAGTATTTGCAGAAAAACGGTGTTATCTTCGCTCCTGCAAAGGCTTCAAACGCAGGCGGTGTTGCTACATCAGGCTTGGAAATGTCACAGAACTCAGGCAGATTAAGCTGGTCATTTGAAGAAGTTGATGCTAAATTAAAGAGCATTATGATTAATATTTATAATGCAGCAGCAACAGCAGCAAAAGAATATGGCTGTGAGGGCAACCTTGTTGCAGGTGCAAACATTGCAGGCTTCTTAAAGGTTGCAGAAGCTATGAAAGCACAGGGCGTTGCATATTAATTAATAGTTTATTATAAAAAATACGACTTGCATCAAAAAGCAAGTCGTATTTTTATGGTTTTAATCCCTGAATTTTTTTAGAGTTTTATTAAACTTCTTAACAACATTTTTCGGAGAAACAATCCTTATATCACCCTCAAATGTAAATACCCAAGAGAAAAATACAGGGCTTATATTTACATTTACATCTACTTCAAAACGCTCTTTCTGGCACTTTGTTACTGTAATATCCTTTCCGAAACGGTCAATAACTGCACCCATAAGCGAGTTTTTGCAAGAAAGCGTAACTGTTTGTGTTTCACCACCAAACATTCCAAATACCTTTTTACAGTAGCTTGTAATATCAAAATTTTTTCCTAAAATATCCTCAATATTTTCATTTTTTTCATTAAGCATTTTAATTGATGCAATTCTGTCAACCCGAAAATGTGTGAGCCCCTCATGCTTTGGATAGTGTGCCAAGAGATAATAATTATCCTCCGACATTACAAGGAAGAATGGACTTACTATGTAATCGTTGCCCTCGTTTTTGAATACCTTGTTTTTATCAGGTGTATATTCGCAGTATTTGAAAGCAATTTTTTTATTTTCCCAGATTGCACTGTTAAGGGTGTCAACGCTGTAAAGGATTGTTTCATCCATCGTTTTAATTCTGCCCATAACATGAACCTGGCGTCTTAATTTTGTTGCCTCATGTTTGCTTGTAAGCTCTTCAATTTTTTTGATGAGTGCCAGACTTTTTTTCTCGGTTAAAAACTTTGATGACTGAACACAGTCTGCAAGAAGCTTTAATTCAGCAGTTTCAAAGCTTCTGGAGGCTACATAATAGCAATAGTTATTTCTTTTTTCACCTACTATATCTATTCCAAAAAGTGTGAGAAGCTCAATATCGGAATAAACTGATTTTCTCTCTGTTTTTATTCCGTATGAAAGAAGCTTATCAATAATCTGGGGCATTGTAAGCGGATGATTTTCATCTGTTTCTTCCAAAAATATTTTCATAAGATATAAAAGCTTCATTTTGCTGTTAGTTGTTTTAGCCATTTTTGCCTCCTAAAATTCTAAGTGCATTTTTATATGTAATTTTTCTTATAATTTCTTCGTTTATATTATCTTTTAAAAGTGAGTTTATAATAAGCTCGGTATCGCAAAATTTTTTTATGGGGGAAATAAGCGGATATGCTCCGTCAAAATCACTTCCAAAACAAATATTATCTTCTCCGCCCAAAGATAAAAAATGATATATATGCTTTTTTATATCATCAATATTTTTTCCTGCAAAATCCTTAAAAAAGTTCATTCCGCATACACCTTTATTTTTCTTTAAGGCTAAGAACATTTCATCTGTTATATTTCTTTTTACAGGTGTAATTTTTCTGGAATTTGAGTGAGTGATAAAGACAGGTTTTGAAACTATTTCCATTGCCTCAAAAAAAGTTTTGTCGGAGGAATGTGAAAAATCGGGAATTATGTCACATTTTTCAAGCTTTTTTAAGATTTTTCTGCCAAAATACGTTAAGCCTGTATCGTTTTTATCTACACATGAACAAGCAAGTGCGTTTGATTTGTTCCAGGTAAGTGTCAGAACTTTTATTCCAAGTGATTTTATAAATTCTATATCATCTTCTGACTTTATAAAATCACCGCCCTCAAGTGTTATTACGGCACAGTGACGGTTGTCTTTTAAAAAATAGTTAGTATCTTTATACTTATAAATATAATTTTTATTTAAGGAAAGCTGATTAATAAAATAGTTATATATATCTAAAAAATATTCTTTTGGGTTATCACCATATTTTTCAAAATCCATAAAAATTGCAAAGAAAAGAAGTGCTTTTCTGTTACCAAGTTTTTTTATGCTGATTGAAAAATCATTATCGAAAAGCTGTGCTTTCTCATAATACAGTTTATAAGCAGTATCATTGTGACAATCTGCAATTATATTCATTAAAAGTCAATCCTTTTTAAAGAGATTTTTGAATCATATTTATAAAATCTTTATTATTTTTTGTTTTTAAAATTGATTCAATAATTTTTCCTGTTACAGACGCAGAATCACTTTCGCTGTATGCACGGCGGATAGAGAAAACTGATTTTAATTCGTCCATATCCATAAGTAAATCTTCTCGTCTTGTGCCTGATTTGTTGATATCAATAGCAGGGAAAATTCTTCTTTCTGACATTTTTCTGTCAAGATGTACTTCCATATTTCCAGTACCCTTGAATTCTTCAAAGATAACATCGTCCATACGGCTTCCCGTTTCTGTAAGAGAAGTTGCTAAAATTGTAAGACTTCCGCCTTCTCTTAAATTTCTTGCAGCACCGAAAAATTTCTTTGGCTTATGAAGTGCACCAGGGTCTATACCGCCTGATAATGTTTTCCCGCTTGACGGAACTATAAGATTATACGCACGGGAAAGCCTTGTTAAGCTGTCAAGAAGAATAACAACATCTTTTTTATGTTCAACAAGCCTTTTTGCTCTCTCTAGAACCATTTCCGAAACTCTTGTGTGATGTTCAGGCAATTCATCAAAGGTTGAGTATATAACCTCTGCATCTATGCTGTCTTTTATATCTGTTACTTCTTCAGGTCTTTCGTCAATAAGAAGAACGATAAGGTGTACTTCAGGATGATTTTTTGTTATACTGTTAGCAATTTCTTTAAGAAGAGTTGTTTTTCCTGCTTTCGGAGGAGCAACAATCATTCCTCTCTGTCCTTTTCCGATAGGAGAGATAAGGTCTATAATACGCATAGAATATGAAGAATGTTCACCCTCAAGCTTCAGCCTTTGATTTGGAAAAATAGGGGTAAGGCTGTCAAATTCGGAACGTTTTAATGCAACAGAGATAGGGTCCCCATTTATTGATTTTATAAAAATAAGAGCATTAAAGCGTTCGCCCTCTCTCGGTGGACGAGTGTTTCCGTAAATCATATCACCCGTCTTAAGATTAAACTTTCTTATAAAGGTAGGCGAAACATAGCAGTCATCGCTTCCTGTAAGAAAGTTTTCTGACCTTAAAAACCCAAAGCCGTCCTCTAATACTTCAATAACTCCGTGAACTTCGTTTGACTGCTTTTGTTCGTCTTCCAAAGCTACTTCTTCTTTTTTTTCTTGGTTTTTTGGAGAAATATTTTCTATTGCTAAAATCAGCTCATCTTTTTTCATCTTTGAAATGCCTTTTATTCCAAGTGAAGATGCAAGCTCTTTGAGTTGTGTTAATGTTGTTTTATTTGTTATCATATTCTACCTTCTTCTTTTCGTTATTTTCTTAATCTTAAAGCATTTGTTACAACACATACCGAGCTTAAGCTCATTGCGGCAGATGCTATCATCGGATTTAATTTTATTCCAAGTGTAATATAAAAAACACCTGCTGCAATCGGAATACCGAGTATATTGTAGAAAAATGCCCAGAATAAATTCATTTTTATATTGTTCATTACTTTTTTACTTAAATCTATAAGGGTTTTTACATCGGATATGTTATCTTTCATTAAAACTATATCACTAGCCTCGCAGGCAATCTGTGAACCGCCGCCTATTGCAATGCCTATATCGGCACGGGACAGGGCAGGGGCATCGTTTACTCCGTCACCGACCATTGCAACAACACGCCCTTTTCCCATAAGACTGCGGATTTTTTCTTCTTTCTCTTTTGGCAAAACATCGGAAATTATTTTTGTAATTCCGACTTCTTTTCCGATGTATGAGGCTGTTTTTCCGTTGTCACCTGTCAGAATAACCGTTTCTATTCCCATATTGTTAAGCTCATTTATTGCTGTTTTGCTTGTTTCTCTTATTGTGTCACTTACTGCAATGATTCCGATAACTTCATTTTCACAGCCAAAATACAAAACAGTTGAGCCGTTTTCTTTAAAAAGGTTTGCTTTATCAGAAAACAAGCTTGTATCATATTCGTTTTCATTTAAGAATTTTTCGTTACCTGCGATATAATTTTTTCCATTTAAAACACCTGTAACACCTTTTCCGAAAACAGCACGGAAGTTTTCACATTTTATAAGATCTAAATTTTTTTCTTCAGCTTTTTTTACAACAGCTTTACCGAGCGGATGCTCTGAGAGTGCTTCTAAAGATGCTGCAATTTTCAGAAACTCATCTTTTTTTATCCCGTCTTTTGTTACTATTTCTTTAACAGCAATTTCTCCTGTTGTTACAGTACCCGTTTTGTCAAAAACTACGGTTGTTATTTTGTGTGCAAGCTCTAAATATTGAGCAGATTTTATCATTATTCCCCCTTGTGCGCCTTTTCCCGTTCCTACCATTATTGCAACGGGAGTAGCAAGCCCAAGTGCACAGGGGCACGATATAACGAGAACTGAAATTGCCATAGAAAAGGCGAGGTTGAAGTCCTTTTGATATATAATCCAAAAAACAAATGATATAAAAGAAATTACCATAACTATGGGAACAAAAATACTGCTTATTCTATCAGCGAGTCTTGAAACAGGAGCTTTTGAATTTGACGCTTCTTCCACAAGCTCGATAATTTGTGAAAAAACCGTATCAAATCCTGAAGCTGTAACTTCAAATGAAAAAGCACCGCTTAAATTTATTGTAGCACTTGTTACTTTATCGCCTACTCTTTTTGAAACGGGCATTGACTCTCCCGTAAGTGATGATTCATCAATATTAGTTTCACCGTCCGTTATAATTCCGTCAGCAGGTATAGACATCCCGGGCTTTACAAGAACTATATCGCCTTTTTTCAAATCATTTGCACTTACCTCAATTATATTTCCATCTTTACATAAGAGGGCAGTTTTTGGTGTCATATCTATAAGAGCTTCAATAGCAGAAGTGGTTTTTCTTTTTGATTTTGCCTCTAAAAATTTGCCGAGTGTAATAAGAGTTAAAATTGTTACAGCGGATTCAAAATAAAAGTCGTGAGCAGAATTTTTTGGGGCTTTATCAAGAATAATCATTATTATAAGATAAATTCCATAAAGAAGTGAACTTAATGAGCCTGTTGTTATAAGTGTATCCATGTTTGGTGAACCGTTTTTTAAGCTTTTTAGTCCGCTTATAAAATATGTGCGGTTTATAATCAGTACGGGTATTGTAATAATAAGCTGAATTAATGCAAAGTTTAAAATATTATGATGCGGAGAAATTATATCGGGCAAGGGAAGACCTATCATATGTCCCATTGAGATATACATTATAAGAATAAAGAAAATAAAAGAGGAGTACAATCTTTTTTTCATACTTTTTAGCTGAAGTGAAATTTTATTATTCTTCTTCATCGCAGAATGAAAATCATAATCACTGCAACCAAATCCGAGATTTGTAACGGTTTCTTTTATTTTTGCGGTATCCACTTCAGAATCATCATAAATTACTGTAAGTGTTTCTGAAAGAAGATTAACCTTTGCCTCTGTAACACCGTTTACTTTAGACAGTGCTTTTTCTATTGAGGCACTGCATGCCGAACAGTGCATGCCTGTTATAGAATATTTATGCTTACTCATGTTGTTAAAAGAGGCAGTAAAAACTGCCCCGATTCCTTTCATATATATTTTATGAAATATTTCTTAATATAATGACAGAATTATTCTTCTTCAGAAAGCTTTAACTCCGCCTTTTTGCCGTCATATTCCAGAAGCTCAAGCTGTGCATTTATTAAAGATTTTACTTTTGATTTATAAATAGCATATTGTTGCTTTAAGCTTTCAATTTCTACCTTTATTTCATTTAAGTTTTTTGAGGCTTCATTAAACATTTCATCGCATTTGTTTTTTGCGTCATTTATAATATTGTCTGCCTCTTTATATGCGTTCTTTTTGATTTCATCAGAAATGCTGTGTGCTGAAACAACGGTATCCCTGAGTGCAACCTCCATT
>JAZRFJ010000038.1:0-19052 GCA_045661305.1 Clostridia bacterium | reverse complement strand
GACAGAGAATAAAAAATAACAAAAAAATATTAAAAGCATAAAATAAATATAAAAAAAATCAAAAAATATAAAACAACTTTCAGGAGAGCAATATATATCAAAAAATTGATATATGCGACCGGTGGTTAGAGTCCACGCGCGGTTTTAGAAGAAAAGAAAAAAACTGCTGAGTCCGTTAAATACGGCACCGACGGTGATAAGTCCGGATGAAAGAAAGGAGAAAAAATGAAAGACAAAATTTTTAGCACACGAAAGATGGTTTCACTTGGACTTTTGGGAGCAATTTCAATAGTTCTTGTGATGATTGTACATTTTCCGCTGTTTCCCGCAGTGCCGTTTTTAGAGTACGACCCTGCTGATGTACCGATTATAATTGCAACATTTGCTTTTGGTCCGTTAGGTGGATTTTTACTGACAACGGTTGTAAGCATACTTCAGGGAATAACTGTAAGTGCATCAAGCGGAATTGTTGGGATTTTTATGCACATTTTTTCGACAGGAAGCTACTGCTTGGTCGGTGGAAATGTGTATAAGCGTAACAAAACAAAACAAGGTGCAGTAATCGCCCTTATTACAGGAACAATCGCATCTGTTATAACAATGTCGTTATGGAATCTTATCGTAACACCAAGATACTTGGGAATTCCGGTTTCAGCAATAATAGAGCTTATGCCCTGGATTGTTCTTTTTAATATAATAAAATCAAGTGTTAATTCTGTAATTGCTTATTTTGTTTATAAGCCTGTTTCAAATTTAATTAAAAAATAGATATAAAAAACCACTGTTTTGAAAAAGTATTCAAAGCAGTGGTTTAATATTACGAATGATATAATTTTTTTGTCTGATAAACAGGCTCACAGGTTAAGTTTATTCCAAGCTTTTTAAATACGGAATCGTCAATTTGTGATAAAATTACCGATGAATGTGCCTCAAGATGTTTTAAGCGTGGAAGCATTTCCATTGCCATTCTTGCATTTTCGTTCGAAAGCGCGCTCATTGACAGTGCAATCAAAGTTTCATCAATATGAAGACGCGGATTGTGGTTTCCTAAATTGTTTACCTTAAGATTTTGTATCGGGTCTATTATTTCAGGTGAAATAAGAAGTACATCATCTGAAATTCCCGCTAAAGTTTTAAGTGCATTTAATATGGCCGCCGCAGATGAACCAAGAAGTGATGAGGTTTTTCCTGTAACTATCTTACCGTCAGGAAGCTCAATCGCTGTTGCGGGGGCAATAGTTTCTTCGGCCCTTTTTAAAGCTGCTTTTACAACAGGCCTGTCTTCACACGAAATTCCTGCCTGTTTCATTATAAGCTCAATTTTATATATTGCTTCTTTTGAAAGCAAACCTTTTTTATTATCACGCATTGCGTGGTAATATCTTCTTATAATTTCATTTTTTGCAGCTTTCTTAACGATTTCGTCATCTGTTATACATTTTCCCGCCATATTTACACCCATATCGGTAGGTGATTTGTAAGGACTTTTTCCCAATATTTTCTCAAACATTGCGTTAAGAACAGGGAAAATTTCTATATCTCTGTTGTAGTTTACAGTTGTTTGTCCATACGCATCAAGATGAAAAGGGTCAAGCATATTAACATCGTTAAGGTCGGCTGTTGCCGCTTCATAAGCAAGATTTACAGGGTGCTTTAATGGTAAATTCCATACCGGAAAGGTTTCAAATTTCGCATATCCTGCTTTAACACCTCTTTTATGCTCATGGTAAAGCTGTGATAAGCAGGTTGCCATTTTTCCGCTTCCCGGTCCCGGTGCAGTAACAACTATAAGACTTCTTTTTGTTTCTATATAGTCGTTTTTTCCATATCCCTCATCACTTACAATATACTCAATATTTGCAGGGTAACCCTCAATAGGGTAGTGGAGGAATACTTTTATTCCGAGAGCCTCAAGCCTTTTCTTAAAAGCATCTGCCGCAACCTGTCCGCTATATTGTGTTATAACAACACTTCCCACATATAAATCTATTGTATTAAAAGCGTCAATAAGTCTTAAAACATCAAGGTCATATGAAATATTGTAGTCGCCTCTGATTTTATTTTTTACAATGTCAAGAGCACTTATAGCGATAACAATTTCAAGGCGGTCTTTAAGGTGCATCAGCATCTTAATTTTGCTGTCAGGCATAAAGCCGGGCAAAACTCTTGATGCGTGAAAATCATCAAAAAGCTTTCCGCCAAGCTCCAGATAAAGCTTTCCGCCAAATTCATTTATTCTCTCCTCTATATGAGCAGACTGAAGCTCAATATACTTATCGTTGTCAAACCCTGTTTTAAAACTCATGTCAACCTCCCGTTTTTTAAATTTTTAAAAACTAAATAATATTATACCACAAAAAATGTGCTTTTTCAAGTATTTTTTATAATTAAATATATAAGGCAAAAATAAGGCAAAAATGAGCTTAGATTCAGATGAAGAACGGACAAACCGAACCAAAGCGTAAGCTTTGGGAAACCCGAAGGTGTACGCGGTACAGCGAGAGGTGAGGTTTGTTCGTAGCAGAAAGACAAAAAGTGTTAAAAGAAACAATTATATGTAAAACAAAATTAAAGTAATATAAAAATGTCTTTCTGCGTTCTTCGCTGAATATAAGCTTATTTCATCTTCTCCTGTTTTACTTTATGGTCAATTACATGTCTTGATGCTAGTTCTTTCATAACCTCATCAATAGAAATTCCCATTTCGACCATGAGAACAAGCACATGGTAAACAAGGTCACCGATTTCGTATATTGTTTCAGCCTTGTCATTTGCTTTTCCTGCAATTATAACCTCGGTTGATTCTTCACCGACTTTTTTTAATATTTTGTCAATTCCTTTCTCAAAAAGGTATGTTGTATATGAGCCTTCCTGTTTATTTATCTTTCTGCCCTCGATAAGCTCCATAAGAGAAGAAAGGGAAAACGCAGGTGCAATTTCGTCATTTTCAAAAACAGTTTCATAAAAGCATGAATCTTTACCTGTATGACATGCAGGACCGTCTTTTTTAACAACTACATTAAGTGCGTCATAATCGCAATCAGCAGTAATTTCAACAATATGCTGATAATTTCCTGATGTTTCACCTTTTCTCCAAAGTTCCTGTCTTGAACGGGAATAAAAGCATGTTTTCTTTTCTTTTAGGCTTATTTCCAAGCTTTCTTTATTCATATATGCAAGGGTAAGTACCTTTTTTGTTTCATAATCGGAAACGATAGCAGGGATAAGCCCTTTTTCATCAAATTTAAGTTTATTTATATCAAGCATTTTTTTCTCTCCTCTTTTTTTATTCTACAAACGAACATTTATATTATTTTTATGAAGTCTTTCTTTTAAGTCTTTTATGTTTACTTCTCCAAAGTGGAAAATTGAAGCAGCTAATCCTGCATCAATATCGGGAATTTCTTCAAAAAGAGTGATAAAATCTTCGATTTTTCCCGCACCGCCTGAAGCTATTACGGGAACAGTTGCAATTTCATTTACAGCTTTTAACATTTCAATGTCGAAGCCTTTTTTCACTCCGTCAGTATCAATGCTGTTGACAACTATTTCTCCTGCACCTGACTCCTGACCTTGCTTAATCCACGAAAGTGCTTCAATTCCTGTGTTTTCTCGTCCGCCTTTTGCAAAAACTAGGAATTTTCCGTCAACTCGTTTTACATCGACAGATAAAACGACACATTGGTCACCGTAACGCTTTGCAGCCTCATAAATAAGATGAGGATTTTTTATTGCTCCTGAATTTACGGAAACCTTGTCAGCACCGCATTTTAAAACTCTGTCAAAGTCTTCTAATGTATTTATTCCGCCGCCAACAGTAAGCGGAATAAAAATTTTACTTGCTACTTCCTTTAAAATATCTGTAAAAATCGAACGGTTTTCAAAAGATGCTGTTATATCGTAAAAAACAAGCTCGTCTGCCATATTTTTTGAATAATACTGGGCAAGCTCAACAGGGGAGGACACATCGGAAAGTCCTTCAAAATTAACGCCTTTTACAACTCGTCCGTTTTTTACATCAAGACAGGGGATAATTCTTTTTGTTATCATTATTTTTTTCCTCCTGCAATTTCGAGTGCTTTTTCAAGTTCAATATCTTTTGTATAAAGTGCCTTTCCCAAAATTGCACCGTAAATATCCATTTTTGTAAGTTCTTCTATGTCTTTGTATGAGCTTACTCCGCCAGATGCAATTATATCAATCTGATATTTTTCTCTTAATTCTTTATAAAGCTCTAAGTTTGTGCCACTCATTGCACCGTCCTTTGATATATCAGTACAAATTACAGTTTTTACATTTATTTCTTCAAGCTTTTTGAAAAAATCATCATATTTTTCACCACTTTTTTCCGTCCAGCCATGAATTGCAACATAGCCGTCAGCTATATCTACACCAACTGCAATTTTATCACCGTATTTTTCTACCATTCTTTTAAGAAAATCAAAATCCTTTACAGCAATCGTTCCCAAAATTACTCTGAAAACACCTATATCTATATATTTTTTAATGATTTCTTCATTTCTTATTCCGCCGCCGATTTCAACCTTGAGTGCAGTGTTTTTCACGATTTTTTCAACGCACTCTAAATTTGGATTATTTCCGTCTTTTGCACCGTCAAGGTCTACAACATGAAGAAACTCGCTTCCTTTTTCTTCAAACTCTTTAGCAATTACAAGTGGATTATCAGCATAAACTGTCATTTTATCGTAGTCGCCTTTAAAAAGACGGACAACCTTTTTATCTCTTAAATCTATTGCAGGAAAAATATTCATTTTATTGCCTCCAAAACTTTAAAGTTCACAAAAACCTTTTAATATTTTAAGTTCTGTTTCACCGCTTTTTTCAGGGTGAAACTGTGTTCCGTACACATTTTCAAACTCAACGGAGGCAGTAAGCTCAGCACCGTAGTTTGTTGTAGCAGAAACAGAATTTTCGCAGTTTGTTCCGAAATATGAATGAACAAAATAAACAAAGTCGTATTCGTTTATGTATTTATAAATTTTGCTTTTTTCTCTGTCCTTTGGGAATTTAAGACTATTCCAGCCGATGTGTGGAATTTTATAATTTTTCGGAACTATTCCCTCCATACTTATAACATCACCTTTTATAAAGCCAAGTCCCTCGTGTTCACCGTATTCAAAGCTTTTTTGAAGTAGCATCTGCATACCTAAGCAAATTCCGAGGAGCGGTTTATTTTTCTCCGAAACTTCTTTCTTTACAATATCCCACATTCCGCTTGATTTAAGCTTTTTTGCTGCATCACCGAATGCACCTACGCCTGGGAGTATTATCTTATCTGCTTTTTCAATTATATTTTTATCGTCTGTCAAAACTGCATCTGCTCCGATTACCTTTAACGAGCTTTGAAGTGAAAATATATTCCCGACACCATAATCTATTATTGCCAACATTTTTTTGTACCTCTGTTATAAATATTTATTAAATAACGCCCTTTGTTGATGGAATCATATCCTTATATTTTTCATTTATTGAGGTTGCATTCCCCAAAACTCTTGCAAGAGCTTTAAAAATTCCTTCAGCTATATGGTGACTGTTTTCACCTGCAAGCTTCTTTATATGGAGAGTGATTTTTGCGTTTCTTGTAAATGCAATCAAAAATTCCTTTACAAGCTCAGTATCAAATGTTCCGATTTTTTCACTTGGAAACTCTGCATCAAAGCCTAAATATTCTCTTCCCGAAATGTCAACTGCACACATAATGAGAGTCTCGTCCATAGGAAGAATAATATCCTCGTATCTTCTTATTCCTTTCATGTCACCCAAAGCGTCATAAAAAGCCTTACCTAAGACAATTCCAATATCCTCGATAGAGTGGTGGTAGTCAACATAGTGGTCGCCGTCACATTTTACACACAAATCAAAACCGCTGTGACGGGAAAAAAGTGTAAGCATATGGTCTAAAAAGCCACAGCCTGTATCAATTTCGCTTTTTCCGATACCGTCAATATTTAGTGAAAGCACAATATTTGTTTCATTTGTTTTTCTTTCGATTTTTGAAGTTCTCATTCTTTTACAATCTCCTTTAAACATAAGATTAATTTGTTTATTTCGTTTTCACTTCCGATTGTTATTCTGTTAAAGTCCTTTATTTTTTCATTTGTAAAATGTCTTACGAGTATTCCTTTTTCTTTTAATTTAAGATATATTTCTTCACCGCTTAAGCTTTCATGTTTTGCGAACAAAAAGTTTGTTTTTGAAGCTGTAACATAAAAACCGAGTTTTTTTAGCTCATCTTTTAAAAATTCTCTTGTTTTTATTATCTTTTTGCAGTTTTCATCGAAATAATCTTGAGATTTTATTGCTGCTACACCCATTTTTTGAGTGAGAGTGTTTATATTGTAAGGATTTGTGGAATATTTGATTTTTTCCATATCGGAAATTATTTCACTTGACGAAATAGTATATCCGAGTCTTGCTCCTGCAAGTGAGCGTGATTTTGAGAATGTTTGTACAACAAGAAGATTATCGTATTTTTTTGTAAGAGGTATTGCACTCTCTCCGCCAAAATCAACATAAGCCTCGTCTATAACAACAAGGTTATCAGGATTTGATTTAACTATTTTTTCAATATCATCTACCGAAATCATAAGTCCTGTCGGAGCATTAGGATTTGCTATAACTATATTTTTTCCGATATTTATGTAGTCATTTATATCAAGTGAAAAATCGCTTTTTAGCGGAATTTTTTCGTATTTTATTCCGTAAAGCTCGCAAAAAACTTCATAAAATCCATAGCTTATTTGGGGAAAAACAACTTCCTTTTTATCACTGCAAAATGCCATAAAGAAAAAGTTAAGACTTTCATCCGAGCCGTTTGAAACAAAAACATTTTCTTCACTTACATCATAAAGTGATGCAAGCTGTTTTTTAAGTTCACTCGATTTAGGGTCGCAGTAAAGCTTTAAATCGGAAACTGTTTCTTCATTTATTACATTTATAACCTCTTTTGAGGGAGGGTAGGGCGACTCGTTTGTGTTAAGCTTTATATATTTTTTATCTTTTGGTTGTTCACCTGGAACATAAGCCTCAAAGCTTTTTAGATTTTCATTTAAAAATCTGCTCATTTTTTATCTCCGTAATTTTCAAAATTTATTATTCAAATTATTCAAATCTTATAACTGCTGATTTTCCATGTGCCCCAAGACCTTCTTTGTCTGCGAAATACTTTATTTTATCAGCTACTTCTTTGAGAGCTTCTTTTGTATAGAAAGAATAAGCTGACTTTTTAATAAAGTCGTCAACACCAAGAGGACTTGAGAATTTTGCAGTTCCGCTTGTTGGGAGTGTATGGTTAGGACCTGCAAGATAGTCCCCCAAAGCTTCAGGACAGTATCTTCCCAAAAATATTGAGCCTGCATTTTTTATAAGCTCTAAATATAAAAACGGCTCGTCAACACAAACCTCTAAATGTTCAGGTGCGATTTCGTTTGAAATTTCTATTGCTTTTTCTATTGTGTCTGTAATTATAATTTTTCCGTTATTATCTATTGAAGCTCTTGCAATTTCTTCTCTTTCAAGTAAAGGTATTTGTTTTTCAAGCTCGCTTGATACTTCTTTTGCGAAATCAGGGGAGGTTGTTATTAAAATCGCAGTTGCCATTTTATCGTGTTCTGCCTGAGATAAAAGGTCAGCAGCAACATTCTTAGCTTCGCTTTTTTCATCTGAAATTATAAGTATTTCACTCGGACCTGCAATCATATCAATATTAACTGCACCAAAAACCTGTTTTTTTGCTTCTGCAACAAACGCATTTCCAGGACCTACGATTTTATCTACTTTTTTGATGCTTTCTGTTCCGTATGCAAGTGCGGCTATTGCCTGAGCCCCTCCAACCTTATATATATTGTCAACACCTGCTATTTTTGCCGCAGCTAAAATAACGGGATTAATTTTTCCGTCTTTTTTTGGAGGTGTAACCATAGTTATATTTTTAACACCTGCAATTTTAGCAGGGATAACATTCATAAGAACTGTCGAAGGATATGATGCTGTTCCGCCAGGAACATATACACCTGCACGCTCGATAGGAGTAATTTTCTGCCCTAAAACAATACCGTTTTCTTTTTTTATTTCAAAGCCGTCTCTTTTTTGTTTTTCGTGGTAGGTATAGATATTTTCTTTTGCAAGTGTAAGAACTTCAATAAATTCTTTGTCAACAGAATTATATGCCTCGTCTATTTCCTCTTTTGATACCAAAAGGGAAGAAAGCTCTACATTATCAAATTTTTTACTGTATTCTTTTAATGCTTCATCACCGTTTTTTCTTACATTATATATAATGTCGGAAACAATTCCCTCAATATTTGTTTTTATCTCTTCTTTTCTGTCAATTATTTCTTCGGGAGTAAGAGAAGCTGAATTTATAATTTTAATCATTTCTTATTTTCCTCAATACTTTTCTTGATTTTATCTGCCATATTAGTAATTTGTGTATTTTTAAATTTATAGCTTGATTTATTTATGATAAATCTTGCGCTTATATCAACTATTTCTTCTTTTACCTCTAAGTTGTTTTCTTTTAAGGTTGTCCCTGTTTCAACAATGTCGACTATAACATCGGAAAGCCCTAAAATAGGTGCAAGCTCGATTGAGCCGTTTAGCTTTATTATCTCAATTTCTCTGCCTTTTTTGCGGTAATAGTCTTTTGCAATGTTTTCAAATTTTGTTGCTATGCGAAGTGTTTTTTCAGGATTTATTCTCTCGTTTTTCTTTCCTGCAACACAAACCTTGCATTTTCCGATTCCCATATCAATAAATTCATAAACATCTGGATTATGCTCCAAAATTATATCCTTTCCAACTACTCCGACATCTGCCGCACCTCTTTCAACATAAATGCCGACATCTGACGGTTTCACCCAGAAGTAGCGGACACCGTTTTTCTCATCTTCAAAAACGAGCTTTCTGTTATCCTCTAAAATTTCAGGACAACCGTAACCGATATTTTCTAAAATCTGGTAAACCTTTTTTCCAAGTCTGCCTTTTGGCAATGCTATATTAATCATTATTTAAACCCCTAATCGAATTAATAGAATTAATCAAATAAAATTGTTTCTTTTGCGTGTATGTTTTTCTCAAAGCCTTTTATTACAGCCTTAACTGTTTTTCCATCTTTTCTTTTTTCAGATACTTCATTTATTACAGCGGCTACATCTGTATTTTTGTAAATTATAAGTACATCAACATCAAATTCATTATCGCTTTTTCCGTAAAGCTCAATCAAATCCATATAGATTGCAAAGCCTATTGCACCGCCTAAAATATCAAACTTTGAAACAAGCTTATCATATCTTCCGCCTGATAAAATTGCAAATGGTATATCTTTTATAAAGCCCTGAAAAACTATTCCGTTATAATATCCTAAGTCGTTTATAACTGAAAAATCAAGACGGATTTTATTTTCCTTATTTGTAGCCTTTAAAAGTCCGTAAAGCTCTTCAAGCTCATTAACACTTTCTTCTGCCATTGTTCCTCTTGCAAGCTCTCTTACTTTTGGTAATACCTCTTCGCTTTTTCCGTAAAGCTTTATAAGGGAAGTTAGCTTTTCCATAAGTGATGCAGGCAGATTATTTGTACAACATATATTTATAATATCATATTCGTTTTTCGTTTTCAAGCATTTAAGCAAATTTTCTTTAACAGAATAGTTAATTGTATATGAATCTATTATTCCAAGAATTATTCCCATATGTGAAATATCAAGCACATTGTCCTTTGAAATTATATCCAAGCTGTTTTTTGCCAAAATAACAGCTTCATAAAGCGAATAAAGGTCAATTTCTCCTATGTACTCAACGCCAAGCTGTGAAAGCTCTTTGAATTCGCCGTCTTTCATTCGATACACATTTTCATTATAATATGCTTTTGTTATTTCATCTTTCTTGGCTTTTGCGTTTTTTACAATAGAAAGCGTAACATCAGGCTTTAATGCCATAAGGCGTCCGCCGTTATCATTAAATGTGATAATATTATCACTAAGTAAAAAATTCTTGTTCTGTGCATAAAGCTCATATTCTTCAAATTTTTTCATTTTATATTTCTTATAACCGTAGCTTTCATAAAGCTCTCTTAATTTGAAAATTGACTTTTCATCATTTTTTAATATTTTTTCGGGAATATTCATAAATTTTTAGTTCCTTTCATTGAAAATGCCTGATTACAGTAACTATAATAGCACACTTTTTCACTTTAGTCAAGTAGAGTGCTAAAGTTTTCTCCATTTTCTGCAAAATTTACAAAATAGTTATGAAAATTTGAGAGATATTGTGCAAAATTGTGGTAATAATTTTTTAAAAAGTATTGAAATGAGGAAATATTTGTGCTATGATAAAAGTGAATAGTTTTTAATATCAGGGAGAAGTTATTATGGAATTAAAAGGAAAAGTTATAAATTTTCTTGGTGACAGTATTACGGAGGGATATGGAACAACAGCATGTGGGAAAATATATCATCAGATAATTAAAGAAAACTATAATATGAAGCACGCTTACAATTATGGTCTATCAGGAACAAGAATCGCACGGCAGATTGTTCCTACAAAAGATTCTACAAAACACGATTTAACTTTTGAAGTCCGTGCAGAAATTATGGATAAAAATGCAGATGCAGTAGTAGTATTTGGCGGTACTAATGATTACGGTCACGGCGATGCACCTTTTGGAGAAATTGAAAGCGAAGATATCTATACATTTTGCGGTGCTGTTAATTCGCTTATAAAAAAGCTTAAAAAAGATTTTACAAATAAAAAAATAATTTTTATGACACCGCTTCACAGACTAAATGAGGAACAACCGTCAGAGCCTGATTCAAAAACATTGAAGGATTATGCAGATGCTATTTTGGAAATTTGTAAAAAGCATAATGTGGCAGTAATAGATTTATTTAACATAAATCCGCTTGACCCAAATGATCATGAGCTTGTTCCCGACGGACTTCACCCAAGTGATAAAGGGCATGCGATTATGGCTCGTGTTATAGCAGAAAAGCTTCTTGAAATATAGAAAAAAAGGAGGAAATTTATGAAATATGTAGTATTTTTATGTGACGGTATGGCTGACCTTAAAATAGATGCGTTTGGTGGAAAAACTCCGCTTCAGGCAGCATATACTCCAAATATGGATAAGTATTCAAAAAAAGCGGTAATCGGAACTGTTAAAACTGTTCCTGATAATTTATCACCCGGAAGTGATGTTGCAAACCTCTCTGTTATGGGATATGCTTCTGATATTTATTATACAGGGCGTTCACCTTTGGAGGCTGCAAGTATCGGTGTTAAATTAAAAGATAATGAAACTTCATTTCGTGCAAATCTCGTTACTTTATCAGGCGAGGGTGAATATGAGGATTTAACAATGGAGGATTACAGTGCAGGTGAAATAAAAACTGCTGACTCCAAAAAAATTATAGAAGATTTAATGGAAGTTATAAATGATGATGTAACAAAGATTTATCCCGGTGTTTCTTACAGACATCTTCTTGTTCTTTCAGATAAAATAATTGACGGGAAATTAACACCTCCTCACGATATTTCAAAAAAACCTGTCAAGGACTATCTTCCAAAAGATGAACAGATACTTACTCTTATGAAAAAGAGCTATGAGTTTTTGAAAGACCACCCATATAACAAAAAAAGAATTGAGGAAGGTAAAAAGCCTGCATCTTCAATTTGGGTATGGGGCGAGGGCAAAAGACCTACTATGGACAGCTTTTATGAAAAATTTGGCGTAAAAGGCTCTGTTATAAGTGCTGTTGACCTTATAAAAGGTATCGGAATATTAACTGATATGCGTTCAATAGATGTTGAGAATGTAACGGGAAATATTGATACGAATTTTGAGGGGAAAGCACAAGCCTGCATAGATGCATTAAAAGAGGGCGACGATTTTGTTTATGTTCATATGGAAGCACCTGATGAGTGCGGACATCGTTTTGAGGCTGACAATAAAAAGCTTGCGATTGAGCTTATAGACGAAAAGGTAATAGGACCTGTTTGTAAATACTTAGAGGAGTGCGGAGAAGAATTTTCAATTCTTGTGCTTCCTGACCACCCGACACCAATTTCAACAGGAACACATTCAAGAGAGGCTGTTCCGTTCTTTGCATATTCATCAGCATATGAAGTTGATGGCGATTTGTATAACGAAGATACTGCTTTAAAAACAGGTATTTTTGTTGAAAAAGGACATGAGCTTATGGGAAAATTCTTGAAGCTTGAGCTTTGGAAATAGATTTTTTTAGAAAAGTATTGACAAAACAAAGAAATGATACTATAATAAAAATAGATACAGGGGTAACCGTAAACGGTTAGCCGAAATAAGTGTTAAAAAATAACCGTCTCATTTGGCTAGGGAGACGGTTATTTTGCTTTTATATGAAAAATGATAATAATTAACATTGTCAATAATACAATTCTATGTACTATTTTCATTAGCATCACCCCCTTTTGAAGAAAAATGGGAGTGCTAACCGTCACCGATATTTCCTGTATCTATGTTGGTATGTTATCATAAAATGAATTTTTTGTCAATAGGGACTATCTATTTTTTTATTCCTCCGCCTTAGGATGAGCCTTCCTATATGTACTCATAACAGATGGCTTTAAATTTCTTAAATATTCTTTTGTCTGATTAACGCTTTTATGTCCTAAAACTGCTTGCACATCGTATATATCTGCACCGTTTTCCAAAAGATGCATAGCCATACTTCTTCTTATTATGTGGGGAGTAAGCTCTTTTTTGAGTTTTGCTTTTTTGCCGAACGATTTTAAAAGCTTCCACATACCTTGTCTTGAAAAAGCTTTTCCGTCTTTTGTTAAGAAAAGAAAATCATTCTTTTTGTCATCTGTAAGATATTTTCTTCCTTTTTTTATGTATTGCCTTATTGCTTTTACAGCACCCTTATAAATAGGTATATAACGCCTTGTATCATTTGTAACGGTGATATACCCGTCATTTAATGAAAGATCAGAAACCTTTAAAGCTATAAGCTCGCTCACTTTCAGTCCGCAGGCATAGAGTGTTTCTAAAATTGCTTCATCACGGTAGCCTTTTATACTTTCTTCCTTAACTGAATCTATGAGTTTATCTATTTCATCAGTAGTAAGAACTTCAAAATCCTCATCACTTTTTAAATCTTTTTCGTATGAAATACCTTTTGTCGGATTTTTTTGTATAAGACCTTTATCTTTCAAAAAACGGAAAAATTTTCTTGTTGATGCAATATTTCTTGAAACTGTTGCCGGACTTTTTGTGGTTTTTAAATGGTCGGTATAGTCATTAAAAGCTTCATCCATAAGAGAAGTTTCCAAAAAACCATTATCCTCACAATATGCAAAAAAGGAATTTATATCTCTTAAATAGGATAAAACAGTATTTTCTTTCATTTTTCGCTCATCTTTTAAGAAAATCTTAAATTCATTTATTTTCGATTTCATTTCCAAAAAAGCTATCTGTGCCATTTTAAAACCATCCTTTTCAAACAACAAGTTTCGACAATATTTATTATAGCATGAAAAAAAGTTTTGTAAAGATATTTTTGTTTTTTTGTCTAAAATGTCCAATTTTTTTGAAAAAATGATAAAAAATACTTGACAGTAGACGAAAAAAATTGTAGAATAGAAAGGGTATATTTTTATGTGCGAATATATCTTAAAAAGAAGAAATTAAATCAATTCAATGAAAGGAGATTGCAAGATGACAGAAATTTCATTAACTATTGCAATAGCGATTTCCTTAGGCTCATTTCTTTTAGCATTTATTATTGCGTTCCGTTTAGGGATAATATACAGAAAAAAAATAGCTGAATCAGAAATTGGCAGCGCCGAAGAGCAAGCAAAAAAATTGCTTAACGACGCTATAAAGTCAGCCGAGTCGAAGAAAAAAGAAGTCTTGGTTGAGGCTAAGGAAGAAATTCACAAATTAAGAAGTGAAGCAGACAAAGAAACAAAAGAGAGAAGAGCAGAGCTTCAGAAGCTTGAAAAAAGATACCTTCAGAAAGAAGAACATCTTGACAAAAAGCTTGACACAATCGAGAAAAAAGAAGAAAACTTAAAATTAAGAGAAAAACAGCTTGAAGAAAGAAATGTTCAGGTTGAAGAAATCCAGAAAAGACAGCTTGAAATTTTAGAGAAAATTTCAGGACTTACAAAGGAAGATGCTAAAGCGTACCTTATTAAAAACATTGAAAATGAAGTTCGACTTGATGCATCGCTTAAAATTAAGGAAATTGAAGAACAGACAAAGGAAACTTGCGATAAGACAGCAAGAGAAATTATTGCTTCTGCAATTCAGAGATGTGCTTCCGACCATGTAAGTGAGGTTACTGTGAGCGTTGTTGCTCTTCCAAACGATGACATGAAGGGAAGAATTATCGGACGAGAGGGTAGAAATATCCGTTCGTTAGAACAGATTACAGGTATTGATTTTGTTATTGATGATACACCTGAAGCAGTTATCTTATCAGGCTTTGACCCTGTAAGAAGAGAGGTTGCAAGACTTACTTTAGAAAGACTTATTCAGGATGGTCGTATTCATCCTACAAGAATCGAAGAAACCTTTAATAAATCACAAAAAGAAGTTGACGCAATTATCAAAAAAGCCGGTGAAGATGCTACATTTGAAACAGGTGTACATAACATTCATAATGAGCTTACAAAGCTTATCGGCCGTCTTAAATACAGAACGAGCTACGGTCAGAATGTTTTGAAACACTCACTTGAGGTTGCACACCTTTCAGGACTTATCGCAGGGGAGCTTGGCGTTGATGTTACATTAGCTAAAAGAGCAGGTCTTCTTCATGATATCGGTAAAGCAATTGACCACGAGGTTGAAGGCTCACATGTTACAATCGGTGCAGATATTGCAAGAAAGTATAAGGAAGAAGAAATTGTTATTAATGCTATCGAAGCTCATCACGGTGATGTTGAGCCTACAAGCACAATAGCTTGTATCGTTGCTGCTGCTGATGCTATTTCAGCTGCAAGACCAGGTGCAAGAAGAGAAAATATCGAAAATTACATTAAAAGACTTCAGAAGCTTGAAGAAGTTGCAACTTCGTTTAACGGTGTTGAAAAAGCATTTGCTATTTCAGCAGGTAGAGAAGTTCGTATCATGGTTAAGCCTGAAGATGTTAACGATGAATCAATGATTTTAATCGGCAGAGAGATTGCGAAGAAAATCGAAAATGAAATGGAATATCCTGGACAGATTAAGGTCAACCTTATAAGAGAAACTCGTGCAGTAGATTACGCGAAATAAGTTTACAGTTATGAGTTTAGAGTTATGAATTTTTGCTTTACGCAAAAATGCTTGAGTTACAGAACTCTATAACTTACGCGAAAGCGTAATCATAACTTTCATCACCGAGTGATGAAATCATAACTTGCCAACGGCAATCATAGCTTTAAAATCCGACAGGGTATCGAAAAACCTGTCGGATTTTTAAAAGAAAACGGGGAAAAAATGGAAAAAAGGAAAAAGGGGGAAAGGCAAAATGAAAAGAATAATAACAATTCAGGATTTGTCATGCATAGGGAAATGCTCGCTTACAGTTGCACTTCCTGTTATTTCTGCTATGGGTATTGAAACAGCAGTTATTCCCACGGCACTTTTGTCAAATCATACTGCTTTTTCCGAATTTACTTTCCGAGATTTAACAGACGAAATAATTCCCATAAAAAATCAGCTAAAAAAACAAAATATTTCTTTTGATGCGATTTATACAGGTTATTTAGGCTGTAGCGAACAGATTGATATTGTATCTGATTTTATAGATGAAATAAGAAATCAAAACACCCTTGTTATTGTTGACCCAGCAATGGCGGATTTTGGAAAGCTTTATGCAGGGTTTGATGACGATTTTGCAAAAAAAATGGGCGCTTTAGTGAAAAAAGCTGATGTTGTACTCCCGAATGTTACGGAAAGTGCGATAATTTTAGGCGAAAAATATCTTGATTATACCGATAGCGGTTACAATGAGGATTATATCAAAAAAATGCTCGTGAAGCTTTGTGAAAACGGTGCTAAAGAGGCTGTTATAACAGGTGTTGTTTCCGATAATGGCAAAAAAATCGGTGCTATGGGATATAATGCAGATAAAAAAGAGTTTTATTCTTATTATCATGATAAGGTAGATAAAATATTCCACGGAACGGGAGATGTTTTTGCAAGCTGTTACTCGGGTTGTGCAGTAAATGGTTTTTCTACACAAAAATCAGTAAAAACAGCACTTGATTTCACTTACAGGGCAATCGAAGAAACTATAAATGAGAAAAATTCAGTCTGGTATGGTGTGAATTTTGAAAAGGCATTGCCGTTTTTGTGCGATATTATGCGTTGAAGAAAATTGAGGAATATTAATATATGAGATTTCATTTGGAAAAAACAGATGAAGATGCTGTTGGTTTCTAAGTTGACAGCAGTTTATAATTTTTGTTAAGATTTTTATACATCAGAAACTTTATATACTAAAAAGAGGGATTAAAAATGACAGAAATATTTGGTGATTTTTCCATATCTATGATACAACCCAGCGGATATAAGAATTTTTTGAAAAGAAAAAAGAGTGCAGTTGCCCTTTTTGTTATTATACTTGTTACAGTATCAGCTTTAGCAAATGTTGTTTTTCCTATCTTTGAAATTTCAAGGATGACAACTGATTTTTATAATCATGATGTTCCTTATTTTAAGGTTGAAAACGGCGAGTTTTTTGTTGAAGACGATATTGAAATAATAGACAAACCTTTCTTTATAGGTTTATCGAATGAAAAAAGCTATAAAAAAGATGATACTAACGGCTTTGACATTGCAATTCTTGTTGATAAAGAAAATTTTATAATGAAGAACAATTCAGGTGTTTATTCTTATAGAATAAAGGATTTAGGAAATGATATTACATTTGATAAAAATTCTGTTTATATGTTTAAGAACATTTTTGTATGGATTTTGGTGTTTTTCGGAATTTTTATGTATGCAATTTCCTATCTGGGATTTTTCATCGGAGTGTGGCTTGTGAAATGGCTTTCAAGCTCTTTTTCAAGAACGCTTAAACTTAATTTAACTTCATCGGAGCTTTTCAGACTTGCAATATATTCAAGAACCGTTCCTGTTCTGTTAGGTGCGCTTTTAAATATGTGGAGAATAGGATTTCCTTATATTCTAAGCTTAATTGTTTCCGAAATTTATCTTTATATCGCATTTATAAGCATGAAGAAAAATTCCGAGGAAAAAGAATAAAGATATAATAAGCTTCACCAAATTTTTTTAAAACGGAGGTTTTTTCTTATGAACATTCGTGAAATTGAAGAAAATAATGAAAAACAATATTTAAGTAAATATGCCTTTCTTACCTCAAACTCTAAAGGAAGACCGTATGGTCCTGATGAGGATGATATAAGAACTTGCTTCCAGAGGGACAGAGACAGAATTATTCACTCTAAGGAATTTAGAAGATTAAAGCATAAGACGCAGGTTTTCTCAAACTATGGTGATAATGACCATTTAAGAACGCGCCTTATTCATACCCTGGAAGTAACTCAGGTTGCAAGAACTATCGCAAGAGCATTAAGACTTAACGAAGATTTGGTTGAAGCTATTGCAATGGGACACGATATCGGTCATTGTGCTTTTTCTCACAGCGGTGAAAGAGTGCTGAATGAGCTTTTTGACGGCTTTCATCATAGCGAAAACAGCGCCCGTTTAGCTACAAAATTAAATCTTACTTATGAGGTTATTGACGGAATAAAAGCACACAGCGATATGAGCTTTTCATCAGAAAATCTTACTTTGGAGGCTAAAATAGTTTGTTACAGCGATAAAATAGCGTATCTTAATTCTGATATGGACGACGGAATACGCATGAAGCTGATAAGGGAAGATGATATTCCTGCCGATATAAGAGAGGTTCTTGGAGAAAGCTCAAAGGAGCGTCTTAATACAATGGTGCGAAGCATCATAAACGAAAGCAGGGATAAAAATGATATTATCATGTCTGATGAAGTAGATGAAAAATTCAAAAAATTAAGAGAATATATGTTTAAAAATGTATATTTTTCTGACGAGCTTTTAGAAAAGGAAAGCTTTGTAAAAAGAGTGCTTACATATATCTATAATGAAAAAGTCAAAATGGGCGAATCAAAGGAAGATATTTTAGATTTTATGGCAGGAATGACAGACTCTTATGCTGTTGAATATTATAAGTTTTTGCATTTTTATAATTAAAAAATTAAAAATACAACCTGGAATCAGAAAATTTTTATTCTGATTCCTTTTTTTGTTTTATATAAACATCGTCCCCAATAACAAGCTTATCATTAGTTAAGTAATATTCTTTTTCTGCAATAACCTCGTAGCCTCTTAAAAAAATCAGTTTGTTTTTTGTTACAATAAAATCGTCAAATTCCTTTCCGCTATCCTCATCATCATCAAATTTCTTTATTACACCATGATATGAGCCATCAGTTTTTTCAAATTCGTATATTAAACCAAAATATTTTTCATCGTTTTTATAAACTTCATATAACCATGTTCCCAAAAAGGCATCTCTATCCAAAGAGCTTTGCGGTGTATCATTCCTTTTATCTGTACATGAAGATAAAAAAATCATAATAAAGATAATAAAAAAACAAAAAAATCTTTTCATAGTAATTTTCTCCCAAAAATAAAAAAGTGTGCTCCGACAAGGGAACACACCGAAAAAGTGTAATCCCTAATTGTTGGCACGCAATCATTCCCACTATGGTATGAGCAAATAGAGAAAACACCTTTTACCAAAGTATTTTCCCATAGTGGTTAGAACTGTATTCAATTACGTGCCATAAAAATTATAGCATCAATTGAAAAAAATGTCAATAGTGCAATAAAAAAAGACACATCAAATATTTTTTAAAATGATGTGTCTTTTAGTTTTACTATTACTACTTTATATATCCCCAACATCTTTTCAGTGTTATTGTTTCAAGTTTTTTTGATTTATAAAGTGATGTTAAAATTCTTGTTGCAGTAGCAGATGAAACACCAAGCAGTTTTTGTAAGTC
>JAZRFJ010000037.1:0-12341 GCA_045661305.1 Clostridia bacterium | reverse complement strand
ATGCTTCATACATGACATACTTCTTGCACCTGCGATTGACGCACCGATTGCAACCTCTGCCGCAACCTTTTCGTTTGGTGCCCATTCTGCATAAATATCATCATATTTAACTATATTTTCAGTAATTTCCGTGCTTGGTGTGCCTGGGTATGAGGAAACAACTCTCACACCTGCTTCGTAAGCACCTCTTGCAACGGCAGCATTACCGAGCATTAACTGTTTCATATTAAAAATTCCTCTCTTTCAGTCATTCCTAATTAATCTGCTGTGCAACAAGGCTGTCACCGCAGTATATTTTTCTTAACTTTGGTTTTTCAATTTTTCCTGTTGGATTTCTCGGAACTTCTGCAAAAATTATTTTATGCGGACGCTTGTAACGAGGTAAATCCATACAGAAATCTGTGATTTCTTCCTCTGAAAGCTCCATATCAGGCTTTGCTTCAATGATTGCCGCTGCAATTTCTCCTAACCTCTTATCAGGAAGACCGATAACAGCAACATCCTTTATCTTATCGTGTTTTCTTAAGAAGTCTTCAATCTGAACAGGATATAGGTTTTCACCGCCCGAAATGATAACATCTTTCTTTCTGTCAACAAGGAAAATAAAGCCGTCTTCGTCCTCCTGTGCCATATCCCCAGTAAATAACCAGCCGTCTTTCAAAACCTCGCTTGTTGCTTTTTCATCATTGAAATAGCAAAGCATAACACCCGGACCTTTTACTGCAAGCTCGCCTACTTCGCCCGATTTTACTTCGTTTCTGTTTTCATCAACAATTTTAACTTCCCAGCCGAAGCCTGCTTTACCGATTGCACCAACCTTATGGATATTTTCAACACCAAGATGCACACAACCGGGACCTATTGATTCGGAAAGTCCGTAGTTTGTATCATACTGGTGATTCGGGAATATATTCTTCCATCTTTTTATAAGACTTGGCGGTACAGGCTGTGCACCTATATGCATAAGCCTCCACTGTGAAAGCTCATATTCCGAAATGTCAATTTCACCTCTGTCGATTGCGTCTAAAATATCCTGTGCCCACGGCACTAAAAGCCAGACTATTGAGCATTTTTCCTGTGAAACAACATCAAGTATCCACTTCGGCTTAATACCTTTTAATAAAACTGCTTTTCCGCCAACAAGAAAGCTTCCGAACCAGTGCATTTTTGCACCTGTATGGTAAAGCGGAGGTATGCACAAGAAGACATCGTCTTTTGTCTGTGAATGATGGTTTTGCTCTGTCATTGCAGAATGCATAAGACTTCTGTGTGCATGGATAATAGCCTTTGGAAAGCCTGTTGTTCCTGATGAAAAATAAATTGCCGCCTCATCATCGTCACTTAACTTTATATCAGGGTCTTTAGATGAACAATATGTAACAAGCTTATCATAGCTTTGTGCAAAGGTAGGACAATCGCTTCCTACATAAATCCAGTCCTTAACCTTTGGAATACGCCCGAATATTTCCTCTACTCTTCCTGTGAATTCAGGTCCGAAAACAATGGCATCAGCTTCCGAAAGTTTAAGGCAATATTTAATTTCTTCGGCAGTATATCTGTAATTTAAAGGTACTGCAAGTGCCCCTGTCTTTAATATACCAAAATATACAGGGAGCCACTCCAAGCAGTTCATAAGAAGTATAGCAACCTTATCGCCTTTTTTAATTCCTTTTGTAAGAAGAAGGTTTGCAAAACGGTTTGCTTTTTTATTGAATTCGCTCCATGTTATTTCTGTTCTGTAAGCCTCGTGAGGACTTGACTCAATAAGAGAGTATTCTCTCCATGTAAGGTGTGATTGTTCTTCAAGCTTTGGATTAATTTCGACAAGGCTCACATCGTTTGGATAAAAATCCGCATTTTTCTTTAAAATTTCCGTAATAGGCATTTTTCTTTTTCCTTTCAACCAAATAACTAAAAAATCCTCCGTTTTAAAGCATAAGAAATAATCTTATATCAAAATTTCTTATGTATTAAAACAGAGGACGAAATATCTTTTTCCGCGGTACCACCTCTATTGCTCTATACATCACTGTATAAAGCCGCTTATCAGGTACTCGTTTTTTTCTAAAAAACTATTTTACCATAGTGCTGTCACGGGCACACCCGTTGCAGCCTACACAAGCGATTTATAAACTATAAAATGCCCTTCGGTGCAAAGCTCTCGAAATGTATTCACCAAAAATCGCTTACTGTCTTGCAGCGTCCGACAGCTCTCTTAAAAGCTCCTGATGGCTACTTGTTTTCGGTCATCGCCTTTTATAACATTTTAATTTTATCATCAAAAAATAAAAATGTCAATAGTTTTTTATACAAACTCCTAAAATTTAAGAAATATTGACAAATTACGATAAAAGTAATATAATACAGATAGGACGGTGTTTTTATGACAAAAAAACGAATAACAAAATTAAAAGAACTGTACAAAAAGGAAAAATCTGTGTTTTTTGTTTATATTATATTAAGAATAATAGTAGTTGCTTCCATAGTTCTTTCTGCACTAAATAGAAATTTTGAAAGTGTTTTTGTATGCGCGCTTACGCTTATACTTTTTACAATACCATTTTTTATAGAAGAAAATTTGGGTATTGAAATCCCTTCGGCACTGCAGATTATAATTATTCTTTTTATATTCGCAGCGGAAATACTCGGTGAGCTTGGCGAATTTTATGTAAAATTCCCATATTGGGACACGATGCTTCATACATTAAACGGTTTTCTGTGTGCCGCAGTTGGCTTTTCTTTGGTTGACATACTTAACCGAAACAGCCGTATAAAGTTCAGCTTATCACCGTTTTTTCTTTCGGTTGTTGCGTTTTGCTTTTCGATGACAATAGGTGTGCTTTGGGAATTTTTTGAATTTTCATGCGATATATTACTTAATATAGATATGCAAAAAGACACAGTTATAAATGTGATAAACTCTGTTAAACTAAATCCTGACGGTGCAAACAAGGTTGTTTCAATCAAAGATATAGGAAAAACCGTTGTTGACGGAAAAGAGCTTAGTATAAACGGGTATCTTGATATAGGTCTTTTTGATACAATGAAAGACTTACTTGTAAACTTTGTCGGTGCTGTTATTTTTAGTTTTATAGGCTACTTCTATGTAAAAAGCAGAGGCGAGGGAAAATTTGCAAAAAAATTTATTCCTACAATTAAGGATGTATAATTAAGCACAACTGTGAATAAAAATTAATTTTTTTAGAAAAAAGTCTTGACAAATAAATTCTACGGTGCTATAATGACAAAAAATATAACGAAAGGGAAAACAAAATGATATCAGTAGTTCTTTTTATAGCTTCATATTTTTACTTTTATTACTTTATTAAGGGTAATAGTGATTTGTGCTGTATAAAAACTGCTGAATAATTGAATTTTCTTTAAAAATTAATTAGTTCATTTTACAGGGCTGCACAAATCACTGTGCAGCCCTTATTTTGTTTTTAGGAAAGAGGAAAAGAAAAATGATTGCAGTATTAAAACCAAGCACAACAGAAAAACAACAGGAAAATCTTATCACATGGTTAAAATCACAAAACCTTGATGTGCATATTTCAAAAGGACATGATTACACAGTTCTGGGACTAATAGGCGATACATCTAAGATTGATATTGACCTTATAGGTAGTCTTGAAATTGTGGAATCGGTAAAAAGGATTGCCGACCCTTTCAAGCAATGTAACAGAAAATTCCACCCTGATGATACAGTTATAGATATAAATGGTGAGAAAATAGGCGGCGGTCACTTTATGATGATAGCAGGTCCTTGCTCTGTTGAATCGGAAGAACAGATTATTGAAGTAGCAAAGTGTGTTAAAAAATCAGGTGCAACACTTCTTCGAGGAGGTGCTTTCAAGCCCCGTACTTCTCCTTATGATTTCCAGGGGTTAAAGGCAGACGGAATTGACCTTCTTTTAGAAGCAAAAAAAGAAACAGGCCTTCCTATTATCACGGAAATTATGAATGCAAATCACTTGCCCTTATTTGAAAATGTCGATGTTATTCAGGTAGGTGCAAGAAATATGCAGAACTTCGAGCTGTTAAAAGAGCTTGGAAAAACAAATAAACCTATACTTTTAAAAAGAGGTCTTGCAAACACATTAAAGGAATTTCTTATGAGTGCGGAATACATTATGTCTGAGGGAAATCAGAATGTAATTTTGTGTGAAAGAGGAATAAGAACATTTGAAACTTACACAAGAAATACTCTTGACTTATCCGCAGTTCCTATGCTAAAAGAGCTGACACACTTACCGATTGTTATAGACCCAAGCCACGCAACAGGTGTTGCAAAGCTTGTTAAGCCTATGGCTATGGCTGCCGCTGCAGCAGGTGCAGACGGAATTATGATAGAGGTTCACAATGACCCGATAAATGCACTTTGTGACGGTGCACAATCCCTCACCCCTGCACAATTTGACGATGTAGCCAAAAGAGTAATGAAAATTCGTGAGGTGATTTCAGAGTGATAGTAGGAATAATAGGACTTGGGCTTATAGGAGGCTCGCTTGCAAAAGCATATAAAAGGGACAAAAATGTAATAGTTTCGGCACTTGATAAAGATGATAGCGTAACTGATTTTGCAATTTTATCAGGTGCAGTTGATAAAAAGCTTACAAGAGAAAATATAGAAGAATGTGACCTTATTTTAATCGCAGTATATCCTGATGCAGCAGTAGAGTTTCTTAACGATTATTCAAGCTTAATCTCAAAAAACACAGTTGTTATAGACTGTCTTGGTGTAAAAAAAGAAATCTGTGATATTGGATTTGAACTCGCAAAAAAATACGGCTTCACATTTGCAGGCGGACACCCAATGGCAGGAACACATAACAGCGGTTTTAAGTATTCAAGGGAAAATCTCTTTCATAATGCACCCATGGTAATAGTTCCGCCAAGATATGACGATATTACACTTCTCGATAAAATAAAATCAATGCTTTCCCCTGTTGGCTTTGGCTCAATAACTGTAACAACTGCCGAGGAGCATGACCGAGTGATAGCATTTACTTCTCAAATGGCACATATTGTTTCAAACGGCTTTATAAAAAGCCCTACTGCACAAAATCACAAAGGCTTTTCAGCAGGAAGCTTTAAGGATTTGACAAGAGTTGCTTGGTTAAACCCACAGATGTGGGCAGAGCTTTTCTTAAAAAATAAAGAACCTTTGCTCTTTGAACTTGACTTATTTATAGATAATATGTTAAAATATAAAAAAGCATTGGAAGAAGATGACAAAAACTGTCTTGTTGATTTGTTGGAAGAGGGAAGACAGCTTAAAAAATCATCACAATAAAAAAGGAAGTTTATTATGAAAACTATAAATATTAATGTTTCAAATCCGTATAATGTAGAAATCGGAAGCGGACTTTTAAAAAATATAGGTGAATATGCAAAAAAAGTTATTAACCCTTGCAAAATTGCAGTCGTCACAGATGATACCGTAGATGCTCTTTATTCGGAAGATGTATGTGAAAATCTTAAAGAAAACGGGTTTTCGGTTATTAAATTTGTATTCCCGCACGGTGAAAAATCAAAAAACAGCGATACTTATATAAAGCTTCTTAATTTCCTTGCTGAAAATGAGATAACCCGTTCCGATGCACTTTTAGCACTTGGAGGCGGTGTTGTTGGTGATATCACAGGCTTTGCGGCTGCAACTTTTTTAAGAGGAATAAAATATATCCAATGCCCTACAACACTTCTTGCAATGGTTGACTCATCTGTTGGCGGAAAAACAGCTATTGACCTTGAAAAAGGAAAAAATTTAGCAGGTGCATTTTATCAGCCCGAAATTGTTGTCTGTGATTATGCTACACTAAAAACATTGCCTGATGAAATATTTTCTGACGGCTGTGCTGAAGTTATAAAATATGGTATTTTATTTGATGAAAATTTATTTTCTCACTTAAATGAAAACGGAAAAAATTTCGATACCGAGTATGTTATATCAAGATGTGTTGATTTAAAGAGAATGGTTGTCAGTGATGACGAATTTGACAACGGCAAAAGGCAGCTTCTTAATTTAGGGCATACATTGGGACACAGTATAGAGATACTAAGCAACTTCAAGCTTTCCCACGGAAAGGCAGTAGCTATCGGAATGTGCCTTATAGCAAAAGCTTGTTTGAAAAACGGGACTTTATGCGAGGAGTGCTTTTTAAAAATCAAAAATATTACAGAAAAATTCTCACTTCCGTCAGTCACTACATACACAGCAGATGAAATCTTTAGTATTGTAAAAAATGATAAAAAACGAAAAGGCGATACAATAACTGTAATTCTGCCTGAGAAAATAGGAAAATACAATCTTAAAAAAATGAGCTTAAAAGAGTTTGAAAAGCTCACCACTATGATATTTTAAAGAGGCGAAAATATGAATATTAAAATTACACCTGCTCAGCTTTTTGGAGAAGTGAGTGCAATAGCATCAAAATCAGTTGCTCACAGACAGCTTATCTGTGCCGCATTTTCAGATACACCAACTAAAATAATCTGTCCTGAAATATCAAAGGATATAATTGCAACTGCCGATTGTTTAAAAGCACTTGGTGCAGAAATTACATATGAAAACTCTCAATTTAATATAATTCCAATTAGTAAACCAAATGAAAATGCTCATCTTAACTGCGGTGAAAGCGGTTCAACACTCCGCTTTATGTTACCTCTTGTTTCTGCTCTTGGTGTAAAAACAACCTTTAAAATGGAGGGCAGACTTCCAAAAAGACCGTTATCACCCATGTGGGAAGAGCTTATAAGCCACGGTGCTGTTTTAGAAAAACCGACAGAAGATACAATCAGCGTTTCAGGAAAGCTTGACAACAAGCCTTTCTCTATACGGGGAGATATTTCCTCACAGTTTATTACAGGACTTCTATTTAGTTTATGCGTTTTAAAAGAGCCGACACAAATAAAAGTAACAACCCCTATTGAATCAATGCCTTATATCAATATTACAAATGAGGTTTTAGGAGATTTTGGAGTTAATGTAACATTAAAAGATAATATTTTTTCTATAAAAGGCAAGCTTACAACAAAAGGTGTTTACAAATCGGACGGTGACTGGTCAAACGGAGCTTTCTGGCTTTGTGCTGATAAGCTTTCAAAAAAATCTGTAAAATGCACAGGACTTTCCCAAAATTCACCGCAAGGTGACAAAGAAATTTTAAATATTTTAGATGAACTCAATAAAGAAGAAAGTGAAATTGACGGTAGAAATATTCCCGACCTTATTCCTATTGTAAGCGTTGTGGCGAGTGTTTCAAAAGGAACTACGGTTATAAAAAATGCCCAAAGACTAAGAATTAAAGAAAGCGACAGAATTTTAAGTACATTTGAACTTATAAAAAATTTAGGCGGAAAATGTGAAATTACGCCTTACGGGCTTATAATAGAGGGAGTGAAAAAATTAAAAGGCGGTAAAGTTTCCAGCTTTAATGACCATAGAATTGCAATGAGTGCCGCTATTGCCTCAATAGTATGCGAAAATGAAGTAATAATAAACGGTGCTGAAGCTGTTGAAAAATCATACCCTGCTTTCTGGGAGGATTTTAAAAAGCTAGGTGGAAAGTACCACATTTTAAACAAAGGAGAAAAGTTATGAGCAGTATAATCGGTGATAATATAAAAATATCAATATGGGGGCAATCCCATTCAGATGCAATCGGTGTAACTATTGACGGACTTCCTGCAGGAATAAAGATAGATATGGAAAAGCTAAATGAATTTTTAAAAAGAAGAGCCCCGGGGCAAAACAAATATTCTACACCAAGAAAAGAATCCGACCTACCCGAATTTTTATCAGGACTTATTGATAATACAACATGCGGAGCTCCCCTTTGTGCGATCATAAAAAACACTAACACAAAATCCTCCGATTATAAAAATATTACAGACATTCCCCGCCCTGCACACGCAGATTACACGGCACATATTAAATATAAAGGCTTTAACGATGTTAGAGGAGGCGGACATTTTTCGGGAAGACTTACCGCACCTCTTTGTATAGCAGGCGGAATTTGTCTTCAGATTTTAGAGAGTATGGGGATTAAAATTTCTGCAAGGATTAAATCAATAGGCGGTGAAGAAGATACCCAAAAAGCATACGAGCTTATTGATAAAGCAAGAGAAAATCTTGATTCTGTGGGCGGAATTATCGAATGTGTGGCAGAAAATGTACCTGTTGGACTTGGGGACCCGATGTTTGACGGAATGGAAAACAGAATTTCAAGAATAGTTTTTGGAATACCCGCAATAAAAGGAATTGAATTTGGAAACGGTTTTTTATGTGCATCGCTAAACGGAAGTGAAAACAATGACGCTTTTTATATTGATAATGGAAAAATAAAGACAAAAACAAATAATCACGGCGGAATTTTAGGCGGAATAACCTCCGGTATGCCGATTGTTTTTCGTGTTGCAGTAAAGCCTACCCCATCAATCGCAAAAGAACAGGACAGCGTAAGTATATCAAAAAATGAAAACACTAAGCTTACAATTCACGGACGCCATGACCCTTGTATTGTTCCAAGAGCAGTCCCTTGCATCGAGGCAGCTTGTGCGATTGCAATTCTTGATGCGTACTACGAAAATAACAAATAAGGAGACTTATAAAGATGAATTTAGAAGAATTAAGAGAAGAAATAGATAAAGTTGATGATGAGCTTATAGCACTTATTGAAAAAAGAATGGATATAGCAACAGACATTGCAAAATATAAAAAAGAAAATAATCTACCCGTTTTAAACTCAAAAAGAGAACGGGAAAAACTAAATGATATTTCCCTAAAATCAAGACAAGATGTTGAGAGCTATATGAGAGTTCTATATTCTCTTTTGTTTGAGCTTAGCCGTTCGCACCAGAACAGAATTTTGAACTCAAATTCGGATTTATACGAAAATATAATGTATTCAATAGATAATACACCAAAATTATTCCCACAAAGTGCAAGAGTCTGCTGTCAGGGTGTTGAGGGTGCATATTCACAGCTTGCCTGCGAAAAAGTTTTTAAAAACCCAAATATAACATATGTTAAAAATTTTGAAGGTGTATTTAGTGCAATAGAAAGCGGACTTTGCGATTATGGTATTATCCCTATTGAAAACAGTACCGCAGGCTCTGTAATGAGTGTTTATGACCTCATGATTTCTCATAATTTTAGTATAGTAAAAAGTGTAAGAATAAAAATAAATCATAGTCTTCTTGCAAAAAAAGGCACTAAAATGGAAGATATAAAAGAAATCTTTTCTCATGAACAGGCACTTGCACAGTGCGAAAACTTTTTAAAAACCTTAAAAGGTGTTAAGATAACAAGATGCGAAAATACTGCACAAGCAGCTAAAATGGTTTCGGAAAGTGAGAGATGCGATGTTGCAGCACTTTCCTCCAATAACTGTGCAGAGCTTTACAATTTAGAATGTTTAAAAAGCTGTGTACAGGATAATCAGAATAACCACACCCGTTTTGTATGTATTTCAAAAAATCTTGAAATCTATCCCGGTGCAGACAAAACAACTCTTATGATGGTTTTACCTCACAAGCCGGGCTCACTTTATAAAGTGCTTGCAAGATTTTATGCACTCGGAATTAATCTTATAAAGCTTGAAAGCCGTCCAATACCTGAGAGAGATTTTGAATTTATGTTCTATTTTGACTTAGAGACTTCGATATATTCCGATGAATTTGCAAGACTTATCTGTGAAATCAAGGAAATATGCGAAGACTGCAAATATTTAGGCAGTTATACGGAGGTTGTGTAATGATTAACCAAAAGAGCCGTAAATACGGACTTTTAGGAAGAAAGCTTTCACATAGCTTTTCTCCTTTAATCCACAGTATGCTTGATAACTATGAATATAAGCTTTACGAAAGAGAAAGTGACGAGCTTGACCGCTTTCTAAAAAGCACAGAGCTTTCGGGAATGAATGTGACGATACCATATAAAAAAGCGGTTATTCCTTACTGTGTAAGCTTATCAGAAAATGCAAAAAAACTTGGAAGTGTAAATACACTTGTAAAAGAAGATGACGGCTGGCATGGGTACAACACAGATTATTACGGTTTTTGTTACATGGTTAAAAAAAGCGGGATTATAATTAAGGGTAAAAAAGCAATAGTTCTTGGGAGTGGCGGTGCTTCCTTAACAGTAATACAAGCACTTAATGATTTAGGAGCAAAGAAAGTTATTGTTATCTCAAGAACAGGCGAAAACAACTATGAAAATATAAGTCTTCATTATGATGCTGAAATTATAGTAAATACAACACCTGTCGGAATGTACCCTGATAATATGGCATGTCCGATAGAACTTTCGGATTTCAAAAAATGCGAGGGCGTTATTGACCTTATATATAACCCTATAAAAACAAAGCTTCTCCTTAATGCAAAAGAATTAAACATCCCGCATATAAACGGACTTTCCATGCTTGTTGCACAAGCTAAAAAATCAGCAGAGCTTTTTTTAAAAAAGGATATTTGTGACACAAAAATCGACATCATAGAAAAAAGCCTCGAAAAAAATGCTCAAAATATAATTCTTATAGGTATGCCGGGATGCGGAAAAACAACAACAGGGAAAATACTTTCGGAAATGCTTGGAAAAGAATTTATTGACTGTGACGAAGAAATTGTCAAATATAAAAATATGACAATTCCTGAAATTTTTGAAAAAGAGGGCGAAGAGGCTTTTAGGAAAGCTGAACATGAGGTAATTAAAAAAGTATCAAAAAAGACGGGCTGTATAATTGCAACAGGCGGTGGTTGCGTTACAAGAGAAGAGAACTATCCATATCTTAAACAAAACGGAATTGTTTTCTGGATAAAAAGAAATGTTGAAAAACTTCCGACAGATGACAGACCTCTTTCACAAAAAAATAATCTTTTAAAAATGTATGAAGAAAGAAAACCGCTTTATAAAAAATTTTGCGATTATATAGTAGAAAATAAAGAAAATGCGTTAGAAACAGCGGAAACGGCAAAAAGAATCAAGGAGAAATTAATATAATGAAAATACTTGTTATAAACGGTCCTAACTTAAATATGCTTGGCATAAGAGAACCTGAAATTTACGGAAAAGAAAGCTACGAGGATTTAAAAACATATATTTTTGATGTATGTAAAAATGAAAATATTGAGGTTGAAATTTTTCAGTCTAACCACGAGGGCGACATTGTTGACAAAATACAAAGTGCTTACGGGAATTTTGATGCAATCGTGATAAATCCTGCGGCATATACGCACACGAGCGTTGCTATTTTGGATGCACTAAAAGCGGTAAGTCTGCCGACAGTTGAAGTTCATTTGTCAGATGTATCAAAAAGAGAAGCTTTCAGAAGTATATCCTATGTAAGACAAGCGTGTATTGAAACATTTTCAGGATTTGGCTTTGAGGGTTACAAAAAGGCTATACTTTTTTTAAAAGAAAATTTGGGAGAAAAATAATATGCTTGGAGTAATAACAAATGCTCTTGCTGTTATAGCAGGAGCGTTAATAGGAACAATATTTAAAAAATATATACCAAAAAATCTCGGTGATGTGCTGTTAAAAGCTGTCGGTCTATGTGTTATATATATAGGAATTGACGGTGCTTTAAAAGGTGAAAACACACTTATTCTTATAATTAGTATAGTTATAGGTACTCTAATCGGTACACTTCTAAAGCTTGAGGACAGATTTTATGGTTTTTCTGAGAATATAGAAAAGAAACTTGTTAAAAATCCTGATGCGACAAAGCAAAGCCTTGCGTCAGGTTTTGTAAGTGCCTCACTTCTTTTTTGCGTAGGTGCAATGGCAGTTGTAGGCTCACTTCAGGCAGGCATTTCAGGTGACAATACAATGCTTTTCACAAAATCTGTTTTAGACGGCATTTCTTCGATAGTTTTTGCATCAACTATGGGAGCAGGCGTATTTTTCTCATCAATTGTTGTGCTTTTATATCAAGGTATAATTGCACTTTTGGCAAATGTAGTTTCACCTTATCTTACAACAGCTTGTGTCAATGAAATGACCTCTGTGGGTTCAATTCTTATTATGACAATCGGACTTAATATGCTTTCAATAACAAAAATAAAGATTATGGATATGCTCCCTGCTGTTTTTATTCCTGTTATAATTTTTCTTTTCATATAACAAACTATATATTAAAATTTTCCCTAATAATGAAGCAAAAATTCCACCCGCATATGCAGGTGGAATTTTTTTGGGCTCTATAATAAATGTTGTGGTCAACAATAAAAAGAGCTTTCAAAAAAATTAAAAAAATAATGAAAAAAGAGAGCATTTTTATAAAAAATCTGTTATAATGAATTTGTCCAAACAAAATAACGGAGGTTATAAAAATGCT
>JAZRFJ010000036.1:0-67828 GCA_045661305.1 Clostridia bacterium | reverse complement strand
GACTGTTCAAAGCACAGTCCTTTTTGTTGGCACCCCCAACGGGAATCGAACCCATAACTAACCCTTAGGAGGGGTTTATTATATCCATTTAACTACAGGGGCATATATTCTAAAAAAGCACTTCCGAAGAAGCGCTTTTTTGTGGAGCTGATGACGGGAATCGAACCCGTGAGCCTCTTCATTACCAATGAAGTGCTCTACCGACTGAGCTACATCAGCAAACAACAGGATTATTATATTATAAAATGATAATTTTGTCAATAGTTTAAAACAAATTTTATACAAAAACAGCTTTAAAATATGGAATTTTTTATTAATAATGAATTTATAGGCCTATTTTGGTGATAATATCAAAAAAGGAGGTTTTTTATGGTTAATTTGAGAACAGACCTTGCTGTTGAAAGTTTATATACTCATAAAGGGGCAGGGATAGTTGAAGAAAATGAAGAAAAAAAAGGTATTAATATAACAAAAATCGAGATAAAAACTGATGAAGCATCAAATGAAGTTAAAAAGCCAAAGGGAACATATATAACTCTTGAAAGCGAGTTTATAAGAGAAAATGATACCGAGAAAGCTGAACAGCTTTCCAAAGAGCTTTCGTTTCAATTAAAGGCTCTTATAAATAAATATTTTAATAATATTCAGAATGATGAGAAAATATTAATATGCGGTCTTGGTAACAGAAATATAACCGCAGATGCACTCGGACCTGACTGTGTTGGAAATATCATGGTCACAAACCATATTATATCAATTTTGAATGATTCCCAAAATGATTTTTCGAGGGTAAGTGCAATAACACCAGGAGTTATGGGGCTTACAGGTATAGAAACAAATAACATAATAAAGGGAATAAAGGATGAATATAAACCATCTCTTATAATAGCAGTTGATGCACTTTGTGCAATTACTCCCAAGCGTATGTTTGGTACAATACAGCTTACTGATACAGGGATAAACCCAGGCTCCGGGGTGGGGAACAGACGAGGAGCAATAAATAAAGAAACTATGAAAGTGCCTGTTATTGCTATCGGTATTCCAACAGTAGTCGATGCTAACTCGATAATTTACGATGCCTTTTCACAATCAAAAAAGCAGAGTTATTCCGATAATGAAATAAATAATATTCTTATGAATGTTGAAAATTATTTTGTAAGTCCAAAAGACATTGATTCACTTATAAAAAGAAGTGCAAAAATTATAGCAAATGGTATAAATCTTGCACTTCATAAAGATATTGATTTTGCGTTTATTGAAAATTATATTTCATAAAAAAATTTTTTAAGCGTGTTGACATTTTTTTAAAAATATGGTAATATTATGATAAATAAAATGTATAAAAAAACAAAAAAGGAGATTTTTATAATGAACTTAAAAGGCTCAAGAACAGAAGCAAACTTAATGGCTGCATTTGCAGGCGAATCACAGGCAAGAAACAAATACACTTATTATGCGTCAAAAGCTAAAAAGGACGGATATGTTCAGATTGCACAGCTTTTTGAAGAAACAGCTAACAACGAAAAGGAGCATGCAAAAATCTGGTTTAAGCTTCTTCACGACGGTATGCCTGACACATTAACAAACCTTGAAGATGCTGCAGCAGGCGAAAACTATGAATGGACAGATATGTATGCAAAATTTGCAGAAGAAGCTAAGGAAGAAGGCTTCGACCATATTGCATTCTTATTCTCTGAAGTTGCTAAAATTGAAAAAGAACATGAAGAAAGATACAGAAAATTAATCTCAAATATTGAGGGTGGAGTAGTATTCTCTAAAGATAATGATGTTATCTGGCAGTGTTCAAACTGCGGTCATATCGTTGTCGGACAAAAAGCTCCTGAAATTTGTCCTGTATGTGAGCATCCGAAGAGCTATTTTATGATAAAGGCTGAGAACTACTAAAATTTTATTTTCACTTTGTCCTAAGGATATTGATAAAATATTAAAATAATGGGCTGTGACAAAATATTTTTATTTTTGTCACAGCCTTTTTGTTATACAACAAAAAGCAAGTCATTTAAAAATGACTTGCCAAATGGTGGCGGAGAAGGAACGTTGCCGAATATGCTCTCAACAGCCTACATCTCTTGATTTTAGTGGATTCATTGTATTTTGGCTCTATGGTATTATATGGTGAAATCACTATTTTAGGAGGTATTACAATGGCAAACTTAAGAAAAGAACAAGAGAAGTTAGCGGTACTATTGGAAATATCCGATACCGCAAAGAAAAATGCAGACATCGTTAAAGGGGCTGAAAGTCGTATGATTATCACAGAGGAACTGGCTCGTGTGCTGAGTGATAAAAAAACGACAGTGTTGAAAAAGGAGTTACAGTTCGTACTTTATTTCTTAAAGAAGGATGAATTGGTCAACGTTGAAAGTCGTGGAAATTACACATCGAATTCTAAAACGGTAGAAGAACTTATAAAAACTGCACATGTTGTAAGCGAAGGCTTGAAAACAGATGAAAAAGCTGTTTGTTTACTCGATTCGGAAACAATTGAAGAAATGGAAAATATTTGTGCGACACATCCTTTACAGGTTAAAAATGAAGAGGATTTTTCGGGGTTTGAGTTGTTAATCAATAACGAACCTACACCGATTGAACAAGCAGAAGATAAAATAGATGATAAAGTGGATAACGAAATTCCCACATCCCAGGAACAGGTTGAAAAAGAAGGAAAGCCGAGTAAAAAAAGTAAGATAAAGAAAAAGTAAAATAATATGCTCAATATTGAAGCCTTGACAGACTTTGTGCTGTCAGGGCTTTTTTATGCCCTTATGACTCCTGATGTTGACATTAAATTGCTCGATATTTATGAGCAATACAAATTTTACAATGTTGCATACGTTACCCAAGCGTTTGAGCAGGAACTCCCACATATGATATATGTATTGAATACATTAAAATTCCGCAACGGCATTTGCAGATTTAAATGTACAGAAAATTTATTATTATATTAGGAGGAGTAATCATGAACACGGCGAGTATTTCAATTTTGACATCAGAAAAGCGTTTCCCAGGCAAACCTACAAATCAAGAGGTTGCAGAAACAATTTATAATATGAAGATGGGCTTTGGCAAAAGAGAAGAAACAATACAGATTGGAGGTTTACTGGGTCGTATCGAAGAAGGGCGAATCATCTTTCCTGCTTGTTCTGTAACAGGCTTTGCTCAAATACAGGCATTTTTCTTTGATTTTGATAACGCAGGAGAAAAGCACATTCCAAAGGTAAGTGTCCTGTTGGCTTTAAAAAAATGCGGATTGGTGCCAAACATTGTATACGACACATTCAGCAGTAGCAAGGTCAGAAATCGTTTTAGGCTTGTTTTTGTGCTGAAAGATGTAATCACCAATCAGGACAAAGCCGATGAAATCAAATCTATGTTTCTTGAACTATTGGAAAAATATGGGATTGATAAAAATGTAAAAACAACATCGGGTGTAATTTTTGGTGGCACTAATGCCGAAGTTCTGTGCGACGAGTTTTATTCTGAAGCAAAAATCTATGGTGCTTACGATCGAATTATTAAAAAAATGCGTGAGGTCAAACCGTATGTAGCACAGAGTCTTATGTTGCCAACAGCGAAAGGATTTTCTTATGCATTGAATCTTGTTGACGAGCCGACTTATAGGCAAATTAAATCAAAAGTTAAAACTGCTTTAAGGCTCTTGAAAAAAGACAGCAATCCGGTGGATATGGATTTCGACGATGAGATAAGCAAGATAGACCTTTCTGTACTTAAGGCTGTTTACACGTTACACTGCAAAGGCAAAACGGTTTGTAAGAACCATAATAAACAGGAATACTCCGTCAGTGTAGCGAGTATCGCAGAATTTCTTCATCAAAACTTTTATGCTAATAACATGCGGAAAATAAAAAGCATTTTGGAGAGCTATGAAAATCTTGTGGCAATAGTCGGAGAACACGAAATGTTCTATCCTATGAAAAATGCACTTGATGGAAAAACCATACTTTACGGAGGGAGATACTTTAATTGGCTAAAAAGCAATCTCTTTGAAAATATAAATGATACAGAACCTAAAGAACACACTCACAATCTAATGCTGAAAGGACACGCGTTTGCAAATGGAAATCTTTATGGAGAACTGTTAGCGGAACAACTGTTGCAGTCGTTTTTGTGGGCAGGAGAACTGCGAAAGTATGTCGGAATCAGTGTTAAATCCTTGATTGAACGCACACCACAGTTTAGGAGCAAACTTGAAGGGCTAAGAACAGCAAATGAAAGAAACACCTACATTAAAAGGGCTCTGAAAGCAATGGAAGAAATCATTTGCGGAGCAAGTTTATTTCCAACGATACACCAATCTTTTGACATCGAGATTCCCAAAGTTACTACAAGCTGTCTTGATAAACGAATTAATTTAAAGCAGAGCAACAAATGGGATGAAGAAGCATTTCTCAAAGATATGGGCTTCTGATTTTTAGTTCTGACATATTTATAAAATTCTCATATCTGTTGTAATGTTATAAAGATTGTTGTAGATTACATTGCTATATGAATGGATTTTTCTAAGATTTGTTGTAATTTTATATAAAGTTTGTGGTAGTTACAGTGGTGTAAAAATGGTGATAAGTGTTGATGTGGTGGGATTTTTAAAGGTTGTGTTTATGGGCTTAATATCTATAATCTACCTATAAGAATGAGAAATAAGAGAAGAAATGAAACTTATAAAAATATGGGCTTAAGGAGGTGATGATATGACAGTTTGGGGTATGAAAGACCATGTGAAAGAAAATTATAGTGTACTTAAATATGTAAACAAACACATTGTGCCATGCATTAATTATAAAGGAAGCAACAGACCATTGAAAGAGAATTCTCCGATTATATGTCCTTTTCATAGCGAGACAGAGCCGTCTTTTTACTATCATTCTCAGAAAAACAGATTCAAGTGTTTTGGCTGTGGTATTGGTGGGGATGTTATTGACCTACACACATATTGGTCTGCCAAGAACGGAAGAAAAATAGATTTCAAACAAGCCGTTACAGAACTTTATGATGAATTGAAACAAGATTACATATAGAAGCAGTGTGTCGTGCAGTTAGGTTTGCTTTTTCTGCGAACACGTTTGGTTATTGGAAATGCAAACCTAACTGCACGACATATTGCGATTAATTTTAGTGCGGATGGCTCATAGTCCAAATGTACGGCAGATAAAACGACATTGTAATAGTTTGTGTTGGAATACTGAAGATAAGGAGTTGTAAGTTATGAAAATTGGCTACTGCAGGGTTTCAACACCCCATCAAAATAGTGCTCGGCAAGAGACATTGTTAAAAAGTTTGGATGTGGATCGAGTTTTTATTGACAGGTGTTCAGGAAAGAATGCTGACAGAGTTGCTCTTAAAGAAATGTTGAACTTTGCTAGAAAGGGCGATACAATTATCGTTTCAGAAATCAGTAGAATAGCAAGGAACACGAAAGACCTTCTTCAAATTATCGAGATACTGTCCCAAAAAGAAGTAGAATTCGTAAGTCAGAAGGAAGCAATCGATACTTCTACCCCTACGGGGAAATTCATACTTACGATTTTCGGGGCCATATCTGAGCTAGAGCGTGAATATATTTTATCTCGACAGGCTGAAGGTATTGCCATAGCTAAGGCAAATGGAGTTTATAAGGGGCGTAAGCCAAAAGAGTGCCCTGATTTTGAGAAATTGTACGCTCAAGTGCAACGTAAAGCCATAACTGCCACACAGGCGTGGACAATTTTGGGGATAAGCAAATCTTCGTGGTATAAGAGAGTGCGTGAAAAACAGCGTAGTTAACCAATTTATAAGCATTTATATAGTTATGGATGTTATGAATATGAGGAGGTGAAAAAAATATGCGCAAAGGTTATTTTAAGTTCAACACTGATGAGCAACGAGAACAGAAGCATAAACTTTTCCAAGACGTTGAGCTTGATACTGTTTATGCAAGCAATGGAGACAGCTTTGAAGAATTTCTTGCAACTGTTGTATCTGAGGGTGATACAATCTACATATCTAACCTATCGGATTGCTATTCTGAATTTCAACAGTTGTTAAGAATTCTTGACTATCTGAAAGCGAATGAATCAGTGAAGCTTGTCGTGCTTGAAGGTGTGGTCAATGAATTTTGGTTGGGCGTAACCACAGGTCAGGCGGCTAAGGCTGCAAAGGACTTTCACAAAATGCTCACAACCGGGCAAATCAGCTAAGACAGTTTATTGGAAATACTCCTTATTGAAAATACCGTCAAAGCAATTGCACTTTGGCGGTATTTTCTTTATTTCCATATAATTATTACTGTTTTACATCAATACTAGAGCAAGTAATTATTTATTACAGTCCTTGCACGTTCTAAAGCATCGTTTTTTCCGTCACTATAAATCTCTAATACTTGACTCGCGATTTTTTCTTGAATTTCAATCGGTGGCTTTGGTATTCTAACTTTTTTATATTCAGGCATTTTCAGATTTAATAGCCTTACACCATTTTGTAATGGAATTGTACCACCTAACAAATAAAATTCGTTAAGCATTACCCAAACATAAGCTGAATTATACTCATTGTTGAATACGCGTACTCTAGAGCAGAAATTTGAATATGAATACTGTTCGGCTCCTTCAACATCAAAAAATCGCACGCGTCCAACAGGTTGAGTGGGGCTTCCACCAGATTTTTCTAATAAAATATCTCCATCTTCTAAAACTCTGCTTTCTAATTGACCTACTTCGACATCAATTTCAGCAATGTCTGAAAAATCAAGACGACCAGTATTAGATTTAAAATTCGTATTTCTTAACACTTTGGTTAAAACCATTTCACCCTTGTCGCCCTTCCATAATCCATCCTGAAATTTTGCTATTGTATCTAAAGGAAATGATTTATACTTACTTATTAAAGCTATCTTCTTGGTTGCATTAATATTAATCGTTTTTTCTAAAATTACAGCCTTGTAATTAATTAAATCATTTAAAGTGGAAGAACTAACAATGTTATGTAATTCTTTTGTGCTGTCTATAACATTCTTCAGATAGGCATTGTATACATAATAGTTTAGTTTATCAGGACTATATTGATTGTTGATATCGTATAATTTTGTTCCCGATTTTAACATTTTGATTCCTTCATGTCCTCTGCGAGTAGAAAACTCATAGCCGAGTATTCGTTTTTCTATCTTCTTATTGCTTGCTTTTGTAACAAGTACATTTTGCCCATACGAAAGTAAGAAGTATTGCATTCTATCCTTTTCAAGCTCAAAGATTTTTTCGAAGAACAAATTAGTAATAATATCATCTTGCTCGTCTTTGCTTTTTTGTATAAAGGTTTTGCTTGTTTTTAATTTCTTTAAAAAGCTCTGAGATTCAAACCATTTCTTATAGTCTTTGTATAATTCCTGTTCTTTGAACACTTCGTTTGGAGTTCTTTGAACGAAGGAAATATAATCCTCAAGTGAAATATCCTCATATACACTTAAAACATATTTACTAAATGCCTTTTCAATTCCTAAAACAGTGCTTTCTTTAGGTTTGTCAAAAAAAGAATTTACTGCATTTTGTATGAGTTTGTGGTCTGTATTTGCTCTACGTTCTAAGAAAAGTGCAACTGTATTTGAATTTGTTGCCATAAATGTTTTAGTACCAAATTCAGTTATAGCAACTATTTTAAAATATTTCAGCAAAAGTTCTCTTGTGGCTATGCATACTCCTGAATTGCTCAAGACTGTAATTGGTAAAATGATTGCAGCATATCCTCCAACTTTAAGCAATTGTTTCATTCGTTCAATAAATAAACATTCTATTTCGGAACTCTTATCTGTGAACTTGTTGAATAATTCAAATGATTCTTCGCCATTTTTTATAGTAGATTTAAAAGAATTTACAGAATATGGTGGATTCGCAATTAAAATATCAAACTGTGCATTATCTTTGTGGTCCTCGTTGCTTGTAAGTCTCAGTTTCCCCTTATATTCCTTTGAATTTTCAAAATTGTCAAGGCCATTTGCTCTAATGATGTTCGCTTCTCCGTCACCATTAAGAAATGAACTTACTTTTGAAGATTTGACAAGTCGATAGTCAGCATCAATACCGTATACATAATCACCAGCCCAACCAAATTTATCATAGTCAATCCATCCCTGCAATTTTTTTCGGGCTATTGGTTTAGCTTTACTAATATCAATTTCATTTTCTATGATTGATTGAACTCTATCCATATACTCGGTAAGAAAATGTCCTGTACCGCAGGCAAAATCAATTACCGACGGCAACATTTCAGCTTCATTTGCCTTTAATTTGCGCTCAATCAACTCTTTTATAGGCAAAGAAGATACAATATATCTTGTAATTGGAACAGGTGTAAAATACTGTCCAGCTTCTTGCTTGATACTTGTATTTAACAGCAATTCAAAAAAATCGCCTAAAAACTGTTGCTTATGTCCGTATCTAAATTGATATGGTTGGAGCAATTCGACAACCTCGCGAACAACTCTTGCATTTAATTTAAAAGATGTATCGTCATAAACTTCAATAAAAGCAAACTCAGGATTTTTCTGCAAACGAAGTTTCACAAACATATCTCGAATTACTTTTTGAGCATTGCTATCAGAAACATCAGCTAAGGTACTGGCAATATCATTTTCTGAAAAGTCAGTAACATCAATATCCAAAAATCTGTGCATACCTTGCTTGTAAAGGTCATTTAATCTAATTTGTAAGCTTTCATCAGTATCATCTTCTAACCATTGAAATTCAACCTGTTCGTTATCATTCTTATCTTCGTCAATGATTTTGCATATAAATAGATTAAGAATCTTGTTAAAAGCATTAGGTTTGTCAGAAACAACATTGTGTCGGAGAATTTCTGCAAATTGGTTAAAAATCCTACCACTATCATCTTTAGTAAGCGGTAACAATCTGCTACGAACTAACGCCTTTATTTCAACGTCATAAGCATTTGCCCATTCCTCAAAGATTCCATTATCTTTGGTGTTTTTATTCCAATGATCATGAATCTCTTTTTGGTTAGTTAACTCAGTCCATGCTTCATCAACTTTAATGATATTATTTTTATATTCAATATCTGTCTCATTCTTTTGAGAAGTATAGAGACATAAATACTTAGTAGCCTTATCTTGAACAAAATACGAGAAAAGTTGACCACCATCCTTAAGCATTTTCTTTTCTTCTTTTGCGAATTCAACACCCCAGGTTTTGCATTCAATCATCAAGTAAGCTTTACCATCATTGTCAAAAACAAGGATATCTAGTTTCCCCTTTTCATTTCTTCCTAATGGAAATTTGTATTCTAAATACAAATTTTTGGGAGCATAGCCTTTTTCTAACAGCCTGTCTATGCACTCAAGTACAACAAAGTTCTCAGAATTTTCAAAATTACTTGTAGTTAAATCTCCCCATTGGATGCCATCCTCTGGCTTTATATCACTCTCGCGATATTCAATTTTTGAAGTGTTGAAATTAACCCGAATAACATAATCTTTGTGTTGCGAATACTTCTTATAGAAAATATTGTCAGTTCCATCTTCGGGTATATATCCCATTATTGCTATTAATTCTTTTATACTATCCTTACTTATTTTCATCACTTACGCCCTCATTCTTTCTCTGAGACCATCAATCTCAGCTCGGTTATTTGTAAGATACTCGACAATATCTTTGGGTAGTTCATGCCGTCCATCAGCAGCCTTACTGTAAAAAACATTCTTTTCTTCATCAGTCAGGCGTAATAGCTCAACAATGCGTTCTTGCATATCGGGAGTGGGTGGCTTTACTCGTCCGTTGAACACATCAAATAGATATGTCTTTGATACACCTAAATCTGAAGCAAATTTCGCTTGTGAATAATCGTGGTCTTTAATAAGCTTTACAAAATATGCACCGAAACTTCCTTCTACGTATTCTTTTTTTGCCACTCAATCACCTCCAAAAGTAAATAAGTAAGCTAACTACTTTACTATATTACAATAAATACCCCAAAAAGTCAATATAAAACTGCATTTTGTTAAAATAATGTAATAAATCACTTAGTACATTCTTGTTATGATGAGTAACATAAAGATAATGTTCAACTTCAATTTTGTTTGATTATCTAAATCTATATTTAACAACAACTGCCTAACAAAAAAATGTACAAAAGAAAAAACGCCTATCCGTAGACATAAAAATCACGATACAGAATCATGTACATTCCAAAGTATAAATTTTTATAAAAAATAAAATTTGAAAATTCATATTTCGAGGTGTAGAGATATGTTTGTATAGGAAGTCGCATCGAATTTCAAGGCTGTTGAATGGGTGCGTTTGTGATACTGGTTATATAGGTAAAAAGCTTTTCAAAAAGATAACTGAACTGATATTTTAGCGTTTATCTAGTATAAGGTAAATGTACAAGGAGGTAATTTATATGAGTGTGAAAATATATACTCACAAAAAACATCTAAACAATCTGAAACTGATAGAACCGGAGCAGTTCTATGATATCGACATCGTCAATGCTGTAAAAGAAGGACTTTATGAGTTTGACGACAACATCAAAGCACTGATTGCAGAGGAAAAGGGTGTGCTGAAACTTGATGGAGAAAGGCTCGAGACGAAATATGGAAACTTTACAATTAAAGACCTATCGTTTATGACGAAGCTAAAAATAGTAATGAATTTTATAAGCGATTTTATGTTCGCTGATTATGTTGTCTGCCTTGACCGTACAGGTAAGAAATTGAATGAAGCATTAATGTTGGCAGAAAAGCTGAATATCAGTGTATTCTTGCGGTTTGAGTTTTTTGCAGAAAGTTGGCGAGATATTCGTACAGAGGTTCAGATAAATGACGAGCCACAGATATATATACTTGGAGACATTGTATTTAAATATGCCTTTGAAAGCAGTGGCATTAATGATTTTGGACTTTCAGCAGAAACAAACATCAGCTTTTGCAGGAATAACACATCTTATAATTTATGGTTTTCAACTGTCAAGACTAATATTATAGCTGATTCTACATTCCAGAAAAAGGCATTGATGCGCGATTTGAAGAAATCGGCTGACAAAGGAACATTAAAAATAACTGCTATAAATCAGGTTACCCTTGAAAATGTAGAGCTCGAGCCACAACAACTGTTGTTTGTCAATAAAAAGAATTTGTCTTACATAAGGGATAAAATCTTAGCTAATCAGGATGCTTATATTCTTATATATGATAATGATTACGACATTGTAGAGGAGATGCTTTACTCTGTTGGTAACAAGGCTGTGAACACGATAGCAATTAGAACAGTAGATGAAACATCCTATTATAATAACACCATTTTGGCAGAAAAAGAGATACCTGGTGATTGTAAAAAGCCTGCAAGATTTGAATATACATTAAAAGATGATTCTTTTGGTGTGGAACGAAGGGATGACTTAAAATTTGAAAAACTTGATTTCAATTTATAATTAGTCGATATAAAAATCCACAGTTGGCGGACTGGTGTGCAAAACTGTCAAAGCACTACACACTAATGCCAACTGTGGATATTTTTATGTTAAGATTCCTAAGGTTCGATTTTCCTAAGGGGGAAATTCCGTAATATAAAAATGGGCTTCCTATAATCAATTTCTGAAATAAGTAATATATAATTGGGGATAAAAGGGGTTAAAACCTAAGGTTTTGAAGAAAAAATAAATGGTGGCACAAAATGATTATTGAGTGGATATAATAGAAATAGGGACGGGCGTTACTAAATAAAACTATCTAAATTCCTAATAGGTTGGTCAATTAGATGCTTCTAAATTAGATAAAAAGCGTTTAATTAGTTGATACATAGTTAATAATATAGTTTGTCAGGGATTGTTGTATAATGTAAGTTTCGCTCGAACATCGAGGGTTATAAATGTAATGTCAAAGAAGCTCCAAATATGATTTCTGTAAGATGTTGCAACAGCGATTTTGTCAAAAGTAAGTTTTTGAGAGCGTTCTACTGTTGATGAAAATTTTAGAATGTTGTGTTAAAAATATAGCATGGTATCGACAGGTTATATATCACAAATTCATTACAATTGGACGTAAATCTGTAGTTTCGATAGATATTCATCATTTTAAGCACGAGCAGAGTTTATAGCTCTTCAATACTTAAAAGAAAGCGAGGTGCAAGATTTAATAAATAAAATACATAGGATAAAATCTACAAGTTCTTAAGAAAAACCCTGAAACACCAAAAGCATTTATAAAACTTAAAACTTGGAGGAAATAATAATGAAGGAAACAAATGTTATTTATACATCAGCCAAAGCTATTGCCAAAGATGCTTTAACTAATCTAAGAGAACAAGAGCACATTTGCAGAAAGTATTTAGCCAAAGAAGGAATTATAGAAAACATTGTTGTTTTAAACGAGCTACAGTTTGGTGCAAACAAGCCCGTTTTAGAATCCTTGAAGATTTTGATGGAAGCAGGTTATGTTAAATCAGTAACTTTAAAATCTATGGATAGGATTAGTCGCAACACGAGAAAAAATAGGGAACTTATGGAATTGGCGGTTGAAAACAACATCGATATCCATATTATAGATTTAAATCTGACTCCCATTTTAAAAATGGTTATTCTTGAAATGGCTAAATATGCAGAATCGAGAAAGGAGACTAAAATATGAAAGAGCGAGAGACAGAGTTTATCGTAAACATCTCAACAAATGATATTGAAGCTTTGCTTGAAGCTATCTACTCCGTAGATAACAAGTATACAGAAGAAAAAGCAGCATAATACATATTTGCTCATATTTGCACCAATGATAAAACCTCATACTTACCATAGAAAACTAATGCACCTGTACCAAAGACTTATGGACAGTTAGAATAAAATAGTTTATGAGGTGTAATTTATGAGCGAAGATACAATAAACATTATTAACACACCGATAGAAGAAACAGATATTTACAGACAGATAATGGATGCTCAGTATGACGAGAATTGCGGTCTAAAAAGAGCGGTGGCATATGCAAGATTTTCGTCTGATATGCAGAGAGAAGAATCCATCGAGGCTCAGCTTATAGCTATCAAATCATATGCAGAGAGCAACGGTTATGTTGTTACAAGAGCTTATATTGATAAAGCAATTACAGGCACAACGGATAACAGACCTGAGTTTAGAAGAATGATGTTTGATTCAAGAAATCAGGAATTTGACGCAGTTATTGTGCATAAATTTGACAGGTTTGCGAGAGACAGAAACCTTTCTTTAACTGCAAAAAATGCACTTAAAAAGTTTGGAGTTTCACTTTTATCTGTGGTTGAACATTTGACCGATGACCCGGAGTCTATTATTCTTGAAAGCGTTATCTTGGGAATGAACGAATACTACTCGAAAAATTTAGCTCGAGAGGTTATGAAAGGTTTACGTGTTAATGCTTCAAAATGTCTTCACACGGGTGGAAAACCTTGCTTAGGATACGATGTAGACCCACAAACAATGAAATTAGTAATCAATGAATTTGAAGCAGAAGCAGTCCGTATAATCTTTAAGCGTTATCTTGAAGGCGAAAGCTACACTTCTATAAATAAGGAACTTAACAGCAAAGGTTACACAACAAAGAGAGGCCTTCCTTTTGGCAAGAACTCTTTATATGAGATTTTGCACAATGAGAAATATACTGGTGTATACACTTACAACAAATCAGCATCAAAGAACTTTGAAGGAAAGTTTAACAGGCATAAAACTAAACCCGACAGCGAAATTATAAGGGTTGAAGGAGGTGTACCTGCAATCATATCAAAAGAAGATTTTGACGAGGTTCAAAAGAAACTAATGAGTCGTAAAAATAAGGCAGGTAGTTACACTGCTAAACAGGATTATCTGCTGTCGAATAAAATTGTTTGCGGTGAGTGTGGAAGTACGTTTAATGGGTGTTCAAGAAAAGCAAACGAGACTCATCCTCTTTATGTATCTTACCGATGCAGTAAACGGAATCGCAATATGAAGTGTAAGAATCCTGAGGTCAGAAGAGAACTAATTGAAGCAATTGTACTTAAAAAGTTATCAGATATAATCTTCGATGAAAAAACAGTGCCTTTGCTTGTTGATAGGTATAATGAATATGTCCGCACTAAGAATGTTGAAACGGCACATCAACTTGAAGTTAACTCAGCAGAAGTGAAAAAATGCGTTCGAGACATAAATCACATAGTCGATTTACTTATGGATGTGCAATCGCCTACGTTGAAAGAAAAATTGAGAGATCTGGAAATAAAAAAAGCTTTACTGGAAGCTAATAGTGATGAACTTAAGAAAAAATTAGATTCGTTATCAATAGATGAGAAAAGACTGAAAGTATTATTTAGAGAGGCAAAGAAAATGCTTGAAGAAGGCACTTTGAAAAACAAAAAGTTGTTGATTGATAAGTACGTTAAGTGCGTAACTGTTTACAAAGACAGAATCGTTATAGAACTTAACATTGCTGAAGTTTTTACCCTTAAGAATAATGTTGAGCGTACATAAGGGTACAAAAAAAGAACAGCGAATTTGCTGTTCTTTTTTGCTATGCAATTGTGCGCATAAATGGCGGAGAAGGAGGGATTTGAACCCTCGCGACGGTTGCCCGCCCTACACCCTTAGCAGGGGCGCCTCTTCGGCCTCTTGAGTACTTCTCCAGGACCGAACTCTTTAACATATTCAATTAAAAAGTTCTCCATAAAAAGAAAAATGGCGGAGAGACAGAGATTCGAACTCTGGGCTCTTTCGAGTCACTAGTTTTCAAGACTAGCTCCTTAAACCACTCGGACATCTCTCCACGCCACGAACATTTGGTATTATAGCATAACATTTTTTATTTGTCAATACTTTTTGAAAAAAAACTTTTAAATTTCTCTTATTTGTTTATTATGATTGACAAAAAGGTTTGTATATCTTATAATTATAGTGTATAAAGTATCGACTAAAGACAAAAAAGTGGAGTTATACTATGAAAATTAAAAAATACAGTGTTTTATATATTCTATCCGTTCTTATTCTTATCTTCGTTGTATGTACGCAAGAGAATAACTATAATAAACACTATCCTGTTAGTGTGGCGGATATTCCTGAGTATACAGATAGTGCCTATATAGAAATAAATGGAAATATTCCTTTTTTTACTGACGAGGATTATACATCAACGAGCTTTGAAAAATATAGTGAGCCTGACCAACTTAACAGATGCGGAGTTGCTTTTTCAAATATCGGAATTGAGCTTATGCCAACAGAAGAAAGGGAATACATAGGACAAGTGAAGCCTTCAGGGTGGCAAATCTCGAAATATGATTTTATTGATGGTAAATATTTATATAACAGATGTCATCTTATTGCCTTTCAGCTTACTGGTGAAAACGCGAATGAAAAAAATTTAATAACAGGAACTCGTTACTTGAATATTTATGGAATGTTACCGTTTGAAAATATGGTTGCTGATTACATAAAGGAAAGCAAAAATCATGTTCTTTACAGAGTTACTCCTGTTTTTGAAGGTGAAAATCTTATTGCATCAGGTGTTCTTATTGAAGCAAAATCGGTCGAGGATAATGGGGAGGGTATATGCTTTAATGTTTATTGCTATAATGTTCAGCCGGGGGTAGAAATTGATTATTCTGACGGAAGTAATTCATTAGCAGAGAATTCCTATAAAAAAACTGATATGAAGGAAGATAAAGTAACATTTATAGCAAATAAGAATTCAAAAATTTTCCATATTCCTGATTGTCAGAGTGTTGACTCAATTAAAGAAAAAAACAAAAAATATCTAACTTGTACCAGAGATGAGGCTATAAATAAAAACTTCACTCCGTGCGGAAGCTGTAAGCCTTAGAAAAATGTTTTTAAATTGCATATTATGTCTATAATATAAATTAATAAAAAAATAAATTTGAAACGGTTGTGGTAATATGAAAAATATGAAAAAAATTACTTTTGCAATTATCATGTTTTGTATTTTGTTTTCCTTATGTAGTTGTAGAGATACGATAGAGCGAAAGCCATCAGGAGAGGAAGAAGTGGAAATAATTCTTTATTTCCCTGATAAAGACGGCAGATACCTGCACAAAGAAAAAAGATTTGAAGAACGCGGACGGGGTAAGATGGAAGAACTTATTTTAGATGAACTTTTTGACGGGCCTGAAAATGACAGACTTACTGATGGTGTTTTTGGAGATGTTGATGTTTTATCTGTAAATACAGAAGATGGAATATGTACCATTGATTTGTCAGAAGAATTTTTAAAGCATAATACAGGTGGCTCAACTAAGGAAATGTTTGCTATTTATTCAGTTGTAAATTCATTGTGCGAGCTTGATAATGTTGACCAGGTGAAGATAAACATTGAGGGTAAAACTGATGCAGAGTTTGGAGGCCATTTTGTTTTAGAGGATGCTTTTTTTGATAATCAGGATATAGTTTTTAAAGAAGAGTGGTAAAATATATTAAATAACATGCAGAATTATTTTTTTCTGCATGTTATTTTTTAAAAATGTTGACAAAATTGTGAAATTGTAATATAATGTAAAAAGATATGATACTCATTACCGATAATAAATAGGAAAGGAGAGTATAGGAAGTGTCATATTTACAGCGCCGGGACCACATATCGGCAAAGGTGGTTGACGAGGATTGAGATTATCGAAAGATTCGGCGGATGTCTCACGGTTGGCTTTTAGTCATTGGAGAATTGAACTTTTTACGCCTTATACTTGCTAAATTTTCCTTTTTGAACCACAAACAGTTTGGTTCTCCGATGACTAGAATAATCGTTAGCAATTTATTAAAAAACACAGAGTAATTTGTGAACAAAGATAATTTGCATATTTAATATATTAATGTTTATAAATTTGAAAAAAACGGTATCATAAAATAAGGACTGTAACAGTGCTGTATTTATGTGATGTTTTTTTCAGTCCTTTTTTATGTATTGTTTAATTTTATGATACCGTAAGAAAGGAAAATGACTATGTGTGGAATAGTTGGATATGTTGGCAACAGAAAAGCTGTTGAAATTTTGTTGAACGGACTTGAAAAATTAGAGTACAGAGGATATGATTCTGCTGGTGTATGTATAGTGGAGGACGGAAAAAAGCTCTGTGTATGCAAAGAAAAAGGTAAACTAAAAAATTTAAGAGGCTTGCTTTTTGAAAATCCTGATAATGCTTTAAAAGGGAAAATAGGGATAGGGCATACACGCTGGGCAACTCACGGTGAGGCAAGCAGAATAAATTCACATCCTCATTTTTCGCAAAACAAAAAGTTTTCTTTGGTTCATAATGGTATTATTGAAAATTACCAGGAGCTAAGGGAATTTCTTAAAAATTCAGGTTTTGAGTTTATATCTGAAACCGATACAGAGGTTATTGTTCATCTTGTTGAGTATTTTTACAATGGAGATGTATTTTCTGCGTTTAAAAATGCAGTTAAAATGTTAAAAGGAAGCTATGCTCTTGGACTTTTGAGCGAATATGAGCCTGATAAGCTTTTTGCCGCAAGGAAAGATAGTCCTTTGATAGTTGGTGTAGGTGAAAATGAGAATTTTATAGCTTCAGATATACCTGCAATACTTTCTGAAACAAAGAAAGTTTATTTCCTTTCGGACGGAGATTTTTGTGTTATTACAAAGGACAGTGTTTCTGTTTCGGATGCTTTTGGAAACGAAATAGAAAGAGAACTTCATAATATAACTTTTTCGCAGGATACTGCTGAAAAAGGCGGTTATGAACACTTTATGTTAAAAGAAATTCACGAACAGCCAAGAGCAGTTCTGGATACATTAAGAGGAAGGCTTTTTGACAATTTTGAAACAAATGTATTTGATGAGGATGCAGTAAAAGATGTAAATAAGATTTATATTGTTGCTTGCGGAACAGCGTATCATGCGGGCTTAGTAGGTAAATATGCGATAGAAAAATTAAGTGGCATCCCCGTATGTGTTGAAATAGCATCTGAATTCAGATATTCTGAGCCGCTTTTAGATGAAAATACTCTTGTTATTGCAGTAAGTCAGTCAGGTGAAACGGCAGATACTTTAGCTGGAATAAGACTTGCAAAAGAGAAAGGCTCTAAGGTTTTTGCAATAACAAATGTTGTTGGAAGTACAGTTTCGAGAGAAGCAGACTTTGTTTTTTATACACAGGCAGGCCCTGAAATTTCAGTTGCTTCAACAAAAGCATATCTGACACAGCTCACGATGTTGTATTTGTTTGCAGTGCGTTTTTGTGAAATAAAAAGTAAAGAAGAAAAAGATACAAAAAAAACAACTATTTCAGAAATTTCTGATACCGTAAAAAGAGAACTTTATAATATTCACAAAAAAATTGAGGAGGTGTTTTTACAGGAAGAAAAAATCAAAAAAATTGCAGAAAAGATATATAATAAGAACGATGTTTATTATATAGGAAGATTGCTTGATTATGCAGTAAGCATGGAAGGTTCTTTAAAGCTCAAAGAGATTTCGTATATTCATTCTGAGAGTTATGCAGCAGGGGAACTTAAGCATGGACCTATTGCACTGATTGAAAAAGGGACTCCTGTTATAGCAGTAAGTACAGATAAAAAAATATGCGAAAAATTGCAAAGCAACTTAAAAGAAGTGGCAACGAGAGGAGCATATACAATAGTTGTTTGTAATGAAGATACAAAAGATATTCACAAAAATGCTGATGAGCTTATTGTATTGCCGTTTGAAACAAGTCTTCTTTCACCGCTTTTATCTGTAATACCGCTTCAGCTTTTAGCATATTATGTAGCAAGAAAAAGGGGAAATGATATAGATAAACCTAAAAATCTTGCAAAATCAGTAACTGTTGAATAAACATCGGAAAAATTAGAAAAAGTACAACAAGTATAAAAACCGCAAAAAAGAAAAAAAGAGAAAAGAAAAAATGAAAAAGAGAGGATAAAAAAATATGGGAAAACTGTTTGGAACAGACGGTGTAAGGGGAGTTGCCAATGAGGAACTCACCTGTGAGCTTGCGTTTAAAATCGGACAATGTGCAGCTTATGTACTAACATCAAAAATAAAACACAAGCCTAAAATACTTATAGGTAAAGACACAAGAATATCAGGCGATATGCTTGAAGCATCGTTACTGGCAGGTATGTGTTCAGTAGGTGCTGATGTTGTGAAGCTTGGTGTTATTCCTACACCGGCGGTAGCATATTTAACAAGAAAATACGAAGCTGATGCAGGTGTTGTTATTTCAGCTTCGCATAACAGTGCTGAATATAACGGCATAAAGATATTTAATACAAACGGATATAAGCTGAGTGATGAAATAGAGGAAGAAATAGAAAAGCTTATTTTAGAAAATGATAATGAAATAAAACTTCCTACAGGAGATAATGTGGGAAGAAGTCATGACTCCCAGAATGCACTTGAAGATTATATTGAATTTGCAAAAAAGACAATAGAGGGCGACCTTAGCGGTATGAAAATTGCTATTGACTGTGCAAACGGTGCTTCCTATAAAACTGCTGTTGAGGTTATTGCAGGTCTTGGAGCAGAGGTGTATGTTGTTTCAAACCATCCAAATGGTGTAAATATAAATCTTAACTGTGGTTCAACTAATACTAAAGACTTTGCGAAATATGTTAAAAATATTGATGTTGATATAGGTCTTTCTTTTGACGGAGATGCAGACAGATTGCTTGTCATAGATGAAAACGGTGAGCTTGTTGACGGAGATAAAATTATGCTTATCTGTGCTAAGAGTCTTAATGCTGACGGGAAGCTGAATAAAAGTACACTTGTAACCACAGTTATGACGAATTTAGGACTTGTTTTGAGTGCAAAAGAGGAAGGTATAAATATTGCTCAAACAAAAGTGGGCGACAGATATGTTTTAGAGGAAATGCTTAATCATGGTTATTCTCTTGGTGGTGAACAATCCGGACATATAATATTTCTTGACCACAATACAACAGGTGATGGGCTTGTTTCAGCACTCCAGCTTCTTTCAATTATAAAAAAATCAGGAAAAAAATTAAGTGAGCTTTCAGATGTTTTCAAACCGCTTCCACAAGTAATGGTTAATGCAAAAGTGAGCAATGCTAAGAAATACAGCTATGTAGATGATGAGATAATTATGGCTGAAATAAATGCACTTGAAAAAGAATTTTCCGAAAGTGGGAGAGTTCTTATCCGTCCTTCAGGTACAGAGCCTAAAGTAAGAGTAATGCTCGAAGGTAACGATAAGGATTATATTGCCAAAAAAGCGAATTACCTTGCAAAGCTTATTGAGGCAAGGTTATCGTAACAACTACTGTTGCGTTTGGAAAGGAGAGATAACATGGATATAATAAAGAAACATATTTCAAATGGTGTTATTTTCATTGATGAAAAAACCGCGTACATTGATGAAAGAGCAATTATCGGAAAAGGAACTGTTATAGAGCCTTGTGTGTATATAAAAGGTAATTGCGTTATAGGCGAGAATTGTCTTATAGGATTTTCTACGGAGATTTCAGACTCTAAAATAGGGAACAATGTAACTATAAAACATTCATATATAACAGAAAGTGAAATTGATGATGGTACAACTATAGGGCCTTTTGCTTATTTAAGACCATCAAGTAAGGTTGGAAAGAATGTTAAAATCGGAGATTTTGTTGAAATCAAAAATTCTTCTATTGGTGATAAGACTAAAATTTCACATCTTACTTATGTTGGTGATTGTGATGTAGGTGAGAATGTAAACTTTGGTTGTGGAACGGTTATTGTTAACTATGATGGAAAGAAGAAACACAGAACTACAATAAAAGATAATGCCTTTATAGGTTGTAATACAAATCTTGTTTCACCTGTTATAGTTGGTGAAAACGCCTATACTGCAGCAGGCTCTACTATTACAGATGATGTTCCTGACAATGCACTTGCAATAGCAAGAGAAAGACAGGTAAATAAGGAAGAGTGGATGTTAAAAAGACAAAAATAAGGTTTTGTTTTTAAAAAAGTGCTGTGAGAATTTTAATTCTCGCAGCACTTTTTATATTAGTCTTCTATGAAACGGCGTCTTTCCTGTCTTTGGAAAGTAATTCTCAACGAGTCGATTGTGTTTTCTTCCTGAGTGCAGGAAAACTCTGCACCGGATTTTTTCGCTAAATCGTTTAATATGAGAATATCGGAAAATTCATCAATGTTTGTGACATTATTCTTGTTTGAAGCTTTGAGAAAATCAACATAAAGGCTTGTTCCCATTATTGTTAATGACAAGGTATCTTTTTTCTGATTAATTTCAAAATAAACCTTTTTGTCATCTGAATTTTTCCCGATATAATAAGTAGCCTTTTTTAAAAATTCCCTTAAGTATTCTTTGTTTGTATTCACACCAAATATTGTCATAACAGGCGGAGTAAGTATTATACTCAAATCAGGATTTTCTTCCTTTATTTCAGACACACATTCTTTAATAAATTCTGATACATCTGTATAAACATAAGACACATCAAAAGTTGTGAGATTGTTTGTGACTTTAGCTTTTAAAATATCATAAACATCAAGAGAAAACGACATAAGCTTTCTTTTAATTTGTAAAATTGTGTCTGCGTTACGAGTGTTTTTAAGAGAATTAATTCGATTTAAAAGTTCGGTCATGTTTTCTTCAACTGTTTCCTGATAAATTCCTTTGTCTTTGTATGTTTTTTTGTATGAAACCTTTGATAAATCAGCTTTGAAGTACACGCATACTATTTCGTTGGAATCTATTGTGCTTTTTGTAATTTCTGCGTCAATAATGCAGTCTTCAAAGGTTTTTAAGGTAACTTTTGTTTTCTTGTTTTCTATTATTTTATTAAGATAACCGCAATCAGTTTTAAAAATTTCATAAAAAGATTTTTCTTTAAGTGAAAATGCATTACCGCCAAAGAAAACAAGGGACGCGGGACTTATGTATATGAGTTCTCTGTTATGGAAAATGAGAGCTTCTTTTTCTTTTGACATTTATTTTTCTCCTTTAGTGCTTATTACTCATTTTTAAGATTATTTGCAATATCGTAACATTTTGTGAGTATTTCATTAAGACGCTCTTTTTGCTCTGATAAATAAAGATAACCTATTAATGCCTCTAATCCCGTTGCAACATGATACTCATTTGCATTTGCGTTTTTGGCTTTAGTGTGTACTTTTGTGTTTCTTCCTCTTTTATATACATTAATTTCATCTTCTCTAAGAAATTCTTCAAGTTTATCGAAAATAAGGTACTGTGATTTTGCACTTACATAATTCTTTGCTTTTTTATGTAAATCTTTTACTCTCATATCTCCGTTTTTAAGTAATTGTGAGCGTATAAATGCTTCGTAAATAGCATCTCCTATATACGCAAGCGAAAGAGATGAATAAATTCTATGAGCATCAATTTTTTCTGCCATTAATTGTTTACTCCCTTCATAGTGAGTGCAATTCTGTTTGTTTTTTCGTCAACAGAAAGGATCTTTGTTTTTATAACCTGTCCTACTTTAAGTATTTCAGACGGGTGTTTTATATATTTATCTGAAATCTGTGAAATATGAACAAGTCCGTCATGGTGTACTCCTATGTCGACAAATGCACCGAAGTCAACAACATTTCGTACAGTGCCTTTTATTTCCATTCCCTCTTTTAAGTCTTTTATATCAAGAACATCACTCCTTAAAAGCGGAGGAGGAAGCTCATCTCTTATATCGCGGCCCGGTTTTTTTAGCTCTGTTATAATATCATGGAGTGTAGGTACACCTATCCCTATTTGTTCTGCAAGCTTATCTTCACCTATGAGCTTTATTTTTTCAAAAAGAAGTGTAGCCTTACCTGATGCTATATCTTCTTTTGTATATCCTAAAATTTCAAGCATTTTTTCACAGGCTTCATAGCTTTCAGGGTGTACACCTGTATTATCAAGTATATTTTCTCCCTCTGAAATTCTTAAAAATCCCGCACATTGTGTATATGCCTTAGGACCTAACTTAGGTACTTTCATAAGCTGATTTCTTTTTGTAAAAGCTCCGTTTTCTTCACGGTATGTAACAATGTTTTGTGCTACTGTTGCACTCAAACCTGAAACATAAGATAAAAGTGATGGGGAGGCAGTATTGAGATCAACGCCGACCTTATTAACGCAATCTTCAACTACACCGCATAAATTTTCGTTAAGTCTTGATTGTGGCATATCGTGTTGATATTGACCGACACCAACAGCTTTGGGGTCAATTTTTACAAGCTCTGAAAGTGGGTCCTGTAATCTTCTTCCGATTGAAACTGCACTTCTCAGAGAGACATCGAATTGTGGGAATTCTTTTGCAGCAAGCTTAGAAGCGCTGTAAACAGATGCACCAGCTTCAGATACAACCATATATGAAGGCTTTTGTTGGGTTTCTTTTAATAGTTCAACTACAAACATTTCAGTTTCTTTTGAAGCAGTTCCGTTCCCGATAGAAATAATTTCAACATTATGTTTATCAATAAGAGCTTTTATTATTTTTTTAGCTTCATCAATTTTATTTTGCGGCGGTGTAGGATATACTACTGCTGTATCAAGAACTTTTCCTGTTTTATCACATATGGCTGTTTTACATCCGGTTCTGTAAGCCGGGTCAAGTGCAAGAACAGTTTTTCCTTTAATTGGAGGCTGCATAAGAAGTGCTTTTAAATTAAGTGAGAAGATTTTCATTGCTTGCTCGTTTGCGTTATCAGTAAGAAGTGAACGAAATTCTCTTTCAACAGATGGCTCAATAAGTCTTTTGTAGCTGTCTTTAACTGATGCTTTCACATATTCTGTCCATATAGAAACCTCTTTTAAATAGAGTTTTTCAAGTGCATTTATACAGTCATCTTCCGAAACTGCGATTGATACTTTAAGAAAATCTTCTTTTTCACCTCTGTTTATTGCAAGTATTCTGTGTGAAGGGATTTTTGATATACTTTCAGAATAATCATAATACATCTCGTAAACAGACTCGGCATCATTGTCTTTTGCTGTTGAAGTAAGAAGACCTGTTTTTGAAAAAATTCCCTTTATTTCTTTTCTTGCATTCGCATCATCGCTTATAGCTTCGGCCAAAATATCCATGGCACCAGAAATTGCACTTTCACAATCAGGAACATCTTCTGTTATAAAATCTTTTGCAAAATCATTTACATCTCCTGTTTTTTCATTTTGCAAAATTAAAATATCATAAAGCGGCTCTAAACCTCTTTCTTTTGCTACGGAAGCTCTTGTTTTCTTTTTTTGTTTGTAAGGACGGTATATATCTTCAACTGATGCAAGAGTAAGTGCTTCATCAATTGCTTTTAAAAGCTCATCTGTCATTTTACCTTGTTCGGTAATACTGTTTATAATTTCGTTTTTTCTTTCCTCTAAATTTTTTAAATATGTAAGTCTGTCATTTAACTCTCTTAAAACCTGGTCATCACACGAGCCTGTCAATTCTTTACGGTAACGCGCGATAAAAGGAATAGTATTATTTCCTTCAATAAGAGTAATAATATTCTTAACATATTTTTCATTTATATTGAATTCCGAAGATAAAATTTTTACAAAATCCATGTTTTTCCTCCATTAATGTTATATAAAAATATTTTATAATATTTTTAAGGTTATGTCAACAGTTTTTTTAAAAAAAGAAAGTACACAAATTACAACATTTTTAGGTGGATTTTTGAAAAATATGCATATAGTATCATTTTTTATTATTATTTTGTCAAAAACACTTGATTTTTTTGCAAAAATAATATAAAATATGGTAGGTAGTAATGCTATGTAAAATTCTGAAATTAGAGGTAATGAAAATGGCAATTAAGAGGATAGGTATTTTAACAGGTGGCGGGGATTGTCCCGGGCTTAATCCGGTAATAAGAGCCGTAGTTAAAACTGCAATAGGAAAATACGGAATGACTGTTGTAGGTTTTAAAAACGGTTATAAAGGTCTTTATGACAATGAAACAGTAGAACTTACTTTAGAGAACACTTCCGGTATCCTTCATAGAGGGGGAACTATTCTTTACAGTTCAAACAAAGATAATTTGTTTGATTATCTTGTTCCGGATGAAAACGGAAATATGGTAAAAAAGAATGTTTCTCATGTAGGCATAGAAAATATTAAGAAAAATAATATTGATGCAATGATTATCATCGGCGGAGACGGAACATTAACAAGCGGAAGAGATTTTTCAAGACTTGGTGTTCCTATAATAGGTGTTCCTAAGACAATAGATAATGACTTATCATCAACAGATACAACATTTGGTTTTGATACAGCTATTGGTGTTGCATCTGAATGTATGGACAGACTTCATACAACAGCAGAATCCCATCACAGAATTATTACTGTTGAAATCATGGGAAGATATGCAGGCTTTTTAGCACTTTATTCAGGTGTTGCAGGTGGTGCGGACGCTATTCTTATTCCTGAAATTCCTTATGATATTAACAAAGTTGCAGAACATGTGAAAAACAGAATCAAACATGGAAAAGAATTTTCTGTTATTGCTGTTGCTGAAGGTGCAAAATCAGTAACAGGTGAAGTGAGTGTTCTTAAAGTTATTGAAGGAAGCCCTGACCCAATCCGTCTTGGCGGAATTGCTGCAAAGGTTGCAGAAGACCTTGAGAAAATGGTTGGCTTGGAAGCAAGAGCAACAGTTCTTGGACATATTCAGAGAGGCGGTACTCCTTCAGCAGCAGATAGAATTTTATCTACAAGATACGGTTATGCCGCAGTAGAACTTGCTGTTGCAGGAAAATTCGGGAATATGGTTTGCCTTAAAGATAATGCTATGAGCTATGCTTCATTAGAGGATGTTATCGGTGCAAACAAAGCAGTTGAGCCCGACTCTGAGCTTGTTGAAGCAGCTAAATCAATCGGTATTTGCTTTGGCGATTAATCAATATTAAAACTTAAAAGCTGTGAAATGTCGATTTTATAATCGTTTTCACAGCTTTTTATAATTCTTCGTACTTATTTTATCAGCTTTTCAAAAAGCCTTGTACAACCGAGAAAAATATCATCATAGGTTTTATCAAAATCACCTGTATACCAAGGGTCTGCAACATCTTCATCTGAATTGGCAAAGCTCATCATTTTGTGAATTTTATTTTCCTTGTCTTCGCCAACTATTTTAATAATGCTTTTAATATTCATATCGTCCATTCCAATTATATAATCGTATTCTTCATAATCAGACTTTTTAAAGGGGACAGAAAATTTTTCTTCTGTTGAAATTCCAAGTGAATTGAGCTTGTTTTTTGTGCCATGATGAACGGACATTCCTGCCTCGTAAGGACTTGTTGCAGATGAGGCAACAAAAAATTTATCTTGTGCATTATTTTTCGTTAAAATATCTTTAAAAACAAACTCTGCCATAGGACTTCTACAAATATTTCCGTAGCAGACAAACATTATTTTTATTTTATTTAAGCTCTTTTCTTTCATATTACTTTAACCTTACTTTCATCATAATAGCCTCTCGCTTCAGGTTCCTGGTCTGCAACACCTATAACAACGAGTGCAACAGGTGTTCCTTTAATGTCAAATACCTCTTTAAAATCTTTTACTCTTTGTTCTTGCGGATAAAGTCCGCACCAACATGAGCCATAGCCAAGCTCTAATGCACAAAGGAGCATATTTTGGATAGCAGCGCCGCAGTCCTGTGGGAAATATCCTTTTGCAATACCTTCCTGACATTCTTCATCAGCAGACACAATAATACCTAAAGACCCGTAACGCACAAAATGAGCATAAGGATGGATTTCTGCTGCCTTTTCTCTTGCCTCTTTACTTTTCAAAACAATAAATTCCCAGGGGCGAGTGTTACATGCACTCGGTGCGTGCATTGCAGATGTGAGTATTTCTTTTATATGTTCATCAGGTATAATTTCGTTTTCTTTATATCTTCTTATACTTCTTCTTTTTAATATAGCTTCTTTTACTGTCATTTTTATATTTTCCTTTCATTATATATTATATAATGATTTTAACATATATTAATGTAATTGTCAAATGTTGAATTTTAGTTATACAAAAAAGAACACCTGTAAGATGTTCTTTTTCTGGTGCGAGTGATGGGACTTGAACCCATACGCCAAAGACACACGCCCCTCAAACGTGCCTGTCTGCCGATTCCAGCACACTCGCATATATTTAATTTTTACCAACGAATGATATTATAGCAGATAGTTTAATGTTTGTCAAGCTTTTTTGGTAAAAAATAAATTTTTTTTTAACACAAGGAATTTTATGGAATGAACAGGTATATTTTTTTAATTCAATGTGTAATATGATAATAGATTTTCTTATTTTTGTTAATTTTTCTAAAAATGAATTTTTGTCCGAAATTATTGATATTACGAGGAATTGTGACAAAAAAATTACAAAGAATTTACAAAATAATGTCATCAAAAGCAAAAAAAACTTGACAAAAATGGGGAATTGTGTTATAATTGATGACAATCCGAAAAAATAACAAGCAATTTATAAAGAAAATTTCTTTGATTTTAAAGAAAAACAAAGTTGCTAATAAAAAATAGGGGGAAACAATTTGATAAAAACGGGAATAGCCAATTATAAGGCTTATGCTGCAAAAGAACAGTTGTCTGTATCGGCAGTACTACTAACCGTCGTAGTCTTTTTAATTTTGTTTTCAGCATCAGTATTCGGAAAGAACATTGTGATTGATATTGACGGGGAAAAAACAGAGTTGTTTGTTTTTAATTCTACTGTTGCTGGCGTAATCGATACTTACGATATTGACTTTTGCAAGTATGATGAAATTTCTGCTTTGCCTGAAAGTAAGATTTACAATAATCAGACATTGGCAATTACAAAAGCGTTTGAAATTGAATTTGAGCTTAATGGTGAGAAGAAAAAGATTTATACTACAAAAACAACCGTTAATGATTTTCTTTATGAAAACAAATTAAGTGTAGGCGAATATGATGTTTTATCTCTGCCGCTTACAGCACGTCTTGAAAGCGGAGCAAAGCTCAGCTTACAGACAGCAGAAGTAACTTATGAAACTGTTACTGAAGTAATGCCTTTTAAAACTGTTTTAGTTCCTGATTATTCTTCCAAGGCAGGAGAGAGTAAGATAACAAACGAGGGAAAAGACGGTTTGAGAGAGGTTTGCTACAAGGTTGTTAAAAGAAATAATGAAGTTATTTCAAAAGAAATCGCTGAAGAAACCGTTCTTCGAGAGCCTGTAAATCAGGTGAAAAAATATGGCACAACAGGCGTAAAACTTGCATCCCGTGATGCCGGAGCATCTTTCAGATATAAGAATGTTATCAGAATGACCGCGACGGCTTACGACTTAAGCTATGAAAGCTGTGGTAAACATCCGGACCATCCGGCATATGGTATAACAGCTTCAGGTATGCGTGCAAGAAGAGGCGTTGTTGCTGTTGATACATCTGTAATTCCGCTTGGAACAAGACTTTATATTGAGTCAACAGACGGAAGTTTCACATATGGATATGCAGTAGCAGGCGACAGAGGCGGTGCAATTCGCGGAAATAAAATTGACTTATTTATGGATACAAGAAGCGAATGTCTGCAATTTGGCAGAAGAAGCGTAAATGTTTATATTTTAGAGTAAAAAGTGAAAAATGCCAGGGATTTTTTTCGGTGATCCTTGGCATTACTCATATATAGGAAGAAAGGTACAAGAGTATATATGAAGAAAATTGCTGCAAAAAAATCTTTGGGACAAAATTTTTTAAAAGATGAAAGTGTAATAGAAAATATTGTAGACTCTTCAGGCGCAAATAAAGAAACTGATATTATTGAAATCGGTCCCGGTCTTGGAGCAGTTACAAAGTATCTTGTGAAAGTGGGTAAATCACTTACTGCAGTTGAAATTGATGAAAGATTATATGAAAATCTTGAAAATTCGTTTTCTTGTTTTGAAAATTTCCGTCTTATAAAGCAGGATATTTTAAAAACTGATATAAGTGAGTTTATCACGGATAATACAATTATTGTTGCAAATTTACCATATTATATAACAACACCTATAATAACAAATATTTTGGAGAGCAGATATAACTTAAAATCAATGACAGTTATGGTACAGCATGAGGTAGCAAAGAGAATTTGTGCTGACGAAAAATCAAAGGATTACGGTGCATTGTCAGTTCTTTGCAGATATTATTGCGACTGTGAAATACAGTTTGTTGTTGACAGATTTTGTTTTGACCCTGTACCTAAAGTTACTTCTGCTGTTGTAAAAATGGACTTTTTGCCTGAACCGAGAGTAAAACCTATTGACGAAAAAGAATTTTTCAGAGTTGTAAAGGCTGCTTTTTCAAACAGAAGAAAGACTTTTGCCAATTGCCTTATGGGAAGTTATGGTTTCACAAGAGAAGAAGCTAACAATGTTATTACTTCATGTGGTATAGATATTATGGCTCGCGGTGAAACATTATCACTACAAGATTTCAAAAAAATAAGTGATTTTATATACAAAATGGCAAAAAAATAAAAAAAAGACGAAAAAAATGAATTTTTTTGTTTTTCCTCTTGCATTTTTGCCTTATATGGTGTATAATAAATTGACACTTGTAAAAAGGTCTCATATTTTCACAAGGTTTTGTTAAAAAATTAACATTCACTTGGCTTATTTTGGATAAAATATAAAATATATACTTATAATTAAAAGGAGGATTTCTGAAATGACAGATAACAAAAGTGTATTATCATGGATTGAAGAAATGAAAGCTCTCGTTAAGCCTGACAATGTTGTTTGGATTGACGGTTCAGAAGAGCAGCTTAATGAATTGAGAGAAGAATCAGTAAGAACAGGTGAAATGATTCGTCTTGATCAGGAAAAATTACCGGGTTGTTTTTATCACAGAACAGCTCAGAACGATGTTGCGCGTGTTGAAGACAGAACATTTATTTGTACTTCAAATGAAATAGATGCAGGTCCTACAAATAACTGGATGGCACCGGCTGATGCGTATGCAAAGCTTTCTAAATTATATGATGGCTCAATGAAGGGAAGAACAATGTATGTTATTCCGTTTATTATGGGTGTGTATGGCTCACCATTCTCAAAAGTTGGTATTGAGCTTACAGACAGTATCTATGTTGTTCTTAACATGGCTATTATGACAAGAATTGGTACACAGGCTATTAAACAGCTTGAAAGCCAGAAAGATACATCTGACTTTACAAAATGCTTACATGCTAAAAAAGATGTAAATCCTGAAGAAAGATATATCGTTCATTTCCCAGAAGACAATACAATTTGGTCAATCAACTCTGCTTACGGCGGAAATGTTCTTCTTGGTAAAAAATGTTTGGCTCTTCGTATAGCAAGTTATCTTGGTAAAAAAGAAGGCTGGATGGCTGAACATATGCTTATTCTCGGTTTGGAAAACCCACAGGGAGAAATCAAATATATCGCTGCTGCTTTCCCAAGTGCATGCGGTAAAACAAATCTCGCTATGCTTATTCCGCCTGCAATGCTTAAAGGCTATAAGGTTCACACAGTTGGTGATGATATCGCTTGGTTAAGAATAGGCGAAGACGGCAGACTTTGGGCAGTAAACCCAGAAGCAGGTTTCTTCGGTGTTGCTCCTGGAACAAGCAGCAAGACAAATTACAACGCTCTTGCTACAACTATGAAAAATACAATCTTCACAAATGTATTTGTTAAAGATGATAATACAGTTTGGTGGGAAGGTGCTGACGGTGAAGTTCCTGAAGAGGGTACAGACTGGCTCGGCAACCGTTGGACAAAAGACAGCGGTATAAAAGGTGCACATCCAAACTCAAGATTTACAGCTCCTGCTTGTCAGTGTCCATGTATTTCTTCAGAGTTTGAATCAGTTAAAGGTGTTCCGCTTTCAGCTATCGTATTTGGTGGAAGAAGAGCAAAAACAGCTCCACTCGTATATCAGTCATTTAACTGGCAGCACGGTGTATTCATCGGTGCTACAATGGCGTCAGAAACTACTGCTGCAGCTGCAGGTGCAGTTGGTGTAGTAAGAAGAGACCCTATGGCTATGATTCCATTCTGCGGATATAACATGGGTGACTATTTCGGACATTGGTTAGAAATGGGCAAGAAAATTCCTAACCCACCGAAAATTTTCCATGTAAACTGGTTCAGAACAAACGCTGAGGGCAAATTTATGTGGCCTGGATTTGGTGATAACATCAGAGTTCTTAACTGGATTTTAGACAGATGCGACGATAAAGTTGATGCTGTAGAAACAGCTATCGGATATCTTCCAAAGAAAGCTGATATCAATGTTGAAGGCTTGGATATTTCTGATGAAACATTGACAGAACTCTTAAGCGTTGATAAAGCAGTATGGTCAGAAGAAATTGCAGGAATTGGCGAATTCTTTGCTAAATTTGGCGATAAGCTTCCAAAAGAACTTGCTTCTGAACTTGAAGGCTTGAAAAACAGACTTGCTTAATTGTATTTTAATATAATATAATTTAACAAAAACCGTTACAGAATATTATTGAAAAAATTCTGTAACGGTTTTTTTGTTTTTTTGCTTTTTGTTAGTATTCTAAAATTATTTTTTTAGGATACTTATTTCATGTTGCTTTCGTATTCGTGAATCATTTTCTTAACCATCTGACCGCCGATTGAACCAGCCTGTCTTGATGTTAAGTCACCGTTGTAACCCTGTTTAAGGTTAACTCCTACATCATTAGCAGCTTCCATTTTGAATCTGTTGAGAGCTTCTCTAGCTTCTGGTACTAAGTTTTTGCTTTTAGACATAATTAAAATCTCCTTAATCTTTTTCTTTTTTGTTTTTACAAATTTTTATTTTTATCAACATTCTTTTGTTGACAGTAGTATTTTTATCAATATATTTTTTTTATATTCAAAAATAACTTTTTAAATTTTTTCCATTTTAAATAATAAAATAAAGGTAATATTAAAAAAAGGCTTGTCATATATTTTAATAAGAAATTAATGAAGGGAATGTAATAATATATGAAAGATAGCTTTATAGCAAAAATTTTACCTGAAGATTTAACAGAGTATTTTACAAATACATTAGAAGAAATCCGTATAAGAAAAAACAAGCCTGTGATTTTTTTATATCCTGAGAGGGAAATTATAACAAAAAAAATTTTTTACAGAAATGATATAAATGAATTTTTGGAAAAAATAACACAAAGCTCAATATATTCATATTATGATGATATTGCAAACGGATTTATAACAGTAACAGGCGGACACAGAGTAGGTCTTTGCGGAGATGCAGTTTATGAAAACGAAAAATTAAAATCACTTCGAGATATTACAGGTATTAATATCCGTATTGCAAAGGAAATGAAAGGAATAGGTGAGGGAGTTTTTTCAAAAATAACTGATAATAAGAATATAGGAAACACACTTGTTATAGCTCCGCCAGGAATTGGAAAAACAACACTTCTTCGTGATATTACAAGACTTATTTCCGATAATATTGAAAAGACAAGGCTAGCTCTTATTGATGAGAGAAACGAAATTTCTGCAAGCTTTATGGGAAATACACAAAATGATGTGGGACTCCGAACAGATGTTTTTTGCGGTTACAAAAAATATGATGGGATAATGAGAGCGCTAAGGTCAATGTCACCGAGCGTAATTGTGGTAGATGAAATTGGAAGTAAAGAAGATGTGGATGCTATTAAAAAATGCTTTTACAGCGGTGTTAAAATTATAGCATCTGTACACGGTGAGAGTATAGATGATGTTTTTGGAAATTTATCTACTCTTATTAAAGAAAATGTTTTCGACTTTTTTGTTACACTAAAAAAAGATGGTACATATGAACGAAAATGTATTATTGACAGCAGGGCAGATGTATTTAGAAAAAAAGGGAGAGAGTGATGTTAAAGCTTATTGGGAGTTTATTTTTTGCTCTTGGAAGTGCTTTTTTTGTTTATACATATAACAACGAAGAAAAAGAAAAAATCAAAAAAAATGAAAATCTACTCAGACTTCTTCAACTTGTAAATATGAATGTTTTAGAGAAAAAAATAGTTTTAGCAGATGCTTTTTTCGGAACAAAAGGCCGTATTTCAAAATATATTGATACTTTTTTGGAAGAATATTTAAAATTAAAAAAAGACAGCGAGGCTCTTAATAACTATAATCAAAGAGAGATTATAATAGATTTTATGAAAGATTATTTTATAGATTGTAATCCTGAAATTTTAGAAAATGCAGTAAGCTATATAGCTATTCTGGGATTGGTGGATAAAAAAACATCGCTGGAGAATTTTAATTTAGTTCTGAAAGATTGTGAAAATATAATTTTTAATATAAAAGAAGAATGTAAAAAAAATATTAAATTAACCAGAACGATAACTTATGCAATAGCAAGCGTTACAATTCTTGTTTTACTTTAAATGAAAGGAATGGATGTAGAAATGGATGTCGAACTTATATTCAAAATAGCTGCAATCGGAATAATCGTTACAGTTTTAAATCAGCTTCTTTCAAAATCGGGGAGAGATGAGCAGGCGACAATGGTAACACTTGCAGGACTGATTGTTGTTATGGTTGTAGTTGTGCGTGAGGTTGCAGAATTATTTGAAATGATAAAAGGAATTTTTGGTTTCTGATGGACGAACTTAAGAAAATTATAGCTATAGGCTTGTGCGGTACAGTTGTCGCAATAATTTTAAAGAAAAATTCTCCTGAAATCAGTGTGGCAGTTTCTCTTGTTACCTGCACGCTTATATTTTTTGTTATTGCTACTTCGCTTGCTAAGGTAATTTATATTATAGAGGATATATTTTTGCGTTCAGGACTTGACGGAAAGATAGCAGAAAATGTTATGAAAGTATGTGCGATAGGCATACTTTCGGAATATTTTTGCAGTATTATTGCAGACGCAGGAGAAACGGCTGTTGCAAAAAAGCTTGAGCTTTCATCAAAAATAATAATTTTTGCATATACTCTTCCTATTGTTATTGCTGTAATTGAGAATATAAGAAGTGTGTTTTAAAATGAAAAAATATTTGTTAAAAATATTGTGTCTGATTTTTTTAATTTTTTTAATTTTACCATCTAAGTGTTATTGCGAAGAAGCTTTTGAGGAAATTATTTCGAGTGCAGGAGAACTGAGCGAGTTTGCGGTTTCATCATCCGAGGAAAATTTTGATTTTAATTACATAAAAGAATATTTTAAAAGAATTTTTATAGACGAGTTTTCTGTTATGAAAAGTGTTTTTATGTCACTTTTCTGGATTGTTGTAATTTCGTCAGTTAAGGAGTGTTTTTCTCTTTCGGAAGAGATTTCCTTAGCAGTAGGTGCACTTATAAGCTGTGCATGTATTCTTCTGTCCACAAAACTCATGACAAGCCTTTTTGAAAATTCTAAGGAATGTATTTTTCAGCTTGGAGATTTTATGTTTTTGTCCTTTCCTTATCTCTGTTCACTTCTCGCCTCAGCTGGAAAAACGCTTTCTGCAGCTAAGGGCGCCCTTATAACACTTGGAAGTACAAATATACTTTGCTATCTTATGGAAAATTTTTTTCTTCTAATGATATACATATATTATATTTTAGCAATAGCATCTTCGGTAATAGAGAATGATATTTTTAAATCAGTAAAAAAAGCGGTTATAAATTTAATTAAAATATCGTTACCGTTTATTGTAGGAATTTATACTTCTGTTCTTGGATTATTTTTAAAAACCTCATCATATAATGATGATTTTTTATTAAAGACTACGAAAAATCTTATGTCAGTAAGCGTTCCTTTTTTGGGGAATATTCTTGCCAAATCTGCTGATAATGTATTAGCTTCAGTACAGCTTTTAAAATCACAGGCAGGAATAATTGCAACGATTGCTATAATAGCCGTACTTGCAGTACCTATTGTTAAACTACTATGTGGAATTATTGTTTTTAAAACTCTTGAAATAATGTGTGGTTTTTTTGGGAATGAAAAAATTACAGTTCTTTTTGGTGAGCTTTCCGATACATTGGTATTACTTTCAGCTATTACGGGTACAGTTGCGACTGTAGCCGTGATAAGTATAGTTCTTCTTGTTTAGCCTGACAGAAGCTATCCGAAACTCGTTTTTTGCTTCCTCTTTTTCGCCACTACTGCGTCAAAAGCCTTACCAATACGACAGTATTGGTTGCGTTTTTTTCTTGTATTGGCATAAAAATAGCTTGCAAAAAATTCTGAGAACCTGAAAGGGATGGGATTTTGAGCAGTTTTTGATGCGGAGTTTGAAGTTGGGCTGTCGCCCTACGAGAACGACAAGTCGAAAAAAGCCGGAATAACGCCCTTTCAGGCGGGGTTTGGATAACTACTATCAGGCTAGGAGATTTATTATGAATGAAATTTTATTTAATTTAAAAAGCACTGTTCTTATAATTGTTGTTGCGGAATTTCTTAAAAATTTCATGTGCAACAAAAAATATAAAAAATATGTAGGTATTTGCATTAATCTGCTTATTCTTTCATATCTTTTTTTTCAAATTCTGGGACTTGATTTTTCAGAGTATGAATTTAATTCGGATATTTATATTTATGGCACATCTGAATACGAAAATAAAATAATAGCAGAATATGAAAAGAATGTAAGCGGGGAATTAATGGAAAAATATAGACGAAACAATATATTTTCTGTTCTAAATGTCATAACAAAGGCAGATGATAAATATAATGTAGTATCTTTGAAAATCTATGTGAATAACGAAGTACAAGATAAAGAAATAAAGAAGATAATTACCGTTACAGAAGGAGCGGGTATAAAAAACTATGAAATTGCTAAAACAACTGATTGATTTTTTTAGGAATAATAAAAATGGCGAAAAAGCAGAAGAAAAAGAAAATTCAAAGAAAAAATTTTTGCCCGTATTTTTTCTTTTAATAGTCGGACTTATTATTTTGGTTTTTCCTACCCAAAATTATAAAAAAGGTTTGGGAAAAGAAAATACAACATATGAGCTTGACATAATTTCTTACAGAGAAAATGAAGAAAGAAGATTAAGTGACATTTTTTCCGATATAGTAGGTGTTGAGAAAGCCCAGGTAATAATAACATATTCAGATAACGGTTATATAGAGGTTTTAAACGATGAAAAAACCGTTATGAAAAAAAATGAAAACATAAGCTCTGTCAGCGAATTTGAAACAGAGAAAAACCCCGTATATAATAATGATAAAAATACTGTTGTAAAAAAACGACATTCTCCTACAATTTCAGGAGTATGTATATTTTATAAAGGAGATGATAATAAAACTACTCGTGACAGACTGTTTCGTGCAGCAAAGGGGGCACTCGGGACAGAAAGCCATAAAATTGAAATAGTTCTTACAAAATGACAAGGAAAGGAAAATAAAAAATGCAAAAGGAAAGAAAAGAAAGAAAATTAAAAGGTGAAAATATCAAAAAAAAGCTTATGATACTTTCAAAAAAGAAAATTGCTGCCGTTATATGTACTGCACTTCTTGCAACAGCAGGGGTTACAAGTTACATAAGCTCAAACAGAGTTCAGCATGTAAATCTTGATTTACCAAAGCCAAGTGAAGAATATGATGAAAATATAGTTTATGGTGAGGCGAAATATGTAAATTCCGATGAAGGCACAGCTGAAGAAACGATAGTTTATGAAGAGGAAATATCAGAAGAAGACAACGCAATAGAAAAATCAAGAAGTGAGGCAGTAAGCTTACTTAAAGAAGTTTCAGAAGATGAAAATTCTACGGCAGATAAAAAAGCTGAGGCACAGGGAGAAATTATAAGAATAGCAAATGATATTGAAAAAGAAGCTGTTGTAAAGGAAGTTCTTAAAGATAAAGGCTATGAAAATGTAAGTGTATATCTTAATACACCAGGTGCAACTGTAAGTGTTAAAACTGACGGTCTTAACGAGGGAGATTTAGCTAAAATCAGAGATGTCCTCAAAGATGTAGGCGGTATTTTTCCACAGAATTTAAAAATCATAGAAACGAAGTAACAGCCGAAACCAACAACACTTGCATACGTCTTAAACAGCATAATTTTGGCACATTTCGGCTTGTCTTCTTTATAAGGCACAAAGCCTTATCGCATCTTCCGCACCAAAATCTGCTCAAAATTATGCTCGTTTAAAATCGTTTTCAGTATTATTGATTTCGACTATGTATATTTTTCCAGAATAAATAATATAATATATAAAAAGGATTTTTGAAAGAAAAGAGTGGTCAATATGGAAAAAATTATAACAAAGCTTGAAAGATTGAAAAAAAACTTTAAAAAGGACTGTTCTGAGGAAGAAATGCTTGCAGATATAGGTGTTTTGAAAAAAGAACTTGAGTGTGCGATGAGGTCATTTAACGAAACAACAGAAGATGATTATATTGATGTTGCAATAATGAACTTAAATCTTGCAAGAAAAAAGTATGAGCTTAAATTAAAAGAAGCAAGAGAATATAAGCAAACACAAAAGGCAATTTAGCTTTTAAAAAAGTTCGGATAAGTATAAAAAAAACAAGCCCCTTGAAACAATCGTTTTAGGGAGCTTGTTTTTTTATTTGTGTAAAAAAATAAAACTGTAAAAAGTCATATTTTTATGTATTTAAAGAATATTATATTTTTTGCAAAAAAAATGCAAAAAAATCAGGAAAAAAATCAAACTAATTGTATTATTTACTTGACTTTTGATACATAAAGTTGTATAATGTTAATGTTATAAAGAAGAAGTATGTGTATTTTAATACACAAGAATGTTAAATATTTAACAAGCTTTGATTTGAAAGGAATTTAACCAATGTACAAAATTGTAAGAAAAGAAGAACTTAATCCAACGGTTATGCTTATGGAAATTGAAGCTCCTTATGTTGCAAAAAAAGCTGAACCGGGTCAGTTTATTATTTTAAGAGTTGATGATAATGGAGAAAGAATTCCTCTTACTATTGCAGATTTTGACCGCAAAAAAGGGACAGTAACCATTATTTTCCAGATTGTTGGTGCAACAACAAGGGTTATGAGTTGTAAAAATGAAGGAGAGTATATCCGCGATTTTGTCGGACCACTCGGGGTACCTTCAGATGTTGACGGGCTTAAAAAGGTTGCAGTAGTTGGTGGTGGTGTAGGCTGTGCAATAGCCTTTCCTATTGCTAAAAAACTCTGTAAACTTGGTGCAGAAGTGCACAGTATTGTAGGTTTCAGAAATAAAGATTTAATTATACTTGAAGATGAATTTTTAGAAGTTAGTGATAAGCTTATTGTTATGACAGATGACGGAAGTAAAGGCGAAAAAGGTCTTGTTACAGATGCACTTAAAAAGCTTATTGAAGATGGTAACAAATACGATGAAGTTATCGTTATAGGGCCTCTTGTTATGATGAAGTTTGTTTGTAAGCTTACCAAAGAATATAATATAAAAACAACTGTAAGCATGAATCCGATTATGATAGACGGAACAGGAATGTGCGGAGGTTGTCGTCTTACAGTTGGCGGAAAAATCAAATTTGCTTGTGTTGACGGTCCTGATTTTGACGGACATGAGGTTGATTTTGACGAGGCTATCAGAAGAAGCTCAACATATTCCTCATTTGAAAAACAGCGTAACGAGGAAGTGTGTAATTTATTAAAAATGGGGGATGAGTTTAATGGCTAATATGTCACTTTTAAAAAATGAAATGCCGCTGCAGGACCCTCATGTAAGAAACAGTAACTTTTCTGAGGTTGCACTTGGTTATACTCCCGAGCAAGCTATGAGCGAGGCAGACAGATGTCTTGGCTGTAAGAACAGGTCATGCGTTGCAGGGTGTCCTGTAAGAATAGATATACCTGAATTTTTAGAGTTTGTAAAAAAAGGCGAATTTGAAGAAGCGTATCAGGTTATTGCGAAGTCAAGCTCACTTCCTGCAGTTTGCGGAAGAGTTTGTCCCCAGGAATCACAATGTGAAATGCTTTGTGTAAGAGGGAAAAAAGGTGAGCCTGTTGCAATAGGAAGACTTGAAAGATTTGTAGCAGACTATCATAACGAAAATGTTAAAGCAGAACAAACAAAACCTCAGTCAAACGGTCATAAGGTGGCTGTTGTAGGCTCAGGACCTGCCGGACTTGCCTGTGCAGGAGACCTTGCTAAAAAAGGCTATGAGGTAACAATATTTGAAGCGTTTCACACTGCAGGCGGAGTTTTGGTTTATGGAATACCTGAATTCAGATTACCGAAGAAGATTGTTGAAAAGGAAATTAATTCCCTAAAACAGCTTGGTGTAAAAATCGAAACGAATATGGTAATAGGAAAAACACTTTCTGTTGATGAGCTTTTTGAAGAAGGATTTGAAGCAGTATTCATCGGCTCAGGTGCAGGACTTCCTAAATTTATGAGTATTCCGGGCGAAAACTTGAAAGCTGTTTACAGTGCTAACGAATTTTTAACAAGAATAAATTTAATGAAAGCATATCGTGACGACAGCTTGACTCCTGTTATAAAAGCAAAAAATGCTGTTATTGTAGGCGGCGGTAATGTTGCTATGGATGCTGCAAGAAGTGCAAAAAGACTTGGTGCTGATAATGTATATATTGTATACAGAAGAGGCGAAGAAGAGCTTCCTGCAAGAAAAGAAGAAATTGAGCATGCAAAAGAAGAAGATATAAAATTTATGCTTCTTAATAATCCTGTCGAGATATTAGGTGATGAAAACGGCTGGGTAAAAGGCGTAAGATGTATAAAGATGGAGCTTACTGAGCCTGATGAATCGGGAAGAAGAAGACCTGTTGAAATAAAAGGCAGTGAGTTTGAAATTGATGCAGATTGCGTGATTATGTCAATAGGAACTTCACCAAATCCACTTATAAAATCTACAACTGATGGTCTTGATACTGAGAAGTGGGGCGGTATTATTGCAGATGAAAACGGCCGTACTTCTAAAAGGAGAGTTTATGCAGGCGGAGACGCTGTAACAGGTGCGGCAACAGTTATTCTTGCTATGGGAGCAGGAAAAACTGCAGCAGAAGCAATTGATAACGATATAATGAATAAATAATGTTGTTTAAAATTTACTTATATATAATGAAAGATATGAAAGGAAAAAATTATGGAATACCGTATTGAAAAAGATTCTATGGGTGAAATGCAAGTACCTGCTGACAGATATTGGGCAGCACAAACTCAGAGAAGCTATCAGAATTTTAAAATCGGCGGCGAGCTTATGCCAAGAGAAATTACACATGCTTTCGGAATTTTGAAAAAGGCTGCTGCTATGGCAAATAACAAGCTTGGAAAGCTTGATGATGAGAAAAAAGAATTTATATGTAAAGCTTGTGACGAGGTTATTTCAGGTAAGCTTTATGACCATTTCCCACTTGTAGTATGGCAGACAGGAAGTGGTACACAGTCTAATATGAATGCAAACGAAGTTATTGCAAACCGTGGTAACGAAATTGCAGGGAAGAAGCTTCTTCATCCAAATGACCATATCAATATGTCACAAAGCTCAAATGATACTTTCCCGACAGCTATGCACATTTCTGCTGTTTTAGCTATTGAGGATAAGCTTATTCCTGCGATGGATAAATTTATCGCAACATTAAAAAGACTTGAAGAAGAAAATGATGATGTTGTAAAAAGCGGAAGAACTCATCTTCAGGATGCGACTCCTGTTAAATTTTCACAGGAAATCAGCGGTTGGAGAAATATGATTGAAAAGACAAAGGGAATGCTTGAGCTTTCACTTAATGGTCTTAAAGAACTTGCTTTAGGTGGAACAGCAGTTGGAACAGGTCTTAATGCACACAAGGATTTCGGTCCTGAAGTTGCAAAGGCTGTAAGCGAGCTTACAGGAAAAGAATTTAAGTCTGCTGACAACAAATTCCATGCTCTTACTTCAAAAGACGAGCTTGTTTTTGCACACGGTGCTCTTAAAGCATTAGCTGCAAATCTTATGAAAATTGCAAACGATGTAAGATGGCTTGCAAGCGGACCAAGATGCGGACTTGGGGAAATATTTATCCCTGAAAATGAACCTGGAAGCTCAATTATGCCTGGTAAGGTTAATCCTACACAGTGCGAATCAATGACAATGGTATGTGTTCAGGTAATTGCAAATGATGTTGCAGTGGGAATGGCTGCTTCACAGGGTAATTTTGAACTTAATGTATTTATGCCTGTATGCATTTATAACTTCCTTCAGTCAGTTCGTTTGCTTGCAGATGGTATTATATCATTTAACGATAACTGTGTTGTAGGAATAAAAGCAAACAGAGAAAAAATGGCACATAATCTCCATAATTCTCTTATGCTTGTAACTGCACTTAATCCTTATATAGGATATGATAATGCAGCAAAAACAGCTAAAAAAGCTTATAAAGAAAATATTTCTTTAAAAGAAGCTTGTGTTGAACTTGGTTTCTTGACAGCCGAGAAGTTTGACGAAGTTTTCCATCCTGAAGAAATGGTTTAATTATATAAATGTAAATAATCTGGACTGCATTTTGCAGTCGTCATTATAAACAACAAAGAAAGGAATGAAAAAAATGGTTTTCAGTTATTATCCGGGTTGTACATTAAAAACCAAGGCTAAAGAGCTTGACGATTATGCAAGAAAATCAGCTGAAGTCTTAGGAATTACAATGGAAGAAATTCCTGACTGGCAGTGTTGCGGCGGTGTTTATTCAACAGCATCAGACGAAATTGCTTCAAAGCTTTCTTCAGTTCGTGCTCTTATCAGTGCAAGAGAAAAAGGTCAGGACCTTCTAACACTTTGTTCAGCCTGTCATAATGTATTAAAAAGAGTAAATAACGAAATCGCAACAAATGAGGATATGTGTTTAAGAGCAAATAATTATCTTAAACCCGAAGTTCCTTACACCGGCGAAACAAATATTATCCATTATCTTGAAATGCTAAGAGATAAGGTTGGATTTGATGAACTTAAGAAGAAAGTTGTAAATCCGCTTACAGGAAGAAAAATTGCAGCTTATTACGGTTGTCTTTTATTAAGACCGGGAAAGGTTATGCAGTTTGATAATCCTGAAAATCCTACAATTATTGAGGATTTTATAAAGGCAATAGGAGCAACACCTGTAATATTCCCATACCGTAATGAATGTTGCGGCGGATATATTGCTATGGAAAATGAGGAGCTTGCAAAGAAAAAGGTTGATGTTATATTAGAGTCAGCAACCCAAATGGGTGCTGAAGCAATAATTACAGCTTGCCCGCTTTGTATGTATAATCTTGATGCTAATGCAACAGATAATAAGCTTCCTATTTATTATTTCACCCAGCTTCTTGCAGAAGCCCTTGGTGTAAAGTAAGGGAGGAGAAAAAATGCAGGAATTTAAAATTGAAACAAAAGAAAACTTAAAGAGAATAAGCGGAGTTGAACCTAAAAAATGTATGAAATGCGGCAAATGCTCAGGTGCTTGCCCTGCATACGATGAAATGGAATATCATCCGCATCAGTTCGTTTCTATGGTGGAAAAGGGACAGATTGAAAAGCTTATGAAGTCAAATGCAATCTGGAATTGTCTTTCATGCATGGCTTGTGTTGAAAGATGCCCTCGTGATGTTCAGCCAGGAAAATTGGTTGAGGCTGTAAGGCTTGCAGTTGTAAGACAGCAGGGACTTAATCATATGAAAGTAGAAGATGTACCCGAAAAGCTTAACGAGAAATTACCTCAGCAGGCTATCGTGAGTGCATTTAGAAAATTTGTTAAGTAAAGGAAGTGAGATAATTGCATAAAATTGGTGTATTTGTATGTCATTGCGGAACCAACATTGCCGCTACTGTTGATGTTAAGGCTGTTGTTGAAGCAATAAAAAAAGAACCCGGTGTAGTATATGCTGAGGATTATCAGTATATGTGTTCAGAAGCCGGTCAGGTAAAAGTAAGAACAGCTATTGAGGAATACGGTCTTACAGGAGTTGTAATATGCTCCTGTTCTCCAAGAATGCATGAAGCTACTTTCAGAAAAGCTGCTAAAGCTGCAGGACTTAATCCTTATATGGTTGAAATCGCAAACATCCGTGAACAATGCTCATGGATTCATAAAGATGTGGAAGAGGGAACTGAAAAAGCAGTTATACTCGCAAGAACAGCGATTGCGAAAGTAAAGCTTAATGCTCCGCTTCAGGAAGGCGAAAGTCCTGTTATAAAAAGAGCTTTAGTTATTGGCGGCGGTATTGCAGGTATTCAGTCAGCTCTTGATATAGCTGATGCAGGCTTTGAGGTTGATATTGTTGAAAAATCTCCGACAATCGGCGGAAAGATGGCTCAGCTTGATAAAACCTTCCCGACACTCGACTGTGCTGCTTGTATCTTAACACCTAAAATGGTTGAAGCTGCTCAGCACGAAAATATCAATATTTATACTTGGAGTGAAGTTGACGCTGTTAAAGGCTTCGTTGGTAACTTCAATGTAAATATAAGAAGAAAAGCAAGATATGTTAAAGAGGATATTTGTACAGGCTGTGGTATCTGTACTGAAAAATGTCCTTCAAAGAAAAATAAAAACGAATTTAACTTAGGTCTTAATACAAGAGGCGCTATTTATATTCCGTTTGCTCAGGCTATTCCTAATGTTCCTGTAATTGATACAAAGGCTTGTATCAAATTTAAAACAGGAAAATGCGGACTTTGTCAGATGAACTGCGGAGTAGGTGCTATTGATTTTGAACAGAAAGATGAAATTTTAGAAAGACAGTACGGTGCTATCGTTGTTGCAACAGGATATAATCCTATCTCACTTGAGAATTTTGATGAATTTTCATATTCAATGTGTCCTGATGTTGTAACATCTTTAGAGCTTGAAAGACTTATGAATGCTGCAGGCCCTACAAAGGGAACACTTCTTCGTCCAAGTGACGGAAAGCATCCGCACACTATCGTATTTGTTCAGTGTGTAGGCTCCCGTGATACTTCAGGCTGCGGTAAGCCTTATTGTTCAAAAATCTGCTGTATGTACACAGCTAAACATGCTATGCTTATCAGAGAAAAATATCCTGATACCGAAGTTCATGTATTTTATATTGATGTTCGTACACCAGGTAAAAACTTTGACGAGTTTTACAGAAGAGCTGTTGAACAGTATGGCGTAGACTATATCAAAGGTATGGTTGGTAAGGTTGCTCAAAAAGGCGATAAGCTTTTAGTACAGGGTTCAGACCTTATTTCAAATGAACAGATTAATATTGAAGCTGACCTCGTTGTTTTGGCTGCTGCTATTGAGCCGGACCCATCAGCAAAAGATATTGCGACACTCCTTACAGCAAGTATTGATACAAATAACTTCTTGACAGAAGCACATCCGAAATTAAAACCGGTTGAAAGCCCAACAGCAGGTGTGTTCTTGTCAGGTGTATGCCAGGGACCGAAAGATATTCCTGAAACAGTTGCACAGGCAAGTGCCGCTGCAGCTAAGGTTATCGGACTTCTTGCGAAAGATAAGCTTTCATGTAACCCATGTGTTGCACACAGTGACGAAATGCTTTGTAACGGATGTTCAAATTGTGCTAAGGTTTGTCCTTACGGTGCTATTGAATATGCTTATAAAGAATATAGAATTCCTGGCGGTGTTGAAACAAGAAGAGTTGCAGTTGTAAATGAAGCTGTATGTCAGGGTTGCGGTGCTTGTACAGTTACTTGTCCATCAAGTGCTATGGACCTTAAAGGCTTCTCAACAAAACAGATTATAGCGGAGGTAGATGCAATATGTCGATAAATAATAAAGAACATAAACCATTAATAGTTGCTTTCTGCTGTAACTGGTGTAGTTATGCCGGTGCTGACTTGGCAGGAACAAGCAGACTTGCATATCCTGCAAATGTAAAGGTAATAAGAGTACCATGCTCATGCCGTGTTAATCCGCTTTTTATTTTAAGAGCGTTCCAGAGAGGTGCTGACGGTGTTATCATTGCCGGCTGTCATCCTGGGGATTGCCACTATACTTCAGGAAACTATTTTGCAAGAAGAAGAATGACATTACTCTTTAGTATGCTTGATTATCTTGGTATTGAAAGAGAAAGAACAAGAGTTGAATGGATTAGTGCTGCTGAGGGTGTTAAATTTTCAAACACTATGAACGAATTTGCAGAAACAATCTGTGAGCTCGGAGAAAACAAGAGATTGGAGGATTTGAGGTGCAAATGATGCAAAAAGAATTAATTATTGAAAAAGTAAATTCTTTGCTCGAAAGTGAAGCGGTAGCAAGAGTTATCGGCTGGAAAAACGGCGAATTCTTTTATGATAAAACTCCATATGTTTTCACAAAGGAAAATGCAGCAGATTTTTGCTATGACGATTTTTGTGCAGCAAATTTGAGCAAATATCTTATCTTAGACTCCAAAAATGAGGGAAAAGTTGCTGTTCTTTTAAAGCCTTGCGACACTTATAGCTTTAATGAGCTTTTAAAGGAACACAGAATTATAAGAGAAAATATCCATGTTGTAGGCATTCCTTGCGATGGCATGATTGATATTGAAAAAATAAGAGCACTCGGCATTAAAGGTATCACAGATGTTAAAGTTGACGGTGATGATGTAACCGTTGAAACAATTTATGGTGAGAAAAAATGCAAAAAAAGTGAAGTGTTACTTGAAAAATGTATCTCCTGTAAGGGTAAAAAGCATTTTGTTTATGACGAATTGGTTGGTGATGAAGGCGAATTGAACACTGAAAACGATAAATTTTCAGAAGTTGAAAAGCTTGAAAATATGACTGCAGACGAAAGATATGAATTCTGGAGAGAACAGCTTTCAAAATGTATCCGTTGTAACGCATGCAGAAATGTTTGTCCTGCTTGTTCATGCACAAAATGTATTTTTGACAACGAACAGGTTGGCGTAAATTCTAAGGCTAATGCTGATACATTTGAAGAAAACATGTTCCACATTATAAGAGCATTCCATGTTGCAGGTCGTTGTACAGACTGCGGAGAATGTTCAAGAGTATGTCCGCAGAATATACCGCTTCATCTTCTTAACAGAAAATTCATCAAAGATGCAAATGAGCTTTACGGTGAATATCAGGCAGGAGAAGATGCTGAGGCAAAAGGACCACTCACATCTTATACAAAAGAAGATGCTGAGCCAAGTATTGTTATGGAAAGGGGAAATGCATAATGTTAAAACTTTCTGTAAACAGTTTAAACAAATTATTTGAAAAAATAAATTCTTTTGATAATATTTATGCTCCTATCGAAAAGGGAGGAAAAGTTGAATTTTACAAATGGGAAGACGGAAGTGAAGTAAGAATTGATTGCCTTAACACAAATAAATCTGCAAAGGATTTATTCTTCCCACAGACTGAAGACCTTGTTTCTTTTAAGGTTGAGGGTAAGAACATCTCAATAGAAAGTCCTGATGTTGATGTAAAAGAATTTGTTATTTTCGGTGTTAAAGCTTGTGATGTAAGAAGCTTTGATATTTTAGACAAGGTATTTTTATCTGACCCTGTTGACTCATACTATAAAGCTAAAAGAGAAAAAGGTGTTATTATTTCAATGGCTTGTAATGAGCCTGAAGAAACCTGCTTCTGCAGTGCTTTCGGCATTGATGCATCTGATGGCTTAGGTGATATTTCAACATGGGTAAAAGATGGTTATCTTTACTGGAAGGCTAACACCAAAAAAGGTGAAGAGCTTACAGATAAGGTTAAAGATGTTTTTGAAAAAGGCGATGAAAAGGTTGTAGAAGCTTTGAAAGAAGATATTAAAGCAATTATCGGAAAGCTTCCTTTATCTGACCTTAATCTTGAGGGCTTTGACGGTGAACATCTTAATGAGCTTTTCAATTCAGAAAAATGGAAAGAGCTTTATAAAGCTTGTTTAGGATGCGGAACCTGTACTTTTGTTTGTCCTACATGCCAGTGTTATGACATAAAAGATTTTGACACAGGAAACGGTGTACAGAGATTCAGATGCTGGGATTCATGTATGTACAGTGATTTTACAAAAATGGCACACGGAAATCCGAGAACAAGTCAGTTAGAAAGATTCAGACAAAGATTTATGCACAAGCTTGTGTATTTCCCTGCAAACAACAACGGTGAATACGGTTGCGTAGGTTGTGGAAGATGCTTAAGCAAATGCCCGATTTCCATGAATATTGTTAAAGTAGCAAAAACTTTGGGGGTGAATAAATAATGGCACAACTTACAAATGAAGCGCTTATACCGCATCTTGGTGTTGTAACAGACATAAGAATTGATACTCCTGATGTAAAAACATTCAGAGTTGAAGCTTTGGACGGTGGCGTTGTTTTCAAACATATTCCGGGACAGTGTGCTATGCTCTCAATTCCTGGAGTAGGAGAGGCGATGTTTTCTATAACATCTTCACCTACAAATACCGCTTTTATGGAATTTTCAATTAAAAAATGCGGTTGTCTTACTGAATGGCTTCATCAGATGGAGGTAGGACAGCAGGTTACAATAAGAGGACCATATGGAAACGGTTTTCCTGTTGAAGCTGACTTTAAGGGCAAAGATTTACTCTTTGTTGCCGGCGGTATCGGACTTGCTCCTTTAAGAAGTGTAATCAACTATGTAAGAGCAAACAGAGGAAATTACGGAAAGGTTGATATAGTTTACGGCTCAAGAAGTAAGGATGACCTTGTAGACTACAATGAAATTATAAATGAGTGGTGCAAGGAGGACGGAATAAATGTTCACCTTACAATAGACCGTGAACAGGAAGGCTGGGACGGTCATGTAGGTTTTGTTCCTAACTATGTTAAGGAGCTTAACTTCTCAACAGATAAAACAGTTATTATCTGCGGACCACCTATCATGATTAAGTTTACTCTTGCAGGCTTGCAGGAGCTTGGATTTAATAAAACTCAGGTATTCACAACTATGGAATTAAGAATGAAATGCGGCGTTGGAAAATGCGGAAGATGTAACATAGGTTCAAAATATGTTTGTAAAGACGGTCCTGTTTTCCGTTGTGATCAGCTTGATGAATTACCAAACGAATATTAAAAAGCAGTTTATCTTAAATTGAAAATTTAAAAAAGGAGTAGCGTAACATGGAAAACATGGTTAATGTATATTTATTCGGAAAAAAATACGAAGTTCCTGAAAGCCTTACAATTATGGGCGCTATGGAATATGCAGGCTATCAGTTAGTCAGAGGTTGCGGTTGCCGTAACGGTTTCTGCGGTGCCTGTGCAACAATTTACAGAATTAAAGGCGATAAAGAGCTCAAGGTTTGTCTTGCATGCTCAACAAAGGTTGAGAACGATATGTATGTTGCAACCTTACCTTTCTTCCCGCTTGTTAAAGAAATTTATGATATTGAAAAAATCGCTCCGACAGAGCAGATTATGATGCAGCTTTATCCTGAAATATATGCTTGTATCGGCTGTAATGCTTGTACAAACAGCTGTACTCAGGGACTTAATGTTATGCAGTATATTGCTTATGCACAGAGAGGCGAATATGAAAAATGTGCTGAAGAATCATTTGACTGCGTAATGTGCGGCTGTTGTTCATCAAGATGTCCGGCTGGTATTTCTCATCCACAGGTTTCTTTGTTGGCAAGAAGATTAAACGGAAAATACCTTGCTCCAAAGACACAGCATCTTGAGGACAGAGTAAAGGAAATTAATGACGGTACTTTCAAAGAACTTTTAGAGGAACTCATGCAGAAGCCTATCGAAGAAATGAAAGAACTCTATAATAACAGAGAAATTGAAGCATAGGAGGGAATAAAAATGTCAGCATATTCAGTTGAAATGCAGGAATCAATCAAAAAGGTTGAGGCTGCAAGAGCTGCAAACGCGGCTTTAGAACCAAAAAGAATGACAGCAGATGAAAAATCTGAACTTTTAAAAACATATCACCCTGACTACAGAGAAGAAGAATTTGATGAAATCAAAATCGGGCCAAATAAAGGACAGAAAGCACCTAAAGAGCTTGTTGCACTCTTACAGGGTAATTCAAGAATTGCAAAAGAAAAAATTGACCTTAAAAATCCTGACTATGATGTAGATGTTCTTGTTATAGGCGGAGGCGGTGCAGGTTCATCTGCCGCTATCGAAGCACATAACAAGGGTGCAAATGTAATGATTGTTACAAAATTAAGAATAGGTGATGCCAATACAATGATGGCAGAAGGCGGTATTCAGGCTGCTGATAAGCCAAACGATTCACCTTATATTCACTTTATTGACGCATTCGGTGGCGGTCATTTTGCAGCACAGAAAGACCTTCTTTATAAACTCGTAAACGATGCCCCTGAAGCTATAAAATGGCTTAATGAGCTTGGTGTTGAATTTGATAAAATGCCTGATGGTACAATGGTCACAACACACGGTGGTGGTACATCAAGAAAAAGAATGCACGCTGCAAAGGATTATAGCGGTGCTGAAATCATGAGAACACTTCGTGACGAAGTTTTGAACCGTGAAATTCCTGTTGTAGATTTCACAGCAGCAGTTGAACTTATTTTAGACGATAAGGGTGCAGCTGCAGGTGCAGTTCTTCTTAACATGGAAACAGGTGAATACCTTGTTGCAAAAGCAAAAACAGTTATTATTGCAACAGGCGGTGCAGGAAGAATGCACTATCAGGGCTTCCCAACATCTAACCACTATGGTGCAACTGCAGACGGACTTGTTCTTGCTTACAGAGCAGGTGCAAGACTCTTATATCAGGATACATTACAGTATCACCCAACAGGTGCAGCATTCCCTGAACAGATTTTCGGTGCACTCGTTACTGAAAAAGTTCGTTCACTCGGTGCTAAGCTTGTAAATGTAAACGGAGAAGTATTTATGCATCCGTTAGAGACAAGAGATGTTTGTGCTTCTTCAGTTATCAGAGAATGTTCAGACAGAGGTAACGGTGTTCCTACACCTAACGGTTACGGAATCTGGCTTGATACTCCTATGATTGAATTAAAAGGCGGAGAGGGAACAATCGAAAAGAGAATTCCTGCTATGATGAGAATGTTTGGTAAATACGGAATTGATATCCGTAAAGAGCCTATCCTCATTTATCCTACACTTCATTACCAGAACGGTGGTATCAAAATTACTGATGACGGTATGAGTGATATTGAAAACCTCTATGTTGCAGGCGAAGCTGTTGGAGGTATTCACGGAAGAAACAGACTTATGGGTAACTCACTTTTGGATATTATCGTATTCGGAAGAAACGCAGGAAAGAGTGCCGGAGATAAGTTCAAATCTGTTAAGGTTGGCAAATTAACTTTAGACCATGTTAAGAAATATGCTCAGGAAGCTAAAGAAGCAGGCATAAAAACAGATGTTGTTTCACCTAAGCTTTTACCGGATTACAGAAGAAAAGATAAATAATTTAATTTCAGGCAGATTTTATTTATTAATATCTGCCTGAAACAATGTAAAAAATAATATAAAAACAATTTTTGGAAAGGCGATTATTATGACACTATTTGGCGGAGTTATTCCTGTTACGGGAATTTCATTTTTGATGCTTTGTATTTTTGGTATTTTATTTTTTGGTTATGCTTTAGGCAGAATTACAATAAAAGGTGTATCTTTAGGAGATGCGGGCGTATTTATTATTGCACTTATATTCGGTGCTACACTTTTTAATCCTTTAGAGGCACAGCTTTTATTAAAAGGCGATAATGTAACACTTTCATATTTAGACAATGCTCTTAGCATTGTAGAAAAACTCGGACTTCTTCTTTTTGTAACATCTGTTGGATTTATTGCAGGTCCTAAGTTTTTCGGAAATATGAAAAAGAATTTTAAATCTTATGTACTTTTAGGTTTCATTATTATACTTGCAGGTGCAGTTTCTGCAATCGCATGTATAATGATGGGAAAAGTAATCGGCTATGGTACAGCAGGAAATTCAGAAGGCTTCACAGCTATGATTGTTGGACTTTTATCAGGCTCACTTACATCAACCCCTGCATTTTCAGCAGCAAAAGCAACTGTTAACCCACAGTATGAAAGCCTTGTTTCAGTTGGACATGGTATTGCATATATTTTCGGTGTTATTGGTGTTGTTCTTTTTGTACAGCTTGTTCCTAAGCTTTCAAAAGCTAATATGGCTGAAGAAAGAGAAAAACTCACTTCTTCAAAAGATGAAGCTGTTGAAAATAAAACAGAGAAAAAGGTATTCAATCTTGATGACCACGGAATTGCAGCGTTTGCAATAGCTGTTGTTTTGGGAATTATCGTAGGAAAAATTAAAATTCCTCTTTCTTCTGCAGGACTTACAGGAACATGCTTCTCACTTACAGAAACAGGCGGATGCTTACTTGTTTCACTTGTTATGGGACACTTCAGAAATGTAGGAAAAATGAATATTATGCCTGAACAATCACTTTTAAAACTGTTCAGAGAACTCGGATTAGTGCTTTTCCTAGTTGGAGCTGGTATCCCTGGCGGTGCAGATTTTGTAAAATTCTTTGACCCTATGTATTTTGTTTACGGCGTAATTATGACAATATTCCCAATGATTATAGGATTCTTGTTTGCAAAATATGTTCTTAAGCTTTGCTTGCTTAACAATCTCGGTTCACTTACAGGCGGTATGACAAGTACACCTGCACTCGGAACTCTTATAAATGTAGCAAAAACAGAGGAAGTTGCTGCAGCTTATGCGGCTACATATCCTATTGCACTTATCGCAGTAGTTCTTGCTTCACAGTTCCTTATTATATTCTTTAAATAAGTCATAAAATTATACGATACACGGCTCACAGGTTTTATTAAAAAATTTGTGAGTCGAATATTGTGTAGTTTTTTTAAAAAAGCAAAAAGGAGAGTAAAAATGCCAAAGATAAGAAAGTTTGATACTAAAGTTCAGTATATTGAGTACAGAGTTTTAAGAGAACTCGCAAGAGCTTTATGGAATGATAAGCTTCTTCATAAAATTAATTCTATCCCATCAGATATTATAGCTAAAAATGAATCACCGATGCGTTGTTGTATATATAAGGACAGAGCTATTATTCAGGAAAGAATAAAAATTGCAATCGGTGCGAATGATGAAAAGAATAAGAATGTTATTCAGGTTATTTCAATAGCCTGTGATGAATGTCCGCACAGTGGTTACAGCGTTACAGACACATGCAGAGGATGCATGGCACACAGGTGTGAGGATGTTTGTAAATTTGGTGCAATTTCTTATGACGAAAACCAAAGGGCAGTTATAGATAAACAAAAATGTAAAAACTGCGGTGCTTGTGCAAAAGTATGTCCTTACAGTGCTATTGTGAATAAAAAAAGACCGTGTGAAAATGCTTGTAAAATCGGTGCGATAAGTATGTCCAAAACAGGAGAGGCAGAAATAGATTATGATAAATGTACTTCATGCGGTGCATGCGTATATCAGTGTCCTTTCGGTGCTGTTGTTGACAGGTCTTATATTTTAGATGTTATTGATATAATAAAGGAAAGTGAAAATAATACAAAGTATAAGGTTTATGCAGCCGTTGCTCCATCTATTGCAGGTCAGTTCTCATATGCAAAATCGGGACAGATTTTAGCAGGAATAAAGGAACTTGGATTTTATGACATTGTTGAGGTTGCTTTAGGTGCTGATATGGTTTCGATTGATGAGGCAAAAGAGGTAAGTGAAACGAAAAGTTTTGTTACAAGCTCATGTTGTCCTGCTTTTGTTTCATATATTGAAAAAAATCAACCGCAATTAAAAGAGCATATATCCAAAAATCCTTCACCTATGGCTATGATAGGAAAGAAAATAAAAGAACTCGATGAAAATGCAAAAGTTGTGTTTATCGGACCTTGTACAGCAAAAAAAGCTGAATTTCAGCGTGAGGAAGTAAAACCTTATATTGATTACGCAATAACATTTGTGGAGCTTCAGGCACTTTTTGACAGCCGTGATATTGAAATTTCTGAGCTTTCTGAAATAAGTCTTGATAATGCTTCATATTTTGGAAGAATTTTTGCAAGAAGTGGTGGGCTTACAGAGGCTATAAGAGAGGGACTTAAGGAAAATGGCTGTGATGAGTTTGAGTTTAAGCCTGTTACCTGTAATGGAATAGAGGAGTGTAAGCTTGCACTTTTAAAAGCCAAAAAGGGAATATTGGATGTTAACTTTATTGAAGGAATGGCTTGTGAAGGTGGTTGCATAGGCGGTGCCGGTTGTCTTACTCATGCAGATATAAATAAAAAAAGTGTAGATAAATATGCAGTGGAAGCAGAGAAAAAAACTATAACCCAATCAATAAAAGATTTCCAAAACATAAAAAACATTTAATTTAATACCTCCGCATATATTAGTATAAAGCTATATGTGCGGAGGTTGATTTTTTGCTTGACAGACTTATTGATTTACAAAAAAAAGAAGTTATAAATATTTCAGACGGTAGGCGACTTGGATTTTTATATGATATAGAGATTGATTTGGAAAAAGGGAGAATAGGCTCAATAATTGTTCCTGGGAAAACAAGATTTTTTGGTCTGTTCAGCTTTTTTTCAAAGAATGAAGAATATATTATATCTTATGACAAAATAAAAAAAATCGGTGATGACATTATTCTTGTAGAATACGATGAAAAATTGTAACAAAAATGTAATATTTCTAAAATCCCTTGATATACATGTGTTTTTTGAAAATAAAAAAATATAAACACAAGATGTTGTGAAAAAAAGTAAAAAAACACTTGATTTTTCACAAAATATAGTGTATAATAGAAAACGCCAACACAAGATATAGTGTTTGAGCTTAATGCGAGGGAGAGTAAGAAAATGATACTTAACATAAGAAAAAGAGATGGAAGAATAGAAAATTTTGATAAGGAGAAGATTACACTTGCTATATTAAAGGCAATGAATCATGATTTTATCAATGATGTAAAATGTGCTGAGAGTATTGCGGAAACAATATACAATCTTAACAAGGATATTGCAGATGTTGAAGAAATTCAGAACCTTGTTGAAATTGAGCTTATGAAATCTCAGTATAAGAATGTTGCAAAATCATATATTTTGTACAGAGATAAAAGAAACATTGCAAGAGGAAGAAAAACATACGATACATATATGAGTATTGTAAATACTATTGCAAATGATGTAACAAAAGAAAATGCAAACATGAATGCTGAAACACCTGCGGGTATGATGATGAAGTTTGCAAGTGTAACCTCGCGTTCATTTGTTAATGATATGCTCGTTTCTGATATAACAAGAGACTATGTTAAGAGTAATTACATACATATTCACGATGCAGATTATTATCCTACAAAATCTCTTACATGCCTTCAGCATCCTTTAGACAGAGTTTTAGGCGATGGATTCAGAGCAGGTCACGGCTCATCCCGTCCTGCAAAAAGAATTGAAACAGCCGCTATTTTAGCTTGTATTTCAATGGAATCAATCCAGAATGAAATGCATGGCGGACAGGCTATCCCTGCATTTGATTTTTATCTTGCTCCTTATGTTAAGCTCACTTTTATAGAAGAACTTGAAAAAATTGAAGCACTCGAAGGTATTGATTTATCAGAATATAAAGAAAAAGAAATTGATGATTATTTAATAAAAGACCTTAGCGGTTTAACAGGAAAGGAACGCTACTTCCAACATGCAATGAATTTGACAGTTAACCGTGTTCATCAGTCTATGGAATCGTTTATTCATAATATGAACACAATCCATTCAAGAGGCGGAAATCAGGTTGTATTTTCATCAATTAACTACGGAACAGATACATCTGCTGAAGGTCGTTGCGTAATGAGAGAAATTCTTAACTCAACATATAAGGGTGTAGGAAACGGTGAAACACCTATTTTCCCAATTCAGATCTGGAAGAAAAAGAGAGGCGTTAATTTCTGTGAGGGCGACAGAAACTATGACCTTTATAAGCTTGCTTGTAAAGTAACTGCAAAAAGATTTTTCCCTAACTTCTTAAATCTTGATGCTACTTTTAATCAGCATGAAAAATGGGATGCAAACGACCCCGAGAGATATAAATATGAAGTTGCAACAATGGGATGCAGAACACGAGTTTTTGAAGACAGACATGGAGAGAAAACTTCAATCGGCAGAGGAAACCTTTCATTCTCTACTATAAATATAGTTAAACTTGCTTTAGAATGCAGAGAAATTGAAAACCAAGAAGAACGCATAAAGGAATTTTTCTCTAAATTACAAAGATGTATAGAAGTGACTGCACAACAGCTTTGTGACCGTTATAATTTCCAGAGAACTGCACTAAAAAAACAGTTCCCGATGCTTATGAATGGTATGTGGGAAAACAGTGAAAAATATGGTCCTAACGATACTGTTAAAGATATTTTAAAGACAGGAACACTCGGCATAGGATTTATAGGACTTGCTGAAACTCTTATTGCACTTACAGGCAAGCATCATGGCGAAGATGAAAAATCACAAGAGCTTGGACTTAAGATTGTTGAATATATGTACAAACAGATAAGAGATATTGCAGAAGAAAAGAATCTTAATTTCAGCTTGCTTGCAACTCCTGCTGAGGGACTTTCAGGTAAATTTACAAGAAATGACCGCGAACAGTTCGGAATTATTAAAGATATAACAGACAAAGAGTATTATACAAACAGCTCACATGTTCCTGTATGGTATAAATGTAGTGTTGAACATAAGGCTGAAGTTGAAGCACCATACCATAAATATGAGCTTGGCGGTCATATTTTCTATGTTGAGCTTGATGGGGACGCAACACATAATCCCGCATGTATTATGCAAACAGTTGAGCTTATGGACAAGCTTAATATGGGATACGGTTCAGTAAACCACACAAGAAACAGATGTCTGGATTGCGGATTTGAAAATGCTGAACATAATTTAGAGGAATGCCCTGTATGTAAGAGCAAAAACATTGATGTTATACAGAGAATAACAGGCTACTTAGTAGGAAGTGTTAATAACTGGAATAATGCTAAAAAAGCTGAACTCAAAGACCGTGTAACACATGAAGTTTAAGAGAAAAAATGGAAGAACTTAAATTAAAAAATACTTTTTTGAATATTGTTGATATAACATACAGCTCTTCGGTTGACGGAGAAGGTTTTCGTGATGTGCTTTTTGTATGCTTTTGTCCTCATCATTGTGATGGATGTCATAACCCTGAAACATGGGAAGAAAAGAACGGGCATATGGAAAGCTTAGATGAAATTTATAAAAAGCTTACCAAAAGTAGTTTTACAAATATTACATACAGCGGCGGTGAGCCCTTTTGTCAGGCAGACGGACTTATCAGATTGTCAGAGTATATAAAAAGTAACACAAATAAAACAATATGGATTTATTCGGGCTATACTTTTGAAGAAATAATGGCAGATGAAAAGAAAAAATGCTTACTTTCATATTGCGATGTTTTGGTTGACGGAAGATTTGAAAAAAAATACTTTAAAGAAAATCTTCGTTTCAAAGGCTCGGAAAACCAAAGAATAATTGATGTGAAAAAAAGTATAGAAAAAAATAGTGTTATTTTGTGGAATGATGATATTGACATAATTTAAAAAATAGTTTATAATGAATGTAGAACAGCCTTATATCAAGGCTGTTTTATATGTCTTTAAAAGAGGTGAGAATATGACATTTTTGGAGCTTTTTTCGGAGTCAGAACAAGTAAAAAAATATGCTGATGTTTTTTCGGAGTGTGTTATAGAGGAAAAAAACTTTATAAAAGAAGACAGAAAGCTTGAAATAACTGTACGCTCAAAAAAAATAATTGATAAAAATGCTATTATGGCAATAGCAGGTGATATAAAAAGAGTGTATAATTTGAATTTCATAAAAATATATACAAAATATGATGCGGACTTGTTTGATGAAAATTACTATATTCATATTCTTACATATCTTTCTCTTAAATTTCCTGCGTTAAAAACATTTATCGAGGGTTCATATGCAGAGCTTAATGATGATTTATTTACAGTGTATTTAAGAACACACGGAGCTGATATGCTTACTGCTAATAAAGTAGCAGAAGAAATAGAAAAGCTTATTAAGAGTGAGTTTTCACTTGATATTAAAGTTGTGTTTAAGGATACTGTTGAATTTAATGCAGATATAGATGAATATATCTTAAAAAGGGATGAAGAGCTTGCTGAAATAATAGAAGAAGAAGGCAAACTTGCACTTGAAAGAGCAGAGCAGATTAAAGAGAAAAAAAGAGAAGAACGAGCTGAAAAAAAGAGAGAAAAGGAAGAATATAAAAAATATTTAGAAGAACATCCCGAGGAAAAGAAAAAGCTTGAAAGTGTTATAATAGGTAATTTGATTGAGGGTGGAGAAATCACACAAATGCAATATATCAATCAAAATACAGGCAATGTTTTGGTTGAGGGGGAAATTTTCTTTACCGAGGACAAGGTCACAAAAAATGAATCGGTTATTTTTATGATGTATGTAACAGACGGTACATCATCTATAATGGTAAAGAAATTTTTTAAGAATAAAGAAGCATATAATCTTGTAAAAGGAAGACTTACTGTTGGCACTTGTATAAAGATGACAGGTGTAGCAAAATTTGATGATTATTTAAAAGACGTTGTTGTTCAGCCGTTTTCTATTCAACAGATAGATAAAAAAGTAAGAAAAGACGAAAGTGAAGAAAAAAGAATAGAGCTTCATTTACATACAACAATGTCTGCCACCGATGGTATGAGCGATGTTAAAGATTTAATAAAGCAGGCACATAAATGGGGACATAAAGCAATAGCTGTAACTGACCATGGAGTCTTGCAGGCATATCCTGAGGCATATGCTCTTGGGAAAAAGTTAGGGATAAAAGTTATATACGGTGTAGAGGCATATTTGGTTGACGATTTTGCCCAAATATATGTTGGTGAAAAGGACTATGATTTTTCAGATGCCGAAATTACTGTTTTTGACTTTGAAACTACGGGTGTTGCTGCTGAAAATGACAGAATTATTGAGATAGGTGCAGTAAAGTGTAAAAACGGAAAAATTATTGACAGATTTTCAAAATTTGTTAATCCCGAGCGTTCTATCCCTGGCAAAATCACACAGCTTACAAATATAACTCAGGATATGGTGGAAAATGAGCCGACAGAAAGAGAAATTATACCTGAATTTCTTGATTTTATAGGGGATAGTATATTAGTTGCACATAATGCCTCGTTTGATGTCGGTTTTTTGAATATGGCATGTAAAAGACTTGGATTAGAGATGAAAAATCCTTATCTTGACACGCTTGATTTTTCGCGAAGAATTTTTACTGATTTTAAAAACCATAAGCTTGGTACAATTGCAAAAGAACTAAATATTTCTTTAGAGGGTGCACACAGAGCTGTTAATGACACAGAATGTCTGTTTGGAATTTTTAATGTACTTATCGAAAAAGCAAGAGAAAAAGGAATTAAAACTTTTAAGGAGCTTAATGCTGCTTTACCAAATAATGCTTATAAGAACAATCCGTATCATGCAATAATCCTTGTTAAAAATCAAACAGGACTTGTGAATCTGTATAAGCTTATTTCAAATTCAAACTTGAAACACTTCTATAAAAAGAGACCGAGAATGTTAAAAAGCGAGCTTCATAGTATGCGAGAGGGACTTATTTACGGAAGTGCTTGTGAGGCGGGCGAGCTTTATCAGGCAATACTTTCAGGTGCAAAGGAAGAGGATATTGAAAAAATAGCAAATTTCTATGATTACCTTGAAATTCAGCCCCTTGGCAACAATAATTTTATGCTTGAAAACGGCACAGTAAACTCAACAGATGAGCTTATAAATATAAATAAGAAGATAATTGACCTCGGAAGAAAATTAGGGAAAATGACTGTCGCAACAGGCGATGTTCATTTCTTAAATCCAACAGACAGTGTATTTAGGAAAATAATAATGTATGGACACGGTTTTTCTGATGCTGATAATCAGGCACCGCTTTATTTGCGTACAACTGAGGAAATGTTAGATGAGTTTTACTATCTTGATGATGACATAAAAAGAGAAATTGTAATCACAAATCCTAATGCTATCTGTGATATGATAGATGATATGATTGTTCCTATCCCTGAGAAAAAATGTCCTCCGTCAATTCCAGGCTCTGACGAGGAGTTAAGAGAAATGTCAGTTGCAAAGGCTAAAAGAATATATGGTGACCCACTTCCTGAGCTTGTGCAGAAAAGAATGGACAGAGAGCTTGATTCCATTATTTCAAACGGATATGCCGTTATGTATATAATTGCACAAAAGCTTGTAAAAAAATCACTTGATGATGGCTACCTTGTTGGCTCAAGAGGTTCTGTCGGCTCATCATTTGTTGCGTTTTTATCTGATATTACAGAGGTTAATTCACTTTGTCCACACTATGTATGCCCGAATTGTAAGCACAGCGAATTTATAGAGGACGGCTCATACAGTTCAGGCTGTGATATGCCACCGAAAAATTGTCCGAACTGTAATACTGATATGATACGGGACGGACACGATATACCATTTGAAACCTTTCTTGGTTTTGCAGGTGATAAAGAGCCTGATATTGACCTTAACTTTGCGGGTGAATATCAGCCGACAATTCATAAATACACAGAAGAGCTTTTTGGTGAGGGGCATGTTTTTAGAGCAGGAACGATAGGTACTATTGCTGAAAAGAATGCTTTTGGTTATGTTAAAAAGTATTGTGAGGAAAAAGGCATTTCATATAACAATGCAGAAATGATGCGTTTATCTATCGGATGTAACGGTGTAAAGAAAACAACAGGTCAGCACCCCGGCGGTGTTATGATTGTGCCTAAAGAATACGAGGTTTATGAATTTACACCTATTGCACATCCTGCCGATGACCCCCAAAGTGATATAATAACAACACACTTCCAGTATACATATCTTCACGATTGTTTATTAAAGCTCGACCTGCTTGGTCACGACGACCCTGCTATGATAAGAATGCTTCAGGATTTGACAGGAAAAGACCCGAAAAGCATTCCTCTTGACGATGAAAAAACAATGTCACTTTTCTTAAATACGGATGCACTCGGTGTAACAGAAGAAGATATCGGGTCTAAGGTAGGAACTCTCGGACTCCCTGAATTTGGTACAGGCTTTACAAGACAGATGCTTATTGATACCAAACCTACAACCTTTGCAGAGCTTGTCCGTATTGCAGGACTTTCTCACGGTACTGATGTTTGGCTTGGTAATGCTCAGGATTTGATTGTAAATGGGATTTGTACCCTTAAAGATGCTATTTGTACCAGAGACGATATTATGATTTATCTTATTCATATGGGTGTTGAGCCTAAAAATGCTTTTTCGATTATGGAATCTGTGCGTAAGGGAAAGGTGGCGAAAGGAAAAGAAGATAAATGGGAAAAATATCAGGAGGAAATGAGAGCAAATAATGTTCCTCAGTGGTATATTAACAGCTGTGAAAAAATACAGTATATGTTCCCTAAAGCACATGCTGTTGCTTATGTTATGATGGCATTTAGAATCGCATATTTTAAAGTGCATTACCCGCTTGAATATTATGCAACATATTTTTCTATAAGAGCAGATGACTTTGATATAGATATGATGGTTGGAGATAAGGTTGAGCATTATATAGAGCAGTATAATAATATGAGTGACTTAAAGCAAAAGGATAAAAATATTATCACACTTCTTGGAATGTGTAACGAAATGCAAAAGCGTGGTATTTCATTTGCACCTGTTGACCTTTATAAGTCGGATGCACAGAAGTTTATCGTTGATAATAATTGTCTGAGATTGCCTTTTACTGCAATCAAAGGACTTGGTGCGGCTGCTGCAGAAACAATTGTTGAGGCAAGACAAAACGGTGTATTTTCATCAAAAGAGGAGCTTCTATCCCGTACCAAGCTTTCAAAAACACATATTGAACAGCTTACAGCACTCGGGTGTTTAGAGGGACTTCCTGATTCTCCGCAAATATCAATTTTTGATATGATGTAGCATATTTTGATAGTTTTATGTTATTAATTGATATGTATTTTTTGATAAGTTGAAATTTTTAAAATTTTCTGCTAAAATTAAACTATTAAAATACATAGGAGAGGTATTAAAATATGAATGAAGTTTTAAAACAAATCGGTGATTATGGTATAGTACCTGTTGTAAAAATCGATGATGCTAATGACGCAGTGCCTTTGGCTAAAGCACTTATTGCAGGCGGTCTTCCTGTTGCGGAGGTTACTTTCAGAACTGATGCGGCTGAAGAAGCAATCAGACTTATTTCCGAAAATTGCCCTGAAATGTTTGTAGGTGCAGGAACAGTTCTTACTTGTGAACAGGTTGATAAAGCTGTAAATGCAGGTGCAAAATTTATTGTAAGTCCTGGACTTAACCCTAAGGTTGTAAAATATTGCGTTGATAAAAACATTCCTGTTACACCTGGCTGTGCAAATCCATCTGACATTGAACAGGCTATTGAGCTTGGTCTTAGTGTTGTTAAATTCTTTCCTGCAGAAGCGGCAGGCGGTCTTAATATGATAAAGGCTATGTCAGCACCTTACGGTAATATTAAATTCATGCCAACAGGCGGAATAAGTGCGAAAAACCTTAATGAATATCTTGGGTTTTCTAAAATCCTTGCTTGCGGCGGAAGCTGGATGGTTAAGGGTGAACTTATAAACGAAAAGAAATTTGATGAAATAACAAAGCTTACAAAAGAAGCTGTTCATACTATGCTTGGTTTTGACCTTAAGCATATAGGTATCAATACAAAATCAAAAGAAGACGGAATAGCTGTTGCAACAGCATTTTCATCTATTTTTGGTTTTGAAACCAAAATAGGTGAATCATCAGCATTTGCAGGAAAGCCTATTGAAGCTATGTATATGATGGGAGCTGGCACAAACGGTCATATTGCAATAAGCACAAATTCTGTTCCAAGAGCATATTCATATCTTAAGAGAATGGGCGTTGAATTTTTGGAAGAAACTAAAAAATATGACGATAAAGGCAATTTGAAGTTTGTTTATCTTAAAGATGAAATTGGCGGATTTGCTGTTCATCTTATAACAAAATAATTTTAAATGTTTTCTTCGAGGCACTTTGTAAAAAAGTGCCTCTTTTTTATTGACAAATAAGCTTATTGGTAGTATAATAAAATATAATATAATGCTATATTCACAGGAGACAGGTTATTATGGATTATAAAAAACTTACTGACTTAATTTTTGATAAACCGCTTCCGTCATTGGAAGAAATTTTTGAGAAATACCCTAAAAGAGAATTAAAAGAGGGAAGTAAGGTTACAAGAATGGCACCAAGCCCAACAGGGTTTATGCATCTTGGAAATCTTTATGCTGCTCTTACAAACGAAAGACTTGCTCATTTAGGAGACGGTACTTTATATTTAAGAATAGAAGATACCGACCAGAAAAGAGAGGTTGAGGGCGGTGTTGAGGCTATTATTAAGGCACTCGGAGATTTTGACATTACATTTGATGAGGGTGCAACGATAGACGGGGAAAACGGAATATATGGTCCATATAAGCAACGACAGCGTGAGAATATTTATAAGGCATTTGTAAAAAAACTTATGCTTTTAGGTAAAGCATATCCTTGCTTTTGCAGTGAGGAAGACCTCAATGATTTAAGAAAAAAACAAGAGGAAGAAAAAGAAGACAATATCGGTTATCGCGGAAAATGGGCGAGATGCCGTGAGCTTTCTTTAGAAGAAATTGAAGAAAAAATTAATAATAATGTTCCTTATGTTGTAAGATTTAAAAGCGAGGGGAATGTTAATAATAAATTCAAGTTTACAGACCTTGTAAAAGGTGATTTAGAGCTTACTGAAAATGATATGGATATTGTTATTTTAAAATCAGACGGAATACCGACATATCATTTTGCCCATGTAGTAGATGACTATCTTATGGGGACAACCCATGTTGTAAGAGGTGACGAGTGGCTTGCAACATTGCCGATACATTTACAGTTATTCAGAGCATTGGAACTAAAAGCTCCTAAATATATGCACATTTCACCGCTTATGAAAATGGACGGGGATACAAAGAGAAAGCTTACCAAAAGAAAAGACCCTGAGCTTGCACTCGAGTATTATAAAAAAGAAGGCTATGTTCCTGTTTGTGTGCTTAATTATCTTATGACGCTCCTTAATTCAAATTTTGAAGAATGGGCAGATAAAAATCCTGATAAATCATATAAGGAATTTCCGTTTTCACCTAAGAAAATGTCAGTTTCAGGTGCACTTTTTGACTTGGTTAAGTTAGATGATGTTTCAAAGAATTATATTTCTTTAATGAAAGCAGAAGATGTTTATGAACTTGTTTTGGAATATGCGAAGAATTATGATGCTGATTTTTATAAACTTCTTTTAGAAAATAAGGAAAAGACAATAGCAATCCTTAATATCGGAAGAGGTGGTGCAAAACCAAGAAAGGATATTGCAAGGCTTTCTCAGATAAAGGATTATATTTCATACTTCTTCGATGAAATTTATGAGCCTGATTATACATTCCCCAAAGAAGTTTTAGAAGACGACAGAAAAAATATTTTAGCTGATTATTTAAGCACTTATGATGAAAATGATGATTCGGGCGAATGGTTTAATAAAATAAAACAGATAAGCGAAAAATACGGCTATACAACAAATATGAAGGAATACAAAAAAAATCCGCAGGATTTCAAAGGAAATATTGCACATGTAAGTACAGTAATAAGAGTAGCTGTGTGCGGAAGAATGAATACACCTGATATGTATGATGTATTTAAGGTGCTTGGTAAAGATAAAGTGAAAGAGAGAATTGAGAAATGGGTATAGAAAATATTTGTGAAATTGAAAACAATTTTATACATGAATTTATTGATGAAGATTTAAAAGAGGGTAAAGCTACTAAGGTGCATACCCGTTTTCCGCCTGAGCCAAATGGATATCTTCATATCGGCTCTGCAAAGGCTATATGGATTAACTATATGACTGCAAAAAAATATGGCGGTAAATTCAATTTAAGATATGATGATACAAATCCTGCAAAGGAAGATGACGAATATGTTCAGTCAATCTATGAAGATTTAAAATGGCTCGGTGCTGAGCCTGATGGCGGAATTTTTTACGGCTCAGACTATTTTGATAAATGCTATGAGTTTGCCTGCAAGCTTATAAAAGATGGTAAAGCATATGTGTGTGACCTTACCTCTGAAGAAATGCGTGAATACAGAGGAACACTCACAGAACCGGGAAAAAATTCACCATACCGTGACAGAAGCGTTGAGGAAAATCTCGATTTGTTTGAAAGAATGAAAAACGGCGAATTTAAAGACGGTGAAAAAACATTAAGAGCAAAAATTGATATGGCATCCTCAAATATGAATATGAGAGACCCTGCAATATATCGAATTGTTCATACATCTCACCACAGACAAGGCGATAAATGGTGCATTTATCCGCTTTACGATTATGCACATCCTATTCAGGACGCTTTAGAGGGAATAAGCTTTTCACTTTGCTCTTTGGAATTTGAAAACCATAGACCTCTTTACGATTGGGTAATTGAAAATATCGGCTTTGAACAAAAGCCAAGACAGATAGAGTTTGCAAGACTTAATGTTACACATACAGTTATGTCTAAAAGATATTTAAGAAAGCTTGTTGAGGAAAAAATTGTTGACGGTTGGGATGACCCAAGAATGCCAACTCTTTGCGGACTAAGAAGAAGAGGTTACACACCTTCATCAATCTTTGAATTTGTTAAAAAAGCTGGTGTCGCAAAAGCGAACAGCCTTGTTGATGTAGGACTTTTAGAATTTTGTATCCGTGACGAGCTAAACAAATCTTCAAAGAGAAAGCTTGCAGTTTTAGACCCGCTTAAAGTGGTAATTACAAATTATCCTGAAGATAAGGTGGAGTATGTAAAAGTTCCTGATTATCCACAGAATGAAGAAACGACATATCGTGAAGTTCCGATTACAAAAGAAATATATGTTGAAAGGTCTGACTTTATGGAGGATGCTCCATCTAAATTCCATCGTTTAAAACCTGGAAGTGAAGTAAGACTTACAGGAACATATTTTATTACCTGTAATGAAGTTATAAAAGATGAAAATGGCAATGTAGTTGAACTTCACTGCACTTATGACCCTGATACTTTTTCAGGTAATGCTCCTGACGGAAGAAAGGTTAAAGGAACAATACATTGGGTAAGTGCAAAATACGGTATTCCTGTAAAGGCATTTATGTTCAATAAGCTTTTCACAATGGAAAATATGAACGATATGCCTGAAGATAAAACTTATGATGATTACCTAAACTCCGAATCTGTAGAAGTTAAAGATGCAATAGTAGAGCCATCATTAAAAGATGCTACTACGGACGAAAGATTCCAGTTTGTAAGAAACGGATACTTTATTAAGGATTCAAAGGAAGAAAACAGATTTAATCTTATCGTAAACCTTAAAGACAGTTTTAAGTTATAATACTAATAGAAAGAACTTCAATTTTGGAGTTCTTTTTATTTGTGTTAATTTATAATTCTAAATTTTTTAATAAAAATGTAAAATAAGCTTGAAAAATGACAGAAAATGGTTTATAATAGAGAAAATACTAAAAAAGAGGTCTATCTGTTATGAACAAAACCGAATTAATTAAAGAATATAATAATAAAATAAAAAGAATACTTATTACAAAAGATGAAATTTCCGAAGCAATAAAAAAGGCAGGTAAAGAAATTACGGCTATGTATGACGGAAGACCGTTTCTTCTTGTGAGTATTTTAAAAGGTGCATTTGTATTTATGGCAGATTTGTGTCGTAAAATTGATGCTCCTTGTGAAATAGCTTTTATGTGCGCAAAAAGCTATTATAAAGGAACCGTTTCCACTGGTGAAGTTAAAATTACAATGGATATTGATGCTGATATTAAAAATTATCATGTAATTATTGTTGAAGACATAATTGATACAGGCAGAACTCTTAATGATATTGTGAAACTTCTTAGAGAGAGGAATCCCCTTTCTTTAAGAGTAGTAACACTTCTTGATAAACCCTCGAGAAGACTTGTAGACTTTAAAGCTGATATTTCGCTTTTTACAATTCCAGACCATTTTGTTATCGGATATGGTCTTGATTGCGGAGAGAATTATCGTAACTTACCTTATATAGCGGAATATGGGGAAGAATAATCATAAAAAATTATAAAAAATGGAGTGTTAAGAGATTAAAACTTTAACACTCCATAAATTTTATCTTGTAAGATAGAAATTAATAACAAATATATATTGAAGTATGCTCCCTGCAAGCACAAATAAATGCCATATAAAGTGCATATACTTAAATCTTTTGTTCTTATAAAAAATTATCCCTAAAGTATAACACAATCCACCGGCAAGCTCAATCAAAAATTCAGGAATTGTAATAACTGCCATAAGCGGTTTCAAACTAAAAACAATCATCCACCCCATTATAATGTAAAGTATCATCGACTGCTTTTTCCATCTTGTCATATTTATTGCATTAAATGTTACCCCAAGAATAGTGCATAGAGCATTAATCCCGAAAAGTGTCCAACCAATAGCCCCTCTTATCATTGTAAGACATACGGGTATATAACTTCCTAATATAAGAAGAAAAATAGTGCAGTGGTCGAAAATCTGAAAAACCTTTTTTGCAGTTTTGTTTGTAAGTGAATGATATAATGATGAAAATGTGTAAAGAAGAATTAAGCTTGCTCCGTATAAACACGCACTTACTACTCCTATCGCATCACTTCTTACACTTGCTATAACTATAAGTACCACCGTTGCCGCAATCGAAAGCAATGCTCCCACACCGTGAGAAACTGCATTAGCTATTTCTTCACCTAATGTTTGTACAATGTGCTTGTTGTTTTTTTCAATATCCATATCAACAGACCTCACTATATAGTTTTATTTATTTTGTCATCTAGTAATAAATACTATATCACACTTTTTCTTAATTGTCAATACTTTTAAAAAAATCCGTTTCAAAAACTGCTTTAACTTTTGCAAGGCTTTCCCTGAAGTTAAGATATTTCATATTATTATACACTTTATTCTTGCATGGATACCCATATGCTTTTATATCAAGCTTTCTTGATATATACAAAGCTCTTTTTATATGAAAATCTTGTGTAGCTATAATAAGCGAATTGACTTTGAATATCGTTTTTGCTCTGTATATACTCTCATAAGTATCTAATCCAAAATCGTCCGTTAAAATATCATAGTCTTTAATTCCTTTATCTATAAGAAAATTTTTCATCGTATTTACTTCATCATAATCATCATTTCTGTGGTCACCGCTGACTATAATTTTCTCTGCATATCCATCGCTAAATATTTCATACGCATTAATAAGCCTTTCTTTTAAAATAGGAGACGGAGTTTTATCTTTATAAACAGATGCACCCAAAACTATAACAGCGTCACACTTTGGAAGTTTTGTTTTATCATTATATATAAACCTGGATGAATAGCTGTCAATATAAACTTGTATAGAGAGAAATGAAATAACAAATATGAGAATAAATGACCATGCAATAAGTAAAATTTTTTTGTATAATGGGATTATTTCCAAAAATTTCAAAATTATATCCGCCTTTTTTAAAAAACTAACTTTTTTATTATATTATACTTTTTCATAAGTAAAATAATATCTATTAAAAACCGACAAAAAACGATCAAAAAAATTTTTTAAAAAACTTTTGCAAAAAGTATTGACAAATAAAAAAGCATGTGCTATAATGGGTAAGCTGTCGCACGAAAGAGAAGAAAAAAGTGAAAGACAGCAGATTGAATCTTGAAACCCGAATAACATAATGAACCTTGGAAATTCTTTTGAATTTTAGAGAAGATTGTTAAAATCTTTACAAGAGTAAACTTTAGAGTGAGAGAGCAAGGAAAACTTATAATTGAAATTTATTTACGGAAAATAAATAAAAATCTATTAGAGAGTTTGATCCTGGCTCAGGATGAACGCTAGCGGCGTGCCTAACACATGCAAGTCGAACGGAGCCAACCGACAGA
>JAZRFJ010000035.1:0-6026 GCA_045661305.1 Clostridia bacterium | reverse complement strand
ATGAAGATAAAAAAATCATAATAAAGATAATAAAAAAACAAAAAAATCTTTTCATAGTAATTTTCTCCCAAAAATAAAAAAGTGTGCCTCATAGAGAAGCACACTGAAAAATGCACAACTCTAATTGCTGCGACACAACTTTGACAAACTATAAGAGAAAGCCAAAATAGAGAAGGCATTTTTACCAAAATAAAAATACTCCTCTTACAGTTTGCCCAAATATTAAATTGTGTCGCATAAAAATTATAGCATTAATTGAAAAAAATGTCAATAGAATACTGTAATAAATCTTTTCATAGTAATTTTCTCCCAAAAATAAAAAAGTGTGTTCCAACAAGGGAACACACCGAAAAAGTGAAATCCCTAATTGTTGGCACACAATTTTTCCCACTATGGTATGAGTAAATAGAGAAAACACCTTTTACCAAGTATTTTCCCATAGTGGTTAGAACTGTATTCAATTGTGTACCATGAAAATTATAACATTAATTTAAAAAAATGTCAATAGAATACTGTAATAAATCTTTTAATAGTAATTTTCTCCCAAAAATAAAAAAGTGTGCTCCGACAAGGGAACACACTAAAAAAGTGTATTCCTTAATTGTAGCCACACAATAACTTTTTCAATACAGGTTGAGAAAGTAAGGAAACACTTTTTAACAAAGTATTTCCCTGTATTGAAAAATTATTCAGTTATTGAGTGGCACAATTATTGTACCATTGATTTAAAAAAATGTCAATAGTACGATAAAAAAAGACACATCAAATATTTTTCAAATGATGTGTCTTTTAGTTTTATTATTATTACTTTATATATCCCCAACAGCTTTTCACTCTTATTCTTTCAAGTTTTTTTGATTTATAAAGTGATGTTAAAATTCTTGTTGCAGTAGCAGAAGAAACACCAAGCAGTTTTTGTAAGTCGCTGTTTGTTATATATTTATGAGTATCAAGAAAAGAATATATTTTTTCAAGCCTCATTTGGTCTTTTTTATTAATGATTTCATTTGTGAGCTCTAAATCACAAGCTTCTTTTAAGGCTTGCTTTATCACAGAAAGCATAAATTCAATAAATAAGGTTGATTCGCCTTTTTGGTTTGAAATATTTATAGCATTATAATAGCTTTTTTGGTTATCGTATATAATGGACTCTATCGGTAACCATAGAAAAAGCGGATTCCATTTTGAAAGCATAAGCGTATGCCATAATCTTCCTATTCTTCCGTTCCCGTCAGAAAATGGGTGAATAAGTTCAAATTCATAATGAAAAACACAGCTTTTTATAAGGATATGAATATTACTTTCTTCTGCCCATTTTAAAAGCTCTTCAACAAGCGAGGGAACATATCTCGGCAATGTTCCAAAATGCAAAATTTCCCCTTTTTCGTTAACAATGCCTACGGGACGGGAGCGAAATTCTCCAGCTTCATTTTCGATATCTTTTACCATAACTCCGTGTGCTTTTAATAGGTCATCAACAGAATATGGGTTTAAGCTTTCCAATGCATCATATATTTCATAAGCATTTTTTACTTCCTTAATGTCTTTTGGCGGTGCTAAAACTCTTTTTCCTGATAAAAGGGCAGTAACTTGTTCTATATCAAGTGTATTTTGTTCTATTTTAAGGGAAGAATATATCGTGCGTATTCTGTTTGTTCTTCTCAAAGTAGGATTTTGGGATATGTTATTTTTTATGCTTGCTTTGCCCACAAGCTCTGCAATTTCTATAACATCGGACATTATTTTTTCGTTTATTTCAAATGGTGGTTTTTTATTCTTCATTTTTAAAATTCACCTCTTTTGTACCTTTTGTACCTTTTGTACCTTTTGTATATTATAGCACATCATCAATCAAAAATCAAGTCATAAATCATTTTTTTGATTGATGAATTTTTTGTACTTTTTGTTTCTATAAAAAAAGACACATCAAATATTTTTTAAAATGATGTGTCTTTATATTTTTATCTATTTTTAAGATGTTGTTTTAGCGGAATTCAAATCACATTCTGTCATTTTTTCAATTCCTGTTAGTAATTTTATATCTTCACAAAACCAATCCTCACATTTTTGAAAAAAACATTCTGATTTTCTTTTTTTGAAAATACGAAAAGGCTTTTCTTCGGAGTTATCGTATATATGACATATATCACTCACAGCCACAACATCTTTAACAAGATTTAATGCTTTTTCATATCTTGAAATGATTTTATCCTCCGGAACATCATGCCCGCCTTCTTCAACACGAGATTTAACACGACAAACATTTATATACGGGTCTGCCGTGAGAATATAGTAGCATCTGATAAAATAACCCTTATCTTTTGCTTTTTGAAGTAGTTTTAAATTTCTGTCTGTTGACATAACAGTTTCAAAGCAAAACTCTTCGAGCCTTTCAACATGGTCTTCTCTCTGCTTTTCAGCAATTTGGGCAGCCTGTAAATCAGAACATTTCAATGCTTTTTTATCTCGTCAGCATTTATATAATCAATCATGGCTGGTTTTAACAGTTCGGTAAAAGTAGATTTCCCCGAACCGTTAGGCCTGCAAAGACAATTATTTCAGGAGATTTATTTAGTTGAAATTCTTTCACTGTATCGTCTCCTTGAATTTTTTTGTATAACAGTCTTTGTTCCGTCTTCATTCAAACGGCAAATTTCACCTGTTTTTCTATTATAAACAATAGCAGATACTCCCATCGCATTTTTTCTTTCAATGGCAAGCTTCACTGCGGCTTTTGCTCTTTTTACTACTTGATTGTCAGGAATATATTCGTGCCTTTTCATAACAAACACTCCTCTCAACTATCATTGTATTAACATTATATCATAGAAAAAAATATTTGTCAATAAATAAAGACTTCCAAACCAAAAAGTTCAGAAGTCTTTGGAATTTTATAGAATATTGTTCTATTTACTATTTGCTTGCTTCTTCGATAGCAACAGCAACAGCAACTGACATACCAACCATTGGGTTGTTACCAGCACCAAGAAGTCCCATCATTTCAACATGGGCAGGAACTGATGAAGAACCTGCAAACTGTGCGTCAGAGTGCATTCTTCCCATTGTGTCTGTTAAGCCGTATGAAGCTGGGCCTGCTGCCATGTTATCTGGGTGAAGTGTTCTTCCTGTACCGCCGCCTGAAGCAACAGAGAAGTATTTTTTACCGTTAGCAACACATTCTTTTTTGTATGTGCCTGCAACAGGATGCTGGAATCTTGTTGGGTTTGTTGAGTTACCTGTGATAGATACATCAACGCCTTCCATTGTCATAATTCCAACGCCTTCTCTAACATCGTCAGCACCGTAGCATCTTACTTTTGCTCTTTCACCGTCAGAGTACGCAATTTCTTTTACGATATTAACTTTACCTGTGTAATAGTCAAACTGTGTCTGTACATAGGTAAATCCGTTAATTCTTGAAATAATCTGAGCAGCATCTTTTCCAAGACCGTTTAATATAACTCTTAAAGGCTCTTTTCTTACCTTGTTAGCTGATTTTGCAATACCGATTGCACCTTCAGCAGCAGCGAATGATTCGTGACCTGCCAAGAATGCAAAGCATTTTGTTTCTTCACGAAGAAGCATTGCAGCTAAGTTACCGTGACCAAGACCAACCTTTCTGTCATCTGCAACTGAACCTGGGATACAGAAAGCCTGTAAGCCTTCACCGATAATTTCAGCAGCGTCAGCAGCATTTACAGCACCTCTTTTAATAGCAAGTGCAGCACCTAAGATATATGCCCAGCATGCGTTTTCAAAGCATATAGGCTGAATGCCTTTTATGATTGAGTAAACATCAATACCTTTATCGTCACAGATTTTTTTAGCTTCTTCCAATGATGCAATACCGTTTTCTTTCAAACATTTATTGATACCATCAATTCTTCTTTCATAACCTTCAAATAACTGCATATCCGTTTACCTCCTATTCTTTACGTGGGTCGATATATGAAGCAGCGCCTTCATATCTTCCGTAAGTTCCCATAGCTTTTTTCATAGCTTCTTCTGGTGTTTCGCCTGCTTTTATCATATCCATCATTCTTCCGAAATTGATAAATTCATAACCGATAATCTGTTTGTCATCATCGAGTGCAAGCTTTGTAACATAACCCTCAGCCATTTCCAAATATCTTGGACCTTTTTCGCTTGTAGCGTACATTGTACCAATCTGACCTCTGAGTCCTTTACCGAGGTCCTCTAAGCCTGCTCCGATAGGAAGACCGTTTTCTGAGAAAGCTGTCTGTGTTCTTCCGTAAACAATCTGTAAGAACAATTCTCTCATAGCTGTATTGATAGCATCACACACAAGGTCTGTGTTTAAAGCTTCCAAAATAGTTTTTCCTGTTAAAATTTCAGCAGCCATAGCAGCAGAATGTGTCATACCTGTACAGCCTAATGTTTCAACAAGTGCTTCTTCAATGATACCGTTTTTAACATTAAGAGTAAGCTTACATGCACCCTGCTGAGGAGCACACCAGCCTACACCGTGTGTAAGACCTGAAATATCCTTGATTTCTCTTGCTTGTACCCATTTTCCTTCTTCAGGAATAGGTGCAGGACCGTGGTTTGGTCCTTTACAAACACAACTCATGTGTTCAACTTCTGTTGTGAATTTGCTCATAAAATCTAAACCTCCAAAAGTATTATATAGTAAATTTGTTATTTTACTAAATTATATTATAACACATAAACACACAGTTTGTCTACATTTTTTTAAAATTTTTTCTTTTTTCTTTTTAAAACAGTATAAAATTGTGAATTTTTTGTAAAATCTATTGCACTAATGGTAAAAATATGATATAATATACAATGTTATTTTATATGCTATAAGGAAGATGAGATTTTATGTTTAAAGATATGATTGAAAAGGTCTTCGGGAGCTATTCCCAAAGAGAGCTTAAAAGAATAAAGCCGATTGCTGAAAAGGTACTCTCGTATGATGAAGAATATCAAAAGCTTTCGGACAGCGAGCTAAGAGCAAAAACAGATGAATTTATTAAAAGATTGGAGAATGGTGAAACCTTAGACGATATACTTCCTGAGGCTTTTGCGACATGCCGTGAGGCTTCGTGGAGAGTTTTAGGATTAAAGCACTATCCCGTTCAGATTATAGGCGGAATTGTTCTTCATCAGGGAAGAATTGCCGAAATGAGAACAGGTGAGGGTAAAACTTTAGTTGCTACACTCCCTGCTTACCTTAATGCACTCACAAAAAAAGGTGTTCATATAGTTACTGTTAATGATTACCTTGCACGCCGTGACAGCGAGTGGATGGGAAAGGTTTATCAATTTTTAGGTTTATCTGTCGGTCTTGTTGTTCATGCTGTTGACCCGTCTGACAGAAAAAAGGAATATGAATGTGATATAACATACGGTACAAATAATGAGTTCGGGTTTGACTACCTTAGAGATAATATGGTTATCTATAAGGAAAGAATGGTGCAAAGAGGTCATAACTTTGCTGTTGTCGACGAGGTTGACAGTATTTTGGTTGACGAGGCAAGAACTCCGCTTATTATTTCGGGACAAGGCGAAAAGTCGACAGAGGTATATTCCATTGCAGACAGATTTGTAAAAACCTTGAAGAAAAAAGTTGTTGTTGGGGAAAACACAAAAGAGCTTACTGACGAGGGCGATGCAGATTATATTGTTGATGAAAAAGCAAAATCAGCTACACTTACAGCACAGGGTATTAAGAAAGCTGAACAGGCATTTAACCTTGAAAATCTTTCCGATTCAAACAATCTTGCACTTTCACATCATATAAATCAGGCACTTAGGGCAAACGGCATAATGAAAAGAGATAAGGATTATGTTGTTAAAGAGGGCGAAGTAATAATTGTTGATGAATTTACGGGAAGAATGATGTTCGCACGCCGTTAATGAGACGGACTTGATCAGGCGAATGACTGACAACATGCTGTAACGGTTGAAAGAGAGTCCAAAACTCTTGCAACAATCACTTTCCAGAATTATTTCAGACTTTATGATAAGCTTTCGGGTATGACAGGTACTGCCAAAACCGA
>JAZRFJ010000034.1:0-15213 GCA_045661305.1 Clostridia bacterium | reverse complement strand
GAGAAATTTTTTTATAAAAACAAAAAAGTTTTCCACAGTCTTTGAATGATTAAATATTCTGTATTAAGCGTATATAAAAAAAGACATTCTTCTTTTAGAAAAATGTCTTTTTTTCTGGTGCGGATGACAAGATTTGAACTTGCACCGAGAAGCCCGACTGGCACCTGAAGCCAGCGCGTCTGCCGTTCCGCCACATCCGCATATTATATATTTAATTTTTACCACTTGCAACCTTGAATATTTTAGCATAAAGAGAATTAATTGTCAAGCATTTTTATAAATTATTTATTGCCTCGGCTGCGGCTATCATATCATCAGGAGTGTTGTTATATCCTATCGAAATACGAAGTGCAGTATCCTGAATTTTTTGTGATAAAGAAAAATTTGAAAGCACTCTGTTGCGTTCCCCTTTTTTCTGAGAACAAGCCGAGCCTGAAGAAACATAAATTCCTTTGCTTTCAAGCTTATGAAGTGCAATTTCAGATCTGATAGGAACAGAAATATTAATTATATTTGGTAAATTGTTTTTTGAATTTACAATAATATTTTCATTAAGTTTTGATATAAAAAGCTTTGAAAGCGCATCAATTTTTTCCATATAATTGTTTTTTAAATTGATTTCAACAGCCTTCCCAAAGCCTGCAATATTATGCACCGCTTCTGTCTGTGAAAACATACCTCTTTCCTGACCTCCGCCATAATATATAGGCTCAACAAAAAGACCTTTTCTGATATAAAGTGCAGCTATACCTTTAGGCCCTCCGATTTTATGTGCTGAAATGGTTATCATATCAGCACCGAAAGTGTTCACTTTTATATTTGTTTTCATATATGCCTGAATACAGTCACAATGTATAACAGTACCAAGCTTTTTTGATGAAATTATATCTCTTATTTTCTTTATATCAAAAACTGTACCTGTTTCGTTATTTACAGCCATAACACTTATGAGTGCAGTATTTTCTGATATATTTTTTTCAATAAAATCATAGTCATATAAGAAATCCTTAACAGGAATTTCCAAAACTGTATATCCCATTTCTTTAAGGTATGGTGCAATATTATAAACACTCGGATGCTCAACTGATGAAATCATTACCTCTTTGCCCGCTCTTTTGTTTCTCTTTAAATACCCCAAAATTGCAGTATTATTTGCCAAAGTTCCGCTTGATGCAAAATATATTTCGTTTTCCTTTGTACCCAAAGAAGAAGCAATAATTTCTCTTGCTTTTGTTACAATATTTTCTGCTTTTAACCCTAAATTGTGAAGTGATGACGGGTTTCCGAAATCATTTTTCAAAACCTCGTACATATATTCGCTTACTTCACTAAAAACAGGCTCTGTTGCCGCATTATCAAGATATATCATAAAAAATTCCTTACCTTTTCACTATTCCTATTACTTATTACCTTGTTTATTCAATGATTTTATCATTGAATAAACATAGCATCGCCAAATGAGAAAAATCTATATTTTTCCTTTATAGCTTCGTTATATGCACCAAGTATTTTTTCTCTGTCAGAAAGTGCTGAAACAAGCATTAAAAGTGTTGATTTTGGAAGATGGAAATTTGTAATAAGCGCATCAACAATTTTAAATTTGTAGCCCGGGTATATAAATATCTCTGTATCTCCCTCGCCCGAAACCATAATTCCGTTATTACTGCTTGCAACTGCCTCCATAGTACGAAGTGATGTTGTTCCGACGGATATTACCCTTCTTCCCTCTTTTTTTGCTTTGTTAATTATATCAGCAGTTTCTTTTGGTACAATATAATGCTCATTGTGCATTATATGCTTTGTAATATCATCTTCCTTTACAGGTCGGAAAGTTCCAAGCCCTACATGAAGAGTAACATAAGCTGTTATAACGCCCTTTTCTTCGATTTTTTTAATAAAATCTTCGGTAAAATGAAGTCCCGCAGTTGGTGCTGCCGCTGAACCGTCATATTTTGCATAAACTGTCTGGTATCTGTTTTTATCCTCTAATTTTTCCTTTATATAAGGCGGTAGAGGCATATTGCCAAGCTTGTCGATAATTTCTTCAAAGACACCGTCAAAATAAAATTTCATTTTGCGTTTTCCGTCATCTAACTCGCCTAAAACTTCGCCGATAAGCTCTCCATCACCAAAAACTACCCGTCCGCCCTGCTTTATTCGTTTTGCAGGCTTTAGAAGGACTTCCCACTCATCAATTGAGCATCGTTTTAACAAAAGAGTTTCTATCCCGGCAGTTCCGCCTTCCTTAACACCGAAAAGCCTTGCTGGAATAACCTTTGTATTGTTAAAAACAAGAACATCTCCCTCTTTGAGATAGTCTGCCAAATCAAAGAAATGCTTATGTTCATATTCGCCTGTATTTTTTGAAAGAACCATAAGCCTTGATAATGTACGCTCTTTAAGCGGTGTTTGGGCAATAAGTTCTTCGGGAAGATTATAATCAAAATCTTCAGTTCTCATAAATTTCTGCCTTTCTAACTTTTCTGACTTTTTTAATAAGTTCCGAGTGTTGTTCCCGGGAAATAATGAAGAATTATTTTATCGTATGTATAACCGTTATCTGCAAAGCCTTTTGAGCCGTATTGGCTCATTCCTATACCGTGTCCCCAGCCATATCCTGTGAAAACAAATTCATCAGGCGAGCCTTGTGTTGTCTCTAAAGGAACTATTCCCTTTGCAGTCATCACAGGTCTTGAAATATATCTTTTTTCGACCCCATATTCCGTTATTACACTCTTTGGTGTTAAAACAGCTTCACCAGATGAAGAAATTGTGTACATTGAGCTTTTAAGCCCGAAAACATTTCTTGTTTTTTCAAGCTTTGCAGTATAAGAACCCGTTGAGCCTGTTATTATAACTTCCACTGCTCGTCCTGCATCAGTTCTTTTTGTAACCTCGACACCTTTTATATCACCTACATCTATTCCTACTGAAAAAAGCTTATCCTTAAGCTCGGAGGAAGTGAATTTTACTTCCCACTTTGAAAGTGGGTCATAAGGGTCGGGAACGCTCACTAAATAAGGATAGTTGGTGCTTCCCCACACATTTTTCACATCTTCGGTATATCCACCGCTTGAGGAATAATAGAACAAGTTTGCAGGCTTATCCTCGTAAAGTGCTATAATACCTTTTGTTTCCTCTACTGCCTGTGTTGTACGAGGATTTTCCGAGGAAATACCCGCATATGCCTGACACGCTGTTGTATCGTCAAGGTCAAAGCCGTATTTTGAAAGCTTTCCTTTATTTACAACAGTATAATTTCTGGCACATACAGCCTGAGTTTTAAGTGCTTCGATATTCCATGACGACGGCATTTCAGACGGAACAACACTTTTTAAATAGTCCTCTATTCCGACATAATTAACAACCTGAATACCGTTTGGGGTTGATGTAAAAATAAGTGTTCCTCTGTATGCCTTTCCATCAAGTTCCACTATATTATTTGTTGAGCCTATTTCAATAAACGAAGAAGTATCTGTCATAACAAAATGAGGTGCAACATTATTTTTGTCCATAACTGTAATACTGCCGTTATCATACAAAAGATTAACAGCATTATCGGTTGCATTAATAAGATTTTCTGCACCGACATTAACAATAACAGCACCATTATCATATGCACTCACTTTGCACGAAGAAACAGCCTTTGTATTATATTTAAGACCGATTTTAACATATTCCTCACAATATGCGTTAAGAGAAAGAAAAACTATAAAAATAAAGCTGAAAATCAATACTTTTTGCACTTTTTTCACTTTCCAAAATATCTCCTTTTAAAATTTATTAAAGAAGGTGTGCTATTAACTCATCATGTGACTGTGAAGAAAGATATGAAAGCGGTATATCAAAAGCAGTTTTACAACCGCACATTCCTTCTTTATTAAGTCTGTATGCAGCTCTTGCAAAAGCACACAAAACACTTGCAGTAAACTGCGGATTTGAATCAAGCTTTAATGAAAATTCCATAACATGCTTCATCTGAGCTGATTTATCAGTGTTTCCGCTTCTTATAACAAAACCGCCGTGAGGCATTTTATTATGGTCTCTTTTAAATTCTTCTTCCGAAATAAAATGAACAATAGTGTTATAGTCACTAAAATAGTTTTTCATTGTCTTTATTTCGTTTTCAATTCTTACTTTATCTGCACCGTCTTCCAAAACAACAAAGCACTCTCTTAAATGCTTATCTTTTGTTGAAAGCTCAGGATTGTTGCCGCTTCTTGCCTTTTCTACTGCTTCATCTATTGGAATTGTGTACTGGATTGCATTTTTCACTCCATCAATTCTTCTTACAGCGTCACTATGTCCCTGACTTACACCCTTACCCCAGAAGGTATAATCTGTACCTGACGGTAAAACAGAGTTAAAAAGAAGTCTTTGCATAGAGAACACACCTGGGTCCCAGCCGACAGAAATAACGCTTATTTTTTTTCCTTCTCTTGAAGCTTTATCTACATTTCCAAAATGCTCAGGAATTCTTGCATGAGTATCAAAAGAGTCGACTGTATTAAAATATTTTGAATAATAAGGTGTCTGCTTTGGCAAATCAGTTGCAGAGCCTCCGCATATGATAAGAACATCAATCTCATCTTTATAATTTAAAATATCGTCTGCACTCTTTACTTCTGCGTTTTCTGACAAAATCTTAAGCTCATCGGGATTTCTTCTTGTAAAAACATATTTAAGCTCCATGTCATCATTCATATCGCATGCAACCTCTACGCCTTTTCCCAAATTACCGTAACCAAGTATTGCAATTTTTATTTTTTGCATTTTTCAAGTCCTCCATAGTCAATTTATTTATAGTTAATCTGCATATTTCTAAAAGTTCCGTAGCAACGGTTCTTCTGTGTATCAAAATTTATATCCTTACCGTCAAAAATTTTGCATTTGTTTACGGAAACAAGACCATTCTGGTCCTTAATTCCCTCTGCCTTTACAGATATTATAAGATTATATCTGTTTTCAACAGGTGCTTCAATTACTTTTCCGTCCAAAGTTTCCATAAGGTCTGTTGCACCCTCGGATTTTAGGGAAGTTATTTCGCCGATATAATAACCATTTGCCTTTTCATAAACACCCTGACCTATTTCAAAAGCGTCTATTGTTTCCTGTCTTACTGATTTTACTAAAATATCATAAGTAATATCAACCTGCATCTTTTTATCCTCGGAAAAGATAACAAATTTTGCAAAAATTCCGACAACAAGAACAATAAGAAGAACTATTACAATAAAATCAAAAGCGTTTATACTAAATTTACCTTTTTTACTTTTTTTACTACTCTTATCCATTTTCCTACCTCCTTAATGATTATTCCAAAACATTAAGTCCCATTACAGTACCGTCAACAAAATTCCCGTTAAAAATAAGACCGTATTTTCCGCCAACCTTAACTGAAATTTCACCAATTTTGATTGCATTATCAAAAACTCTTGCACTGTTTTTTAAAACAACTCTTCTTCTTACATACTCAGTGGAATTTGTTTCGATGTATTTTCCGTTTTCATAATCACTTACCGTAAAAATTGACGGTAAAATCTCACCAACCTCTATAACCTCACCAAAATAAGTGCTTTGAGTATTTTCGAGCATCTTGTCGCCTATTTTTATATCATCAATAAATTCTTTTTTAGCCTGCAAAAACTCAACAGCTATTTCTATATCCTTGTAATCTTCTCCACCGAAAACGGATGGCTTTATAACAGAAATGCCGTAAAGAGCAACCAAAAGAAAAGCGATAATTATAACAGCTTCTATAATGTATTTGACAGTTTTTTTCATCTATTTGTTCCTCCTGTACTCTTTTTCATAAATTTCTTCCAAGCTTTTAGTCATTTTCTTCGCAGTGAATTTTTTCTCGTAATGCTCTCTTGCCTTTTTGCACATTTCTTGATATACATCTTTATTATTGAGGATATATTCCATTTTTTCTGCTAATGCCAAAGAATTTTTCTTCTCGCACAGCAGTCCGTTCTCACCGTCTGTTATCATGTAAGGATTACCGCCGTATATGCTTGCTATTGCAGGTTTTCCTATGCTCATTGCTTCACTTAGTGCAAGAGAAGAAGTTTCCGTTCCCCAAGAACAGTTTACATTCATATCCATAATGCTGTAAATTTCGGAAACATCTGTAACAAAGCCTGCAAAAATAACTCTTTTAGAAAGTCCAAGGTCATTAACCTTTTTCTTTAAGCGTTCTTCCTCAGCTCCCGTTCCTGCAATAATGAATTTTACATTATCATATTTTTTAGAAATTTCATTTGCTGCCTCAATAAAATAGTCATGTCCTTTTACATTCTCTAACCTTGCGACAATACCAAAAAGAAAATCGTCTTTTGAAATACCATATTTTTCTCTTATAATAGTCTTTTCTTCTTCGGTCTTTTCTGTAAGTTCATCAACACCGTTTATAATAACAGTTATTTTTTTGTCAGAAACGCCTGTGTCAGTTAAGTTTTCTTTTGCCGCCTGTGCAACTGCAATAATATGCGTTGAAAGTGTGTTGTTTATAAAGCCGTTTATATGCTTAAAAGGAAAAACTGTCATAAATTTTTTAGGGTCATAAGCACAATGGCGGGTGTACATTCTTGTTTTTACACCGCAAAGAAATGCTGCAATTTTAGCACTCATTGAAGAATGGGCATGAACAATATCAGGTTTTTCTTTTTTAAAAATTTTTCTTAATTCCCCTATTGCTTTAAAGTCAAGTGATTTATCCTGATTACCCAAAAGCTCGATAACTTCGTAAGAAAGGCTTTCAATTCTCGGCTTTAATAAGCTGTCTTTTGGAAGAATTACTTTTATATCAAATTTTTCTCTGTCAAAATTTTTAAGATAATTTACTAAAAGTGTACCTGCTCCACCGATATTCGTATCACTTAAAATGTGAATTACCTTAATTCTTGTTTCTCGCATTTTCCCTCTCCTCTCCTTTGTAAATTTCATATATCGAACATGAAACTGCAACTAATGCAAAAAATATCATATATAATCTGTAATTATAAAAAAGATTATCAAACATTCCCTGAATAAGACTTCCTAAAAATGCGGCTATAAATGCTGCTGAAATTATTTTTAGATTTTTGTTTTTTGTTTTTTTGTAGCACACAAAAAGCTGTCTTAATAAAAAGAACAAAAGACCTATAAATATAAGAAGTCCGAATATTCCCGATTCGCACATTACATGAAGAAAGGTATTATGTGAATGAGGTGCTAAAACTGCGTCATAAGCATACTGTGAATAATAATTCTCGTAGCAGTCTGTACCAAGCCCTATACCGCATAACCAATATTTTTTTAACATATCTATCGTTGCACGCCATATATAAACCCTGAAAACCGTTGAGCCGTCACTCATATTTCCGATACTTGTTATTCTTTCTATAATCGTTTCGGGAATAACAAATATACTAAAAGGTGCTAATATAAGTGCAGGATATATAAGCTTTGGGAAAATCATCAGAATAAAAAGTGCAAAAGCAAAAATTATTCCAAGCCAACACCCTCTTGAATATGTCATAAGCATACATACTCCTGAAACCAAAAGAAGAAGCGTATAGAGTGTCTTCCATAACTTTGATTTTGAAATAAAAATCATTGCAAGAATTATAGGTATAATAAGTATTAAATATTCACCAAAAACATTTGGGTTTTCAAAAGTTGCAACAAGTCTTCCCTCAATTTCTTCAAACACCTGGGTGTCTGTCCATGTCGTTGACTTATAGCTTCCCGTAAGCAACTGAAAAACGCCTGTTAAACAAACAAAAGCTGAAGAACACGCAAAAGCATGAAGTGAAATATAAAGTCTTTTTTCCGTTGATATAAGAAATCTTATTACATAATAAAATCCGACAAATACAAAATAAACGAGGAATATTTTATTCTTCTGCACATCGTTTGAAATCCATCTTGAATAAAAAAGTGCAATAAGGTAGAAGAAAATAAAGCAGTCTGTAACAAGACTTTTTCCGTTTTTTACTCGCTCTTTGAAGCTATGGTCAAAAAATGTAAAGCAAGCTGTAACTAAACATAGTCCCACTACTGCCATAGTCGGAAGAACACCCGTAAACAAAAGAGTTGACATAAAAATAAGAAAAACAAATGATTCCTTAAACTCATCCGTTTTTAAAGCCTTTAAAATAAAGCTTGTTGAGGCAGTTTCCTCTAAAAAAGGAGAACTATCCTTTTCTTCTCTCTTTAAAATCTTATTTATAAATGCTCCGATTTTTATATAGATTGATTTTATAAATCCAAAAAATCTGTTAATAAGACTTTTTTCATAAGCCTCATCGTCCAAAGGCTTAAAAAATATTTTATATATGAATGTTTCACGAAATGCACCAAGAAGCACAAAATATATATTTTTTAAAAATAAATATACTTTCCCCGAAACAAAAGCTTCATTAATTTTGTTTATTTTCTCTTTGAAGTTCATTTTCTGCTCCTTTCGTCATTTCTTTTAAAGTGTTTTTCTCAAATAGCACTATCAGTATAAGATAAACTACAAGTCCCGACAACGCACTTAGTCCCATTCTTGTAATTTTTAAAATAAGATTTGAGTCTAAAGCACTAAGAAGCTTGTAACAGTTTACAGTAACAAAAAAAGTAACTGCTCCGTATAAAAGCTCTTTTATGATAAAAAGTGTATTTTTTATCTCAAAAAATTTAATCCTTTTATTAAGTGACATAAAAAGCATTAACGCCATATAGAAGTAAACAAGTGTTGAAGAAAGTGCAAGTCCGAAAATCCCCATGACATTTTTTAAAAAATATGACAAAACTCCGTTTAATACAATCGCACTTCCTGCAATAACTGCAGGAACAACACTGTTTTTTAACGCATAAAAAGCTTTATTAAATAAATCAAGCACTCCGTAAAAAATTATACCAAAGCAGTAATAATAAAAGGCTCCTGCTGTTAATCTTACTGCATTATCATCGAACTGTCCCCTCTTATAAACAAGCTCTATAATCGGTGTAGAGAGGGATAGCATAAACACACATATCGGAACAAGCACGATAAGTATTATTTTAAATGAATTATAAAGCGTCTTTTTGTAGTTTTTGTTATCTTCTGTTGCCGACTGCTTTGAAAGAAGCGGAAAAACATAGTTTGTCACACTTACCGTAAAAACAGATGCAACAATCAGAAAAAGCTTTGATGCATAATTTAAAGCCGAAATTCCGTTATCTATTGATGAAGCATAGGCATTATTTATAAGATTTGAAATCGGCTGTATCCATGTTCCAACAAGTACAGGAAGTGCAAGCTTTACAACATCTTTAAGTCCCTTATGATATAAAACCCTCTTATATGAAAAGCCTACCTTTTTTGCGGATGGGAGCTGAACTAAAAACTGCAAAATCCACCCTATTGTAAGAGATAACGAAAGTCCGTATATTCCAAATTTGTCGCTTAGGAAAATCATATAAATTATAACAACAGCATTTGAAACAATACTTATAATTGCAGGAATGTTAAATTCCCCTTTTGACTGCAATATCCCTGTAAAAGAAAATGTAAGTGATGCAAAAACAATAATCGGCATCATAATTTTAGTAAGCGAGCTTGCAAGCTCTGCTGTTTTTTCATCAAGTCCGCCCGCTAAAACACCAACAAGCTGTTTTGAAAAAACTATAAGTAAAACACAAAGAACAACCGACAAAAGAAGAATGGTATTTACAAAGCCTGATGCAAAACGATTTCCCTCTTCGTTGCCGTATTTTTCTATATAAGTATTATAAACAGGAATAAACGCTGAGCTTATTGAGGAAGCAAAAACAATATCAAAAAGATTAAGAGGAAGTGTGCTTGCTGCATAATAGGCGTCAGTAAGACTGCCGACACCAAATACTGCAGCAACAAACATTTCTCTTGCCTGTCCCAGCACTTTTGCCAAAAGTATCATTATAAACATAAAGCCGACAGTTTTCACAGCTTTATTCATCTTCTGTTTCACTTCCGTTTCCTTTTACCTTGTTATTCATTGTAAGAAAGCCATTTTAAAAGTAAATTTCCCCACTGCTTTGCATGTAAATAGTACGGCTCTTTATTATTTTCGTCTAAGCAAAGTCCAAGACCGTGATAGCCGTTAGGGAAAATGTGTAATTCTACATCTATATTTAACTCTTTTAACTTTTTGGCATAATCAAGACTGTTTACAACGGGAACTACCTCATCGTCAAAGGTATGCCATATAAAAGCTTTAGGTGTTTTTTCACTTGCAATAAGATTAGGGCTTAATTCTTCACCCATTATTGCATGATTTTCACCAAGCAAGTTCTGACCTGAGCCTAAATGTGCTTGCCCTTTTCCCAAAAGCTTTATAACAGGATAACACAAAATCTGTGCATTTGGTAAAAAATCCTCTTTATCAATAGCGTCTATGTCTTCAAAATCTATTTTTTCATAATATGTTGATGTAAGTGCAGCAAGATGACCGCCTGCAGACGAGCCCATAACTGCAACCTTATCTTTATCTACACCAAATTTTTCTGCATAATAACGCACAAAGCGAACTGCTCTTCTCGCATCTAAAAGCGGAAGCGGAAAACGATGTGGTAAAACTCTGTAATCCACAACAAATGAATTAACTCCGTTTTCTGATAAAAATTTTGCATACCCCTCACCCTCATGAGCTGCTCTGCCCGAGTATCCTCCGCCGGGGAATATAACAACTGTCCAACTTGATTTTTTCTCTTTTGCAGGATAATGTGTTATTTTAGGGATTTCTTCGCACATTCCAGGTGTATTATCCCATAAATTATATGTCTTTATTTCCATACTTCTTCCCTCTTTACTATTACTTACACGCCGCTGTTTAATAATTTTTCCGAGCGGTCTGCTGTTATGAGTGCCTCAATTATAGCTTCAATATTTCCATTCATAATTGTTGGCAACTGCTGAATTGTAAGACCTATTCTGTGGTCAGTAACACGCCCCTGCGGATAGTTATATGTTCTTATTCTTTCAGACCTATCCCCTGTTCCTACCTGTGATTTTCTCTCAGCGGCAATAGCACTCTGCTGTTTTGAAAGCTCCATATCATAAAGCTTTGAACGAAGCATCTTCATAGCCATATCTCTGTTTTTGTGCTGTGAGCGTTCGTTCTGGCAAGCAACAACAATTCCTGTCGGCTTATGTGTAATTCTTATAGCTGACTCTGTCTTATTAACATGCTGTCCGCCTGCACCGCTTGCACGGTAAGTATCTACTTCCAAATCGTCAGGATTGATTTCAATTTCTACATCTTCAACCTCAGGCAAAACTGCAACTGTGACTGTTGAAGTGTGTATTCTTCCGCCTGATTCTGTTTCAGGTATTCTTTGTACTCTGTGAACACCGCTTTCAAATTTAAGCTTTGAATAAGCACCCTTTCCTGTTATTGAAAATGTTATTTCCTTAAATCCGCCTATACCGATTTCAGTTTCGGATATAACTTCTGTTTTAAAGCGGTTGTTCATCGCATACATTGAGTACATTCTGTACAAATCGCCTGCAAAAAGTGCCGCCTCGTCACCGCCTGCACCTGCTCTTATTTCAACAATAACATCCTTGTCATCGTTAACATCTTTAGGCAAAAGAAGAACCTTTATTTCTTCTATAATTTTCTCACATTCGTCTCTTTTTTCATAGTATTCAACTTCCGCAAGCTCTTTTAATTCAGCATCAGTTTCTGCTTCCATCATTTCTTTTGCACCGTCACGGTCATTCGCACATTTTTTATATTCGCGGTACTTTTCAACAATTTCAGTAAGCTCCGAAATTTCTTTCATAGTATCCCTGAAAAGATTTTGGTCGGATATAACCTCAGGGTCTGAAGCTTTTTCATTAAGCTCTACATATTTATCTTCTATTGACTGTAATTTCCCAAGCATTTTATTTTTACCTTTCCTTTTTTACTTATTCTTTGCTGACTCTTTTAAATATACATTAATAAACTCATCAAGCTCTCCGTCCATAACAGCACCCACATTTCCTGTTTCACAGCTTGTTCTGTGGTCCTTTACCATACTGTACGGATGGAAAACATAAGACCTTATCTGACTTCCCCAGCCTATATCAAGCATTTCACCCTGCAAATCCTCGATTTTTTCTTTATGTGCTTTTTCCTTTAATTCCAAAAGCTTCATATAAAGCATCTTCATCGCAGTATCACGGTTTTTATGCTGTGACCTCTCATTCTGGCAGGCAACAACAATTCCTGTCGGAATATGTGTTATTCTGATTGCAGACTCAGTTTTATTGATATGCTGTCCTCCCGCACCGCTTGAACGGTAGGTATCTACCTTTAAGTCGTCAGGGTTAATATCAATCACCTTATCGTCACCTATTTCGGGCAAAACATCTAAAGATGCAAACGAGGTGTGTCTTCTTCCCGATGCATCAAAAGGCGAAATACGCACAAGTCTATGCACACCTTTTTCACATTTTAAATAACCGTAAGCCTTTTCACCGCTTACTAAGAAAGTAACACTTTTTATTCCTGCATCGTCACCCTCAAGATAGTCAAGCGTTTCAGTTTTATAGCCATGCTTTTCAGCCCATCTTAAATACATTCTGTAAAGCATCTGTACCCAGTCCTGAGCCTCTGTTCCGCCTGCACCCGCATGAAGTGATAAGATTGCATTATTATCGTCATATTCACCCGAGAGCAGTGTTTCTATTCTTAAATTTTCAAGCTCCTCTGTAAGCTTTTTTTCAATATCCAAAGCTTCAACAGCTAAGCTTTCGTCTTCTTCATCGTTCGCAAGCTCCAATATCGCCTCAATATCTTCATACATCGAATTTAAGGAATTAAAATTTTCTATCTTTGTTTTCTTGTTTTTCAAGGTCTGCAAAACCTTCTGCGAGTTTTCAAGGTCCTCCCAGAAATCAGGTGCTGATGACATTTTGTCAAGCTCTTCAACATCGTTTTTAAGTCCTGCGATGTTAAAGTGAATCCCTCAGTTCTTCAATTTGTTTTTTTATGTCGTTTATTCTTACTTTAAGTTCTTCTAATTGTAACAAATTTTTTCACTTCTTTCTTTATATAATATAATTACTAAACGAATTTTAGTTTTCGTACATTCCGCAGCATTTTTTATATTTTTTACCGCTGCCGCAAGGGCAAGGGTCGTTTCTTCCTACCTTTTCCCCAACCTTAACAGGTTTTTTCTTGTCACTTCCGTCACCGCCGTGACTTACTCCTGTTTCCTTTGCCACTTCTTTTCTTTCAATCTGATTATTTAAAGTAACAGTTAAAAGCATTTTAGCAGTATCCTCGGAAATTGCTCTTGTCATATCGTTAAACATATCATAGCTTTCATATTTAAACTCTAAAACAGGGTCCTTCTGTCCGTAAGCACGAAGACCTATTCCGCCTTTTAACTGGTCCATATCGTCTATGTGGTCCATCCATTTTGAGTCAACATTTCTAAGAAGAACAACTCTTTCAACCTCTCTCATTGTTTCAGGAGTAAACTCTTCCTCTTTTTTCTCATATTTTGAAATTGCAAGGTCATAGATGATATTTGTTACAGAATCCTTTGTGAGAGTTTCCATATCCTCATCTGTGATTTCAAAAGGATTTTCCTCAGTTGTATAAATTCTGTTTACATAATCAACAAGACCGTTAATATTCCAGTCATCAGGATAGTCTGAATATCCGCAATATTCTGCCACAGTTCCCTCAACACTTTGTCTTATATGTTTTATTATGATATCCTTTAAGTTTTCACCGTCAAGAACTCTTCTTCTTTCCTTGTAGATGATTTCTCTTTGCTGATTCATTACATTATCATACTCTAAAACATGCTTTCTGATGCCGAAGTTCTTGCCCTCAACAGTTCTCTGTGCATTTTCTATTGCTTTTGTAAGCATACCTGCCTCAATCGGTTGGTCATCAGGCATACCTAACATTTCTACCATATTTCTCATTCTGTCCGAGCCGAAAAGACGCATCAAATCATCTTCCATTGACAAGAAAAATTTTGTAAAGCCAGGGTCACCCTGACGACCTGCTCTTCCTCGAAGCTGATTGTCTATTCGTCTTGATTCGTGTCTTTCAGTACCCAAAATGCAAAGACCGCCCGCCTCAACAACAGCTTTTCTGTCCTCTTTGAGTTCTTCATTAAATTTTTCAAGGTAGCTCTGATATTTTTCTCTTGCTTCTAAAATAGTTTCGTCCGAGGTATCTGCAAAGCCTGTTGCCTGTGAGATAACCTCATCTTCATAGCCGTCTTTTATAAGTGCTTCCTTTGCAAGATATTCACTGTTACCGCCAAGCACAATATCAGTACCACGGCCCGCCATATTTGTTGCTATCGTTACTGCACCCTTTTTACCTGCCTGTGCAACAATCATAGCCTCTTTATCGTGGTTTTTAGCATTTAAAACCTCGTGCTTTATTCCATGCTTTTTAAGCATAGAAGAAAGAATTTCCGATTTATCAATAGAAACTGTTCCCACAAGAACAGGCTGACCTTTTTCGTGTCTTTTTATAATTTCTTCTATTACTGCATTATATTTTGCCACAACGCTCTTATAAATAGCGTCCTGGTCATCAACTCTTTGTATCGGCTTATTTGTTGGGATTTCAATAACATCAAGTCTGTATATTTCCTGAAATTCCTCTTCCTCGGTTTTGGCAGTACCTGTCATACCCGAAAGCTTATCATAAAGTCTGAAATAATTCTGGAAAGTGATTGTTGCAAGAGTTTTGGACTCTCTTTCAACCTTTACACCCTCTTTTGCCTCAATCGCCTGATGAAGTCCGTCTGAATAACGGCGTCCGAACATCATTCTTCCCGTAAATTCGTCGACGATTATTACTTCTCCCTCCTTAACAACATAATCCTTATCTCTTTTCATTATGCCGTTCGCCCGGAGTGCCTGATTTATATGATGAGAAAGTGAAAGATTGTTTGAGTCGGAAAGATTCTCAAGGTTAAATGCCTGTTCCGCTTTCTTTATACCCTGAGCTGTAAGTGTTGCTGATTTTGCTTTTTCATCAACAATATAATCTGCATCGCCCTCGTCGGTAAGCTCTTTTGTGTTTTCCTCAACAACAACTTTTTTCTTCAAGGTTTTTACAAATCTGTCTGCAATCGAATATACCTCTGTCGACTTTTCGCCCTGTCCCGAAATAATAAGCGGAGTTCTTGCCTCGTCAACCAAAATACTGTCAACCTCGTCGACAACAGCAAAGTTATGACCTCTTTGCACCATTC
>JAZRFJ010000033.1:0-54542 GCA_045661305.1 Clostridia bacterium | reverse complement strand
TATATGTTACTTAACAAAATAAAAATTTTGTTAAGTGAAGGGGAGGAGAAAATATTGTTTAAATAAGGAAAATAGCAATTTTATAATTTTTTAATTTACACTAATTCCATACATAGTATATCATTAGAAAAATATTCAAATAATAAATAATTTTTTTATAAATTGTTGAATTAATAATTTTTTTATGTTATAATCATTTTATAAAAATTTATATTAGATTTGGAGATTTATTTATGAAACATACATATTTTCCTAAAGGCGTATGCAGCCGTATGATTAATTTAGAAATTGAAAATGATATAATAACTGCTGTGGATTTTACTGGCGGCTGTAACGGAAACACACAAGGTATTTCAAATCTTGTAGTTGGTATGGATGTTGATACAGCTATCAAAAAGCTTTCAGGAATCAATTGTAACGGTCGCGGTACCTCATGTCCTGACCAGTTAGCAAAAGCGTTATCTGAAGCTAAAGGAAAAAATTAATCATGATTGAATGGTCTTATCTAACTAAAAATTTTAAACTCGCACAATCTTCCGAAAAATTCAAATTTGGAACCGATGCAGTTTTGTTGGCAGATTTTGCCAAAATAAAAAAGAATGATGTTTTGTGTGATTTATGTTCAGGATCTGGTGCTGTGGGATACCTTTGTTTTTTGCGTTATAAACAGAAAAAAACATATTTTGTAGATTTTGACGAGGAAATGATTTCTCTTTCAAAGCTTACTGCCGATAGTAATTATGTTTCAAATTTTTTTGAACATTACTGTGTCAACATTAATGATATAGATAATACTATTATTAAAAATCACTCAATTAGTCATATTACTGTCAATCCTCCATATTTTAAAGAAAATTCAGGTAAAACAAATGATAAGATTGACATAAAAAACGCGCGTCACTCTTATGAATTTTCACTTGATACACTTTTTTCAAAAAGCTGTAATATCTTAAAAGACGGTGGAAAAATCAGTATTGTTCACAGAAGCGAATATACAAATGAAATATTTTATTACATGACAAAAAATAAAATTGAACCAAAAAAAATAAGATATGTACATTCTTATATAAATTCAAATGCAAAACTTGTTTTAATTGAGGGTATTAAAAATGCAAAAAGCGGTCTTATAGTCCTCTCCCCTCTTATTTTATATAAAGACAAAAATATTCTATCGGATGAATTTGAACAAATTTCGCAGTTAAATCAAAATTAAAAATATAAAAAGAACAAAAGGAAATTAAAATGGAAAAAGGTATAAAAGATATAAAAGGTAATCTTTATTTAATTGCTACTCCTATTGGAAATATGGATGATATTTCACCGCGTGCAGTTGAAATTCTAAACTCAGTTTCAATTGTTGCTGCCGAAGATACAAGAGTAACAGGAAACTTACTTAAAAAACTTGATATAAAAAAACCGCTTATAAGTTATTACGAGCATAATAGTTCTATGCGTGAAGAAAAACTCATTAACACCCTCATAAATGGAAATGATGTTGCTGTTGTCTCAGATGCAGGTACTCCTGCAATTTCCGACCCGGGTGAATACATTGTTAAAGCATGTATAGAAAACGGGATAGATGTCTTCCCTATTCCCGGTCCTTGTGCTTTTATATGTGCACTTATTGTTTCTGGATTTTCAACTAAAAGCTTTACTTTTATAGGTTTTCTACCTTCAAAAGATTCACAGAGAGAATTGGAACTCCAAAAATATTCTGATAATAAAGAAACACTTATTTTTTATGAAGCACCGCATCGTCTTTTAAAAACACTTAATTCTATGAAAGATATTTTTGGCAGCGATAGAAATGTCAGTATATCAAGAGAAATAACAAAAAAATTTGAAGAACATAAACATTTTAATTTAAACGATGCCTGTCAATATTACGAGAATAATTCTATAAAAGGTGAATTTGTCATAGTAGTTGAAGGAAATAAAACTGAAAAGACGGAAAGTGTTTGTTTTAATTCACTTGAGGAACACCTTAAACATTATATGGATACAGGTATGTCAAAAAATGAAGCCATAAAAATGGTAGCAAAAGATAAAAATGTTAATAAGAGGGAGATATATGATTATTTTAAAAAAGATAAATAATAAAAGATTATTTAAGATTATATCATTTTTCCTTATGGTTGGTTGGATTGGTCTTATTTTTTCGCTTTCACTTCAGCCTGCATCACAATCATCTGAAGTTTCAAAAGGACTTCTTACAAATATTTTAGAATTCTTTTATTCATTAACAAATATTAAAATCAATGTTTTAGCTTTTCATAATATTTTCAGAACTTTAGCTCACTTTATTGAATTTTTTGTTTTAGGGATTTTATCAATTCTTTTCTACTTCTCTGCTATGAAAAAAAGACCTGTTTATGCTGTTATTACAGGCTTTAGTGTTGCAATATGCGATGAGTTAATACAGTATTTTTTTGCAGAAGGAAGAGCGATGCAGATAGAAGATATTGCTGTTGATTTTTCAGGTATTATTTTTTCTACAATTATTTATTTTTTATTTTATAAAATATATTTAAACAGAAAGTATGCAAAAAATTGAATAATACATTTTAATAAAGGTCATCTTAAATATGAGGTGATCTTTTTATGATAGGTATAATTATGAGTATTGTTGCAGGTGCACTTATGAGTCTTCAAGGTGTATTTAATACTAGATTGAGTGAAAAAATCGGACTTTTTCAATCAAATACATTTGTTCAGGGAACAGCTTTTATCCTTAGTCTTATTGTTATGTTTTTCTTTGGGGAAAACGGAGATTTCAGAGAAATTACAAATGTTAATAAACTTTATCTTCTCGGCGGTGCATTGGGACTTGGTATTACAGTGAGTGTAATGCTGTCAATAAAAGGTTTGAGTCCTACTTATGCAATAAGTATTATTCTTATATCTCAACTTCTTATCGCTGCCATAATTGATGCGTTTGGTCTCTTTGACAGTGATAAAATTCCTTTTACATGGAACAAATATATTGGAATTTTAGTTATGATTGCAGGTGTACTTCTTTTTAAATGGAATACAAATAAATAAATAAATTTATATAACATAAATATGCAACAGAAATCCCCTGTTTCTGTTGCATATTTTTATTGTGAATACAACAAGGTTCTCCGAAATAGTCGCAATTTTAATTGCGTTAGTATTTCGTGAGGTTCTTATAAATTATAGTATTATACAAATAAGTCCGCCGGAGCCTTCGTTTATAATTTTTGTTACAGTTTCCCTAAGTTTTCCTCTTGCATCTTCTGGCATTGCAGAAAGCTTATTCTGCAGCCCTTCGTTTACAAGCTCATTGAGAGATTTTCCAAAGATATTTGTTTCCCATATTTTTGCAGGATTTTCTTCATAATCTGAAAGAAGATAACGAACCAATTCTTCCGATTGTCTTTCCGTTCCCACAATAGGTGAAACGGTGGTTTCTATATCCGCACGGAGCATATGTATCGACGGAGCACTTGCCTTTAACATAACACCGTATTTGTTGCCTTGTTTAACAATCTGTGGTTCTTCTAAAGTAAGTTCTTCTATCCCGGGATTTACTATTCCGTAACCTTTTTCCTTAACATCATTTAATGCTTCTTCAAATTTATCGAATTTTTGTTTTTTAGAGGCAAGCTCTTTCATTATACTCATAAGCTCATAATCCGATGTTATTTTCATTCCTGTATTATTTGAAAGCACATCATAAAACAGACTTTCAGGAACACTCATTGTTATTTTTGCCTCTCCGTTTCCCGGGAGAAGATTTTCAATTTTTGCTGAAGAAATATAACCACATTCATTAAAAAGTCCGATATTATCAACACAATCCCTGAGTTTTAAAATATTATTTGAATAATTTTTTATTGTTTCATAAATACCTGTTTTTATTTCATCTGTAATATCAAGAGATTTAATCCATGATGGTAAAGAAAAATCAATTTGAGAAACAGGGAACTCATATAAAACAGTTTTTAAAATTTCTGCAATGTCGTTTTCATTTAGGTTTGCACAATCAGCACAAATAACGGGTACATTGTATTTTTTTGACATTGAATCACAAAGCTCAATAGTTTCTTTGTCTTTTGGTTTTGTACTGTTTAACAGCACTACAAATGGTTTATTTAGTTCATTAAGTTCATCAATAACTCTTTTTTCAGCCTCGATATAATTATCTCGATCAATATCAACTATACTTCCATCTGTCGTTATAACAAGCCCTATTGTTGAATGTTCTGAAATTACTTTTTTTGTTCCGATTTCTGCAGCATTAACAAATGGTATGCTTTCTTCAAACCAAGGGGTCTGTACCATTCTTTCATGCCCATCTTCCTCGTAACCAAGGCAATCAGGAATAACATAACCTACACAATCAATAAGCTTAATTTTTGCACTTACATTTTCTCCTAAAGAAATTTTTGCAGATTTATTCGGTATAAATTTTGGCTCAGTAGTCATTATAGTTTTCCCTTCTGCCGATTGCGGAAGTTCATCTATTGCTCTGTTTTTCTCAAATTCATCACTCATAACAGGTAAAACCATTTTATCCATAAATCTTTTTATAAATGTCGATTTTCCGCTTCTTACGGGTCCTACTACTCCGATATAAATATCGCCGTTTGTTCTTTGTGCAATATCTTTTAAAATGTCCATTCTAATATCCTCCAAAAAAATAAATATATTATGCTATATTATATTTTATCGTTGGATAAGTTATGACATTTTTTATATATTTAATTCTTTTTATTCCATTACATCCAACAGCTTTTCAAGTGCCTTTTTTTCAATTCTTGAAACATAAGACCTCGATATTTTAAATTTTTTAGCTATTTCTCTTTGAGGAATTGCCTTTCCGTCTTTAAGTCCGTAACGAAGAATAATTATTTCTTTTTCTCTTGGTGTAAGCTCTTCTATTGCGTTATATAGTTTTTTCTGATTGATATTTTTCATTACCTCTGAAAAAACATCACCATTTTCATCAGCAATAACATCAATAAGAGAAATTTCATTTCCCTCGCTGTCTTTGCCGATAGGCTCTTCTAACGAAACCTCATTTACAAGCTTCTTTTCACTGCGAAGTACCATTAAAATTTCATTTTCAATACATCTTACAGCATAGGTTGCAAATCTTATATTTTTATCCGATTTAAAAGTGTTTACTGCTTTTATAAGACCAATTGTTCCTATTGAAATCAAATCATCTGTTTCCTTATTTTCTTTATTATATTTTTTAGAAACATATGCAACAAGTCTTAAATTTCTTTCAATGAGAGTATTTCTCGCATCATTGTCACCAGCCTCCATTTTCAAAATAAGTTCTTCCTCCTCTTTTTTTGTCAAAGAAGGCGGAAACGAATTCATATTTCCGAAATAGCCGAGCATAAAAAACAGATTTTTTATAAGCTCAAAGAAAATCCCAAACATAAAAAATAACCATCCTTTCACTTTAATATATGAAAGGATGGCTTGTTTTTTTGACTTGATTTTATATAAAAATTATCTCTGTACTCTTCCGCTTCCGTCTCCGCCCATAAGAGCCTTAACCTCTGAAAGAGAAACTCTGTTAAAGTCACCTAAAACTGAATGTTTAAGACAGCTTGCTGCAACTGCAAATTCAAGTGCTGTTGAATCTTCATCATAATTATTAAGACCATAAATAAGTCCGCCTGCAAAGCTGTCACCACCGCCTACACGGTCGATTATATTTTTAATCTCATATTTTTTAGAAACATAAAATTCTTTTCTGTTATATATACATGCAGACCAGTTATTGTGTGTTGCTGATTTAGATTCGCGAAGTGTTATTGCAATTTTTGAAGCATTAGGATACTGCGAAAGAACATTTTTTGCAAGCTCTTCATATTTCTTTGTATCGAGTTCCCCACTTTCAACAGTCTGGTTGTTTTCAATCCCCAATGATTTCTGGCAATCTTCTTCGTTTGCAATAATAACATCGACATATTTTGTAAGTTCACACATAACTTCTTTTGCTTCTTTTCCGTATTTCCAAAGATTTTTTCTGTAATTTAAGTCACAAGAAACTGTAAGTCCCATTTCTTTTGCAGTTTTAACAGCAATCATAGAAAGCTCGGCAGCAGTTTCCGAAATAGCAGGAGTGATCCCTGTAATATGAAACCATGTTGCACCTTCAAATGCTTTTTTAAAATCTACTTCTTCGGTTTTTGCAATAGAAATTGCACTGTAAGCTCTGTCATAAATAACCTTTGATGGTCTTTGGTTTGCACCTGATTCAAGATAGTATATACCAAAACGGCCATTGTTATATGTAATATTTGAAGTATCAACTCCAAAGCCTCTTAATTCTCTGATACAAGCTTTTGAAATATCATTATCAGGAAGAACTGTTACAAAGCTTGTGTCCATTCCATAATTAGCTAAAGATACACAAACATTTGCTTCACCACCGCCAAAAGTTGCTTCGAGTGATGGAGATTGAAAAAATCTCTCCATTCCAGGAGATTTTAGTCTTAACATAATTTCTCCGAAAGTTACTACTTTTCTCATATTAATATACCTCTTTTTTTGTTTTTTAGATTTTATTATAGTTTTATTATACTACATACAAAAACAAATTTCTCGTGGTTTTTTACCCTATATAATGCAAATTTTGATTTGACATAACTATATGTGTATGATATAATTATTAAGAAGGCGGTGAAAGTGTGAATAACTTAAAATGCAATATATGTCCAAGAGAATGTAATGTACTACGACATGAAAAAAAAGGCTATTGTAATTCAGATAACAAAATTAAGATTGCACGCGCTGCACTTCATTTTTGGGAAGAACCTTGTATATCAGGAAGTAAAGGAAGCGGAACTGTATTTTTCTGCGGTTGTAATTTAAAATGTGTTTATTGCCAGAATATAAAGATAAGCCGTGGAGATTTTGGGAAATATATAACTGAAGATGAGCTGTGTGATATATTTTTTGATTTAAAAAAGCAAGGAGCAAATAATATAAATCTTGTTACTCCAACCCATTATTTGAATGAAATTATAACTGCAATAAATAAATCAAAAGATAAAAATATCAAAATTCCGTTTTTATATAATACAAGCGGATATGAAAAAAAAGAATCAATTAAAAAGCTTGATAAAAAAATTGATATATATTTACCTGATTTTAAGTACTGGGATAATACATTTGCAAAAAAATATTCAAACTGCGAAAATTACAGGGAATTTGCAATTTCTTCAATTGATGAAATGGTAAAACAAGTCGGAAAACCTTGTTTTGATGAAAAAGGTATAATGACAAAAGGCGTTATTGTCCGCCATCTTGTACTTCCCTATTTAGAAGAAGACTCGAAAAAAATTCTGGAATATCTTTACAAAACTTATAAAGATGATATTTTTATTAGTATAATGAATCAGTACACACCGCCAAAAAATACTAATTTCGAAGAACTAAAATATCCCGTAAGAGATTATCAATATAATGAAATTGTTGATTATGCAGAATATTTAGGAATAAAAAATGCTTTTATTCAAAGCGGCGATGCAGTCGGAGAAAGCTTTATTCCTGAATTTATGTAAAAATTCAACTTCCTCCAAAAATTTTCAGATATGTATTTTTTTCAAACACATATCATATAATAAAACATATTAAAACTAAAAAACGATTTATGGAGGAATAAAAAAATGTTTGTACTGAAGGTTTCAAAAAATTCTAATCCGGGTTCTGTTGCAGGTGCACTTTCAGGAGTTATAAGAGAAAGAGGAACGGCTGAATTACAAGCAATCGGTGCTGCAGCGGTTAATCAGGCTGTTAAAGCAGTTGCAATAGCAAGAGGCTTTTTAGCTCCGGGTGGTTTTGATATTGTTTGCATACCTGCTTTTTCGGAAATTGAAGTACAGGGAGAAGAAAGAACAGCGATAAAGTTTTTAATAGAAACAAAATAAAAATTTTAAAATTAAATTATAATATTACAGCGTAGCAGTTTTCTGCTACGCTGTAATATTTTTAAGACAATAAATTTATTTTAGTTCAACAAGCTTATTTTCATATAGCTTTTGTAAAGACATCAAAATTCCCAGCTTTGCGTGATTCCATGTAAGGCCGCCTTGAAAATACACAGCGTAAGGCTCTCTTATAGGTCCGTCTGCACTAAGTTCAATTGACGAGCCTTGTATAAATGCACCTGCTGCCATAATCACTTCTGAATCATATCCGGGCATTGCCCATGGTTCAGGAGAAAGATAGCTGTCAACAGGAGCTGCAGCCTGTATTCCTTTACAAAAAGCAATTATTCTTTCAGGTGAGCCAAGCTCGACCGCCTGAATTATATCATGACGGGATTCCTTACTGTCAGGAACAACTTTAAATCCGAGTTTTTCGTAAATATTTGCTGCAAAAATTGCTCCCTTGAGTGCTCCTGCAACAACAGTAGGAGCAAGAAAAAACCCTTGATAAAACGACTGTATTATTCCTAAATTTGCACCAACCTCCTGACCAAGGCCAGGAGCACTTAAACGATATGCACATTTTTCAATACATTCTTTTTTTCCGCATATATATCCGCCTATTGGTGCTAATCCCCCACCGGGATTTTTTATAAGCGAGCCGACTATCATATCAGCTCCCACATCCGAAGGTTCAATCGTTTCTACAAATTCACCATAGCAGTTATCAACCATACAAATTACATCAGGCTTAATGCTTTTAATAAAAGTTATAAGCTCACCGATTTTTTTTACACTAAATGTTTCTCTTGTCTGATAACCTTTTGAACGCTGAATAGTAACAAGCTTTGTTTTCTCATTAATTGCTTCTTTTATTTTATCGTAGTCAAAAGAATCATCATCAAGTAAATCAACCTGTCTATATGTAACACCGTATTCTTTTAATGAGCCTATTGATTCTCTTATTCCTATAACCTCTTCAAGTGTATCATAAGGTTTTCCTGCAGGAGATAAAAGCTCGTCTCCCGGTCTTAAATTAGCACTTAGTGCAACAGCAAGAGCATGAGTTCCGCAAGTGATTTGTGCTCTTACCAAAGCTGCCTCAGTATTAAAGCAATCAGCATACACTCTTTCCAAGTTATCTCTGCCCTCATCATTATATCCATAGCCTGTTGAAGCCATAAAATGAGTTGTATTAACTTTGTTTTTCTGTAAAGCTTTTATGACCTTTAATTGATTGTACTCTGCAACTTCATCAATTTTTTTAAATCTTTCTTCTAAATCTGCAAGAACTTTTTCCCCGTAATTAAATACTTCTTTACAAATACCAAGTTCTTCATACATTTTCTGGTTATCCATTTTATTTTCTCCTTTTTATACCATAAAAAAAGAGCTGTTAAATTAAAACTTCAAAAGCTCTTTTTTATTTTTCTTAAACTAAAATTCTTTTTTTTCTTAAATAAGGCTGCCAGGCTTCCATGAGTCTTTCTGATGGAGAGAGTATAATCATTGTTCTTGTTGAATTAATATTTGCAATAAGAATATAAGAATTATGCGGGTTTCCATCTGAAAGGTCAAGTGTTTTTTTTACATCAGGTGTTGAAAGCCTTTTTTTAGAATCATTAGTATATTTTTCTAAAGTTACAATCTGTTCCGATTTAATTGTAACAATTCTTTTTCTTCTTGTTCTTCCGCTAATCATGTCAACATCTATTTCGCCGTCTGTATATATATACTCAAATTCCTTGCTTGATGTCTTTATAAGATAGAAAGCACCAAAAAAAGCTCCGAAAATAAGAAGAAGTGTAAAAGACATCAAAAAGTTTGAAAACAAAATAAAAATAAATGATAAAATAAATGCAGCAAAAACTAAACCTATATTACAAAGTACAGTTTTTGGTGTAATAATTTTTTTATGGATTTCATCAAAATATATATTTTCCATTTTTAATTGCTCCTTTTTATTAAAAAATTATAATTCATTTAGGGAATATTATATCATAAGATTTCTTTTTTGTAAATAGTAACTAATAAATTTAACATTTTTTCTGCTAATTTTTTTTATTTATACTATTGATTTTTTTTAAAATATATCTTATAATATGATTACAATATTAAATAAGGGAGGATTTATTATTATGAAAACTTTTAACATTCAGCTTAATTCAATTAATGATGTAAAATTATTTGTTAATACTGTAAGCAGCTATAGCTGTGACATAGACCTCACATCAGGCAGATATGTTGTTGACGCAAAATCAATTATGGGAATTTTTAGTCTTGATTTATCAAAACCGATAAAAGTTGAAATTTTTTCAGATGATTGCGACCAGCTTATGAAAGAACTTGAAAGATTTATGGTATAACATAAAAGTAAAAAATGTGCTGTAACTTTTTAATAAAGTTACAGCCTTTTTTATTGTTTTTCCGTTCCCTTTTCAATTATATTTCTTATTTCCTGCATTTTTTCATCAAGTAAATTGCTTATCTTAGCACACTCCAGAAGTTCTTCTGATGTCTTTGTTAAAATTTCATCTTCAAGGTCTTTTTTATATCTTAACCTATGCTCTAAATTTGCCCATGTTTCCATAGCAATAGTACGAAGCTGAACTTCTACTTTCATATATTTTTTCTCATTACACAAAAATATAGGTACTTTAACGATTAAATGTAAGCTTCTGTAACCATTAGGCTTTGGATTTTTTATGTAATCCTTTTTTTCAATAAGTGTTACATCGTCCTGATTAATAAGACAATCTGCAAGCATATATATATCGTCCATAAAACCGCATATAACCTTTATCCCCGCTATATCATTAAGGTTTTCCTCAACAGATTTTATATCAATAGGAAAGTTTTTTCTTATGAGCTTTTCATATATGCTATTTATAGATTTTAATCTTGTTTTTATGCTGTCTATGGGGTTTCTTTCATGCTGAAGAGAAAATTGTTCATTTAAAACTTTAAATTTTGTTTCAATTTCAAGCATCGCACAACGATAATAAGACATAAGCTTCTGTGCGTTGTGCATTATTTTTAAAAATTCCTGATATGATATATCAGAAAAAGCCTCTTTTATTTTATTTTGCATTTCTTCTTTTTTATTCATAATATTCACCATAATTTTATTTAGTTTGTATATTCATTTTAACATTTACTATTTTTATTGTCAATAAAATACACAATAAAAACAAAAATGCATTTTCCTAATAGAAAACACATTTTTGCGTTTATATTAATCATTTAATATTTTTTCCCCTACTTCGTAAACATTACCTGCACCGATTGTTACAAATATATCCCCGTTTTTTAATTCTTTTGAAATAATTTCATAAGATTCATCTAAATCTCCGCTATATACAGCACCAGGTATTTTTTCAACAAGATTTTTTGAATGAATATCACCAGGGTCTTTTTCTCTCGCAGCATAAATATCGGTAACATACACTTTATCGATAGATGTCAAAACTTCAATAAAATCTTCCTTTAAAGCCTTTGTACGTGTATAAGTATGAGGTTGAAAAAGTGCAACAAATCTATGAGGCTTTTTCTGAATTACACTATCTATGGTAGTTTTTATTTCAGTAGGATGATGTGCATAGTCATCATACACTAAAACCCCGTTTTTTTCTCCTTTTAACTGCATTCTTCTGTTTGCACCGCAAAAATCAAATAACGCACTTTTAGCTGACGAAATATCAATTCCAAGCTCCATACACAAAGCACAAACAGAAAGAGAATCCACAACATTATGCTTTCCTGCTACTTTAAGCGTTATTTTAGCAACAAAAACATCATCAACAAATAAATCGTATTGAGTTGTAAGTCGGTCAAATTTTATATTTTTAGCTCTGTATTTTCCGTTATCAATTCCAAAAAGAACTACTTTTTTATTTCTTAACTGTGAAACAACAGACATTACATTTTCATCATCTGCGTTTGCTATAATAATATCTTCAGTTTTCTCGGCAAATTTATAAAATGCACTTTTTATATGTTCTAAATCTTTGTAATAATCAAGATGGTCTGCCTCAATATTGAGTATAATACTGATACTTGGATAAAACTCCAAAAAGCTTTCCACATATTCACATGCTTCGCATACAAAATAATCTTTTTTTCCGATTTTTAAATTTCCACCGATTTTATCAAAATCACCGCCAACAGTAATTGTAGGGTCAACACCAGCATGCATAAGCATAAGTGAAGCCATCGAGGTTGTTGTTGTCTTTCCATGAGTTCCGCAGATATTAATTCTGTTCTTATACGCTTTCATAACAAGTCCTAAAAGCGTACTTCTTTCCATAACATCAATTCCCATTATGAAAGCCTGTTTTATTTCAGGGCTGTCAACAGAAACCGCTGCAGTTCTAACCACAAGAGATATATCATCAGTAATGTTTGAAGACTCCTGACCAATTATAACATGTATTCCCATTTTCTCAAGTTTTTTTGTATTTCCCGATTCTTTCATATCGCTTCCAAATACTTTAAAACCGTTATTTGAGAGAATAATCGCAAGGGAGCTCATACTCACTCCGCCTATACCTGAAAAAAATATTTTTTTATCTTTGTATATATTAAGTTCGTCTATCATGTAAAAAAACCGTCCTTGTTTTTTATATCATATTTACATTATACAACAAAATATATTTTTTATCAATAGTTTTTTATAATTTTTCTAAATATGGAAATTTTTATTCTATTCTTTTTTCTTAATTTACATTTACTATACCATTATAGATTGCATTTGCAATATCATTTTGATAAAGCTCATCCTGTAGCTTTTTACATTCTTCAGGATTTGATAAAAAACCACATTCAACAAGTATTCCAGGAATAGTCAACCTATTAAAAACAAGATTTTTATTAGGGATTTCTTTTGATACACGCTTATTTTTAGGATCGACTTTTTTTAAAGCTGACATTACACTTTTAGCATATTTTTCTCCTATTTCATCATTCTTATTATAAAAGACTTGTGCACCGGAAATTTCGGGACTTGTATATTCATTCATATGAACACTTATAAAAATTGCACCGCCCGATTCATTAGCTATCTCAACCCTCTTCTTTAAATCCTGAGTTTTTTGAGTTCTTATTTTCGCATCTAAATCATCCGAAAGTAATCTGTCCTCTGTCCTTGTCATTACGACCTTATATCCATTATCAGAAAATATTTTCTCCAACTTTCTTGCTACCTTTAAATTCAAATCTTTTTCAAGAATATTTCCCTCCCCTACACAACCTCCGTCAATCCCCCCATGACCAGGGTCAATTACAACAATGTCAGACGCTGCATTTTTAATACTGTTTACACTAACTTCCTGACTTTTAAAAAGTGCAGAAATTCCAAATAAAATGACAAGGATAATAAGTGCAAAAATTATCATTTTTTTCTTTACAACAACAAACATAAAATCACTCCATTTTATTTTTTCTAATATTATTATTAATTTTATGTTTTTGTAAATTAAATAAGACTTATTTTATACTTAATTATTTAAAAAATCAGAAATTGTTTTTTCAACAGATAAAATATCCTTATAAAATGCTTCTGCTGTAATTCTGTATGCTCCGCTTCCGAAAATAATAAGCTGTTCCAAGGTGTCTGAGGTTGCAACACGGACAAAATAATTTTTAGATAATTCTTTTGAAACCTTTTCTATATATCTGTCCGCTGTTTCAGCTTCTTTTGTATATACAACATTGATATTCCCTGTTCTTTCAACTTCACCAGGATTATTTTTTACTTTATAAGCATCAAAAACAACAATTATCTCACTTTTTATAAAGGCTCTGTAATTACACAGAAGTGTTATTAGCTTATTTCTTGCAAGGTCTAAATTTTTTTGTGCCATCTCTTTTAAATCATCGACAGCAAAAATAACGTTATACCCGTCAACAAGCAAATAACTCCCGTCTTTTTTCTTAAATGAAGCTTTATATTTTATAGGATTTTCCTTAATCTCTTTTTTTGTATGCATCGCATAATTGAGATTTCTTTTTATAGGACCGTAAGTGCGTTCGAAAATTTTCATAAGCTCTTTATCTTCTTCAAGTGAGTCAACATAATACCTTACTTTGTTTTCTGTTATTTTGACAGTAAAATCCTCTTCATCTTTCTTTTTTAATACACTTTCAAGATGCATATAATTTTCAGCTTCATCCCATTTTACTAAAAAGCCCGAACCATTTGCACAAAAGACTGAATCTGCTGTGTTTTGGGTATCACTTTCAAACTGATAATTTATATTTTTTATTACTTCATCTTCATTATGACATCTGTAATAACCTTTTACATTACAATTAAATCTTCCTTTTCCTCTTGTAAAAGCTATTAAATTTTTATGATAGTCCCGCATCTCTGATACAGGTGCTATTCCCTTTATAATGCTAAATTCGCCAACCGTTTGGGGCGGTTCAAATTCACCGCCCATATTATTTATGTCAGTCATTACTCTGCCTGTAAACTCCATTGGAACTTCGATATAAAAACTATAAAAAGGCTCAAGTAAAATACTCTTTGCCTTCTTTAGTCCATGTCTTACAGCACGGTAGGTAGCTTGTCTGAAATCTCCGCCCTCGGTATGCTTAAGGTGTGCTTTCCCCGAAACAAGTGTAATTTTTACATCTGTTATAGGAGAGCCTGTAAGAACACCAAGATGAGTTTTTTCTTTCAAATGAGTGAGTATTAATCTCTGCCAATTCTTTTCTAAAATATCTTCACTGCAATTACTTTCAAAAACAATACCGCTACCTCTTTTTAAAGGCGCTAAAATAAGATGTACCTCTGCATAATGTTTAAGCGGTTCATAATGCCCCATTCCCTCAACAGTATCTTCAATCGTTTCTCTGTAAACAATACTTCCCTGACCAAAATCTATATTGATGTTATATCTGTCATAAAAAATCTGCTTTAAAACCTCAAGCTGAATTTCACCCATAAGACTTATGTGAATTTCCGAAAGAAACTCGTTCCACGAAATATTAAGAGCACCTTCTTCCTGCTGAAGCTGACGGAATTTTCCAAGCACTGTATGAACATCTGTATTATCAAGAATCTCAACTCTGTAATTAAGAACAGGTTCCGAAATATAATCCTCGAAATCTGTTTCAAACCCAAGTCCCTGTCCCAAAAAAGTTTTTGAAAGACCGCTTACAGCACAGACAGTCCCCTCACAAGCTGTATCAACAGTTGTAAATTTAGTACCTGAATATATTCGTATCTGATTAATCTTTTCACTTGTTTTTTCTCCATTTTTATCTTTTATATCAAGAAGTGTTTTTACTTTTAAATTTCCGCCTGTTATTTTAAGATGTGTTAATCTTACTCCTTGCTCATCTTCTGTTATTTTAAATACCCTCGCTCCAAAATTATCATTCTTTCTTTTTTTGCTTTCTTTTATCATATAAGAATCCAAAATCTCAATAAGCTCTTCTACACCGTCAAGCTTTAGTGCAGAACCAAATATACAAGGAAAAATTTCGCACCTTGTTACAGCGTTTTTTATTTTATCTTGTGAAACAGAATTATTATTTAAAAATTCCTCCATCATTTCATCATTACAAACTGCAATATTTTCATAAAATTCTTCACTGAATTTTTCATTTGTAAAATCAAAACACTCCTCAGAAAGCTTATGTTTAATATCACATAAAAGTTCTTCTTTTGTTTTTTGTGAAATATCCATTTTGTTTATAAAAATAAATGTAGGGATATTATAATGTTTTAAGAGTTTCCACAAGGTTTCAGTATGATTTTGCACTCCATCAAGACCACTTATTACAAGAATAGCATAATCAAGTACAGACAGAGTCCTCTCCATTTCTGCTGAAAAATCCACATGCCCCGGAGTATCAAGCAATGTAACATAACAATTTTTAAAATTCATTGTTGCCTGATGCGAAAAAATTGTTATACCTCTCTCTTTTTCAATTTTATGGGTATCCAAAAAGGCGTCCTTGTGGTCAACACGCCCTATTTTTCTTATTTCTCCTGTTGTATATAATAGTGCTTCAGACAAAGTAGTTTTACCTGAATCAACATGTGCAAGTATACCGATTACAAATTTATTCATAAAATTATTCCTTCTTAAAAAATAGATAAAATTTTATTGTGGTTATCTTATTTTTTACCTATTTTAATTCCATATATAATACTTGCAATAGCGTATGGAATTAATGAAAAAATCCATATCAGTGTAGCGATAGGCGGCAAGAAAATAGTTATAAGAATTAAAATTCCCATAATAACATTTCCATATCCCATAAATCTGTTTATTTTTCTTGCTTTTTCGGTATCCAAATCATAATTCTTTATATAATCAAGCTTTGGTAAATAGTTGCCTGTTACAAGAAAAGCCCCGCCTACAATCAGTGCAGCAACCTTTCTTATATCTATATTCCAACCAAGAGAATATCCGAAAATTGTTATTTGAAGAATAATAGACATAACAGGAATAATCCACTTTGTTGCTGTTTCAAATTTTTTTCTCTCTCCGTGTTTATGTGCATTAATATCATTTATAATACAACATATTATCTGTAAAAGCATCATCAAAAACGGCAATAAAAACACTGTAAAACCTTTTGAAGCAAAATTATCAGGTTCGTTATTAATATTAAAGTGAATTGGCATTGTATCAGGTAAAACATTCCATAGTGCAATTCCTAAAAGAATGGGTAAAAGACACACAAGACCTGTTATAAAAAGAATTCTTAATTTTATAAATTTAAAAAATTTCATTTTTATTTACCTCCCAAATCATAAATCCAAGTCAACACTTCTTCAAAAACAGAAATGTTTAATTCATAATATATAAAATTCTTATATTTTTGCTCTGTTATCAAATCTGCATTTTTAAGTTTTGCAAGATGATATGAAACTGTAGCTCCTGTCAAATTAAAATGCTCTCCAATTTCCCCTGCTGACTTTTTTCCGCCTTTTAACATCTGCAAAATGTCTCTCCTAACAGAATCTGACAAAGCTTTTAATGTTTCGTTCATTCCCACAAATATCACACTCCTATTGCTATTTAGAAATATTTCTAAATAGAGTATATCATATAAAAATAACAAAGTCAAGACCTATTTAGATTTTTTTCTAATTAGTTTGTAAATGCACATAAAAAACCCCACAACCGTAGTGGTTGTGGGGGTTTGTAGATAAAGTAATTATCTCTTTGAGAACTGTGGAGCACGACGAGCTGCTTTGAGTCCGTATTTCTTTCTTTCTTTCATTCTTGGGTCTCTTGTTACGAAGCCTGCTTTTTTGAGCTGGCTTTTAAGTTCTGCATCAAAGCTGATGAGTGCTCTTGTGATACCATGTCTGATAGCACCGGCCTGACCTGAAACACCGCCTCCGAATACATTTACAACTACATCGAATTTTCCTTCGTTTCCTGTTAATACGAGTGGCTGACGAACGATAGCTTTCAATGTTTCTAAACCGAAATAATCATCAATATCTCTTTTGTTAATTGTGATAGCTCCCTTACCCGGCATAATTCTTACTCTGGCAACTGAGCTTTTTCTTCTACCTGTTCCCAAGTATACTTCAATATTCTTTTTAGCCATTTTATGTTACCTCCTATTAACCGTTATATACTTCAGGTTTCTGAGCTTCATGTTCATGCTCAGCACCCTTGTAAATTCTTACTTTTGTAGCCATTTTTCTACCTAAAGAATTGTGTGGCAACATACCCTTAATAGCAAGCAACATTGCTTTTTCAGGATTTTCAGCCATAAGCTTTTCATAAGATACAGCTTTAAGTCCGCCGATGTATCCTGTGTGTCTGTAATAGAATTTGTTCTGAAGTTTGTTACCTGTTAAAACAGCTTTTTCAGCATTAATAACTATTACATGGTCTCCTAAATCAACATTAGGTGTAAATTCAGGACGATGTTTTCCTCTTAAAATTGTAGCAACTTTAGCTGCTGTTCTTCCCAAAGGCATATCAGCTGCATCAACGATGTACCATTTAGCTTCTTCTTTGCCCGGTTTTGCAAGATAAGTATTTTTCATCATTATACTTATACCTCCATATATTAATTAATTTTTATAAACTTATATAAATTTTCCTCGCAAATTTTCCTCGCTTTTCCAAACGACCTTTGCTATTATACATTAAATTTTTATTTTTGTCAATATTTTTTTTGATTTTTTTAATATAAAAATATTTTTCTCTTTTTTTCTCTTGTTTTCTCAATTTTTCTCTTCTTTTCAAAAACACTTTTTTTGATTTTAATATCTATTGACAGAAACGACCATATCTGATATTATAATAATATAAAATAAACTATTGGAGAAAAAAATATGTTTGATACAGTATTATTTGACCTTGACGGTACTTTGACAAATCCAGAAGAAGGCATAACCAAAAGTGTTCAATATGCCTTAAAAGATGCAGGAATTATTGAAAATGATTTAAAAAAGCTTGTAGGATTTATCGGTCCACCTCTTCAAAAAGAATTTGAAATAAGATATGGCTTTTCCGAAGAACAATCCAAAAAAGCTCTTGAAAAATACAGAGAAAGATTTTCAGTAACAGGACTTTTTGAAAATGAAGTGATAGATGGTATCCCCGATTTATTAGAGAGTTTAAAGAAAAAAGAAATAAAATTAGCCGTTGCAACATCAAAACCTGAAGTTTATACATTAAGAATACTTGAAAAATTTGATTTGTTAAAATATTTTGACTGTGTTGTAGGAAGTGAGCTTGACGGAAAAAGGGTTGACAAAAAAGAAGTAATTGAAGAAGTATTTTTAAGATTTAAATTAAAAGAAGAAAACAAAAAAACTGTTATTATGGTCGGTGACCGTTCTCATGACATAATAGGTGCAAAGAAAAACGGCATAAAATCAATAGGAGTAAAATTTGGTTTTGCAAAAGAAAATGAGCTTGAAGAAGCCGGAGCTGACTATATTGTTGATACAGTTGATGAAATATATAAAACAATAATTGAAAACTAAAATAAATTTAAGAGGTTGCTCATTTTTATGGGCTACCTCTTAATTCTTTTACCTTATTTTTTAAAGCTTGAAGTGCTTCATTTTCATCAAATATATTTTTTACCGTTTCTTCCATAGGACATATTCCGTCGCCTTTTCTGTTTTGAATTGCAGGTGTAAGCTCGGAATATGTTGCATTTATATTATGCTCATTTAACCATTTTAACGCACTTCTGCTTGTTGTCCGACCGTAACAGCCTTTTACTCCGCCTAAAGAAAAAATCATAGCAGCAGCTTTTCCAACAATGGTATCAGCAATATAAGCATCCTTTAAAAGTCCTTTTTCATATAAATCAATTATATAATATATTCCTTTTGGTGACTCTGCACTTATAATTTTATTGTCTTTTACAAGAACACAGGTTGCCTTGCTCTTTTTAATCATATCTACTGCTTCCTCAAAGGCATTGTATTTTATTAAACTATTTCTTACACGCATAACAATCTGCGGAATTAGAAGCAATTGTATAACAATACCAGGAAGTCCTTTTATCGTTGCGGCTATAACTGAAATTTTTCCGAGATTGGTATTAAACAAAAGTAGAAACCATACTCCAAGTCCATAAAAAAGTCTTCCAAAAAACATAGATGATATTAAAACTATGTATATAATTACATAACTTTTTTTATATCCAAAAAGCTTATAAAGAAAACCTGATATAAAACCGTATGCTGAGAGTTCAAAAGTCATTATTATTGCCATCGGATACATAACAGGCATACCTGTCAGAACACTATTTAAAACAGGTAGTATAAGTCCGCATAAAAATCCAAACAAAGGGCCGCAGAAAAATCCGCACAATAAAACGGGAATGTGCATAGGAAGAAGTATGTTACCACTCATCCCAAAGCCGTGTGCCGCTAAAAACGGAAGAATAATTCCTGTTGCCAACATAAGTCCTGAAATCACAATTTTTTTTGAATGTGTTTTTACCATCTTAAAACATTCCCCATCTTTTTATTATGAAAATATAAATCAGGGCATACAAGCATTTTTAATGAGTGTATGCCCTGTTATTATTCATAAATACTAATTATGCTTCTTTTTTTGTCACAGCTTTAATTACAAATAATGTAACAATCATAAGAACTATTGAAAGCGGGAGCATGATATATACTGACTGAACAAAGCCCGCAATAATGTAAGAAACAAATGAAACTGCTGCAACTGTTATAGCATAAGGAAGCTGTGTTGAAACATGGTTTATGTGGTTACACTGACCTCCGGCAGATGACATAATTGTTGTATCTGAAATCGGTGAGCAGTGGTCACCGCAAACAGCACCTGCAAGACAAGCTGACATGCCGATAATATAAAGCGAATTTGACGGGTCAAACATAGCTGTAACAATCGGAATAAGAATACCGAAGGTTCCCCATGATGTGCCTGTTGCAAAAGCAAGAACGCATGCAACAATAAATATAACAGCAGGTAAGAAATTTGCAAGACCTGCAGCAGCACCTTTCATAAGACCTTCAACATATACATCAGCACCCAAAAGTCCTGTCATATTTTTAAGTGAAGTTGCAAGGGTAAGAATAAGAATAGCAGGTACCATAGCTACAAAGCCCTTTGGCACACAATCCATAGCCTCTTTAAATGATACAACTTTTCTTATAGAAAGATAAGCGATTGTAAACACCAGTGCGATAAGTCCGCCCCAAGGAAGACCAACAGTTGCATCTGTATTACCGAATGATGCAATAAAATCGCCTGCACATTCTGTACCGCCCCAAATATCAACACCAAAGAAACCGCCAACATATATAAGTGCAATTACACAAACAATAATAAGAACTATAATTGGTAAAACAAGGTCGATTACCTTACCTCTTGAGGATGGTTCATCTTCAGGTACTTCGTTCTTTTCACCGCATGTATAAAGGTCTCCTTTTTCAAGAGCATTTATTTCGTGCGATTTCATTGGACCGTAATCAAACTTCATTAAAGCTAACGCAACAACAAAAACCAAGGTTAAAATTGAATAGAAGTTATAAGGGATTGCCTGAACAAACAAGCTTATTCCCTGACCTTCAGGAGCATAGCTTGAAACGGCAGCAGCCCATGAAGATATAGGTGCAATCATGCAAACAGGAGCAGCTGTTGCATCAATTATATATGAAAGCTTTGCTCTTGAAATTTTATGATTATCTGCTACGGGACGCATTACAGAACCAACAGTTAAGCAGTTAAAATAATCGTCAATAAAAATAAGTACACCAAGCAAAAATGTTGCAAGCATAGCACCTGTTCTTGATTTGATGTTTTTCTGTGCCCACGCACCAAAAGCGGCACTTCCGCCTGCTTTATTTACAAGTGCAACCAATATTCCCAAAACAACAAGGAATACAAAAATACCTGCTGTTCCTGAAACTGCCGCAATAAGTCCGTCATTAATAAGTGCGTCAACAGCTTTTACAGGACGGAAATTTGCTGCAAAAAGTCCTCCGACAAAAATACCAATAAATAATGATGAGTATGCTTCTTTGGTTATAAGAGCAAGTGCAATAGCAATCACCGGTGGTAAAAGTGCCCAGGGGGTACCAAAAAACATACTTACAGTTGTTTCTTCTTCAGCAAATGCAATAATCGGCATCAATGTTGTAAAAACAATCGTGAGAATTGACATAAGCCCAAAAAGTTTTTTTGTGTTTTTCATCTCAAAAAACTCCTTTTTTTATTTTTAAAAACTAATAAAAAAATTATATCACAGCAAGAAATTTTTGTCAATACTTTTTTCGACTAAAAACAACAAGAAATGAAAAATTAAAATTTATTTCTTGTTTGTTTTCTTTTGTTCTTTTAACATCCACTTATGCATATCTTTTACTGAGGTGATGCGTTATTAATTTACTAAGACTTATTGTTCTTTTTGCAACAGGATTTTGTGCCTATATCGCAATAGAGGTTTGTTTTCGGGGATACTCATATCCGCTGATGGGAATTTGCGGTGGAGTAATACTTATGATACTTGACTATATAAATGAAAGATTTTCCTGGGATATGGACCTTATTCTTCAGGGGATTACAGGCTCATGTGCGATAACACTTTTTGAGCTTATAATAGGAATTTTATTTATATCCTTTGATTTGCCTAAAATGTGGGATTATTCTGGTATCCCTTTTAATTTTTTAGGGGTTATCTGTCTTCCATACAGCTTATTATGGATAATTATTTCTATTGCAGGGATTTTTTTATCCGACGCTATTAACTACTATGCTTTTAATAAGTTACCTGTCCCTTACTATAAAATTTTAGGGAAAAAAGTTATACAGTTTGAAGAGAAAAAATGCAGATGATTTATAGTTTAAAAATTTTGTAAAAACATAAAATAAAAATAATTGACAAAAACTTTAAAAATGTTTATAATGATAGCATAACAAAACTAATAACGGAGGAACTTTTAATGAAAGCAGCAATTTTAGCAGTCGGTGATGAAGTTGTTTGCGGCGACGTTGTGAACACAAATGCCTCACATATTTCAAGCTACTTGAATAAATTCGGAATTGAAGCCTATGAGCATATGGCGATAAAAGACAGAAAAAAAGAAATAAAGCGTGCGTTAAAGATTTTATTTAAAAAGAACAAACTTATTGTAATTACAGGCGGGCTTGGTCCGACTTATGACGACATAACGAAAAAAACTGTGGCAGATTTCTTTGGTCTTGAGCTTATACTCGACGAAAATTGCTTAGAAGCGCTTAAAATTTTTTTTGAGAGCCGTAATAAAATTATGACAAAAAACAATGAATGTCAATGCTACTTCCCAAAAGAATCTATAATTATTCCCAACAAAAACGGAACTGCTCCCGGAGTTATAATAAAAAAAGAAGGTAAAATTGTTATAATGCTTCCAGGGCCTCCAAGCGAAAACATTCCGATGCTTTCTGAGAGTGTGGTAACAGATATATTATCCCAAAACAGCAACTATATTATTGAAGAAAAAATCCTCAGTTTTTTTGGAATAGGAGAATCACAAATTGCCCAAATACTCGAAAATGTTCTTCAATCCACAAAAAATCTTTCTGTTGCAACATATATTAAAACAGGAGAAGTACAAATAAAAATAACCGCCAAAGCAAAAGAAAAAGATATTTGTGATAGAATGATAGCAGAAACAAAAGAAAAAATCACTGCTCTTGTCGGCGAATACCTATACAGCGAGGACAACGAAGAATTAGAAGAAGTTTTACTCAAGCTTTTAAAAGAAAAAAATAAAAAGCTTATCACAGTTGAGTCCTGCACAGGCGGTTTGATTGGGAAAAAAATTACGGAAATACCGGGCTCATCTGAAAACTATATCGGCGGTCTTATAACATATTCCAATGATATGAAAAATAAGCTTTGTGATGTAAAAGAAGATACACTAAACGAATTTGGTGCTGTATCAAAAGCAACTGCTGTTGAAATGGCTGAGGGTGCATTAAAATACTGTAATGCAGATATTTCGATTTCAGTAACTGGTATTGCAGGCCCAACAGGTGCAACTGAAGAAAAACCCGTAGGACTTGTTTATATAGGTATTGCTACAAAAGAAATGAGCGATGCAAAAAGATTTTATTTTAGCGGAAACAGAAATAAAGTCCGTGAACAAGCTTCAAAAAATGCATTATATATGGCTATTAGAGAGCTAAATAGATAAATAAAAAAATGCAGTGAACAAAAATTCACTGCATTCTTTTTATTTATTTAACTAAAAGAAAATATGATATTACAGCTATACCAAGAATTATTCTGTAAACACCAAACGATTTAAAATCGTGTTTTTTCACAAAGTTTACCAAAAACTTGACTGCAAGCATCGAAACAACATAAGAAACTATCATTCCCACCAAAAGAACAACTATATCCCCCGGCATCATCTGACTTCCATATTTTAAAATTTTAAGCAAGCTTACTCCGAACATAACAGGAATTGCAAGAAAGAATGAAAACTCTGCCGCAATTGCTCTTGAACAGCCAAAAATCACAGCGCCAAGTATTGTCGCACCTGAACGAGATGTTCCAGGAATTATCGAAAGAACCTGAAAAAGCCCAATCATGAGTGCAGTTTTATATGTCATTTCATTCATAGAATTAACAGTTGTTTTTCGTTTCATATTTTCGATAATAATAAATAAAATACCATATAAAATGAGCATAGCCGAAACTACCTGCCAGTTTTCAATAGCTTCCATATAACTGTCAAACAAAAGACCGATAACTGCCGCAGGTACACAGGCAATTATAACCTTAAACCACATTGTCCATGTATCTTTTTTCTGCTCTGGTGTTTTTTTAGGTGAAAATGGATTTAGTTTATTAAAATACAATGTAACAATGGCTAAAATTGCACCAAGCTGTATAACATAAAGATACAAATCCGATGAGGTAAATCCCTCACTGCCAAAAAATTCGTTTACTAAAATAAGATGCCCTGTACTGCTTATAGGAAGCCATTCTGTTATTCCCTCAACAATTCCAAGAAATACAGACTTTAAAATTTCGATAAAGTTCATAATTTATTTTCCTTTCAATTTATATATAATTTTTTATTTCAAAACTAAATTCCATACATTATCCAGATATAAATATATGCAGGAACCACTGCCACTATCGTAAACGGAATACCAATTTTGAAGAAATCGCTGCTTTTTACCATATATCTTGCTTTCTTTAAGATACCTATTCCTGCAATGTTAGCGGAAGCTCCTACAGGGGTACAATTACCACCTAAAGTTGCACCTGTGAGAAGTCCGAAATAAAGCGGCGTTGCATCTATATTAAGTGTTGTTGCAATTCCTGCAATAACAGGTATCATCGTTGCAACATATGGTATATTATCTATAAATGCAGAAATAACCACAGATGCAAAAACAATCACAGTATATAGGACAAAGATATTTCCTTCACCTGAGTGGGCAAGCATATTTGCCAATGCATCAATAACCCCCATAGATGATATTCCGCCTATCATAAGAAATATTCCCACAAGTGTTCCTATTGTCTGAAAATCTATTTCCTTAAGCGGCTCAATTACAGCTGAAAATATTTTCTTTTTTATCACTGTGTACACAAGACCTATTAAAAACAAAACACAGCATATTGCCCCATTTGTTATATCGGGTTTAACAGGAATAAATGATGCTGCAATAAGAAGCACAAGAACCATCACAAGAAGTATGGTAGGAACTAAATCTGTTACCTTTGTTCTTTCTTCATTCTTAGGAACAGCACTGTTTTCTTTTCTAAATATATAAAGGAGAATAAGTGCAGAAAGAACTGCACCAAGCTCTACTGCAAAAAATATACTCGGCCTTCCTTTATACCAGAAAAAGTCAAGAAAACTCATATCAAGTGCTGAACCAAGCATTATTGCAGTAGTGTCACCAACAAGTGTTGCTGCCCCCTGAAGATTAGATGAAACAGAAATAGCTATTATAAAAGGTACAGGATTAACCTGAAGCTTTTTACATATAGCAAGAGCGATAGGAGCAACCATCAGAACAGTTGCAACATTATCAACAAAAGCTGATATTACACCTGCAAACAAAGCCAAAGAAACGGCTGCCCACTTCACATCCGGAACCTTTTCCATAACCATATCTGCAAGCATTGCAGGCATTTTACTTTCAGTAAATAATGACACAAGCCCCATCGTTCCTATAATCATAAGAATAACATTAAAATCTATTGAAGAAAAGATGTCTGAAAGCGGAAGCATACCCGTAAGAATAAATATTGCACCTGAAGCAAGGACAACATATGTTCTGTATTTGCTAAGAACAAATATAAGTATGTAGGTTATAACAAAAAGCACAATCGCAGGAACCATAAGAAATATTTCTCCTTTTAAATTATTTTTTTAAAAATTTTACATGCCGACTTATTATAACATCAAAACAAGCTGTTGTCAATATTTTACATGAGTATTTGAATTATACTTTTTAAAATATAGGGCTATAATATTATCACTGAACAAAAGAGAGGAAGCACAATAATGAACAAGGTTGTTATATGCGGGGTAAATACCCAAACACTTCCTAAGCTTACAAACGAACAAAAAGAAATGCTTTTTAAAAAAATACAAAACGGTGACGAAAACGCAAGGCAGGAATTTATAAACGGGAATTTAAGATTAGTGCTTAGCGTAGTGAAAAAATTTGCAAACAGAGGTGAACAAGCAGACGATTTGTTTCAAATAGGCTGTATTGGACTTATAAAGGCTCTTGATAACTTTGACACAAGCCACAATGTTAAGTTTTCCACCTACGCTGTACCGATGATTATCGGGGAAATAAGGCGTCATTTAAGAGATTCGGGTGCAATTAAGGTTAGCAGATGTTTAAAAGATATTGCATATAAATCGTTAAGCGCGAAAGAAAAGCTGACAAACAAGCTTGGGCATGAGCCTGACTTTTATGAAATCGCCAAAGAAATAGATGCTGACCCCAAAGATGTTATGACCGCACTTGAAGCTATATGCGACCCTGTTTCTTTGTACGACCCTATATATAACGACGGCGGAGATGTTATTATGGTTATGGACCAGATTTCCGACAAAGAGGACAAAGAAGACAAATGGACTTCTGAACTTACAATATCTGATGCTATAAATAAGTTAAACAATAAAGAGAAAAAAATCCTTACAATGCGTTTTTTTCAGGACAAAACACAAATGGAAATTGCTTCCGAAATAGGAATTTCGCAAGCACAGGTTTCCCGTTTAGAAAAAAATGCTCTTTCATCCATGAAAAAATATATAAAGTTTTAAATTAAAATATATAAGCAGTTGCGTATGAAAAACTACTCGTGCTGTTTATATATTTTTTCTTTTAACTTTGTAAATACTTCCAATGGTTTTTCTTCGTAATCAGAAAACAGTATTTTTTCTTTAGTATTATTGATGTTATTTAATAAAATTATTTCGTTTTGTTCAACCAAAAGGCTATATGTTTTGTTTATTCTATATAAATTTTTATTTTTAGTTTCTAAATTATACATAAGCTTGAATTGAGATGGTGAATTTATCGAAAAAAGCTGATAAGTGGAAAAACAGTTCTTAAGTAAAAACATATTTGTAAACTTAGGTGCACCGCCCACGGTATCCTTCACTTCTAACGGATTTTTTAAAACATTCCATTTTTCAATCTTAAAAAAATAATACAATTCATCCTCATTATTTCTATTTCTTGATACTGGTATTTCACATCTTCGTACTTTTAAAATTTCTTTAATTTTACCATAATATCTTATTCCATTACCGTTTCTGAGTTCACCCTCATAAAGTGCCACATATCTTATAGGAAAATTTGAAGCTGATATAAATCTTGACGGTGCATAATAACAAAGCTTATCAATATTGTATTTAAACTGCACATCACTTCTTACAGTTCCTATAATAACATCTTTCAAAGACCAGTCCACATTTTCAAGTATTTCTTCTATTTCCTCGGAAATAATCTGTTCTTCTTCAATCTTATTTTTCATTTTTCCAAAAAAGTATCTTATAAACTTAAACAATTTCATTTTCCATCTTTCTTATACACTATATTATAGAATACAGTATATCATGATTAAATTTCCATATCAAGACTTTTAACTAAAAATTGTAAAATTTTTACATTTATTTTAATAATTTCTATTGACAAATCAAAAAAAATATGTTAGAGTGTTAATAACGATAATCATTCTTATTATTGTTAATTGTTCGCAAATGAAAGGAGTTATATAAAATGTCCGGAATAACAAGATATTCAAAACAACGGGAAAGCATTTTAAAGCTTCTTTCTGAATTGAAATCACATCCGACAGCAGAATGGCTTTATCAGGAGTTACGAACAGAAAATGAGCACATCAGTCTTGCAACTGTTTACCGTAATCTTAAACAGCTTACGCAAATGGGAGAAATCCAGAGCTTTGAAACAAAAGACAGGACGGAACATTATGATGCATGTATTGATTTGCATTATCATTTTGTTTGTGAAAGATGTAGAAAAATTTTTGACCTCGATATCCCTCCGCTAAAAAGCCTTGATGAAGATGTTAAATCAAAATGCGGACACGACATAAAAGAACATTCACTTATTTTTTATGGTGAATGCTGTGAATGTAGAACTCAAATTTAAAATTTTTTATTTAAAAGGAGAAAAGTTGTTATGAAAAAATATGTATGCTCAGTTTGCGGATATGTACACGAGGGAGAGGCAGCTCCTGAAAAGTGCCCTGTATGTAAAGTACCTGCTGAAAAATTCAATGAAATGGTTGAAGGTGCTGCTTTAGCTGCAGAACACGAATATGGCGTTTATGGAAAAACAGTTAAAAACAATCCTGATATATCAGAAGAAGACAAAAAATATATATTTGAACAGCTTATGGCTAACTTCAATGGTGAATGTGCAGAAGTTGGTATGTATCTTTGCATGGCTCGTATAGCACACAGAGAAGGCTATCCTGAAATCGGACTTTACTGGGAAAAAGCTGCTTACGAAGAAGCAGAACATGCTGCAAAATTTGCAGAGCTTCTCGGTGAAGATTTAGAACCTAATATGAAAGCTACAACAAAAGATAACTTAAGATGGAGAGTTGACTGTGAGTACGGTGCAACACAGGGAAAATTTGACCTTGCTTCATGTGCTAAGAAAAACGGTCTTGATGCTATCCACGATACAGTTCACGAAATGGCTCGTGACGAAGCTCGCCATGGCAAAGGCTTAGAAGGACTTTTAAAGAGATATTTTAAATAATATATTATAAAAAGCAAGCAAGATTTTATCTTGCTTGCTTTTTTGTATAACGAAAAAAGACTTGTCAAACTTGACAAGTCTTTTTTCGGAGCGGAAGACGAGATACGGTGCACTCTTGTTTTTGCCGACGGCTGCGTGCCGTTCGCAGCAAAAACTTCCTGCTCCCGACTTCGCAATTTCAAAAGCCTATCTCGGCTTTTGGATTACTTCGACGAACTCTGCTCGTTTCCATCTCGTTGTTTACTTTTCAACAAAAAGGAACCAATCAACAGATTGGTTCCTTTTGGAGCGGAAGACGAGATTCGAACTCGCGACGTTCACCTTGGCAAGGTGACGCTCTACCACTGAGCCACTCCCGCATATATGGTGCCTCCGACTAGAATCGAACTAGTGACACAGGGATTTTCAGTCCCTTGCTCTACCGACTGAGCTACAGAGGCACATTTTTTTGTTTTTAAAAAGTTAAGATGGCGACCCGGATGGGGTTCGAACCCACGACCTCTAGCGTGACAGGCTAGCGTTCTAACCAGCTGAACTACCGGGCCATACCGTTTAACTTAAATTCGGTTTTTCACCGAACGAATGATATTATACTATATTATTTACTATTTGTCAAGACTTTTTTGTAAATTTTTTCACTTTTTTATATACATTATCTTTCTCCTTCTTTTTCCATATATTTGTTATTGAAAAGTTATAGTATTTATGTTATTATTATATGGGATTTATAAAGGAGATTTATGAAAAAATTTTTAATGTCATTTTTATGTTTTCTTATCTTAGCAACAAACTTTTCTTTTTATAATGCTGAAGCAGTATCACCCTCGGTTGACATATCGGTAAACAACTACATTATAAAAACTGACAGCGAGCCATTTATTAAAAATTCACTAACCTATGTGCCTGTAAGATTTGTAAGTGAAGCACTTGGTTTCTCAGTTTTTTGGGATGGTGATAAAAATGCTGCTACCATAAGAAAAGGTGATGATGAGGCGGTTTATTATGTAGGAGAAAAAAGCTCCGTTATAAACGGTGAGGAAGATGTTATGGAAGCCAAAGCTTACAATGTAAATTCAAGAGTTTTTGTTCCTGTAAGAAATGTATGTGAGTTCTTAGATGCATCTGTATCATGGAACAGCGAGCTTTATATCGTTGATATTAAAAGCGGACATGCTTTTAGTGAGAATACAAGAAAAAAAGATTATACAAAAGATGACATATTCTGGATGTCAAGAATAATCGAATCCGAAAGCGGAGGCGAGCCTATAAGCGGAAAAGTAGCAGTTGGAAATGTTGTTTTAAACAGGGTAAAATCTTTGGAATTTCCAAACAGCATCTACGGTGTAATATTTGACAAAAAATACGGCGTTCAGTTTGAGCCAACGATAAACGGGAGTATATATAACACGCCCACACACCAGAGTGTTTCTGCTGCAAAGAGAGCATTAAACGGTGAAAATAATATCGGAAGCTGTCTTTATTTTCTTAATCCCAAAATTGCATCAAGCTTCTGGATAGTTAATAACAGACAGTATTACACTACTATCAGCAACCACGATTTTTATTTGTGAAAATTTGGTTAAAACTATTGACTTATGAAAAAAAAGTTGTATAATTATTGACAAATGTGAATAATATAGAAATTTGAAAGGAAGTCTGGTTGCATGAAAAAAGTATTGATGATTATTAACCCAAGTGCAGGAAAGCTAAAATCAAAAACTGCTCTTTTTGATATGATTTTTGAATTTTGCAAATCTGATTGCCAGGTAATAACTCAGATAACTCAATATAAAGGTCATGCAACAGATATAGCTAAAGCTGCTAAAATAAGAAAAACAGATGTTGTTGTTTGTTGCGGAGGCGACGGTACACTTAACGAAGTAATAACAGGGCTTATGCAGTCGGGTAGTAAAATTCCTTTAGGATATATACCAACAGGAAGTACAAACGATTTTGCCAACAGCCTCAACATCCCCTCAATTCCAAAAAAAGCGGCACAAAATATAGTAAACGGTACAGATACACATATTGATATTGGTACATTTAATGAAAAATATTTTTCTTATATAGCCTCTTTTGGTGCATTTACATCGGCATCCTATACAGCACCTCAATCAACAAAAAATATATTAGGACATACAGCTTATGTTCTTGAGGGAATAAAGGATATAGGAAGTATAAGACCTATTAAAGTAAGATACAAAGCCTTTGATGTAAAAAGACGCGGAGAATATATATTTGGCTGTGTTGCAAATACTATCTCAATAGGTGGTATGCTGAAATTGGGCGATGATATAGTTAATATGAACGACGGTCTTTTTGAAGTGCTTCTTATAAAAGCACCGAAAAACCCTGCCGAGCTTCATAAGGCTATCTGGGGACTTATTAACTCTGATTTTTCGGACAATATATTTGAATTTTTTAAAACAGATGAAATTGAATTTGAAATTTCGGAGGATGTTGACTGGTCGCTTGACGGCGAATACGCAAAAGGTGAAGAAAAAATTAAAATTAACGCCTTAAAAGATGCGATTGTTTTAAGAACAAAAAAATAGGTTACTAAAAAGCGTATATCTCAATTTATTTTTTGAGATATACGCTTTAAAATTTTAATCTTTAGAGTATAAAGAAAAATTCAGCGTATCCGTCTTCGCATCTTACACCGTATTTTTTATTGTGAGATTCCATAACTGCTTTTACAATAGAAAGTCCAAGTCCATTTCCGTTACTTTCTTCGCCTTTATAAAAACTGCTCCAGATTTTTTTATCGTCTAAAACAGCAGAAGTTTTATTTTTTACAGAGAAAAGTATTCCACCGTCTGATTTAACAAGTTTAACGAAAATTTTATCATCGTTTTCCACATGATAAATTGCATTTGAAATATAATTTGACATTGCCCTTTCAATCATAAGCATATCGGCAGAAATATAAATATCCTTTTGTATATCAAAAATTATATCAATATTTTCTTTTTTTGCAATTACAATGTATTTTTCCAAAACATCTTCCACAACCTCGGTTAAATTAAATGCTTCTATATTTAATATGTTGCTTTGCGACTCAAACTGTGCAAGCATAAGCATTTCCTTAACAATTTTGGTCATTTTCTCGGTTTCTTCATAAATAACATCATAATAATATTCTCTGTCTTCTTCATCTGTTATGATTTTTTCTTTTAGCATCTCGGTATATGATGCAATAACGGAAATAGGTGTTTTCAGCTCATGAGAAGCATTCTGCAAAAACTCTTTTCTCATCTGCTCATTTCTTTCCTTTTGTGTAATATCGTTTTTTAGAATTGTATTGGCACGGTAAAGCTGAACGATATTTTCAGAAAGCTTATCCGACATTTCATTTAAAGAAACACCAAGCTGATTTATTTCGCTTGTTCCTTTGGCAATATATTTTTTTGAGAAATCAAGCTTTGCAATTCTCTGGGAAATATCAACAAGCTCATGGATAGGCTTGGAAAAGCTCGCACTTATAAAATATGTCGCAATTGCACTCAAAATAGCTATAACTATGCTTATGTATAAGAAAAACTCAATATAAATTGTAATACTTCTTATAATAGGAATAACAGGCTTAAAAAAGAAAATATAATAATCCTTAGTAAGCTCTCCTACTAAAATAAGCATTTCTCCCCTGTTATCTATTTCAAAAGACATCATTCCGTATCCTTTTGAAGAATCAATTGTAACAGAAGAATGAAGACGCTTTAATGTATCTCTTACTGTATTTGCATTAAGAGGATTATTAAGCATATTTGTACTTGTATAAATCTCTTTGAAATTTTTATCGCAAAGAACGATGTTTATATTCATATCGGAGCATATATGGGAAAGCTCATTCATTATATCTGTATTTTCTTTTTCTATAAGATTACATATCTCGTTATACGATGATGAAAATTCACTTTTTTGTCTGTAAATATAATATTCCTGCAAAAAGGTTGAGGAAATAGTAAAAATAACAAACAATACGACGAATATAACCATTAAAAATGTAAGCGTCAGCTTAAATCTGAATGATTTTAGTTTAATATTAATCACCCCTTAATTTTCTTCAGGAATTTCAAATTTGTATCCCACACTTCTCACAGTCTGGATATAGCTTCCGCACTCTAAAAGCTTTGCTCTTAGCTTTTTTATGTGTGTATCTATTGTACGAACATCGCCATAATAATCATAATTCCAGACATTGTTTAAAATATCATCTCTTGAAAGAACTATTCCTTTATTCATTATAAGATAGCCCAAAAGCTCAAATTCCTTATTTGTAAGCTCTATTTTTTCATCGTTTACCTTAACCTCATAAGTACTCTTATTATAAAAAAGCTGTCCGATTTGTACATCTTCTGTAAGTATTGATGTTCTTCTCAAAAGTGCAGTGACCTTGGCAAGAAGAATTTTTAAGTTAAAAGGCTTTGAAACATATTCATCAGCACAAAGCTCATAGCCCTTTAAAACATCATATTCCTCCGCCTTTGCAGTAAGCATAATAACAGGAACATTTGAAATTTTTCTAAGTTCCTTAAGCGTTGCATAACCATCCATAACAGGCATCATAATATCGAGTATTACGAGGTCAATTTTTCCGCAATAAAAAATATCTATAGCTTCTTCACCGTTTTTCGCACATTTTACATCAAAATCGTTTTTAGAGAAGAAATCATAAAGAACCTTTCTTATTCTTTCCTCGTCATCCACAACAAGAATTGTACATTTACTCATATCAAAATCCCTCCCTATATATAGATTTCACAATAATTTTTGAAAGCTCAGCTTTAGTAACATTTGAAAGCGGTTTTAAAGTATTATCGTCGTAACCGTTTATTACCTTATTATAAAAAAGTGCATCAATATATTCTTTTGCCCAATCAGGTATGTCCTCACGGTCTAAAAAATCACATTCTTCCTCATAGCTTAAATCAAGTATTCTTCCGACAGTTGTGAAAGCTTCAGCTCTTGTAATTTTTGATGAAGGATTAAAATAAAGCTTATCCTCCATTAAAGCACCTTTTAAAATTCCTTTGGAAAATACTGCCTGAACATGAGGATATGCCCATGAAGGTATATCACCTTTATCCTCAAACGGCAATACAACATCTTTATACTCCACTGTATCAAGCTTTAATGCCTTTGAAAGAATTACAGCAAGCTGATTTCTTGAAACCTGTTCAAAAGGCTTGAAGTAAAAATATCCGTCATTCCCCTCTTCTCCTGTTACAACCTTATTTTCATGCAGAAATTCAATATATTCCTTTGCCCAGTTTTCCTCTATGTCAACTAAGCTACCGTCTGATTTTATCTTAACGGGTATTGATAAAGAATAGTCCCCTACTGAAATCTTAATCTCTGTTTTTCCGGGTTTTATAGGCTTAAAAACACCTTTTTCATCAATTTGGCAGATTTCTTCATTTCCAACAGAAAATGAAAATGCGTTTTTGTCGGCAATAAGCTTAGAATTTTTATAATACGCTTCCACATCAAGCTCTATTTCTTCATTAACCAAAAGCTCAATTTTTTCAATTTTTTTCTCATCTTTTTTAACAATTATTTTATCAGGTGTTTCCACCGATAAAATTTTTGCTGTCGCCTCTGTATCACCTGATTTTGCAACAAATGTTTGTTCTCCGTCACCTTTTGCAATAATCTCGGTATCAGTTGTAATTTTGCTCTTTCCGTCTATATAAAAGCTTATATCTTCCGGAAGCGTTGTCGCATAATAGCTACTGTCCGTTGCTTTTACAGTAAATTTTGTTTTACTTCCTGATAGTATCTTAACATTTGACGGATAAACAAAAAGCTTTCCGTCTTTTTTTTCGTTTTCATCTTTTTTCAAAGTATTTTCAAAGAATATATATGTTGAATCATTTCTCAATCTTCCCTCTGACGGAGAGTTTACAACTGACATTTCATCATAGCCTGCATAAACTGCACCAATGGTTGTAGAACCGCCTCCGTCTAAATTAAGTGCATCAACACAGCCTAATTCCAGAAGTCTTTTAATAAGTGTAGGTATTCTAAGCCCGTAGCTGTATCCCGGCTGACGGCCATCAATAGTATAAAAAATCACAGAGCCGTCCTCTTTTATTCCTACTGCAGTTCTTGGTGATGCTGTATCATTTGAAGTCATAACAGCCTCGCTGTTTTTTATAAGCTGACCAGCTTTTGAGGCTAAAATATGTTTTGCTTTACTCCATTTTTCGTCATCATTTGTATAAAAGGTAAACTCAACTTCCTGTTCTTCATAAAATTTATCTATCCCTGCTTTTAACTCATCAGTTGCTTCTTCCGTTACCGCAAGGACAAGCTGATTTTTATACAATTCTTTATCGCCCTCTATATCCTTTTCGATTTTCACTACTTTTGTTTTTATCGTTTCACCTATTTTGACAGTTCCATCTTCAATTTCAAATGTAACATAAGAAGCTTTTTTATCGGATTGAATTTTTGAGTAGTAGTCGCTGTCAAAAAGGTAGTAGTTCCATTTTTGCAAATATTTATTAAAATACGGAAGGCTTACTTCTTCTTCACCAAATTTCATGGTAATATCAAGCTTATAATCCGATATAAATGCACTTCCGTCATCTTTAAAGCCTATTGCAGGTAAAAGCTCATTTTCATCTGTAACAATCTTCCCATCAATAACTGCATGTCCCATTGGAACACCTGTCTGGAGTGCAAAATAATCTCCGTTTATTCCTCCTACGGCATTAATATCATTATCTTTTAAATGTTCATAAATTTTATTTATATTTTCACCGCCGTAAACATATTTTCCGACAGTAACAACAGGAAGTGTATTTTCGTTTGGGATATAATGAAAATAATTCTCTCTCTGTTCGCCTACACCCGACTGGTCACTTAAAAAGGTGTTTTCATATAAAGCAAGACCGTCTGATATTTCGTATTTATATTCTTCTATATGACTGCTCCCCAAAACAGAAGCTGAAACACATATATTTAAAATAAGTATAAATAAAATCAAAAATGATAAAATTCTATGTTTCAATTTTTTCATCAAAATCAACTCCCTTTTTTATTATATCACTAAAACAAAGGAGTGTCAATTTATTTAACACAATATACACAAAAAGGAGCATTGAAATTCATCTGCTCCTTTTAAATCAACTATTATATTGTGATAACCTCTACATTTTCAACTGCTTCGTTTATAAGCTTTTCTATATCAAGCTTATTTTCCTCGGCAATAACTTCCTCCAAAACAGGCTTTGTTTTAGGGTGCTTAGGAGTAAAAACAGTACAACAATCTTCATATGGAAGAATTGAAGTTTCAAATGTTTCAATTTTTCTTGAAATAGCCGTTATTTCAGTTTTGTCCATACCGATAAGCGGACGGAAAACAGGCATATTTACAGCACTGTTTGTAACATGAAGACTGTCAATAGTCTGACTTGCAACCTGACCTAAGCTTTCTCCTGTTATAAGAGCACGACTACCAGTATTCTGAGCAATTTTCTCAGAAATCTTCATCATAAATCTTCTCATAACAAGTGTCAGCATATCTTCTCTGCATTTTTCTTGAATTTCAAGCTGAATTTCGGTAAAAGGAACTACATACACTTTATATTTGCCCACATATTCGCCTAAAATTTTCGCTAAAGAAATAACCTTGTTCTTCGCTCTTTCAGATGTATAGGGATAGGAATAAAAATGAACAGCATTAAGTTCCAGTCCCCTTTTTGCCATCATATAGCCTGCAACAGGGCTATCAATTCCTCCTGATAAGAGAAGTGTTGCTTTACCGCTTGTGCCTGTAGGAAGTCCGCAATGACATTCCTCTTTATCAAAATACACAAAAGCATTCTTTTCTCTTATTTCAACCATTACAACATAATCGGGGTTTTTAACATCAACCTTTATATTTCTTATATTGGCTAATATATGTCCGCCGACTTCCCTACAAATTTCAGGGGATTTTAATTCAAATTTTTTATCTGCTCTTTTTGCCTCAACCTTAAAAGTGTGGTAAGGGAGTGTATCCTTTAGAATATCATACGCAAGCTTTTTTATGTCATCAATATTTTTTTCTGTTTTATATACTATACTAACAGAAGTTATTCCGAAAACTTTTTTTACTTTTTCTATTGTTTCTCTAACATCTGCCTCTTCTTTAAGGTAAATATATATAGCTGACTGACGGATATTTATGTCACTCAACTCATCTTTTATTTTTCTTTTTATGTTATTGATAAGCCTGCTTTCAAATTTGTTTCTGTTAAGTCCTTTAAGTGCAAGCTCACCACATTTTGCCATTAATATTTTTTCCATATATGTCTTCCTTTTTCAAACCTTACTTTTTCTTTTTTCTTACAGGCGGTTTTCCACCATATACAAACTTATTAATGATTTTGGCAAGTGAGGTATCTTTCATACCGTGATAATACCCCAAAAAGCTAAAACTAAAATTTATTGCTGCAATTATTATAAATGAAATCAAATCAAATTCACAAAGATTTTCTCCCAATGTAAAGAGAGGAGTAAACGTATAAAATGAATCTATAACAAGATAAAAAAGTCTTGTCAATACGCTGTCATATATAAGAAGTAATACAACAGGAACAGCAACATAGAAAATTGAAATAAGTGCATATTTCAAAGCATACTTATAGCTTGCTGTCATTTCTGTATAGGGTCTTTTATGATAAATTGCTTCTCTTAAACAATAATCGTAAAATGTCATGTAATAAAAAATACACATAGCAACACCAAAAATAATTTTTGCTTTGCCCGCAAGCGGCATAACAATAAATGTTCCTATAACTGAAAACATGAGGTGATTTGATAAAATCGCCCAAAACGGATTTTTTCTTTTTTCAACTGCTGCCATATTATTTATTTCCTTTCAGTTTATTTTTCCAACTTATATTAAGGGGCTGTGACAAAACGATTTTTCAAATCGGGTTGTTCACAGCCCATTTTTTGTGGGCGAAGAAAAAATAGTGCAGAACGGACAAACTGAGCCAAAGCTAAGCTTTGGGACACCCGAAGCTGTATGTGTATACAGCGAGAAATGATGTTTGTTCGTAGCATAAAGCATTTCTGTTTATTTCTCAAAATTATAATATTGAAAAAGTCTTATCATGATTTTTACATGCTTTATGCGTTCTGTGCATTTTGTCACAGCCCATTTGATAATTATTAAAATTCAAGTCTTTGTTCAATGTAAGAAGCAACTTCTGCAATAGGAAGTCTAATCTGCTCCATAGTGTCACGGTCTCTTAAGGTTACACAATTATCTTCTTCACTTTCAAAGTCATAAGTAATACAGAACGGTGTTCCGATTTCATCTTCTCTTCTGTAACGCTTACCTATTGAACCTGCATCGTCAAAGTCAACATTGAATTTCTTTGAAAGCTCGTTGCACAATTCCATAGCTTTATCTGAAAGCTTTTTGGAAAGCGGAAGAACTGCTGCTTTAAACGGTGCAAGTGCAGGATGAAGTCTTAAAACAACTCTCATATCATCGTCACCGATTTTTTCCTCATCATAAGCATCAACCAAAAATGCGAGTGCAACACGGTCAGCACCGAGTGACGGCTCAATAACATATGGGATATATCTTTCATTTGTTACAGGGTCGATATATTCTAAGTTTTCACCGCTGTGGTTCTGGTGCTGTGTAAGGTCAAAGTCTGTTCTGTCAGCAATACCCCAAAGCTCGCCCCAACCAAACGGGAACATAAATTCAAAGTCAGTTGTAGCATTTGAATAGTGTGAAAGCTCCTCTTTTTCATGGTCACGGAGTCTTAAATTTTCTTCTCTTATACCAAGATTTAAGAGGAAGTTTTTACAGTATTCTTTCCAGAATGCGAACCATTCAAGGTCTGTGCCAGGCTTACAGAAAAATTCAAGTTCCATCTGCTCAAATTCTCTTGTTCTGAAAGTAAAGTTACCGGGTGTAATTTCATTACGGAAAGATTTACCAATCTGACAAACACCAAACGGAATTTTCTTTCTTGTTGTTCTTGCGATAGATTTAAAGTTTACAAATATACCCTGTGCTGTTTCAGGTCTTAAATAAATTTCAGATTTTGCATCTTCAGTTACACCCTGAAAAGTCTTGAACATAAGATTGAACTTTCTTATATCAGTAAAATCATTTGCTCCGCAATCAGGACAGGTAATATTATTTTCCTTTATATATTCGCTCATCTGTTCATTTGACCAACCTGCAGGATTTACTCCTGTATCCTCAATAAGCTTGTCTGCTCTGTGTCTAGTTTTACAAGCCTTACAATCCATCAAAGGGTCAGAAAATCCGCCAACATGACCGCTTGCAACCCAAGCCTTTGGATTCATAAGAATAGCAGCATCAAGACCTACATTCTGCGGAATTTCATAAACAAATTTTTTCCACCATGCTTTTTTTACATTATTTTTAAACTCAACACCTAAAGGACCGTAATCCCATGTATTTGAAAGACCGCCGTAAATTTCACTTCCCGGATATACAAATCCTCTTGATTTACAAAGTGAAACAATAGCTTCCATAGTTTTATCTTTATTTAACATAGCTGACATCTCCCTAAATTATACTGTAATATTATTTGTTTTTTCCTTTGTTAAGTGACGCTTTGTGTGACTTGTGAAGATATACGCTCCAGTAAATCATTACGGCAAGCGTATAAACAGCTATAAGGATTATAAATATAAGAAGTCTTGTAGCAAGTGGTGCAAGTCCGAAAAGTCTAAGTCCGTTTATAACCTTGTCATCAACAACACTTAATTTAATAAGTCCTAAAATTCTGCTTGGATAAACAAGGAAAGAAACAACTGCACCAACAACTGTGAAAATAAACCAGTTATTGAATTTTTTAGCTTTGTCTGAAACATTTTCTTTCTTATATTTGTTTGACTTGAGTTTAAAAAGAACTGCAAGACCGATAAAACCAACTACAAAAATATATGTTGCAACTTCCGCAGCAATCTGGAATCCCTTTGCACCCTGGAACCAGTTCATAAGATAAAGAAGCACCATGATTGAGCCAAGTGCAACAGTGAAGTTTGTGAGCATTTTGTTTTCAATTTTTTCTTTTTGTTGTTTTGTTAATTTTGTAAATTCTTTTTTCATTTTAATAATCCTTTCTTTCTTACAAAATCATATATTTTTAAATTTTAAACTGTTTTTACACTGTCATTCCGACAGCTCATAATTAATATTACTAAGTGTATAAAGACCTGCAGTTTCACATCTTAAAATTCGTTTTCCGAGCGAAGCACACAAAAACCCTTTTTCCATCAGGTATGAAACCTCACTCTCATCAATACCGCCCTCAGGCCCTATAAACACACCGATTTTTTTCTTATCCTTGTTTTTTGAAAGAACTTCTTTCAAAGTAGTTTTATCTTCATCCTCATAGCAAAGAATAAGAAGGTCGAAATCTGAAAAATCAACTTCCGAAAGCTTTAAAAAGCATTTAACTTCAGGGATAACAACACGGCCCGACTGGCAAGCTGCAGATTCGGAAATTTTTGAAAAACGCTCCTGCTTTTTTCTCATATTTTCTTTTGTTATCTTAGCAACACTTCTTAATGTATTTATAATATAAACAGCATTTGCTCCTGCCTCTGTTGCTTTTTCAATTATAAAATCAGCTTTATCGCCTTTTGGTGTTGCCTGAAAAAGTGTAACCGAAAATTTATTTTCGCTTTCACTCTCAACTTTGTCTACAACCTCAAACAGCACAGTCTCCTTTGTAAACTCTATTATACGAAGTATGTATTCCATACTGCCTTTAACACAGCATACTTTTTCATTTTCCTTTAATTTAAGGACATTTTTTATATGGTGCACCTCGTCCCCCTTTATAAGAAGACGATTGTCTTTTATATCTTCATCAGTAAAAAATCTGTTAATAAAATTCACCTCCGAAAAATCCTATCTTTGTCATTTTATCACAAAAACAGTTTTATGTCAAGCAAATCATCGACAAATTTATATTTTATCACAATAAAATGTTATTTTTTTATATATTTGCTTGACTTTTTTTGGTATTTAGTGTTATAATACTAAAGTATGAATATAACAAAAATGTACAAGGAGATTTTGACTATGAAAAAAATAACAAAAGATATGATAATCGCAGATGTTTTAAAAGTTGATGCTGAACTTGCACCTTTTTTCTTCGCAATAGGAATGCACTGCTTAGGCTGTCCTGCTGCAAGCGGTGAAACAATTGAGGAAGCTTGCATGGTACACGCTACAGACTGCGACGAGCTTATAGAAAAAATGAACAAGTTTTTGGAAGAAAAAGAAAAGACTGTTTAAATAGGTTATAACGGAAGGAATTGAAGAAAATGTCAAGTAAAGTAGTTATCGGTACACAGTGGGGCGACGAGGGAAAAGGTAAAATTATCGATGTATATGCAACACAGTCTGATGTTGTAGTAAGAGCACAAGGCGGTAACAACGCAGGTCATACTATAAAGGCTGACGGTGTTACCTATAAGCTTCGTCTTATTCCATCAGGTATCTTAAACAAAAATACACTTTGTATTATCGGAAACGGTGTTGTAATTGACCCGAAAGTTCTTTTAGGAGAAATTGAAGGTTTTGTTTCAAAAGGAATAAGTGTTGACAATCTTAAAATAGACAAGCGTGCACATATTATTATGCCTTATCACATCGCTCTTGATGAGCTTTCTGAAAATATGAGAGGCGACGCAAAAATCGGTACAACAAAAAGCGGTATAGGTCCTTGTTATATGGACAAAGCTGAAAGAAGCGGTATAAGAATGTGTGACCTTATTGATGAAGAAATTTTCAGAAAGAAGCTTAATAATGTTTTACCGCTTAAAAACGCAATTATGACAAAAGTTTATGGCGGGGCTGAAATGAGTGCTGCTGAAATTTTTGAAGAATACAGTGCATATGCAAAGAAGCTTTCAAAATTTGTATGCGACACAACAGTTTTAGTGTATGACGCAATAAAACAAAACAAAAAAGTTCTTTTCGAGGGTGCACAGGCTACACTTTTAGACCTCGATATGGGTACTTATCCGTTTGTTACATCATCTCACCCTGTTGCAGGAGGATTTTGTATAGGTGCAGGCATCGGACCTACAATGATTGATTCGTGTATCGGTGTTTGTAAATCATATACTACCCGTGTAGGAAAAGGTCCTTTCCCGACAGAGCTTTTTGATAAAACAGGTGACACAATAAGAGAAAAAGGCTTTGAGTTCGGAACTGTAACAGGAAGACCGAGAAGATGCGGTTGGTTTGACGCTGTAATTATGAAATTCTCTGTAAGAGTAAATTCACTTACTGAAATTGCTCTTAATAAGCTTGATACATTATCAGGTATAGGTGATTTAAAGGTTTGTGTTGCTTATAAGAAAAACGGCGAAATCATAAACGACTTCCCTGCCTCAATCGAAGAGCTTGAAGGCTGTGAGCCGATTTATGAAACTCTTCCTGGCTTTGACGGGGATATTTCAGATATCAAAGAATTTGACAAGCTCCCCGAAAATGCAAAAAATTATATTTTAAGAATTGAAGAACTTCTTGATACAAAAGTTTCTATTATAGGAGTAGGTCCTGGAAGAGACCAGTGTATCTTCAGATAATAAAAAATTAAAGAAAGGATTTTTCAAAGTGGCAGAAGAAAAGAAATACCTTACTTACAAGGGTAAAATGCTTGTAAGAAAGGATAATATAATTTATTACGGCAATCCCGAAGACAACTATGTTGTAATGATGAATATTACAGGCACAGAAAAAACAGGCGAATATGATATAACATCAAAAATCACAATTTCTCTGCAAACCAATACTGGCGGAAAAGAAAGAATTGTAAAACAGGTTGAAAGAGAAGGAATGTATAAAGCTCTTGATATTGCTGAATTCTGGCTTTCAGATGCTTTGGAAGAAGAATAGGAACAATAAATAAAGAAAGAAAAAAGAAAAGTACGAAAGGAATTTGTGTGAAGAAAAGTGGATAGTAAAAATTTAATGTTATTAAGCCTTGCAGTTGCACTTTTTATTTCCTATATGTCTATTCCTGTTGTGCGTCTTATTGCATTTAAAATAGGTGCAGTAGATGTTCCGAAAGACGAAAGAAGAATGCATAAAACTCCTGTTCCAAGAATGGGCGGATTATCTATCTTCTTCGGTTTTCTTGTAAGCTATCTGTGTTTTACACCTACAATCGAGATTAAGCATCTTGGCATTCTTATAGGTGCAACTATTTTGGTTATTACAGGAATAATAGATGATAAATATACGATAAGAGCATCCGTAAAACTTCTTTTTCAGCTTATTGCAGCGGTTATTCCCGTTTGTCTGGGACTTAAGATTGAGTTTTTGACAAACCCGAACTTTTTTTCAGATAAAGCACTTATGATGCTTGGTTCGCTGTCAATACCTATTACAATTATATGGATAATAGGTCTTACAAATGCACTTAATCTTATTGACGGTCTTGACGGTTTAGCTGGAGGAATTGCGGCAATATCATCTATATGCCTTGTTATTGTAGCATTATCAACAGGAAATGCCGTTACTATCATACCGCTTGCTGCTATTGCAGGTGCAACGCTCGGATTTTTACCTTACAATATGAATCCGGCAAAAATTTTCATGGGTGATACCGGAGCGCTTTTTTTAGGCTATATGCTTGCTACATTATCTGTTGACGGATTTTTCAAAAGCTATGCGGCAATAAATTTCCTTATTCCGTTTATAGTTCTCGGACTTCCGATTTTTGATACAAGCTTTGCAATACTAAGAAGAATTATTCATAAAAAACCGATTATGGCTCCTGACAGGTCACACCTTCATCACAGACTTGTGGACAAGGGTTTTTCTCAAAGAGAGGCAGTCGGTATTCTTTGCAGCATATCAGGTCTTTTATCCCTTACATCAATAGTCTGGGTTACAGAGGGCTGGAAGCGTATGTGCCTTATGCTTATTGTTTCGATAGTATATTTATTTGCAATAAAATTCTATGTACACAACAAAGATTGCGAAAGTGATTTTTTTGATAATCTGAATAAAGATAACGACTAAAAAGGAGTTTTTATGAAAAAAATAAAGGTTATAACAGTTTTCGGCACAAGACCGGAAGCTATAAAGATGGCCCCGCTTGTTAAAGAGTTGGAAAGCCGTGAAGAAATCGAGTCTATTGTTGCTGTTACTGCACAGCACAGACAAATGCTTGACCAGGTGCTTGAAATTTTTGACATCAAACCTGATTACGACCTCAATATCATGAAAAGCAGACAGACACTTGTCGATATTACTTCAAATGTACTTACAGGATTATATGATATAATAGGAAAAGAAAAACCTGATATTGTTCTTGTACACGGTGATACAACAACAACCTTTGCGGGTGCTTTGGCAGCTTTCTATAACCAGGTTGCTGTCGGTCATATTGAAGCGGGACTCAGAACCTATGATATTTATTCTCCATTCCCTGAAGAAATGAACAGAAAGCTTACAGGTCAGATTTCTTCACTTCACTTCTCACCTACCATTCAGAACAAAAAAAATCTGCTTAATGAGGGTGTTAAAGAAGAAAACATTTTTATAACGGGAAATACTGTTATTGATGCACTTAAAACAACTGTAAAAGATAACTATGTATTTAATGACGATGTTCTGAAAAAACTTGATTACAACAAAAAAGTAATTGTTGTTACAGCTCACAGAAGAGAAAATCTTGGTGAACCTCTTCAGAACATCTGCAATGCACTGGAAAAGATTGCACTTGAATTTTCTGATGATGTAGAGGTCGTTTATCCTGTTCATCTTAATCCTGCTGTAAGAGAAGTTGCATTTTCTACACTTTCCGATTTAGATAATGTTCATCTTATTGACCCTGTTGATGTTTGCGAGCTTCATAATCTTATGGATAGAGCATACATGGTTATGACAGACTCAGGCGGTCTTCAGGAAGAAGCACCCTCGCTTGGAAAACCTGTACTCGTATTAAGACACGAAACAGAAAGACCCGAGGCAGTTGTTGCCGGTACTGTTAAGCTTGCAGGCGTTATTGAAGATGACATATATAATATGGCTAAAACCTTACTTACAGATAAAGAAGCTTATGACAGTATGGCAAAAGCAGTTAATCCATACGGTGATGGTCTTGCTTCTAAAAGAAGTGTTGATGCTATTATCTATCACTTCAATAAAGATACTGAGAGACCCGAAGATTTTAAAGCATAAATAATTTTTATAATGAAAAAGTCATATTCCAAAATTTTTGGAATATGACTTTTTTAAAATTTATCAATATTTTATTAAAGAATTGAGAAAGCTACAACTATTGTTGCAAATACGATTGAAACCATGCTAAGTAACTTAATAAGAATATTAACTGACGGTCCTGCTGTATCTTTGAATGGGTCACCTACTGTATCACCAACAACAGCTGCTTTATGTCCCTCTGAGCCTTTTCCGCCAAAGTTTCCGGCTTCAATATATTTTTTTGCATTATCCCAGCTTCCGCCTGAATTTGACATCATTATAGCAAGAACAAATCCGCTTACCAAAGAGCCTGCAAGCATTCCTACAACACCGTTTACACCTAATATAAGACCAACTATTATAGGTGAAACTATACCAAGTGCTGCCGGAAGAATCATTTCTTTTAAAGAAGATTTTGTACAGATATCTATACATGTTTCATAATCGGCTTCTGCTTTTCCGTCCATAAGACCTGTTATTTCCTTAAACTGTCTTCTTACTTCAACAACTATTTTCTGTGCAGCTCTTCCAACAGCCTGCATTGTAAATGCAGAAAACAAGAACGGAAGCATTGCACCGATAAAAAGACCGATAAGAACAGGTGGATTTGTAAGTGTAAGATTAAGTGCATCAGGGTCAATGGATTCTACCTTATCTGTGTATGAAACTATTAATGCAAGTGCTGTTAATGCTGCAGAGCCAATAGCAAAGCCTTTTCCTGTTGCAGCAGTTGTATTTCCCAAAGAATCAAGAGCATCTGTTCTTTCTCTTACTTCTTTAGGAAGACCTGACATTTCAGCAATACCGCCTGCATTATCAGCAACAGGTCCGTAAGCATCAGTTGCAAGAGTAATACCAAGTGTTGAAAGCATACCAACAGCAGAAATACTTACGCCGTAAAGTCCCATAGCAAAGCTTTGGGTACCACCTGAAATATAATAACTGAAAAGAACACTAATTCCAATTATTATAACGGGAATTGCAGTTGAAAGCATACCAAGAGCAAGTCCGTCAATTATAATTGTAGCACTTCCTGTCTGTGAAGATGAAGAAAGCTTTTGTGTTGGTTTATATGTATCTGATGTATAATACTCTGTGAAAAATCCGATAAGAACACCAGCAACAAGTCCTGAAATTACAGCCCAGAAAACCCCGGTATTTTCAGGAAGAATTGTATATACAAGTAAGGCCGCACCTATTGCTGCAAGAACACTTGAAACATAAGTACCTTTTCGGAGTGACGCAAGCAAATTACGCTGTGTAGCGTTTTCTTTTGTGCTTATAAAGAAAGTTCCTATAATTGAAGCAATAATACCAATTGCAGCAATAAGCATAGGAATAATAATTCCATTAAAGCCAAGACCTGCTGCTGAAGCAAGAGCACCGCAGGAAATAACAGAGCCTACATATGACTCATAAAGGTCTGCACCCATACCTGCAACATCACCAACATTATCACCAACATTATCAGCAATACAAGCAGGATTTCTTGGGTCATCTTCAGGAATTCCAGCTTCAACCTTACCAACAAGGTCAGCACCTACATCGGCAGCCTTTGTAAATATTCCGCCGCCAACACGGGCAAAAAGTGCCATCGAGCTTGCACCCATACCAAATGTAAGCATAGCCGCCATTGTAGCTTCTGTGTCAAGCTTAAATACATATTGTAATAAAATAAACCAAATACTTATATCTAAAAGACCAAGTCCTACAACTGTAAGTCCCATTACAGAACCTGATGCAAACGCAATTTTAAGTCCTTTATTAAGTCCCTCTCTTGCACCGTTAGCAGTTCTGGAGTTTGCATATGTTGCAATTTTCATTCCGATAAATCCTGAAAGTGCAGAGAAAAGTCCGCCTGTAACAAATGCAAATGGAACATATATTGTCAAAAATCCTTTAAATGCAAGAACAAATAGTAAAACAAACATTATTGCAAAAAATATACCTACTGTTTTATACTGTCTTTTAAGATAAGCCATTGCTCCCTTTCTTATTTTAAGTGCAATGTTTGCCATTGTTTCCGTACCCTCAGGCTTTGATTTTACACTAAAAAACTGTATAGCTGAGTATACAAGTGCAATAATTGCACATAAAAGCACCAAAAACGGAGCTGCCTTTAAAAATGTGTTCATATTTTTTTCCTCTCTTTCTGCTTCTCTGAATAATTTTGTAGTTTATTAGAGAACATACCATATTTTAACATATTTTTATATAAAAGTAAAGGCTTTTTCATTTTTTCACCTTGATTGTTAAAATATTGTCAACTTTTGCATAAATATTGTAGTAAACTTTCAAAAAATATGCATATATTGATATTTTTGCAATTAATATTCTTTTTTTGTGTTTTTTTTGAATTTCCTAATTAAAAATCTTGCAAAAACGCAGTAAAAAATGGATGTGCACATCAAATGCACATCCATTCTATCAAATTTTGTGATTTTTAAAATTACTCACCTAAAAGTGCAGCTTTTCTTGAAAGGTTTACTCTTCCCTTTTCATCGATTTCAACTACTTTAACCATGATTTCGTCACCAACTGAAACAACATCTTCAACCTTTTCAACACGTTTTAAATCAAGCTGTGAAATGTGGCACATACCTTCTTTTCCAGGGAGAAGCTCAACAAATGCACCAAATGTCATAAGTCTTGTAACCTTACCTCTGTAAATTTCTCCAACTTCGGGGTCTTTTACGATAGCATTAATCTGTGCTAAAGCCATATCTGCTTTTTCGCTGTCAACAGCGCTGATAAATACACTTCCGTCTTCTTCAATATCAATTTTTGCACCTGTTTCAGCAACAATCTTCTGAATAACTTTTCCGCCAGGCCCGATAACATCTCTGATTTTTTCAACATCAATTTTAAGAGTAAGCATCTTTGGAGCATATTTTGAAACATTTTCTCTTGGTGCAGAAATACAAGGAAGCATAACTTCATTTAATATTTTAAGTCTTCCGCGTCTTGTGATTTCAAATGCTTCTTCAATAATATCATAGGTAAGACCGTCAATTTTGATATCCACCTGAATAGCTGTGATACCTTTCTCAGTACCGCCTACCTTAAAGTCCATATCTCCAAAGAAGTCTTCTATACCCTGTAAATCCATAAATACTTTATGCTGTCTGCCCTCGTCCCATGTTACAAGACCTGTTGAAATACCTGCAACAGGAGCTTTAATCGGAACGCCTGCATCCATAAGTGCAAGTGTACTTCCGCAGATACTTCCCTGAGAAGTAGAGCCGTTTGAGCTTAACACTTCTGACACAAGTCTGTATGAATAAGGGAATTCTTCTTTTGATGGGATAACAGGAACAAGCGCTCTTTCAGCCAAAGCACCGTGTCCAATTTCTCTTCTTCCAGGTCCTCTTGACGGACGGGCTTCACCAACAGAATATGATGGGAAGTTGTACTGATGCATATAGCGTTTGTTTTCTTCTTCATCTATACCATCTAAGAACTGCTGTTCGTTTATAGCACCCAATGTTGCTACTGTAAGCACCTGAGTAAGACCTCTTGTGAATAAGCCTGTACCGTGTGTACGCGGTAAAATACCAACTTCAGCACTTAATTCTCTGATGTCGTCCATTCCTCTGCCGTCAACACGCTTACCTTTTATGAGCCATTCTCTTACGATGCTTTTCTGGAGTTTATATAAACATTCTCCAACCATTGCACCGTCAACTGTTTCGTCATCTTTAAAAAATTCTTTTACTTCCTTGCAAACAGCATTTACATTGTCATCTCTTGTAGGCTTAAATGGCTCATCAAGTGCTTTTTCCATTTTTGCTTTTGCCATATCAGAAATCTTATCATACAAATCATGGTCAACATCGCATGAAGCATAAGAAAATTTAGGTTTACCGATTTCTGCCTGGATTGAGTTTATAAACTCGCACATTTTCTTAATTTCAACATGACCAAGCTTTATAGCCTCAAGCATCTTATCTTCAGGTACCTGATTAGCACCTGCTTCAATCATAACGATTTTTGAAAGTGTTCCTGCAACTGTGAGGTCAAGGTCAGAAACAGCTCTCTGCTCACTTGTAGGATTAATAACAAGTTCACCGTCAACAAGACCAACGCTTACAGAAGCAACAGGGCCATTAAACGGAATATCAGAAATAGCAAGAGAAATTGCCGTTCCTAAGAAAGCTGCAATCTGTGGGTCGTTATCCTGTTCAACAGACAAAACTGTTGCAACAACAACAACATCGTTCCTCAAATCTTTAGGGAAAAGCGGTCTTATCGGTCTGTCGATAACACGGGAAGCAAGGATAGCTTTATCGCTTGGTTTTCCCTCACGCTTTAAAAATCCGCCAGGAATTTTACCAACTGAATATAATTTTTCTTCATAGTCTACTGAAAGCGGAAAAAAGTCAATTCCCTCTCTTGGCTCTTTTGAAGCTGTAATATTAACCATTACAACGGTATCGCCGTATCTTACAAGACATGAACCGTTTGCAAGTGTTGCCATTTTACCTGTTTCAACAACAAGCGGTCTTCCTGCAAAGGTTGTTTCAAAAGTTTTTAAATTGTTCATTTTGTTTTCTCCTTTTAATTTTTATATAAAAGGTTTTTGGGATATAGCATTTGAAAAGAAAGACATTTTAATTTGTAGCTTGTCCGCCTTTTCAACTGCTATCCCCTAACCTCTTTTTTATTTTTTCATTTTATTACTTTTTTATTTTTACAAAAAATAACATAAAAGGCAAGCTGAATAGTTTCATCAACCTGCCCCAAATATGCCAAAATTACTTTCTTAAGCCTAACTTTTCAATAATAGCTCTGTATCTTTCGATATCAGTTTTTGTAAGGTAAGCAAGAAGTCCTTTTCTCTGACCAACCATTTTGAGAAGTCCTCTTCTTGAGTGGTGGTCATTTTTGTTCACTCTGAGATGCTCATTTAAGTGATTGATTCTTTCAGTAAGAAGTGCAATCTGTACTTCAGGTGAGCCTGTGTCAGTTGGGTGAATTTTGTAAGTGTCGATAATTTCCTGTTTTCTGTCTTTCATCATTTTTGAAAAATCTCCTTTTAATTTTTATTACTTGACTCCTGAGCAAAAGGTCAGAGATATGCTTCTTTTTGAAGCTTTATCCTTTCACTAAGAAGACAGCATTAAAATTATAACACATTTTTTCCCATTTGTAAATACTTTTTTGTATTTTTTTCATATTTTTACGATTTTTTTGCGGTCTGGACTTTTTTAACATCCCCTCTTTAAACGCTGGTCGAGTGCTTCGTATATTATTATCCCCGCACTTACAGAAGCGTTAAGCGAATTAACATGTCCTAAAATAGGGATACTGATAAGCGTATCACATTCCTTTATAGTATGCTCTGCCATTCCTTTTCCCTCAGAGCCGATTACGATTGCAAGCGGAACTGTAAGGTCAGGGTCTTTATATGACATATTGGCACTTGCGTCAGTTCCCAAAATAAGTACACCCTGCTCCTTTAAGTATCTTATAGTCTGATTAATATTAGTCACTCTTGCAACCTTCATATAATTAACTGCACCTGCAGAAGCCTTATATGCACCGCTGTTTACGCCCGCAGCTCTTCTTTTTGGAATAATAACACCGTCACAGCCTGCACATTCGCATGACCTTATTATTGCACCTAAATTCTGTGTGTCCTCTATTCCATCTAAAATAACAATAAAAGGATTTCTTTTGTTCTCATAAGCATTATTTAAAATATCATCAACTGTTACATAAGTAGTCATTGAAACAGATGCAATAACACCCTGATGATTTTTTACATGGCTTAAATGGTCAAGCTTTCCCTTTTCAACTCTTGAAACAGGGATTTTCTTTTCGTTTGCAAGCTTGACAATTTCATATAAAATGGGGTCTTTGAAATGATTTTGAACATATATTTTATCAATTTCTCTGTCTGCTTTTAATGCTTCTAAAACAGGGTTTCTGCCCTCTATTTTATCTCTTAATTTCTCTTTTTTTTCGATATTGTTTTCCATATTGTTCACCTATAAATAATAAAATATAAAAGTTTTAAAAAAGACACGGAATAATCTAAACCGTGTCTTTCTTAAAAAATTAAAGTCTTTCTTTAACTTTTGCAGCTTTACCAACTCTTGAGCGTAAGTAGAAGAGTTTAGCTCTTCTTACTTTACCGTGTCTTACAACTACAACCTTGTCGATTATAGGTGAGTTAACAGGGAAAGTTCTTTCAACGCCGATACCTGAAGATAATCTTCTAACGGTAAATGTAGCCTGAATTCCGCCGCCTTTTTTCTTGATTACTGTGCCTTCATACTTCTGTATTCTTTCTTTGGCACCTTCTTTTACTTTCACATAAACTTCAACAGTATCACCAATCTGAATTCTTGGAATGTCTGTTCTAATCTGTTCCTGTGTAATTGCTTCTAAAATTGTCATTTAGAATCCCCTTTCATTGACAAGCGTTCTTTACAGTTTTTTAAAAGATGACTTGGCATTAAAACCTATTTCAAAGCCTCTTTTACGACGAAAGAATATCGCAAATGCACCTTTGCTGTAAGAGGACCGCTCCTATTTCCAGTAATATATAATATCATATATTTTTAAAAAAATCAAGCTTTTTTGAAAAATTTTGGGTATTTTTTGAAATTTTTTCTAATTTTTTTAAAATAATTAACTATATCTTAAAATCACTTGCTGAAAATTTTGAAAAATCAGGCTTTTTTGCTCGTCTTACTTCCTTTTTCATTATATCAAACTGAAATTTACGGCAGGAATGTGAAAAATCGAATATATTTTTCTTTTTTGAACAGATAATATGCTCACCGTCAGCCATTCTTTTTCCATATACACAATATCCGCATGTGTCCTCTTGGTTTTTATCCCATAATTCGTATTTTTTCTCCATAATTTTTATTATTCCTTCCTATGTAGCTTGGCAATAAAAAACCCTATTTTAGTTTCATCGGGCAAAATAGATAACATTCCGTTTGATTTAATTTCGCCATCATCAGAAGATACATTAAATTCCGAAAGCTCAAAATTTTTATTCTCCTCTAAAAAGCTATTTATAACATTTTCGTTTTCATTTTTGTTTATTGTACAAGTAGAATATACAATAGTTCCATCTTTTTTTACATATTTAGACGCATTAAAAAGAATTTTTTTCTGTATTTCTATAAGCTCAACTATATTTTCTTCTCTCCATTTTATATCAGGCTTTCCGCCTATAACACCCCAGCCTGAGCATGGAACATCGCATAAAATTTTATCGGCAGTATTTTCATAAATACTATTAAATTCTGTTGCATCCGCGCAGAAAACATCAGCATTTGTAACCGAAAGTCTTTCCAAATTCTTTTTGGTTAATAGGGATCTGTGTTCATAAAATTCAAATGCTGATATTTTTCCTGTGTTTTCCATAAGTTCAGCAATATATGCAGTTTTTCCGCCCGGGGCACAGCACATATCAATTATATTTTCGTCTTTTTTAGGGTTAAGTACATTAACACACATCTGCGAGGAAATACTTTGCACAGTATAAAATCCCCTGTCGTAAAGCTCTTTATCAATGCTCCCTTTCAAAAACAAAAAGGAGTTTTTCTCATAAATATTTTCATTTTTTACAAGTGACAAAAATTCTTCTTTATCAGTCGTTAATTTATTTATTCTTATTGAAGAAGGCTTCTTTTCATTAAGATTTTTTAAAATACTTTCTGTTTTTTCTCTATACTGCGATTTTATTTCTCTAAACATTTCATCAGTAAAAGAATATTTAATTTCCCAGGAAATATTTTTTTCTTCTGCGTCCTTTTCCACTACTGCTTTTCTCAAAATTGCATTAACATAGCCTTTTGATTTATATTGCACCTTTTCGCACAATTTCACACTTTCGTTAATAAGTGCAAAGTCAGGAACTGAGTCCATAAAGTAAAGCTGATAAAGTCCCATTCTTAAAATAACAAGAACACTGAGGCTAATTTTTTTAAGCTTAATGCTTGAATACTTTTCTATTTTATAATCTAAAAAACGCTTATATCTTACGACACCGTAAACAAGCTCTGTAACAAAAGCATTGTTTGAGCCTGCACCGTCAAGCTTATTTTTCAAAAGAAGATTAAGGTAAGTTCTCTCTTTTTCATACTCCATAAGAATTAAATAAGCTTCTTTTCTTAAATTCCTGTTTTTTTCGTTTTTTTCTTTACTATTAATCATTATTTCTTCTTCCGCCAAATAAAAGGATAAGTCTTAATAAGTTCATAAGCGATGTTAATGCCGCTGCTACATAGGTGAGTGCCGCAGCACCTAAAACCTTTTTTACGCCTCTTTTCTCATCTTCCGCAATTAACCCTGAAGAAAAGAGTGTATCAACTGCCCTGCTTGAAGCATTAAATTCAACAGGAAGTGTTACAATCTGGAACAAAACAACTGCACCAAATAAAATAATTCCAAAGCTTACCAAGCTTTCAATACCGAGAAAAAAGCCTAAAAAAGCAAGTGGAATTGAAAGATGTGAGCCTATATTTGCAACGGGAAGAACAGTGTTTCTGAGTTTTATCGGCATATATCCTACACTGTGCTGAACTGCATGACCTGCCTCGTGGGCAGCAACTCCCATAGCGGCAATAGACTGTGAGTTATAAACACCGTCAGAAAGTCTTATGATATTAGCTCTTGGGTCATAATGGTCTGTGAGATTTCCCTGAATATGCTCTATTTTAATATGTGAAAGTCCGTTTGAATCAAGTATTCTTCTTGCGGCGTCATACCCTGTCATTCTTCTTTGGGAAAGGTGCTTTTGATATTTTTTAAAAGTTGAGCTTACTCTTGCCTGTGCCCAAAGTGAAAGTAATATTGCAGGAAGAACTAAAATTACATAATATATATCAAATCCGTAAAACATACTCTTTTCGCTCCTTAAACAGTTTTATTACCGTTATAAAAATCTCTTATTGACATTTTTTTCTTTCCCTGAGGCTGAAGCTCAGTTATATTTATTATTCCGCCTTTAGCAGATATTAAAAGCTTATCTTTAGAAAACTCAATAATTTTTCCGTATTCCCCTTTATCCTCGTAAGAATAAATTTCTGATTTGTGAATTTTATAGCTTCTGTCTTCTACCTTAAAGCTTGTGCCAGGGAAAGGATAAAACCCTCTTATCTTATTATACACATCTTTAACATCATTTGAGAAATCTATAATAGTTTCTTCCTTTTTAATCGGCGGTGCATAAGTCATTTCATTATCATTTTGCGGGATAGGTGTAATTGTATCAATATTTTCAATCGTGTATTTCAAAGTGTCATATCCAACAACTGCAAGCTTATCGTGAAGTGTTCCGCAGGTTTCATCATCTGTTATTTCAACCTTTTTAACACATAAAATATCGCCTGTATCAAGCCCCTCATTCATAAGCATTGTTGTTACTCCGCTTTCTTTCTCGCCCATCATAACTGCATATTGAATAGGTGCTGAGCCTCTGTATTTAGGCAAAATTGATGCATGAACATTTATACAATGATATTTAGGATAAGAAAGTACATATTTCGGCAAAATTTTTCCGTATGCAACAACCACTATCATATCGGGATTTTCGTTTCTTAAAATCTCACCAAAATTTTCTTCCTTTAAATTTTCAGGCTGATATACAGGGATATTATATTTTATCGCAGTTTCCTTTACTGCACTAAATTTTAT
>JAZRFJ010000032.1:0-12784 GCA_045661305.1 Clostridia bacterium | reverse complement strand
AAATAGAAAAAGAAATAAAATTATACGACGATGCATTGGAAAGTATAAAAAATAAAGAAAATAAAATAGTTGAAAAAAATAACGAAGTAAATGAAAAAGAAAAAGAAAAAACACAGATTTTAATTGAGAAAAATACAAAAGAAGGTAATATTAAATACCTTAGCGATATAGAAAAAAATTATGAGGGTTACCAAAAATCTGTAAAAGAAGCGTTGAATGCAGTTAATAAAGGATATATAAAAGAAGTAAATATATATGGTACTTTGGCTGATATAATAAAATCAAACAAAGAAAATGCACTTGCTTTTGATGCTGTTTTAAGTGGTTCATTACAAAACATTGTTGTTGAAGATGAAGAAGATGCTAAAAAAATAATATCATTCTTAAAAAGAAATAATTTAGGTAGAGTAACTTTTTTACCAAGAGCAGTTATAAAAGAGCAGACTTATGATTTTTCAGATGCCATAAAAGAAAAAGGTGTTATAGGTAAGGCAGTAGATTTACTTGAATTTGATGAAAAATTTAAAGGTGTTGTTTCTTCTTTACTTGGCAAAACTATAATAGTAGATAATTATGAGAATGCGAGATTTATTTCAAGAAAATATAAAAATGAATTTCGTATTGTAACTTTAGACGGAGAAATTTTCAGAGCCGGCGGTGCTATTGTAGGCGGAAACATTTTAAAACAATCAGGATTCATGTCTAAAAATGCAAGTATTGAAGAAATGAAAAAGGAAATAGAAAAATATTCCGATAAAATAAGAAAAATAGATAATGAAATACTTGATTTAAGAGGAATAATTTCTAATATTTCAAAAGAAGTGGATAAAGAAAAAGAAGGCTTAAATGAATTAAATGAAAAAAGAGCCTATCTTAATTATATAAACCGTGCAATTTTTGATGAAACAGAAAGCCAGAAATCACTTCTTAACGAACAGGAAGAATACATAGCTTTGATGAATAAAAAAGAAGAAAAAATAGAAGAGCTTTATGAAAATAACGAGTCCTTAAAAGAGGACATAGAGTTCAAAAAGGAGCAAATAAAGCAAGCTAAGGATTCTTTATCCGGAGTTGGAGAAGAAAGTGAAAAAATAAAGGAAGAAAAAGAAAAAATAGAAAAGGAAGCAGAAGAATTAAGTGAAAAACAAAAACAAAAAAATGAAGAGATAGTAGTGTACGAGAAAAAGGACAGTGATATTAGAAATAAGATAGAAAAGAACCGAGAAGAAATAGAAGAAGATACTTCTCTTATGTGGGAACAGTATGAAATAAGCTATACACAGGCTTTGGAAAATGTAAATACTGACGAAATAGATATAGAAGAAGAAACTAAAAAAATAAATTTATACAAAAATAAGATAAAAAATATGGGTGCTGTTAATACAGATGCTATAAAAGAATATGAAGAAGTGAATGAAAGATTTACTTTCTTAACTTCACAAAGAGATGATTTGGAAAAGGCAAAAGCAGATTTGAATGGAATTATAGAAGAAATGACAACTATAATGAAAAGAGAATTTAAAGAAAAATTTGCTTTGATAAATGAAAAGTTTAAAAATACTTTTACAGAACTTTTTGGTGGAGGTCAGGCAAACTTAAAATTAACAGAGCCTGATAATTTACTTGAAAGTCCGATAGAAATAGAAGTACAGCCACCTGGAAAAAAATTAGAGAGTATATCTCTTTTATCAGGCGGAGAAAAAGCTTTTACTGCAACTGCTCTTTTATTTTCCGTGCTTTCTCTTAATCCATTACCATTTTGTTTGTTTGATGAGGTAGAGGCTGCACTGGATGAAGTAAATGTTTACAGATTTGCCCAATACCTTGAAAAATATAAAGATAAAACACAGTTCATACTTATTTCACACAGAAGAGGTACTATGGAATGTGCAGATACACTTTACGGTGTAACAATGCAGGAAAAAGGTATTTCAAAGGTAGTATCTTTAAAAGTAAACGATGTTGTTGAACAAAAAAAATAATAAGAAGGGAATTTGAAAATGTTTTTTTTCGACAGATTTAAAAAAGGAATAGAAAAAACAAAAGAATCAGTTTCGGAAAGCATAAATAATGTTTTTAAAGTTTTTAAGAGCATAGATGATGAACTATATGATGAGCTTGAAGAAGCAATGATTTTATCCGATATGAGTTATGAAAGCTCGTCTTTTATAATTGAAGAATTAAAAAAAAGAGTAAAAGAGAAAAAAATAAGAGAAGAGGATGAGTTAAAAAAAGAAATAAAAAATATAATAGCTGAAATTCTTTCTGTTGATAACAAACTAAAAAAAGAAAATAAACCTTATGTTATTATTTTAGTAGGTGTAAACGGAAGCGGAAAAACAACAACAGCAGGAAAATTAGCTTATCAGTTTAATAAAGAGGGAAAATCAGTTATACTTGCCGCAGCAGATACATTTCGTGCTGCAGCAACAGACCAGCTTAAAGTATGGGCAGAAAGAGCAAATGCAGACTTTTTTTGCGGAAATGACGAACAGGACCCATCTTCAGTAATATATGAAGCTGCAGAACATCTTAAAAGAACAGGGAAAGATGTTCTTATATGTGACACAGCAGGCAGACTTCAAAACAAAAAAGGCCTTATGGATGAGCTTGGAAAAATGCACAGAGTATTAAAAAAACAGCTTCAGTGTGATTTTATAGAGTCACTTCTTGTAATTGAGGCAGGTACAGGACAGAACGCAGTTTCACAGGCTGTAAATTTCAGTGAGGTTTCTGACCTTACAGGAATAATTTTAACTAAGCTTGACGGAACATCTAAGGGCGGAGTTATAATACCTTTGGTACAAAAAACAAACTTACCTGTTAAACTCATAGGAGTAGGTGAAAAAATAGAAGACCTTATGGATTTTGACCCTGAATCCTATGCTGAAGAATTATTTTAATTGAAAAATAAAAAAGGAGGAAAAAATGAAAAAAAGTATAAAAAGTTTAAAAAATGTTCTATTAGCTTTTTCTCTTATATTAGGGATATTTCTTGTTGCGGGTGTTGTGATAGGATATATTTTTTATAGTGATTTAATACAGATAAATGAAATAGGAAAAGAATATATTTATGTTTTTCTTACTAATTTTTCTACTGAATTTTATGTTCAGATTATAAGTTTTTTTGTTATTTTTCTCTTTATATTTATAAACTTATTTATTTTGAGAAATGTGATGAGAAAAATAGATATAAATTTTGAATATCTGAAAAAAATGTTTCCTCTTGTTGCACTTTCAGCAGTTTTAGCACTTTTTGTCAGCGGATTTATAAAGGAAAACATAACACTTCACTTTTTGAATTTTAAAAACAGTGTGAGCTTTAACGCTGTTGACCCAATATTTGGAAAAGACCTTTCATATTTTGTATTTATAAGACCTTTTCTTATGTCAATTTTTAAAAGTCTTATAGGTGTACAAATTTTTGTAATAATTTTCAATATTGTTGCTTATTTCTTTTTATACAGCAGTTTAGGCAGATTTACATTTAAAGATGTACTTAAACAAAACGGAATTTGTGTCCATGTTTTAGTAAATTGTGCAATTCTTCTTTTTATGTGGGCTATTGAGTATAAATTCAAAGCTGAAGAAATTTTATATTCTACATTTAATGAGCTTAATGGTGCAGGATATACTGCTACACATATATGGCTTAATTTTTATAATATTATGCCTTTTATTCTTATAGCAATAGCTTTTTTGAGTGTAGTACTTATTTATAATAAAAAACTGAAATTTGCAGTAGGAACAATTTCTCTTTTTCCGCTTATATATATAGCTGTTTTTGTTTCATCCTTCTTTATTCAGTATATTATTGTAGAGCCATCTGAAGTAAGGATGGAGGAGCCTTATATAAAAAGAAATATAGAATATACCAGAATGGCATATGGAATAGATAAGATAAAGGAAAAAGAATTTCCTGCCGATAACAGTATCTCTCTTGAAACTTTAGAAAGAGAAAAGGAAACACTCGAAAATATAAGAATAATTGACTATGATTCATCAAAGATTATTATAAACCAAATCCAGAGTCTTAGAAATTATTACGAATTTAATGACCTTGATATTTCTGTTGCAAATGTAGGTGGTAAAAAAATGCCCGTTGCTACTTCTGTAAGAGAAATTAAGAAAACCTCGGATTCTGCAACAACAAAAAACTATATAAACGATAAAATGAGATTTACTCACGGATATGGTTTGGTAAGTATGCCGATAAATAAAGTTTCATCAGAAGGTCAGCCACTTTTCTTTGTTAAAGATATTCCTCTTATGTACGATTATGGGTACAGCAAAATAACACAGCCCAGAATTTACTATGGTGAAAACAAAGACGAGTATTCAATAGTAAATACAAGCATGAAGGAATTTGACTACTTAAAAGGCGAAGAAAATGTAGAAACAACTTATGACGGTAAGGCAGGTATAAAGCTAAACTTTTTAAACAGATTAGTTTTTGCAATAAAAAACAGAGATTACCAGATTTTAGTGTCACAATTCATAAATAGTGACAGTAAGATACTTACAAATAAAAATGTTTTGGAAAGAGTAAAAAAAGCAGTTCCTTTCCTCACTTATGAAGAAGACCCGTATCCCGTTGTAGATGCAAACGGAAAGATAAAATGGATAATTGATGCTTATACGAAAACAGATAAAATTCCATATTCACAGATGTACAAAAAAGAAGACTTCAATTATATAAGAAATTCTGCAAAGGCAGTTGTCGATGCGTATGACGGTACAGTTTCAGTTTATATAACAGACGAAACAGACCCACTTATTATGTCTTATAAAAAAATGTATCCAACAGCATTTTCTTATGAGCAGATGCCGGAAGATATAAAAAATTGTATTAAATATAGTGAAACATATTTCAAAATACAGATGGAAATGTTAAAAAGATACCATACTACTGATACAACTACATTCTATAATAAATCTGATGTTTGGGATGTAGCTTACGAGCTTAAAAATGATCAGATGAGAAAGCCGGTTGAGCCTTATTATAATATGCTGAGACTTAATGGAAAAAAAGAAGCAAATGTTGTTCTTATGATTCCATATACAATAGCAGAAAAGGAAAATATGGTTTCATGGCTTTGTGCAGGCTCGGACAGCTCAAGCTATGGGGAGATGTATCTTTATACTTTCCCACAGGGAAAAAATGTGTACGGACCTTTGCAGATTGAAAAAAGAATAAATTCAAACAAAGATATTTCAAAGGAAATGACTCTTTGGGGGCAGGGCGGAAGTCAGGTAGTAAGAGGAAATATGCTGACTGTTCCTGTTGGAAAATCCTTTATATATGTTGAACCTATTTATATAACCAGTGAAAAAAATTCATTCCCTGAATTAAAAATGATAATAGCTTCATATGGTGATAAGATTGTGATGAAGCCTACTTTAGAAGAGGCATTAAAATCCCTTTTTGAAAATGTACCGAAAACCGATAAGGAAGCAAGCTCTCTCATCCACAGCGGAAACACAAGTGAGGTTTTTGAAAATAGTGAAGAAAGTGAAAAAAATGACAACAGTGAAGAAAGTGTTGATATAACTTCAATAAGAGAGGCTTACGATAAGGTTAAGGAAGCACTTAAAAATGATGATTGGATAGCTTTTGGCGAGAGCATGAAAGAGCTTGAAGAAAAAATAGAAAACAAAGAAGAAAAAGAAAAAAATGAAGAATAACAAAAAGAAATTTTTACCTATAACAAAAGAAGAATGTATAAAAGAATACGGCGGTGAGCCAGATTTTGTACTCGTAACGGGTGATGCCTATGTGGATCACCCCTCTTTTGGTACAGCTGTAATTTCAAGAGTTCTTCAAAATAAAGGTTTTAATATAGCTATTCTTTCACAACCTGATTATACAAAAAAAGACGATTTCATGAGATTTGGAAGACCAAAATACGGTTTTTTGGTAAACAGCGGAAATCTCGATTCAATGGTTAATCACTATACTGTTAATAAGAAAAAAAGAAGTACAGATGCCTTTTCACCCGGCGGAAAGACAGGAAAAAGACCCGACAGGGCAGTTATAGTTTATTCCAACAGAATAAGAGAGGCGTATGGGCAAATTCCTATTGTGCTTGGAGGTCTTGAAGCATCTTTAAGAAGATTAGCGCATTATGACTACTGGAATGATAAAGTAAGAAGAAGTATTTTGGTTGATTCAAAGGCGAACTATATTACCTATGGTATGGGCGAGCGAATTATAGTTGAAGTGTGCAATGCTTTGAAAAACGGCAAGGAAGAAGAAATAAAAAACATAAAAGGTGTAGTATATCAGACTAAAGATATTTCAGACTTAAAGGACTATATAGAGGTTGAAAGCTTTGAAGAGGTAAGAGAAGACAAGAAAAAATATGCGAAATTTGCTTATACTGACCATAAGGAACAAAATCCCTATATCGGCAAAACTATTGTTCAAAAGCATATTGACAGGTATGTTGTTGCAAATCCGCCTGCAATACCGCTAAACACAGAGGAGCTTGACGAGGTTTATTCACTTCCATATATGAGAACATATCACCCAATTTATGAAAAAGAGGGTGGAGTACCCGCAATAAGTGAGGTTAAATTCTCTATAATTTCACAAAGAGGATGTTACGGAGGCTGTAATTTCTGCTCGTTAGCTTATCACCAGGGAAGAATAGTAACTTCAAGGTCGGAGGAGTCAATTTTACAGGAAGCTGACAAAATAATAAATGAGCCTGACTTTAAGGGATACATTCATGATGTAGGCGGGCCGACAGCAAACTTCAGATTTCCCGCTTGCGAAAAACAAAACAAGGTTGGTGCTTGTAAACAAAGACAATGCCTTTTTCCGACCCCTTGCAAAAATTTGAGAGTTGACCACAGCGAATATCTTGGAATATTAAGAAAACTCAGAAGTCTAAAAGGTGTAAAAAAAGTGTTTGTAAGGTCGGGAATAAGATTTGATTATCTTATGGAGGACAAGGATACAACCTTTTTCAAAGAGCTTGTGGAGCATCATGTTTCAGGACAGCTTAAGGTAGCACCTGAGCATTGTTCAAACAATGCACTTTCCTTTATGGGGAAACCAAAAATAGAGGTTTACGAAAAATTTCAGAAAAAATTCTATGAAATAACGAAAAAAATAGGTAAAGAACAATATTTAGTACCGTATCTTATTTCATCTCATCCCGGCTGTACATTAAATGACGCAGTTGATTTAGCTTTGTATCTCAAGAAACACAAGATAAATCCCGAACAGGTACAGGATTTTTATCCGACACCAGGCACAGTTTCAACGGCGATGTATTATACCGAAATTGATATAAGAACGGGCGAGCCTATATATGTTGCAAAGGAATACAGAGAAAAAACCATGCAAAGGGCACTTCTTCAGACATATAAAAAGGAAAATATAGTCCTTATAAAAGAGGCCTTGAAAAAAACAGGAAGAAGTGAGCTTGAAAAATTACTTTTACCTAATGAAAATTTTATAAATCATAAAAAATATGATAATAGAAAAAAGGAGAACAGAAATGGCGATAATAATAGACGGAAAAAGAGTTTCAATGAAAATAAAAGAGAATTTGAAAGAGGAAGTAAGAAGCTTACAGGAAAAAGGAATAAATCCGGGGTTAGCAGTAGTCGTGGTAGGAAATGACCCTGCAAGCCGTGTGTATGTTAATAACAAAGAAAAGGATTGCGAATATATAGGAATAAATTCTTTTGAATATGCGCTCCCCGAAGAAGCAACTGAAGAAGAAGTTTTATCACTTATTGATAAGCTTAATAATGACGAAAAAGTAAGCGGTATCATTGTTCAGCTTCCTGTTCCAAAGCATATAAGCGAAGAAAAAATAATAAACGCAATTAATCCGAAAAAAGATGTAGATGCTTTTCACCCTGAAAATGTAGGAAGAATAATGACAGGCTCATACAGCTTTTTACCATGTACACCTGCAGGAGTAATGGAGCTTTTGGAAGATTACAACATAGAAATTTCAGGCAAGAAATGTGTGGTTATAGGAAGAAGTAACATAGTAGGAAAGCCTATGGCAATGCTTCTTATCCATAAAAGTGGAACTGTTACAGTATGCCATTCAAAAACAAAAGATTTGAAAGAAGCAGTAAAGGATGCAGATATAGTTGTAGCAGCAATAGGAAAAGCAAAATTTGTAACAGCAGATATGATTAAAGAGGGTGCAGTTGTTATAGATGTCGGCATAAACAGAGATGAAAACGGAAAGCTTTGCGGAGATGTCGATTACGAAAATATTTTAGAAAAAGCTTATGCAATTACACCTGTTCCTGGCGGAGTAGGACCTATGACAAGAGCTGTACTTATGAAAAATACTGTCACAGCAGCAAAAAACAACATATAATGTTTTTCGTGGAACACTTGGTGAAACTATTATGAAAATGACAACTCTTTGTTATATAGAAAATGAAAAAAATGAGTATTTAATGCTGCACAGAGTAAAAAAAGAAAATGACGAAAATAAAGATAAGTATATCGGAATTGGCGGAAAATTTGAGGAGAACGAAAGTCCTTTTGATTGTGTAAGGCGGGAGATAGAAGAGGAAACAGGACTTTTTGCAGAAAACTTATCATATCGTGGTATAGTTACTTTTGTTTCTGATTTGTACGGCTGTGAATATATGCATCTTTTTGTTTGCGATAAATATAGCGGAACGATAAAAGAATGTGATGAGGGAAATCTGGTATGGATAAACAAAAAAGAAGTTTATAGTCTTCCTTTGTGGGAGGGAGATAAAATTTTCTTTAGGCTTTTGGAAGAAAAAAGACCTTATTTCTCTTTAAAGCTTATGTATGAGGGAGAAAAATTAGTTTCATATAAGATAGAATAGAATAAATATCCCCGGTATAATGAGGTGAACCCCATTTGTTAGACAAGATAAAGTCTAATGAAAGGGGTTTTTTCATGGGTAAAATCAAATATACACCAGAGCTACGCTTGAAAATTATTCTAGAATATTTGGAAGGGAGACTGGGATACAAAGCACTAAGTTAAAAGTGTAATGTCGCTTCAGAAGAAAATTCAGAAGCATCTCCAGACCACATACATATGTTAATATCAATACCGTCCCACTTGTGGGGCGGCCTGAAAAAAATTATGCGGTTGTCAAACCGTTTCGGCGTGCCTTTAGGCACCGCCAACATAAAAGCCTTATAGGCTTAGTGAAAGCCACCCGTAAACCGGGTGGCTATTACAAAGCATTTGACTAAGGTAAAAGTCGCATTGGTTTAATTTTCGGTCAGGCATATAGTCGTTTGGAGTATGTGTGATAATAAAATCAGGCTGTGTTTTGCGGATAATATTGACAAGTTTGTCCCGTTGTTCTTTGCTTCCCTCATAAACCATCAAGTCACCGATATCACAGGTTACAACTTCAATTCCTGCCAAAGCACCAGCTTTTTTTGCTTCATTAGCTCTTATTTTTCTTAACTCATCAGTCTCAATTATAACATGTCCGAGATTTCCGTTTGCAACATGGCAAACGGTAACCTTGTCACCTCTTGCAACACATTTTGCTAATGTTCCTGCACAGTTTATTTCCATATCGTCAGGATGGCATCCTATTGCTGAAACATTCATTTTTCCTTCCCTTTAATAAATCACCAATACCAAATTGAGTGAGCTTGGTATTGGTGAAATTTTAATATTAATATTTTCCGCTGCTTCCAAACAGTCTCATTTTTTCTTTTACAACTTCCTGAACTGTGTTTTTGGTAATCTGGAGTGCAAGCTCGAAATTCATTGTGTGCTCATAAGCATAAGTGTAAGCTTTGTGAGCAGCTAAACACATTTCTGTGCAAATATTAACTTTTCTTATACCATTTTTGATTGTATTTCTGAAATCTTCGTCTGAAAGACCACTGCCACCATGAAGAACAAGAGGTTTTTCACTTATAGCATATATATCTGCGAGTCTTTTTATATCAAGCTTTGGTTTTGCCTTATACTGACCGTGTGCTGTTCCTATTGCAACTGCAAGGGCGTCTATGTCAGCTCTTTTTATAAAGTCATTAACCTGCTCTACATTTGTATACTGTTCTTCATGCCCGTCATCACCGCCGCCTTCAGCACCGCCAACATGACCAAGCTCTGCCTCAACGCTTATTCCAAGTGCATGAGCAACTGTGCTTATTTCCTTTGTTCTTGCTATGTTTTCTTCATAAGGAAGTGCACTTCCGTCATACATAACAGAAGAAAAACCATGCTTCATAGCCCTTAAAATTTTTGAATAATCTGTACCGTGGTCAAAGTGTAAACATACAGGCACTTTTGCATCACGCGCAATTTTATTCATAAGAAGTGCTGCATATTCAAATGGAATAGAAGTAAGATGCACCTCTGCAACACCTAATATTACAGGAGATTTTTCTTCTTCAGCAGCATCAATAATTCCGCGTGCCATTTCCAAATTAAGATGGTTAAACAAACCAACAGCATATTTGCCTTTTTCTGCTTCAGCCAAAATTTCTGATAAAGTTACTAACATAATTATTTACCTTCTTTCTGTGCACACATAAATTTATAAATTTCATCAAAACTCTTTATTCCTGTTGTAGCGCCTCTTTCCATAACGCAGTGAGCACCTGTTGCATTACCCATAAGAGCACAGGTTTTAAAGTCATACCCTTTTGAAAGTGCTGCCAGAAAGCCTGAACAGAAGCTGTCACCTGCACCGGTTGTATCAACTGCAGTTACTCCCTTACATGCAGGAATCATATAGCCTTTCTCATCTTTTGATTCCTGAACATAGCAACCGTCAGAGCCACATTTTATAACAACACTTTTAACACCGTGTGAAAAGAAAACTTCTGCCATTTTTTCAACGCTGTTTTCTTTTGAAATTTCTCTTGCCTCATCAATGCTTGGCATAAATATATCTATGTAAGGCATAGCCTGATTTAAAAGCTCGCCCCATTTTCCTTTGTGGTCCCAACATACATCCAAAACAGTTGTTTTGCCTAAAAGTTTACATTCTTTCAAAAATTCCGCTGTTTCTTCACCGTCAAATGTATTTAAAAGGAATGTTCCTGTAACAAAAACTGTGTTTGATTTTTTTATGATTTCCATATCAATATCATTTTTTGAGAAAATGCCGTTTGAACCTACACAGTGCCAGAAGCTTCTCTCACCTTCGGGTGAAATAAGAAGTGTAGATGCTGATGTCTGAGCTTTTTTTGTTGTTTTAAGACCTTCAAGAGGAACATTGTTCTTATTTAAACAATTTTTCAAAAACTCTCCGAACATATCGTCTCCAACCATTCCGATTATGGCTGAAGAAACACCCATTTTTCTTAAATTTATTGAAGCTGTCATAGCATTTCCGCCTGAAAAAAGCTCGATTGATTCAACAGGTGATAAAATTCCTTTTTGAGGCATTTCGCATACAGGTTTAACAATAACATCTGCAACTAAAATACCTACACAAGCAACATCGTACATATTTGTTACCTCTCTTAGTTACATTCAGCAACAAGTGGACCTGCAAGCTCTTTTAAGTAGAAGAGTTTTCCAGGAAGTGTAGGCATATATGTTGATGTAATATTCATATCAGGTCCGTAGTGAAGAGTTGTTAAGAAACTCATTCCCTGCCACTGCATACCTCTTCCCAACACACCGTCAGCACCGCCGATTATATAGTCAGCCTGTAAGAAGAGTCCGGGTCCGATTGTGTTTGCACGGCATGGAACAAGAGTTGTTCTTGATTTAAAGCTTGTAAGTGCGTTTTGTTCTATTGTAAGCGGATGAAGCTTTGCACCTATACGGTAGCACTGCTGTTTCCATTCAGCCTCTGAAGAAAATTCATCAGCAAAGTGTGGTTCCCAGAATGCTATATGGCACATTCTTCCGATACCGAAAACTAATACAAGCTCAGCACCTTCTGCTTTTAATTTTGCAATTTTTTCAGGATATGTAGGAAGGTTTTCTTTTGTTGCAAAGTTTCTCTGTGATTCAGGAATTGTAAGGTCACCAAGCTTGTTGAAGAAAGCTTCCTTCATACTGTATTCAAATGATGCAGGATTTGATGATGGAAGTGTGTTACCATCTGCATCTGACCATTCGTCCATATTAAATGTATAAACATGTTTACAGTCTGTTTTCCACTGTGTAAGGAAATATACTGCCCATTTGTACATACCCATAGGACCAACAGGAAGAATCATAGCAAGTTTCTTTCCTGCCTCTTTTGCTTCTCTTATCTTGAGTGCAATTTCATGTCCCATGTAAGTGTCAAAATCATTGATATTATCACATTCAACAGGTGTGAAATCCTTATGCCAGAAAGATTCTCTTGTAAGCCCTTTTTCACAGCATTCGTCTATTTTTTTAAGATCCCATCCCTTCGGATAGTAGCCCTCCATAAGTGAGCCTTTTACAGTTGATAAAAAATCCATTTTAAAATTCTCCTTTGTATAAAGATAATATTGACATTTTTCTAATTATATTATATAATGAATAAAAGGACAATACAATAACAAGCTTGCGGTGTGTTAGCATAATTTTGCTTTTTATTAGTTTTTTGAGGTGGATATGAACGATATTAATTTGTATGAAAAAGTTCCTGTCGAAGAAAGAAATTTTCCGATTACTTTGCTTGAGGGCGATACAAAATCCGGTCTTTTGCCACATTGGCATGAGCATGTAGAGATTATTTATTTCAAAAAAGGCGGTTGCCACATGACTTGCAGAGGCAATTCTTTTTTGGTTGAGGATAATAATACTGTTGTTGTGAACAGTAATGAGCTTCACTTTTTTAATAAGAATGCAAGAGGCGG
>JAZRFJ010000031.1:0-34986 GCA_045661305.1 Clostridia bacterium | reverse complement strand
ACAGAAAATCTTTAACCATACCGGTGACAAGGCGTAGAGGATCACCTGTTCCCATTCCGAACACAGAAGTTAAGCTCTATTGCGATGAAAATACTTGGTGGGAGACCGCCCGGGAAAATAGTTTGTTGCCGGTTTTATAAGGCCCGTTGGTCAAGCGGTTAAGACACCGCCCTTTCACGGCGGTAACGCGAGTTCGATTCTCGCACGGGTCACCAAAAATCCTCGTTTGAAAGAACGGGGATTTTTACTTATTGTGCATACAACAAGGTTCTCCGAAATACTCGCAATTTTAATTGCGTAAGTATTTCGTGAGGTTCTTATTACCTATTCACTCTTCACTAAAAAACGAGGATTTTTGGAAAGTAATAAGTAATAGTGAATAAGGAAGAAGATAGGTGTAAACTCGTCAAAGTAGGTTCGTTTAAACGCTTACTTATATAATAAAATTGAGGTAAAGAAAAATGAAAAAAAGTAAGGAAAATCTTAATATAACAACGAGAAAAAACAGCTTTGGAAAAGATAAACTCCATCTTATTGATTTAGCTGATTTTGAAAAAAGAAACCCAAAGCTTAAAATGTATTCTCAGGCAGTGCTTGAAGTGGGCGAAGAAGTTGAATATCATCTTCATATTGGTGAAGCTGAAACATATTATATATTATCGGGAAAAGCTTTATACAATGATAATGGAGAAATAAGTGAAATAGGACCTGGTACAGTTACTTATACACCATCGGGGAGCGGACACGGTATAAAAAATATTGGTGAAGATAAGCTTATATTTATGGCACTTATAATTCTCGATTAATATATATTATCATAATCATATAAAAGGAATGGTGAATATTATGGACAAAAAAACTTTACTAAAATATGTTGGCTCTGTTGAGCAGATAGGCGGGATTAAGGATTACACTTTTAACGATGGAAAGCAAAAAGGTGTTCGAGCAATCGAAATCAATACAGGAGAAGTGTGTTTTACAGTGCTTCCTGACAGATGTATGGATGTTGCACAGGCATTTTATAAATCGAAATCTGTAAGTTGGATTTCAAAAACAGGAATAACTTCTCCGTATATGTATGAGAAAGATGGAAAATCTTGGTTAAGGGGATTTTATGGCGGACTCATTACAACATGTGGGCTTGATAATATAGGAGCTCCATATGAAGATAAAGGTCTTCATGGGAGAATTGCAAATATACCTGCATCAAAGGTGAGTGTTTTTGCTGACTGGATTGGTGATGAATATGTTATGAGTGTTTCTGGTGAAATGAGAGACAGCATTGTTTTTGGTTGCAATCTTGTTTTAAAAAGAACAATAAAAACAAAGCTTTTTTCTTCAGAAATTGAAGTTTATGATACTATTGTTAACGAAGGTTTTAATGATGAAAACATTTCACTGTGCTACCATTGTAATTTTGGATATCCGCTTGTTAATGAAAACAGCAAGATTGTAAATGTTCCCAAAGAACTTTCTGGTGTACTTCCACCTACACATAATTTAGAAGAACAGTGTGTCGGTGTTGATTTTGAAGATGATGTTGTAACAGTCGGTATAGAAAACGGAGAAATCGGTGCCTATATTACATATAAAAGAGATACACTTCCTGAGTTTTTAATGTGGAAAATGTTCGGTGAGAGTGAATATGTTATAGGTTTAGAGCCAAGAACATCTAATTTAGGTGGAGAAGATTTGATAAAAGAAAAAGCGTATAAAATAATTAAACCATTTGAAGAATATAAAACAGAGTTTAAGTTTACATTTAAAAACTTAAAGTAAAAATTTAATAAAGTTAAATTGTTTAAGAGCATTTTTATAATATCTGTTATTTTTATAAAAATGCTCTTTTTTCATGGTTAAAAACTCTTTTTATTATTGTAAATTAATGTATCTGGCATCTGCATATCCTGTTAGTCCCTTATACCATACAACATACCACCCTTGCCATTCGCCTGTAACTGTTACTGCGGAAGTATTAGGCATTTTTGCTACAATAGGTGCGCTTGTGTTTGGCTTTTGTCTTAAATTAAGGTTTCCGCTTGAAACATTCACGCGTCCGGAACGGGGCGTAATAGGATAAATGAAAGGAATTCCAAAATATTCTGTAAGTGAATATACAAGCGTCTGTGCAATACGGTTTATGTTATCCTTTATCCACTGTGCATCCTGCTCATTATCATGATAACCAAGCTCTAAAAATACAGACGGAGCTTTTGTTCTTGTGACTTCACCTATGGATGTGGTTGTCTGTGTCCGTACTAAGTTTGGAAGCGGATATATAAACTTCAGGTTTTTGGCAAATATTTCAGCAGCCCTTTTTCCACTTGAACTTCTTGCATCATAAAAGACGATAATACCTCTGTTTTCACCATAGTTTTGCGGTGCAGAGGCATTTGAATGGAGTGCAAGATGCAAATCATATGTCGAAGCATTTGATTGGGATATTGCAGAAACTGCAGTTAAATTTCGGTTGTTTCGTGTGTAAGTAATTCCGTTTGAAACAAGGTATGGTATCATATCATCTGCAATAAGATTCATATAATACTCTTCGCTTCCGCCTGAAACAAACAGATTGTTTTGTTGTGTTGACGGGCTTAAATAAATTCTTGGCATAATAAAAAACCTCCTGTTTCATTATATGAAACAAAGAGGTTTTTGTTAATTAATATTCGTAATAAGGGATTTCGTTTGAATTTATATGAACTGAATCCGAATAGCTGTCCCAGTTTACTGTATATCCGAAAGCCTCAGAAATTGCCCTTACAGGAACATAAGTTTTTCCGTCAATAAGTTCAGCAGGAACATCCAGAGGGATTTGTTCAAAGTCTTTATAAAGATTTTTGTTTCCTATTGCAATTTCCATAACGGAATTATCCTTTGTTGCTCTTACAGTTTGTGTGTCAGAAAACCACTCAACATTTGCTCCTAAGTATTCAAAAATTGCCCTCATAGGAACAAGAACGCGCCCATTAATTAACTTTGGCTGTGCATCAAAATCCATCCACATATAGTCTATAAATACAGATATATTCTTTTCTTCAACTTTTAGTGCCTGAATGAATTTTATATCACTCAATTTGTAGCCGTTTTTTCCGTTATAGGTATTTTGAAATTTAAGATCGGTTCCTCCACTCAAGAAAGCAGGGTCATTAAAATAAACATATTTATCGTCGTAGTGTGTTGCTACCATTGAATGAATGAAATCACCCTCAAAACGCACAATGACACCCTCGGGGTTGAAATAAAGTGCATCCATAAGAGCAGCTCTCATTTCCTCATCTGTTGTTATATTAAGATGTGTTTCTCCCGAAAATTCTCTAAATTCCTTAAAATAAGGTGAGGTTTCAGGGAATGCAGGCTCAAAAACAAGATTGAAGGCTTTCGCTATATCGTAATGATAACATATAGCAGTATCTTCTGTATAAAGTGAATTTATATACGCAATATCAGCAGGGGTAACTGTATTTCCTGTAAGATTTGAAATTGCCATAGCATAGCTTGAAGACCAGCAATAGCCTCTTCCGTTATTTGGGAAATTCCATTTAGGATCCTTTTGTGAATAAAAAGTTCCTTTGGCATATGCTAAAGAATTAAAGCTTAAAATCACAGTAACCATGATTGTAAAAATTGAAATAAATCTTTTCATAACAAGACTCCGTTCATTTTGAAATTATACCTAATTTTATCACATGGAAGTTGTTTTGTCAAGAATCGACTTTGATTTTGAACTTTTTTGCACAAAAATTTTGAAAAATGTTGACTAATTTTTATTAATATGTTATAATCAGCATGGAGTATTATGTTACAGAGAAACAGTAATATAAAGAAGAAACAGAGGGCAATTATGGAAGAAAAAATATGGCTTTCTACTCCGACAATGCACGGAGAAGAACAAAAATTTATAAAAGAAGCATTTGATACAAACTGGGTTGCACCGCTTGGAAAAAATGTAACTGAATTTGAAAATGAAATTTCAGCATACATAGGGTGCAAGGCTGCAGCTGCAATGACAGCTGGTACACATGCGTTACATATGGCAATAAAGCTTGCAGGAGTAGGTCAGGGGGATATTGTCCTTTGTTCAGATTTAACATTTGCAGCAACAGTTAATCCTGTATCATATGAAAAGGGAATACAGGTTTTTATAGATTCTGAATATGAAACATGGAATATGGACCCGAAAGCTTTAGAAATTGCTTTAGAAAAATATAAGGGTAAAGTAAAAGCCGTTATGGTTGCAAACCTTTACGGTGTTCCTGCAAAGCTTGATGAAATAAAAGAATTGTGTGATAGATATAATGTGGTTATGATTGAAGATGCTGCAGAATCTCTGTCATCACTCTATAAAGGGAAACAGACAGGAACTTTTGGTAAATACGGTATAATAAGTTTTAATGGAAATAAAATTATAACATCATCAGGCGGAGGTATGTTCTTATCTGATGATGAAGAAGCAGTATCAAAAGTAAGATTTTATTCCACACAGGCAAGAGAACCAGCTCCGTGGTATCAGCATAATGAAATAGGCTATAACTATCGTATGAGCAATATAGTTGCTGGAATAGGAAGAGGACAGCTTTTGCATTTAGATGAGCACAAGGCAAAAAAAACGGAAATATACAAAAGATATAAGGAAGCATTTTCAGATATACCTGTGAAGATGAATCCATATCCTGATTGTTGTGAGCCTAATTTCTGGCTGAGCTGTTTTACAATTAATGAAGATGTAATGGGCAAAGTTACACCGGAAATGATAAGGCTTGCACTTGAAAAAGAAAATATTGAATCCCGTCCTATATGGAAACCGATGCATATGCAGCCTGTTTTTAAAGACAGAGATTTTATAACTGTTGGGGGTAAAAATGTCGGAGAAGATATTTTTGCGAGGGGCTTGTGCTTACCAAGTGATATAAAGATGACGAAAGAACAGCAAGAAAGAGTAATAAATATTATAAAGGGGTTGTTTTAATGTACAGAAAATATTTTAAAAGAATATTTGATATATTTTGTGCATTAGCTGCTATAATTGTATTTTCATGGTTGTACATAATAGTTGCTGTTCTTGTCAGGATTAAGCTTGGAAGTCCTGTTGTTTTCACACAGAAAAGACCTGGGAAAAACGAAAAAATATTTACGCTTTACAAATTCAGGACTATGACCGATGAAAGAGATGAGAACGGGGAACTTCTTTCGGATGAGATAAGACTAACAAAATTCGGAAGATTCTTAAGAAAAACAAGTTTAGACGAGCTGCCTGAGGCATTTAATATTTTAAAAGGCGACATGAGTGTTGTTGGACCAAGGCCGCTTTTAGTGAAATATCTTCCAAGATATAACGAAAAACAAAAAAGACGCCATGAAGTGCGACCTGGCTTATCCGGACTTGCACAGGTAAGCGGAAGAAATGCTATAACCTGGGAAGAAAAATTTGATTTAGATGTGGAATATGTTGATAATGTAACATTAAAAGGGGATATAAAGATAATTCTTTTGACAGTTTGGAAAGCGTTTGTTAAATCCGAGGGAATAAACTCATCAAGTTGTGAAACAATGGAAGAATTTAAAGGGAAAATGGTAGGTGTAAATGAATAAGGAAGTTATTATTATAGGTTCAAGCGGTCATGGAAATGTCATAGCTGACATAATTTTAAAATCAGGGGATAAGCTCTTGGGATTCTTAGATGATGATTTAGAAAGGGAAAATCCGTATGATGTTGCACTTTTAGGAAAAGTAGCAGATTGTCTTAAATATATAGATAAAAACTTTATAATAGCGATAGGAAATAACGAAATAAGAAAAAAAATTGCAGAAAATTATCCGAATTTGAAATATTATACTGCGATACACCCATCAGCTATAATTTCGAGCAATGTAAAAATCGGAAAAGGTTCGTGTGTTATGGCAGGTTCGGTTGTAAACGCGTGCGTAAAAATCGGGGAGCATTGCATAATAAATTCATGCTCTGTTGTTGAGCATGATTGCGAGATTGGGAATTACTCACATTTGTCCCCTAACGCTTGCCTTTGTGGGACTGTAAAGGTTGGAAATTTTTGCCATATAGGAGCAGGGGTGACAGTTAAAAATAATCTTTTTATAACAGATAATGTCGTAGTAGGTATTGGGGCTGCGATTGTAAAAAATATAGAAGAGGCTGGAACTTATGTGGGGGTACCGGCAAAAAAATACTAAATATAGATTGAGGTGTTTTTTATGAAGATTCTTCAAATTGTGAAAACAAATCGAGGTGCGATTTGGGCTTTGAATCAAGTAAAGCAACTTAAGGAGTTAGGTTTAGAGGTAATAACTGTTATTCCAAAATCTTCAGGTGGAAGTGCCGAAAAATATAAAGAATGTGGGATGGAGCTTATAGAAGGCGATTGGAGTTTGCCAATTACAAAACCATGGAAATTTTTTTCTCTTTCTAAAGAAATCAGAAGAACTGTAGAAAGCATTTCCCCTGATATTATACACTTGCATTTTCTTACAAATGTATTTATGTGCAGACTTGCTTTGAGTAGAGATAAAACGCCAAGGCTGTTTCAAGTTCCAGGTCCATTATATGTAGAAAATAAGGCAATAAATTTTATAGAGCGTTGTATTTCGACTAAATTTGATTACTGGGCAGGTGCATGTAAAAAGACATGTTCTATTTATAAAGAAAAAGGTATTAGTGAGTACAAGGTGTTTTTGGCATATTATGGTGTTCCTAATAAACCTAAAATAAGTTTATCGAAAAATATACTACATAATGAATATAAAATTTCAAATGATGCAAAAATTGTTGCAATGGTTAGTTATTTTTATAAACCAAAGAAATTTTTAGGTCAAAAAAGAGGTCTGAAAGGGCATGAGGATTTTATAGATGCTATTAAAATAGTAATGCAAAAGTATGATAATATTGTACCTGTTATAATAGGAAATGCTTGGGATGGTTCAGAAAAATATGAGGAAAAAGTAAAAAAATATGCATATAAAGTTCTTGGGGGAAAAATTATTTTTACTGGATACAGAAGTGATGTTTATGATATTTATCCTGAAATTGATATTGTTGTTCATCCTTCCCATACTGAAAATCTTGGTGGAGCAGCAGAAAGTCTAATGCTTGGTATTCCTACTATAAGTTCGGATGTAGGGGGATTTCCTGACATCGTTAAAGATGGAGAAACAGGCTATACTGTTCCAGCGAAATCACCTGAAAGACTGGCAAGTGCAGTAATCAAAATGCTTGAGGATTACGATAATTCTAAGCAGATGGCAAAGAATGGACAGATGTATGTAAGCAAACTCTTAGACATAAAAAATACTTCTGAGAATATAAATAAAATATATAAAAAAATAATAGAGAATGAGTCATTTTGATGAAGAAAGAAGATATTAAAATATTAGTTATAACAGTTCCATCATGGAATTCAAAAATTGGAGCAAACAGTTGGGAGACCTTATTAGATTCTTATAATAGCGAAAATATATCGAGTATCTGTATAAGGGAAGAAGTTCCTGATAGTAAAATATGTTCTCGTTATTTTGTTGTGTCTGAAAATCGAATAATCAAAAGTTTGTTTAACAGAAGAATAAAGACAGGATATGAGGTAGAACCTTTTTCAACTGATGATACCATCATTTCAAATTTGGAAGAGCATAACAGACGATATAAGAAAATGGGTAAAAAACGCAGTTTTTTTATGCTTTTGTTAAGAGAATTAATTTGGAAAATAGGCAAATGGAAAACAAAAGAACTTGATGAATTTTTAGATGAAGTTAAACCAGATGTCATTCTTCATTCAATGGAAGGATATATTCATCTTAATAGAATTACACAGTATGCAATTAAAAAAACAGGTGCTAAAGCAGTTGGTTATATATGGGATGACAATTTTACCTATAAGCAATCAAATAAAATAGGGTATAAGGTTTATCGTTTTTTTCAAAGGTTATCTTTAAAAAAACTTGCAAAAATCACTGATGAATTTTTTGCGATTACGGATATGACAAAACAAGAGGCAGATGCTTATTTTAATATTAAGTGTCATTTGTTGACTAAACCGCTTAACACTTTACCAGTAGTTAACTATTCTGATATTGAAGATAAGATAAAAATACTTTATACAGGTAATTTATATATTGGTAGGGATACGAGCCTTCTAAAAGTCGTAAAAGCTGTTAAGAATATAGGTGATACCCCATTTTTTATTGATGTATATACAAATACCCAATTAGAAGAAACTTTTTTATCTGATGACGAAAAAACAGTATGTTCGATACATTCTGCTATTTCACAACAAGAAGTATTAGAAAAACAAAAAAATGCAGATATATTGTTGTTTTTAGAAGATATTGATGGTCCAAATTCAAATATTTCTCGACTATCTTTTTCAACTAAGATAACTGATTATTTGTCTAGCGGAAGATGTATTTTTGCAGTAGGAAATAAAAAAACTGCACCGATGCAATATTTTATAGAGAACGATGCTGCTCTTGCTGCAGGCACTGAACAAGAAATAAGCGAAGTTCTTAAACTTATTTTGGCTTCGCCTGATATTTTGAAGAAAAGTGCAGAGATAACAGCTAAAATAGGGATAAAAAATCATAATAAAGAAAAAATTCAAAATATTTTTGATAATGTAATAACAAATTTATGATAAAATAAGAAAGGGAGCTTTCGCTCCCTAAAAAATCAAATTTATAAAGAAACAAACCAAAAAACCGACAAGTGCAGGAAGTATAAAGGCAAGAAGTGTCCATTTTATGCTTCCTGTTTCTTTTTTTATTGTAAGAATCGTAGTTGAGCAAGGCCAGTGGAACAGTGAGAAAATCATAAAATTAATTGCCGTTATGATACTCCAACCGTTTTTAATTAAAACTTCTTTTAAAACGCTGTATGATGCTATTTGTGTAAGCTCCCCTGTGTTAGTATATGCCATAAGTGTTATGGGAAGCACTATTTCATTTGCGGGAAATCCTAAGATAAAGCCCATAAGTATTTCCCCGTCAAGCCCCATAAGGTTTCCAAGCGGAGTTAAGAATTTCACTGAATGGAAAAGAAGTGTATTTCCATATATCTTAAGATTTGAAAAAATCCATATAATAAGTCCCGCAGGAATAGCAACTGTTATTGCTCTAAGTAAAACAAAAAGTGTTCTGTCAAAAATACTTCTCACAATTACTTTTGAAAACTGCGGTATCCTGTATGGTGGCATTTCAAGTATAAAGGCTGACGGATAACCCTTTAACAGTGTTACGGAAAGAAGTTTTGATACAAGAAGTGTAACAATAACACAAAGTACAACAAGAAATGTTAATAACAATGCTGAAACAAAGTTGTTTGATAAAGTGTCAGCGTCCGAAAAATTTGAAAAAAATATAGTTATTATTGCAATAAGAGTAGGAAAACGCCCGTTACACGGTACAAAGCTGTTGGTTAAAATTGCAATTAAGCGTTCCCTTTTCGAGTCAATAATTCTCGCACCCACAACACCTGCAGAATTACACCCAAAGCCCATAGCCATACAAAGCGATTGCTTTCCGCATGAACCGCACTTTTTAAAAGCATTGTCAAGGTTAAATGCAATTCTGGGAAGATAACCTATGTCCTCTAAAATAGTAAAAAGAGGGAAAAATATAGCCATTGGCGGAAGCATAACAGAAACAACCCATGAAAGCACTCTGTAAACACCTTTTGTAAGTGCATCGTTTATAAAGAGAGGCACTTTTAAGAAACTTAAAAAATTAAAAATATCATCTTCAAACGAGAATAATACTTTTCCCAGAAGCTCGCTTGGATAATTTGCACCTGTAATTGTTATCCAGAAAATAAAAAATAGAAGCAGAAGCATTAACGGTATTCCAAAAATTCTGCTGTTAATTATCCTGTCTGCTTTTCTGTCAGTCTCGTCTTTTTTATCTTTTTGGAAAATAATTACCTCATCTGCAATTTCTTTTGCTTTTTCTACCGTTTTTTTAGATATTTCATCACGGAAATTTTGTGAATTTATGTTATAACAATCAAGTATTGCTTCAATCATTTTGTCATTTTTAAAATCATATCCGATTTTTTGGGAAAGCTTTTTAATAAGCTTTTTGTCATTTTCAAGTATTTTCTCTGCTATCCATCTTGTGTTTATTTTGCTGTTTATTCTTTGATTAAGATAAGCTGTAAGCTCATATATTGCACTTTCTGCTTTATCAGAATAAAAAACATTTATTACAGGCTCTTTTCTCTCTTTTTTCTCTTTGTTTTTAACAGTTTCCAAAAGCTCTTTCATTCCAAAATGTTTTTTCGCACAGACTATAACAACATCAAGTCCAAGCTTTCTGGAGAGCTTTTCAAAATCTATTTCAATCCCTTTTTTTTCTGCCTCGTCAATGAGATTTACACAAACTGTTATGTCAGGCGTTATTTTCTGAAGCTGTAATACGAGGTTAAGACTTCGTTCTAAGGTCGTCGCATCGCATACAGCAACTACATTTTGTGCTTCTTCAAAAAGAATAAAATCCCTTGCAATTTCTTCTTCCTTTGAGGTAGGATTCAGGGAATATGTTCCCGGTAAATCAATAAGTACAAATTTATCATTGTTTAATGTGCAGTAGCCTTTCATGTTTGCTACCGTTTTTCCTGCCCAGTTTCCCGTGTGCTGATTAAGACCTGTCAGCTCGTTGAAAACACTGCTTTTTCCGACATTCGGGTTTCCTGCAAGTGCTATTGTAATGCACTCTTTTTTATCACTGTCTGTAAGGGTTATATCGTTTGATGCCCCCTTTTGCATGGAGTTTTTCGTAAGTCCCAAAGCTTTCACTCCTTTTTTATATTTAACTTATACTTTTTACATAAATTTTGTCTGCATCCTCAAGCCGAAGTGCAATCACAGTTTGATTAATAAAATAACTCACAGGATTGCCAAGCATACTTTTTTGCAGACATTCTATTGCCATTCCCTCAATAAAGCCTAAATCAAGTAGTCGTCTTCTTATAAAAAGAGAAGGCGAAATGCCTTTTATAATTGCTTTTTTTCCGGGAGTAAGCATAGAGAGAGTTTCTGTTTTATTCATTTTATACTTCTCCTTTTCATTATCATTCTATTTTAAATTTTCAAAAATGCTACAATTTTGTAATTTTTTTATCCTGTATTAAATATTAATTATATTAGCCTTGTCAGGCTAAAAAGAGAAGGGGAAAGAAAAAATGTATGTTATAACAAAAAAACAAATCTTTAAGTTTTTAGGTGTATTAGCATTAATATCAATTGTTTTTGGTGTAATAATTGCTAAGCCGACAAGTATCTTTACTTTTTCTAAAAGTGGAAAGAGTGGCGATTGGGGACTAAGCTATCAAAAAGAGGGGCAGACACCGATTGGTAACGAAAGCAGTGAAAATTTAGGAAAAAATAATGCTTATTATGTCGGCGATACCTCTAAAAAGGTTATTTATCTTACTTTTGACTGTGGATATGAAGCGGGATATACCCAAAAAATTCTTGATACCTTAAAAAAACATAATGTAAAGGCAACTTTTTTTGTAGTTGGAAACTATCTTAAAAGCGAGCCTGAGATTATAAAAAGAATGAATAACGAGGGTCATATTGTTGGCAATCATACATATTCGCATCCCGATATGGCTAAGATAAAAGACGAAGCAAAGTTTTTAGAAGAACTAAAAAAGGTTGAAGATGAATATAAACAAATAACAGGCGAGGAAATGAAGAAATACTATCGTCCGCCTCAAGGGAAATTCAGCGAAGATAATTTGAAAATGGCAAATAAGGCAGGCTATAAGACTTTCTTCTGGAGCTTAGCTTATGTTGACTGGTATAAGGATAAACAGCCGTCAAAAGAAGAAGCATTTTCAAAGCTTATACCAAGAATTCACCCTGGAAGTATAGTTCTTTTACATAATACCTCTGAAACAAATGCAAACATTTTAGATGAGCTTTTAACAAAATGGGAAAGTATGGGCTACACATTTAAAAATTTGGAAGAGATTTTATAATCTCTTCTTTTTTTGCCCGTTATAATATTACATAATAAAAAAATGCAAGAGTGTATTTCAAAATTAAAGGAAAACCCGATGTATTGTTATAAGGTTAATATTGTTAAAAAAATAAAATATTTTTAAAAAAACTCTTTATTTTTTTAAAGTTATATGTTATAATATAACTTGTGTTATTGTGTTTTTTAAAAATGCAAGTTTTTGGGAATTTTAAATATCGAAATAAATGTAAAAAAGGATGTGCTTTTTTTGAAAAGATATGTTATAACGGGCGGAACTCCTTTAAAAGGTGAGGTTACAATAAGCGGAGCAAAAAATGTTGCAGTTGCTATGATTCCTGCGGCACTTTTGTCTGATGCACCGTGTGTTTTGGAAAATGTTCCTGACATTTCCGATGTCAGAGTTATGATAAAAATTTTAGATAAGCTTGGTGCTGAAGTATATTATAAAGAGCCAGGTGTTCTTTATATTGATGGAAGCAGCATAAAGTCAACTGAAATCCCATATGAGCTTTCTTCAAAAATGAGAGCGTCATACTATTTTATAGGCTCACTACTTGGAAAATATCACAGTGCAAAGGTTGCACTGCCCGGTGGATGTAATTTAGGTAAAAGACCGATTGACCAGCATATAAAGGCTTTTGAGGCATTAGGCGCTGAAACAAAAATTGCAGGCGGTGCTGTAATTGCAACTGCTGACAATTTAAGCGGTACATATATTTATCTTGATATGGTTTCTGTTGGTGCTACAATAAATGCTATGCTTTGTGCCTGCAGAGCAAACGGAAATACGGTAATTGAAAATGCGGCAAAAGAGCCTCATATTGTTGATATTGCAAACTTCTTAAATTCTATGGGAGCGAAAATAAAGGGAGCAGGTACTGATACTATAAAAATAACAGGCGTAAATGCACTTTCGGGGACAACATATTCAATTATTCCTGACCAGATAGAAGCAGGTACATATATGGCTATGGCTGCGGCAACGCATGGCGATGTGCTTGTTAAAAATGTTATTCCGCGTCATATGGAATCTATGAGTGCTAAATTAAATGAAATCGGTGTTGGGGTAGAAGAATTTGACGATGCAATAAGAATTTATAATAAAAATGAAAAATATAAAAATGCAGTTGTTAAAACTATGCCTTACCCTGGTTTCCCAACTGATATGCAGCCTATTATTCTTACACTTTTAACAGTATCAACAGGAACAAGCACAGTTACTGAAACTGTGTGGGATTCTCGTTTTAAATTTACAGAAGAACTCAAAAAAATGGGTGCTAATATAAACACAAACGGAAATATGGCATTTATTGAGGGAGTTGATAAGCTTGTTTCAGCCCCTGTAAATGCGTGTGATTTAAGAGCAGGTGCAGCAATGCTTATCGCAGGTCTTATGGCAGAAGGAAAAACTGAAATTTATGATATCCACCACATTGAAAGAGGATATGAAAAGGTAGTTGAAAAGATAACGGCACTTGGCGGAAAAATAAGAAGAGAAGACTTTTAGTGAAAGGTAGTTAAATGGCAGATTTGAAATTTTGCCCGCTTTTTTCGGGCAGTAACGGAAACAGTATATTTGTTTCTTATATGGACAGTAAAATATTATTTGATTGCGGCTGCAGTTATAAAAAAATAAAGGAAAATCTTTCTTGTATCGGAGAGGATATCAGTGAAATTGATGCAGTTTTTATTTCTCATTTTCATACTGACCATACAAGCGCCCTTCCGATGATTTTGAAAAATACAAAAGCAAAGGTGTGTGCTACCTACGGTACACTAAATGAGCTTTTTATAAGAAACGAAAAAATGAGTGCTGCACTTTCTTTATATAAAGACAGAGTTTTTCAGATTGATGAAAAAGAGGATATTAATTTCGGGGATTTTATAGTTTCTGCATTTTCTGTTCCGCACGATGCTGAGGATACTGTCGGATATAATCTTATTTCAGAAGAAAAAAGCATTTCAATTCTTACAGATATAGGCTTTTTAAGAAGAAATTTATATGAAGATGTAAGAGGAAAGGACCTTGTTTTTATAGAAAGCAATCACGATGTCTGGAGCTTGGAAAACTGCAGTTACACAATGGACCTTAAAAGAAGAATTTTGAGTGACGGCGGACATCTTTCAAACGAAAACTGCGGAAAATTTTGCGTTTTTCTTGCTAAAGAGGGAGTAAAAAGATTTATTTTAGGGCATTTAAGCGGTGAAGCAAATACAACAGAGCTTGCTTATGAAACTGTCAAAGACATTCTCACACAAAGCGGTATAACCCCTGAAAAAGATGTAGAGCTTTGGGTTTCACCAAGAGGTGAGCTTGGAAAGGTTGTTGTTATCTGATGGTAAAAACAAAAATTATAACTGTTGGGAAATTAAAGGAAAAAGCTGTTAAAGAAATAATATCGGAATATGAAAAAAGGCTTTCAAAATATACCGATTTTTCTGTGTGTCAGATACAGGATATGTCATTAAACGATAATCCAAGCCAAAAAGAAATTGATACAGTTTTGGAAAAAGAGGGCAGTCTTATTTTAAAAAATATGCCCGCAAATATGGTTAATGTTGCACTTACTATTGACGGAAAAAGCAATTCATCGGAAGAATTTTCTGATTTTATAGAGAAAAACAAGATAAACGGCGGACTTTGTTTTATTATCGGAAGCTCGCACGGAATTTCAAAAAATGTTATTTCAAAATGTCAGCATAAAATTTCACTTTCAAAAATGACTTTTCCGCATAATCTTGCACGCCTTATTTTAACAGAACAGATTTACAGAGGCTTTAAGATTTTAAATAACGAAAATTATCATAAATAAAAGGAAAAAATTCTTATGAAAGCACTTATAACAGGCGCATCATCGGGAATAGGAAAAGAAATGGCTTATATTCTTAATAAAAGGGGATATGAGCTTATTTTAGTTGCAAGAAGACTTCAAAAATTAGAAGAATTAAAAAAAATTTTTGGTGAGAAAACTATTATAATAAAAGCAGATTTATCAAAAAGGGAAGAAGTTTTTTCTCTCTTTGAAAAGGTTAAAAACGAGGATATAGAGATAGTTATAAATAATGCAGGCTTTGGGAAATTGGGTGAATTTTTGGATGTTTCTTTAGATGATGAAATTGATATGATAGAAACAAACATGGTTGCACCCCATATTCTTACAAAGCTTTTTTTAAGGAAATTTATAAAAAAAGACAAAGGTTATATCTTAAATGTCGCATCAATAGCATCATTTTTTGCAAGTCCTTATTTTGCGACTTATTACGCAACAAAAGCTTATTTAAAAACACTTACCGAGGGGATTTCGGCAGAATTAAAACGGAAAAAATCTAATGTCTATATCGGTGCTTTATGCCCAGGCCCTGTAAAAACAGAGTTTGACAGCGTTGCCAATGCACATTCATCTTTAAAAGGTGCAGACCCGAAAAAAATTGCAGAATATGCAATTAAAAAACTTTTTAGGAAAAAAACTGTAATTCTTCCCACGTTTTCTGTTAAGCTCGCTGTTTTTTTCTCTCATTTTATTCCAAGAAAATTGCTAATTTACCTTACAGGCAAAAGTCAGCTTAAAAAACTAAAAAAAACATTTACAAATTAAAAAATTTGTGTTATAATATATAATTGTATAAATATAGTTATGGTTACAGGAGATTTAAAATATGTCAAGACAGGAGCATATAAGAAATTTTTCTATTATTGCACATATAGACCACGGGAAGTCCACTTTGGCAGACAGACTACTTGAGAAAACAGGTGTTGTCAGCGAAAGGGAAATGGAAGAACAGTTACTGGATAATATGGAGCTTGAAAAAGAAAGAGGAATAACGATAAAGGCTCGTGCAGTAAGACTTATATATAAGGCTAAAAACGGTGAGGAATATATATTCAATCTTATTGATACACCAGGGCATGTCGACTTTAACTACGAGGTTTCAAGAAGCTTAAAAGCGTGCGAGGGTGCAATACTTATTGTTGATGCCGCACAGGGAATAGAGGCACAGACTTTGGCAAATGCTTACCTTGCTGTTGATAATGACTTGGAGATTCTTCCGGTTATAAATAAAATAGATTTACCAAGTGCAAGACCAGACGAGGTTAAAAAGGAAATTGAGGATATAATCTGTATTCCTGCTGATGAAGCACCGCTTATTTCTGCTAAGAACGGAACTAATATTGAAGATGTTTTAGAGGCTATTGTAAATACAATCCCCTCACCGTCAGGTGATGAGGACGCACCTCTTAAAGCACTTATATTTGACTCATATTATGATGCGTATAAGGGTGTTATTATTTATATAAGAGTTATTGACGGAAAATTAAAAGTCGGCGATGTTATGAAGATGATGTCAAACAACAAGGAGTTTGAAGTCGTTGAAATCGGATATCTGAGCGCTCTTGGTATGGCTCCGTCAAACTGTCTTATGGCGGGTGAGGTTGGTTATGTTACAGCCTCAATCAAAAACTTAAGAGATACTATGGTTGGTGATACTGTTACATTAAAGGAAAATCCTGCAAAAGAACCGCTACCAGGCTATAAACCTGTTCAGCCGATGGTTTTCTGCGGAATTTATCCTGTTGACGGTGCAAGATATGATGACCTTAAGGAGTCGCTTTTAAAATTACAGCTTAACGATGCTGCACTTATATTTCAGCCTGAAACATCTGCGGCACTTGGCTTTGGTTTTCGGTGCGGATTTTTAGGACTTCTACATTTAGAGATTATTCAGGAAAGATTAGAGAGAGAGTTTAATTTAGACCTTATCACTACTGCACCGAGTGTTATTTACAAAATAAGAAAAACTGACGGTGAGGAAATTGACCTCGATAACCCTGCAAACTTGCCTGACCCTACACAGATTGAGGCAATGTGGGAGCCTTATGTTAAGGCAGATATAATGACCCCGTCAGAATATGTAGGCAATATTATGGAGCTTTGTCAGGAAAGACGCGGTACTTTTATTGATATGCAGTATTTAGATGCGACAAGAGTAACACTTCATTATGATATGCCGCTTAATGAAATCATTTATGACTTTTTTGATGATTTAAAATCAAGAACAAGAGGCTATGCTTCTCTTGATTATGAGTTAAGCGAATATAAAATGTCAAAGCTTGTTAAGCTTGATATTCTCTTAAATGGTGATATTGTCGATGCGTTATCGTTTATCGTTCATTCTGATAAAGCGTATGCAAGAGGCAGAAGAATTGCTGAAAAACTAAAGGATGTTATCCCAAGACAGCTTTTTGAAATTCCTATTCAGGCGGCTGTCGGAAACAAAATTATCGCAAGAGAAACTGTTAAGGCTATGCGTAAGGATGTTTTGGCGAAGTGCTACGGCGGTGATATAACAAGAAAGAAAAAGCTTCTGGAAAAACAGAAGGAAGGTAAAAAAAGAATGCGTCAGGTCGGAAGTGTAGAAGTTCCGCAAGAGGCATTTATGGCGGTGTTAAAGCTGTGATGACGGGTATATATGTCCACATTCCGTTTTGCAAATCAAAGTGTAATTACTGTGATTTTTATTCTGTTTGTAATGATGATTTAAAGGAAAGCTATTTTAACAGACTTTATGAAGAAATAAGCTCTTATAAAAAGTATGGAAAAATAAAGATTGATACCATATTTTTCGGTGGTGGAACACCAAGCCTTGTAGATGAAAAATACATTTTAAAAACTTTAGAGGAAATAGATAAAGTTTTTGATATTGATAAAAATTCAGAAATAACTTTAGAGGCAAATCCGCGGACTTTTTCAAAGGATAAGCTAAGAGCATATATAAATAACGGTATCAACAGAATAAGCATGGGGTTACAGTCTGCAAATAATGATGAGCTTAAAAAAATCGGAAGACTTCACACAAGAGAGGACTTTTTAAGAGCATATAACGATGTGAGAGAGATTGGTTTTTCAAATGTTAATACTGATATAATTTATGGTCTTATGGATTCAAGTTTAGAGAGCCTTTCAAAAACAGCACAGTTTGTAAAGGAATTAAATTGCGAGCATATTTCAGCTTACGCACTGACAATAAGCGAAAATACACCTCTTTATAAAATGGATTTTTCATATCCTGATGATGACGAGGTATACGCACAGTATAAATTTTTGTGCTCATATTTTAGTGATTACCGTCATTATGAAATCTCCAATTTCGGTAAAAAAATATGCCGTCATAATATGAAATATTGGGATATGTCCGACTATATAGGCTTTGGTGCAGGTGCATACAGCTATTTTATGGGAGAAAGGTTTTCAAACATTTCTGATATAGGAGAATATATAAAAAGAGAAAATCCAATAGCTGAAAAAGAAAAAAGGGATAACTTAGATGAATTAAACGAAGAAATAATGCTTTCTTTAAGGACAGATACAGGACTTAATACAGATAGAATTAAAGAAAAATACGGGTATGATACAATAAAAGAAAAAGGCTCATATATTGAAAGTTTTATAAAGAACGGTTATGCGAAAAACACTAAAAATGGTTTTTCACTAACAGATGACGGTTTTTTTGTATCAAATTCAGTAATATCGCACTTACTTGTTGACAAAAATTGAAAAATTTGGTATAATAAATCAATTATATAAAAATTGAGGAAAGGTGGGTTATATTTGAAAGAAATAAGTAAATTTATTACAAATTCAAAGACGAAAGTTCTCTTTGTGCTTCTTTATCTTTTTTGTATAGTAAACTCATTTTTCAATGTGAGTATTGCTGTTTTAGAAGCGTTTGTTGCAAGCGTTGTTCTTGTTATGTACCTTATTGAGAGAAAAAAATCAAACAAAAAGATGCGTAAATATTTAGAGAATCTCTCTTTTAATATAGAATCAGCGACACATAATTCGATAATGAACTCACCGTTTCCGATGGTTATCGTGAAGAAAAACGGTGAGATAATCTGGTATAATAACAATTTTGGTGAGCTTGTTGACAAGGATGCTTTTTTAAGCCAGTATATTCAGGATGCCTTTGAAGGCTTTACCATAAGCGAAGAGGAAGCAGTTGTTTACAATATTTGTGCAGGCGGAAAAACCTTTGATGCAATCGGTGTTTGCACTAAATCTGAGTCTTATTCAAAGCTTGACAAAAAAGAAAATGAAAAAAACGAGTCTTTTGAAGAGATTTTTGTTTATTATTTTGTTGATACAACAAATCTTACTTCTCTTCAGGAGGAATACAGAGAAAGCCGTTTTGTAAAGGGATATATTTATATTGATAATTTAGACGAGCTTACAAAAAGCTTGCCTGATTCTGACAGAACGGGAATTTTATCAAAAATAGAGAAAAATCTTTATGATTTTACTGTGCGTTATAATGCAATTCTTCAGAGAAATGACAGGGACAGATATTCTTTTATCACAGAATACAGATATCTTAAGAAAATGAAAGACGAAAAATTTAATGTCTTAAAATCTGTTAAGGATATTGAAGCAACGGAAATGCAGTTTACATTGAGTATAGGTGTTGGCGTTGGAGAGGACCTGCACGAAACTGAGAGCTTTGCAAAATCTGCGATTGACCTTGCACTCGGTCGCGGAGGTGACCAGGCTGTTGTCAAAGAGGGAACAGATGTTACCTACTTTGGCGGAAATGCCCGTGAGGTTGAAAAAAGAACAAAGGTTAGATCCAGAATTGTGGCACTTTATTTTAAAGAGCTTTTGGAAAAGAATGAAAGAGTTATAATTATGGGACACGAAAATCCTGATATGGATTCACTCGGTGCTTCTATGGGTATTTCAAGAATTGCCAAAGCTTACGACAAGGAAACATTTATAGTTCTTGATGATAATCTTAATGAGAATGCTAAGATTTTACTTAAAAGATTTGAGAACAACAGAGAATATGACGGTCTTTTCTTACCCGCACAGACAGCAGAAAACTTTATTACAGATAAAACAGTTGTTGTTATTGTTGACTGTCACAGAGCGTCTATTTTACCTTGTCCTGAAATTATTGAAAAATCAGATAAAAAGGTTCTTATAGACCACCACAGAAAAGGTGCCGACTTTATTTCGGATACAGTTTTATCATTCCATGAGCCATATGCATCTTCAACAAGTGAGCTTGTTGTTGAGATGCTTGGCTATCTTGATGATAAAGTAAAATTAAGAAAAGCAGAGGCGGAGAGCCTTTATGCAGGCATACTTCTTGATACGCAGAATTTCAGCGTAAAAACAGGTGTGAGAACCTTTGAGGCGGCAAGCTATTTAAGAAAAGCAGGTATGGAGCCTGTTTCAGCAAGAGATTTTATAAAGAGTGATTTTGAAACTTATATAAAGGTCAGCGAAATAGTAAAATCATGTGAGTTTTACAATAATGATATTGCTATTGCAAAATATTACGGTGAGGAAGCAAATTCTATCTTTATTGCACAGGCGGCAGATGCACTTATTGATATAAAAGGCATCGAGGCATCATTTGTTATATTTAAAAACAAGGAAAAGATTATCATAAGTGCCCGTTCAAACGGAAAAATCAATGTTCAGATTGTTATGGAAAGAATGGGCGGCGGCGGACATCAGCTTGTTGCGGGTGCACAGCTTACAGACAGCACAGTTGATAAAGCAGTTATGATGATTAAGGAAATATTAAAGGAAATAACCGATGATTCTTCAAAAAATGAGGAAATATAGTAATATTGGAAAGGAAAGATAAAAATGAAAGTTATTTTATTACAGGATGTTAAAGGAAGCGGAAAAAAAGGCGATGTTATAAACGCATCTGACGGATATGCAAGAAACTTCTTGTTACCAAAAAATCTTGCAGTTGAAGCAAATGCGGCAAATATGACACAGCTTAACAATCAGAAGGCTTCTGTTGAACATAAAAAAGCAGTAAACAGAGATAATTCAAAGCTGTTAAAAGAAAGACTTGAAAATAAGAAAATTGTTATAAAAGCAAAATCAGGTGATAACGGCAAGCTTTTTGGTGCTGTTACATCTATTGATATTGAAAAAGCAATCAAAGAGCAGGCACAGATTGAGGTTGATAAGAGAAAGGTTGTTTTAAAGGACTCAATTAAAGCACTTGGAGAATATGAAGTGGTTGTTAAGCTGTTTGAAGATATAAGTGCAAAGGTAAAAATAGAGATACAGTCGCTTTAAAAAAATCGAAATTTTGTGAAAGGGATATAACAATGGAGGTTATAAGAGATTTACCATATAATTTAGATGCTGAATCTGCTGTTCTCGGCTCTGTTTTAAGAGACGGGGATTGTGTTCATAATATAATGAGTATGCTAAGGGAAGAAATGTTTTTCATAAAGAAAAATCAGCTTGTTTTCAGATGCATGGCAGAGCTTTATAACAGAAGCATCGGAATTGATGTTATAACCCTTGCAAGCGAGCTGAAAAAACAGGGTGTATATGAGGAAATAGGCGGTAAAGAATATTTGCTCAGCATTTTTGAGGCTGTACCGTCAAGTGCAAACGCAACCATATATGCAAAGGATATTGCAGATAAGGCTGTTTTGAGGTCGCTTATTGAAGTATGCGATAAAGTAAAAAATTCGTGCTATGAGTCTAAAGACGCTAAGGATATTTCCGCTTATGCAGTTGATGAACTTTTTAAAGCTACAAGTATTATGGACGACGGCGGAGTAACGCCCTTAAAAACTATTGTTCTTCAAAATTACAATCAGTTTTCTACACTTATTCAGGAAAAAAGAGAAGGGAAAAAGGCGGTTTCGGGTGTCCCTACGGGATTTACAGAGCTTGATAAGAGAATTTCAGGCTTACAGCCTGCCGCTTTAGTTATTGTTGCGGCCCGTCCTGCTATGGGAAAAACAAGTTTTGCAATCAATATTGCACAGAATGTCGCAATAAAGGAAAGACAGCCTGTTCTTATTTTCTCACTTGAAATGTCAAAGGAGGAGCTTGTAAACAGAATTATTTCCTCCGAGGCTAAAATAGAATCGGAAAAAATCCGTTCAGGAGAAATCACAGATGCAGAGCTTAATAAATTTATACAGATTATGCCGTATTTAGCCGAAGCTCCGATATATATTGATGATACTGCCTCTATTACCGTTACAGAAATGAGAGCAAAAGCAAAAAGAATTCAGCAGGAAAAAGGATTAGGACTTATAGTTGTCGATTATCTTCAGCTTATGAGAGGAAAGAAAGCGGAAAACCGTCAGGCAGAGGTAACGGATATCAGCCGAAACTTAAAAATTCTTGCAAAGGATTTAAAAGTTCCTGTTATCGCTGTTTCACAGCTTTCAAGAAGTGCAGAATCAAGAGCAGACAATAAGCCGATGCTTTCTGACCTTAGAGAATCAGGTGCTATCGAGCAGGATGCTGATATTGTTATGTTTTTATACAGAGAAGAATACTATAAACCTGAAACAACCGAAAAGCACAATATCGGTGAGTGTATTATAGCAAAGCACCGTGCAGGTGAGGTAGGAAATTTTGAAATGACTTGGCTTGGAAAATATACCTCCTTCTATAATATGGAGAAACAGCATGATGTATAAAAATGAAAAAAGCTTTATTGATAAAGTAATTTCAGTATCTGAAAAATATGAGCTTATAAAAGAAAATGATAATATTTTAATTGCTTTATCAGGCGGTAGTGATTCAGTAAGCCTTTTTATCGCACTTGTTATGTTAAGAGAGGAATATAAGCTTAACCTTGAGGCGGCACATGTTAATCATATGATAAGAGAAGAAGCAGATAATGACGAAGAATTTTGCCGTAATTTATGCAAAAGATATAGCGTGCCTTTTCACTGTGTAAAGCTTGATATCAGAAAAATAGCAAATGAAACCTCCCAAACAGAAGAAGCGGCAGGAAGAAATGAAAGATACCGTTTTTTTAACGAAATTACAAAAGACAGAAATTTTAAAATAGCAACTGCACACAATAAAAACGATTGTGCTGAAAATTTTTTAATAAATGCAATAAGAGGCGTTTTCCCAAAAGGAATACCTCCAAAAAGGGATAATATTATAAGACCTCTTATAGAAACTGACAAAGAAGAGATTTATGATTTTTTAAAAGAAAAAAATGAAAGCTTTTGTGAGGATAAGACAAATTTTGAAGCTGATTATACGAGAAATAAGGTTAGATTGGAATTAATTCCATATATTAATGAAAAATTTGACACAAATTTCACAAAAGCGGTCTATAATAGTTTAGAAGTTTCTTATTTTGAAGACAGCTTTTTAAAGGAACAGACAGATTTATTTATAAAAAAATATGTCAAATGTAGTGAAAAATGCGTTTTTATTGATGTGAATGAGTTTTTTAATCTTCATATTGCACTAAAAAGAAGAGTTTTAAGAGAAGTGTATTATTCTCTTAACAAAGACGGGCATATTTTATTTGAGCATATTGAAAATATAATTTGTCTTTTAAATAGAGCAAAAACTGAGGAAAAAATTATTGAGCTTTCAGGAAATATTGTTGCGATTATTTCAAATACAAAGCTTGTTTTTAAGGAAAAAGAGAAAAAAGAGGAAAGAAAGGATTTTGAAATAAAAATAAAGCTGAATGAGAAAATTTTTATTTCAGAGTTAAATAAGACAGTTTATCTTAATCAGGAAAAAAAGGGAGAAGGCTTTTATTCTGATATTAATGATAGCTTTACTTTAAGAACAAGAAAAGACGGTGACAGAGTTTATATAAAAAATGTAGGTCACAAAAAATTAAAAAGCCTTTTTATTGATAAGAAAATTCCCAAACAAAAGCGTGATACACTTGTTATTTTAGAAGATAGAGATGGAATATGCTTTGTTGAGGGTGCATATAAAATGAAGGATAAACAGTATAAATATTATTTAAACATAGAAAATCACACACAAAAATAAATTTCACATTAAAAAAGGAGATTGATAAGAAAATGAATAAGTTTTTTAAGAATATAGGTTTTTATGTTCTTCTGATTGTTATTTTTGCAACAGTTATGACCATGCTTACTTATAGTCCCGGTATTGAGAAAATCGAATATTCTGAGTTTGTTGTTGAGTTTAAAGAGGGTGCTTACAGCGAGATAGAGTATTATCTTGGTGAGAGCAGAATTGTTGCAACAGAAAAAACTACCGCTAACACCGAGAAACAGATTGAAGTAATTATCCCGAACCTCGATACTTTAAATAAGGACTTGGGAACTGATATCACTAAAGCTATGACAGAGGGTGAAAATAAGCTTAAATATAATGTTATTCCTCCTTCAACAGCTCCCTGGTGGTTTTCTATACTTCCGACACTTGGTCTTATTTTAATAGGAATACTTTTCTGGGTATTCTTCTTAAAACAGGCAGGCGGTGGCGGCGGTGCCATGAGCTTTGGAAAAAGTAAGGCAAAGATGACTGACCCTGATAAAGTTAATGTTAAATTTGAAGATGTTGCAGGTGCAGACGAAGAAAAGGAAGAGCTTACAGAGGTTGTTGACTTCTTGAAAAATCCTGACAAATATAAAGAAATCGGTGCAAGAATACCTAAAGGACTTCTTCTTGTGGGACCTCCGGGAACAGGTAAAACACTTTTGGCAAAGGCTTGTGCAGGCGAGGCGGGAGTTCCGTTCTTTTCTATCAGCGGTTCTGACTTTGTTGAAATGTTTGTCGGTGTAGGTGCATCAAGAGTAAGAGACCTTTTTGATAATGCAAAGAAAAATTCACCGTGTATTATTTTTATAGATGAAATTGATGCTGTGGGCAGACACAGAGGTGCAGGTCTTGGCGGCGGACATGATGAAAGAGAGCAGACCTTGAATCAGCTTCTTGTTGAAATGGACGGCTTTACTGAAAATCAGAATATAATTATTATTGCTGCTACAAACAGACCTGATATATTAGACCCGGCACTTCTTCGTCCGGGCAGATTTGACAGACAGGTTGTTGTTGGTCACCCTGATGTTGCAGGCAGAGAAGCAATTTTGAAGGTTCATTCAAAGAAAAAACCGCTTGGCAAAGATGTCGATTTAGGTGTTGTTGCAAGAATAACTTCTGGCTTTACAGGTGCAGATTTGGAAAATCTTCTTAATGAAAGTGCACTTTTGTCTGCAAGAAAGCAGAAAAAAGAAATCAATATGGAAGAAATAGACGAGGCGATGATTAAGGTTATCGCAGGAACAGAGAAAAAGTCGAGAAAGGCAAGCGAAAGAGATAAGAAAATCACAGCTTACCACGAGGCGGGCCATGCAGTTGCAACAAGAATGTTGCCTGACCAGGAGCCTGTTCATCAGGTTTCAATTATCCCAAGAGGCAGAGCAGGCGGATATACACTTTCACTTCCGAAAGATGACAGAAGTCATTATTCAAAAAATGAAATGTATGACGATATTATCATTCTTCTTGGCGGAAGAATTGCTGAAAAGCTCGTTATGTCCGATATTACAACAGGTGCTTCAAACGATATAGAGAGAGCAACAAAAATTGCAAGAGATATGATTACCAAATACGGTATGTCCGAAAAATTGGGACCGATGTGCTTCGGAAGCGGACAGAGTGAGGTTTTCTTAGGAAAAGATTATGCACAGACCAGAAACTATTCTGAAAGTATTGCAGCTGCTATCGATGACGAAATGAAGAAGGTTATGGACGAGTGCTACACAAGATGCGAAAATCTTTTAAAAGAAAATATGGAGCTTCTCCATGCTGTTGCGTCAACACTTATTGAGAAAGAAAAAATTGACGGCGAAGAATTTGAAGCTGTTTGCAAAAAAGTTCTCGGTATAGAGGAAGAAGTAAAAGAAGAAGTACAAAAAACTGAAGAAAACAGCGGTGAAGAATAATGCCGAAGAAGAAGTATTATGCTGTTTTAGTTGGTGAAAAAACAGGCATATTTGAAAGCTGGGCAGAGTGTGAAAAAAGTGTGAAAGGCTATAAGAATGCACAGTATAAAAGTTTCACTACTCTGTCAGATGCAAAAAAATATCTTAATTATAATGATGAATTTGATTTAAAAGCTGATATACCGCTTCCGTCAGAAAACGAAATTTTTTCCTTTACTGACGGAAGTTATAATGTAAAAACAGGGGTATATGGTTACGGTGTCGTTTTGATTTTTCATGACGGAAAAGAGCTTTTGCTTTCGGGAAGTGACGATAATAAGGAAATTGCGTCAATGAGAAATGTTGCAGGCGAGCTTAAAGGTGCTTGTGTTGCAATGCAGTATGCCTATAATAATAATTATTCTAAGCTTACAATTTTTCACGATTATGAGGGCGTGTCAAAATGGGCTGAGAAAAAGTGGAAGACTAATAACGAATATACTAAGAAATATGCCGAATATGCTGAGAAAATCGGCAAAAAAGTGGATATTTCATTTTCAAAGGTTCTGGCACACAGCGGAGTTGAAATGAATGAAAAAGCAGATTTACTTGCAAAAAAAGCTGTTGGGATAGAGGAATGATAAAAGCTGGGAGTGTAAAGAGTGCAGAAGGTAATTAATAGCAAAAAGAAAATATCAAGCGGAATTGACCTTGTAAAAGGGGTTGCTGTATTATTTGTGGTTTGCGTTCACTTTTTCCTCCATACAGGCTTTTATTCACAACCGCACGGCACATTTACAATGCTTTTTTGGGGTAGTATGCGAAATATTTTTTTCTTATGCGTACCTCTTTTTTTGATAACAACAGGGTACTTGCAAAGTAAAAAAACAGTGAGCATTAAATTTTATAAGGGGATAATTTCCGTCCTTTCAAGCTATCTTCTTATCAGTGTTATAAGTATTCTTTTTAAAGTATTTTATCTTAATGAGAAAGCAGATTTTTTGTATTACCTTTTTAGCATAACTAACTTTTCTGCAAATAATTATGCGTGGTATGTGAGTATGTTTACAGGGCTTTATCTTCTTATCCCTTTTTTAAACAGTACCTATAATTCAATAGCTGGAAAAAAAGAAAAAATTCTGCTTATCACAATTCTATTTTTAATTTCAAGCGTTGTAAGCTTTAATTTTTATCATACATCGGGAGAAAAAACAAATTACATATTCTCTGAATATTGGGCTTTTCTTTATCCGTTTTTATACTATTTTATCGGTGCTTTTATAAAAGAATATAAGGATGAAATAGGTATTAAGTTAAAGGGAAAAAGAAAGTTACTTACACTTTTGTTATGCTTTTTCGTTATATTTGTCCAGACTTTTTGGATTACCCTAAAATATAAAGGAACGAGCTTTCCTGCCGTTTTTTATGGAGAATATAATTCAGTTTTTGTTGTTATTTCTTCAGTGCTTTTGTTTCTTTTCTTATTTGATATTGAGATTAAGAACAGTTTTTTCAGAAAGCTTTTAAGAACGATTTCTGCAAATACACTTGAAATATATCTCTTTTCATATATTTTTGATACGGTAATTTATAATAATGCGTCAAAATATTTTAATAGCTTTTTGGAATTTAATAATTATGCTTTATTATTTATTAGTTTATCATTTTTGTTTTCATATTTGTGTGCAGTTGTTTTAAAGTCAATTATAAAAGGCATAAAAAAAGGAGAAAAAAATGAAATTCGGTCCGACATATAAAATAAAATCTGTGTTTCAGCTTGATATAGAAAAATTAAAGGAAGATAATATAAAGCTTATTATTTTTGATGCTGATTGTACTCTAATCGAGGATAAATCTTTTTTTGTAGAAGAAAAAATGATGAATAAAATTCTTGAATTTGAAGAGGCAGGCTTTGGCGTTGTAATTGCTTCAAACGGAAAAATTCACAGAATTAATAAGGTTTTTAAAGAGCATCCTATAAAGGCATATCCTATGTGTTTAAAACCGCTTCCTTTTAAGCTTAAAAAGATTATGAAAGGCTATGGAAAAAACGAAGTTGTGCTTGTGGGTGACCAGCTTTTTACTGATATTTTGTGTGCAAATTTTGCAGGGATAAAATCATATATGGTTTTGCCTTTTGGTAGTGAAAAAGGATTTTTTATGAAGTTAAAAAGAAGGCTGGAGAAAATGATTTTGGGAGATTATAATAAATGGGAATAATTTTTTCACCTTACGGTAACAGCAAGGATTTTTATGAAAAAGAATATACCTCTCTTGATGCACCGAAATATCTGTCTTCTCTTGGGTTTAACGGATATGAATATCTTGAAAACGAGGGTGTTCATATAAGTGACGATGCTTGTGTTATCTTAAAGAAAAATGCCGAGGAACATAATGTATCTTTAAGTGTCCGTGCTTATGATTTTTTAAAGCTTTCCTGTGATGATGAAAAAATAAGGGAAAAAAGTATAGATATACTTTGTGATACTGTTCGTACAGCACATCTTATGGGGGCAAAGAGAGTGGTTTTTCCACTTGATAATTGTGCTGTAAGAAAGAGAACTGATGTTCTTTATAACACAAAAAATTCACTTGAAAAAGTGATTTTTTATATGAATGAAAATAATATAAACGATGTTTTTTTGTGTCCCCAAACAATGGGACTTATTCATGATTTGGGTACAGCTCAGGAGGTTTTGAGTCTTTGTCTTACAAATGAGCGTTTAATGCCTGCCCTAAATATTGGAAATATGTATGCAAGAGGGAACGGACAGCCTTTTTCAGTGGAATATTTTGTAGAACTGTTTGATAAAATGAAAAAGAAACTTGGGAAATACAGGGGAGAGAATTTTCATCTGTATTTATCTAAGGTTGAATATACTCATCACGGGTTCAGGGCAGATGTTGATTTTTCAGTTTGTAATGATGAAAAACAGGAATTTGAAAGTGTATTTAAAGCAATAAAGAAAAGAAATCTGACACCTTTTGTTGTTTGCAAAAGCCCGAACGATAAAGAGAAAGATTTAAGTATACTTAAAAGTATATATGAAAAATGGTAGAAAAAAACGGGAGCAAAAAATGGAGAGAATAAAAAAGCTTACTGATATGCTTTCAGAAGATGAGGGCATACTTATAACAAATCCTAAAAATGCGTTTTATTTTTCGGGAATAAAATCTTCAAATATAAGCCTTTATATAACAAAAAACAAAAAATATCTTATAACTGATTTTAGATATTATGAAACAGCCTTGAAAAACAGAGGCGGTTTTAAGGTTTTGTGGGAGAAAAAGCTTACTGAGTATATCAGTAAAATTATAACAGAAAAAACAGTTTATGTAGAAACAGATTATCTTACTTATGATAATTACCTTAACATAAAAAACAATACAACTGCCGATTTGAAGAAATGCGGAGATATGATAAAAAAGCTTCGTATTATTAAAGATGATAAAGAAATAGAAAATATAAAAATGGCACAGAGTATAGCTGACCGTGCTTTTGAGGCGGTATTAGACAGCATAAAGCCGGGGATTACGGAAATTGAATTAAAAAGAGCGCTTGAATATAATATGGCAGTTTTAGGTTCTCCGAAAACCGCTTTTGACACGATTGTTCTTTTTGGAAAAAACACTTCGCTTCCTCACGGTGAGCCGTCAGACAATAAGCTTTTGGAAAATGATATAATCTTAATGGATTTTGGCTGTGTTTATAACGGTTATTGCTCAGATATTACAAGAACTTTTTTCATAGGTAAGCCATCGGAAAAAATGCTTGAAGCTTATGACGATGTTCTTTATGCACATAAATTTGCAAGAGATAGCATAAATTTACTCATCAATGCTGGGGATGTAGACAGATTTGCAAGAGATTATCTGTATGAAAAAGGATACGAGGGTTTGTTCGGGCATGCACTCGGACACGGTGTCGGTCTTGATGTTCATGAATCACCGACGCTTTCGCCGAAAAGTAAAGATATACTTGAAAAAAATATGATTTTCTCAATTGAGCCAGGTGTATATTTTAACGATAGCTTTGGAATAAGAATTGAAGATTTGTATTATATAAACGAAGAAGGGAAACCTGTTTCGTTTACATCGTTGTCAAAAAAACTCTTGATAATATAAAGGGAATGTTAAAAAAGTCTAATTTTTAACATCCCCTATGGCTAAAGCTCACATACTATGTCTTTTAAGTCAGACGGAAAAACAAGATTTTTAGAAAGAATCTTTATTTTTTCCATGACTTCGTTAAAGCTTTGTGATTTTAGCATAACAGTTTCTGAAAGTTTTTGTGTGGTGGTGGGTAACTTTTTTGTAATCAGCTCATTTACTTTGAATTTCTCTGATGTGACCATTATGCCATAGGAATTTTGTTCGGTTATGACATAATATGTAAGGCGGTAGACAGAGCGGTCTGTAAAAATGTGCTTGGTGAATACTGCACTGCATTTTTTCATAAACTTATCCTTTCTTTAGTTTTTTTATCGGTATGGTTTTTATTATATAATATTTATATGACTAACGCAACCAAAAAAATAACTGATTATTCGGGAATTAATTCTGAAAAAACACAAAAAGCAACATAAAGACACTAAAAACTATAAAAATTATTATGAAAGATAAAAAGGTTTAATAAAAAATGAAATTTGATGGAATAACAATAGTTACTGATATGGACGGAACTCTTTTGAGAGAGGATAAAACAATTTCAGAAAAAACATTGAAAAAAATTGAATATTTTAAAGAAAACGGCGGAAATTTTACTATTGCAACGGGAAGACTTTATACTAAGATTGAAGAATATTTTAAAATGCTCTCACTAAACGCCCCCGTAATTTCAAGTAACGGTGCTGTTATATATGATTTTTTGAAAAATAAGGTTCTATATTTAAAAACAATGGACCCCAAATGCTTAAAAGTTGCTAAAAATATAATGGAAAGATTTCCAAAAACAGGGGTTGAAGTTTCTTCAGTAGACCGCACTCATTTTATAAGAGAATCCGAAACGGTGTGGAAACATATAAAGGACGAAAATTATGAGAACGATTTTAAAGACAGAAAAATAATCTGGGAAGATATTATGTCAATCACTTCTCCGATAACAAAGATTATGTTTTGTGCGAATTTTGATGAAACAAAAGAGCTTGAAGCAATACTTCCACATACTTATAGTCAATATCATTTTTATAGAAGTGATATTTGTTACTATGAAATGGCTGAATTTGGAATATCAAAGGGGATTGCACTTCTTAAGCTTGCAGAAATTTTAGGAAACAAAAATAAGAAAATTTATGCTGTTGGCGACAATATGAATGATATAGAAATGATAAAGACAGCCGATGTGGGAGTTTGCGTAAAAAATGCCCATGACAAAGTTAAAAATGAGGCAGATTTTATTTTGCCTTATACAAACGAAGAGGACGCAGTATGCCGTCTTATTGAATTAATTGAAAAGGGCTTGATTTAATGGAAAATCTTGAAGTAAGAAACAGAGAATTGAATGAAAAAAAGGAACGCTGTATAATCTGCGGCGTTTTTATGGGAACGGGCAAAATAAATGATTCTGATTTTGCTTCCTTAAAAGAGCTTAAGGCACTTTGCGAAGCGTGCGGTGCTGAGGTCGTAGGCGAGGTTTATCAGCAAAGAGATTCCATCGATGCAAGAACAGTTATCGGAAAAGGTAAGGTTGAGGAAATAAGAAACTCAATCGAGCTTTTAGATGCTGACCTTGTTGTTTTTGACTGCGAGCTTTCAGGCTCAAATACTCGTAATTTAGAAAGTGAGCTTAATGTAAGAGTTATTGACCGTTCAAGACTTATTTTGGATATTTTTGCACTTCGTGCGACAACAAAAGAGGGAAAATGTCAGGTTGAGTTGGCACAGCTTTTATATACCTTGCCCCGTCTTTCCGGAATAGGAACTTCACTTTCAAGACTTGGCGGTGGAATAGGAACAAGAGGTCCTGGTGAAACTCAGCTTGAAACAGATAAAAGACATATAAATGAACGAATTATAAATTTGAGAAAAGAACTTAAGGAGATAGAAAAAACAAGAGAAACAATGCGAAAACAGCGAACAAAAAGCGAAATTCCAAGTGTTGCTCTTGTCGGATATACAAATGCAGGTAAATCTTCTCTCCTAAATGCTTTTACAGATTCAGACCAGTTTGTAAAGGATATGCTTTTTGCAACACTTGACCCACTATCAAAAAAGCTTACCTTATCTGACGGAAGAGATGCTGTAATAACCGATACAGTAGGATTTATAAGAAAATTACCGCATAAGCTTGTTGAAGCTTTTAAGTCAACTTTAGAGGCGGCAGTTTATGCTGATGTTTTAATTCATGTTGTCGATGCTACTGATGAGGATGCACCTACACACATAAAGACAGTTGAACATATTTTAAACGAGCTTGAGATAAAGGATAAGCCTACTATTATTGCTTATAACAAATGCGACCGCTTGAGCGAGGATGATATTCTTTCTATAAAGGACGGTATTCCGATTTCCGTAAAAAGCGGTCTGAATCTCGATAAGCTTCTTTTTGAGATAACCGAAATGACTAAAAAAGGCGAAATAGAAAAGACTATATGCGTTCCTTATGATAAAGCACATATCATTTCAAAGATGTATGATAAGCTTCAGGTGAGAAACATTTCATATGAAGAAAACGGTCAGATGGTTACGGTGTACGGAAAGGAGGAAATAATCAGCTATTATGAACGGCTTTAATACAGAAAAACCTTATAAGACGGTGTCGAAGTACGGTGAAAGTGAATTTATTGAGAAAAAATCGCAGTTTCTTTCTTTTGTACATCCCATTGAGGAGGAGAGCGATGCTATTGATATAATCGAAAAGGCACGCAAAAAATATTACGATGCGACGCATGTTGTTTATGCTTATAAAATAAAGGAAAATAATATCAGCCGTTTTTCAGATGACGGAGAACCGCAGGGAACTGCGGGTATTCCTGTTTTGGATGTTATAGTAAAAAACGAGCTTCAAAATGTGCTTATAATAGTAGTAAGATATTTCGGCGGTACACTTCTTGGTGCAGGAGGACTTGTAAGAGCGTATTCAAAATCGGCAGTTTTGGGCGTTGAAGACGCACAGATTTGTTATATGACACCTTGCACTACATTTGAAATAAGATGTCCGTACAATCTACTCCAATCGGTACAGTTTTTGCTTGAAAGCTTAAACTCTGTGAAAATTGATATAATATACGAAAGTGATATTCTTCTCAAATATTATATCGATGAAAACGATTTTCAAAAATTATGCGAAAAAATAACAGATAAAACAAACGGTCAGCTTGTTGTTACTAAAACAGGAAATGAGTTTCACAGGCTTAATATTTTGACATAATATTGACTTTTTTTTGAAATATGATATAATTATCAAAAAGCTTTAAATTTTATAAAATATAAAACAAAAAAGGAGTTTTTAAAAATGAAAAAATTATTAGTTTTAACACTTGTATTTGCACTTGTGTTTAGTGTTTGTGCATTTGCTTCAGAAGAAATCGGTGTACAAATTGATGGTAAAGATGTTGTATTTACAGATGTAAAGCCTGTAAATAAAGGCGGGGTAGTTTTTATTCCTTTAAGAGCAGTTTTTGAAGCAGCAGGTGCAGAAGTTTTCTGGGAAGGTGAAACACAGACAATTATTTCTTCACTTGGCGAGGACAAGGTAATTATGCAGATTGCAAATCCTGTTCTTTTTATAAACAGTGATGTTAAGTATTCGGTGCATCCAGATTTGCCTTATATCGAAAATAACCGTACATATATTCCGTTATATGCTTTTTCAATGGCATTTGGCTATAATTACAATGAAAACGGGAATATAATTTCTTTTGCTAAATAGAAAAAGTATAAAAAACGGACTGTGGCCTCACAGTCCTTTTTTTATACAATGGTTTCTTCTTTTATATCTACACCAAGATTTCTTAAATTCTCAGTAAAATCACAGTAGCCTCTTTTTATATATCCGTCATCCTCTATTACAGATTTTCCCTCTGCCATAAGGGAAGCTATAATAAGAGCTGCACCGGCACGAAGGTCAGTTGATTTTGTCTGAGTGCCAAAAAGCTTTCCAACTCCCTCTATAATTGCGCTTCTTCCCTCAAGTGTTATTTTTGCTCCCATTCTTTTAAGCTCGCCTATATGCATAAAACGGTTTTCAAAAATCGTTTCAGTTATTATTGAAGTGCCTTTAGCTTTTGTCATCATAGCACAGAATTGAGCCTGTAAATCGGTTGGAAAACCCGGATGCGGAAGAGTTTTTATATCAACTGCACGAAAGTTAGCTTTTCCTTCAACAGTAACAGAATTTTTTGAAACTAAAACCGATGTACCTGTTTCTTTAAGCTTTGCACATATAGGAGCAAGATGCTCAGGGATTATATTTTCTAATTTTATTTTTCCTCTTGTTGCTGCTGCTAAAATCATATAAGTTCCTGCTTCAATACGGTCGGGTATTACGCTGTATTCACCGCCTGAAAGGTTTTCTACTCCGTTTATGATAATTGTATCTGTGCCTGCACCGCTTACTTCACCGCCCATTTTATTTATAAAATCGGCTAAATCCTTTATTTCAGGCTCTGCAGCTGCATTTTCAATTATTGTTTTTCCTTTTGCATTTGTAGCGGCAATCATTATGTTTTCAGTTGCACCAACACTTGGGAAATCAAGGTATATTTTGTTGCCTTTTAATGTTTGTGCTTTTATCTCGATATATCCGTTTTTGGTGCTGATTGATGCACCGAGCTTTTCAAAGCCTTTTAGATGTAAATCAATAGGGCGGGAACCTATTGGGCAACCGCCGGGATAAGAAATCTGTGCATACCCTGTTTTTGCCAAAAATGCCCCTGCAACCAAAAAAGATGCCCTTAATTTATTTGTTTTTTCATAAGCTGCAAATGGGGAAAGCTCACTTGATGCTTCGCAGATGTAGCTGTTTTTCAAAAGCTGTGATTTTTTTGAGTTCATTCCGCTTGAATTTAAAATTTCACTCATATTTTTTATGTCGTCAATATCAGGAAGATTGTTTAAAACACAACCCTCGTTGCAAAGAATACTTGCTGCCATAATAGGAAGTGAAGCATTTTTTGAGCCGTTTATTTTTACTGTTCCGCTTAATTTTGACGATGGATTTACCGTTATTCTCTGCAATTTATTTACACCTTTCTTTTTTTGAAATTTTCAATTCTCACTATTAATTATTGCCTTATACTTTTGACACATATACTTTTAAAAATTTGGTTTTTTATTTTTTATTTTT
>JAZRFJ010000030.1:0-27044 GCA_045661305.1 Clostridia bacterium | reverse complement strand
AAAAACTATTACTAATTGGTATTCTGGTATTATTAATTCTTTATATTTACCTTACACTAACGGATTTACTGAAGGATGTAATAATAGAATAAAAGTTTTAAAAAGACTTGCTTATGGGTATAGAAATTTCAGACGTTTCAGTAACAGAATTTTACATATTTTTAGTAATAAAAATAACATAAATGTTAATGAGGCAGCAGCTTAAGCTACCACCTCAAAAATTCTTTATAACTTTTTTCACCACAACTATTGACAAAGAGCCTTTTTTTGTTTTTGTTTCTTCTGCCGAATTATAAAATTAGTACATACTTATTATAATTCTTAAATAGCTTTATGCGGTCTGTACATTTTATCGAAGTCCTTACTTTGCTATTTGTGTATAAAATCTGTATATCATTGTTGCCATTTCTGCTCTTGTTGTCGCATCCTTCGGATTAAGTGTAGTTTCCGTTCTACCCTTAATTAATCCGCTTCCTACTGCGTATTTCATTGATTCAACAGCATATTCTGAAACATTATTGTAGTCTGCGTATGAAGCGATATTTGCATTTTCACCTGCTGATATATCAAAGCCTTTGCTTCTTGCATATCTGTGCATAATTGCAGCAAACTGTTCTCTTGTAATAGCATCGTTTGGACCGAATGCAAAATCAGAATATCCTTTTACAATGCCATTCTGAGCTGCCCACTCTACTGCTGGTACATAGTAAAGCCCTTCTTCAAGGTCAGTAAATGTTGTTATCTTTCCTTTTGGCATTCCCTCTGCTCTCCAAAGAACGGTTACAAGCATTGCACGGGTTATATCCCAATCAGGAGCAAACTCGGTTTTAGCAACACCAATCATCATCTTATTGTTGAGAACATAGTCAACACCTCTGTGATACCACAAGGTTGGGTCAAGGTCTACAAATTTAAGGCATGGACAGTTATCCTCATGAATACCACGACATTCATGGAGCTGTATCCACTTAGCATAAAGTGTTACATTAGATTTAACAGGCTGACTAAAGTCAAATGGTATTGTAAGTGCATAATCTGTGTACCAGCCTTCTAATATGTAACCTTCTCTTGTTACTTCAGGAGGGGTAATTATTTCTCCTACTCCTACTTTTATATTTTCAGCTACTGTACCACCGTTTGTATTAAACTTGATTGTAGCCTGTGTTGGTACAGATGAACCGCCGCCTCCATATGATGGTGTTGGAACTGGATCCGGAACAGGATCAGGATTAACCTTAGTTTCATAACCAACAACTGCATATTCTGAGAATTTCTTTACATAAATTGTAACCTTTGTTTTATCTTCTGATATAATAATATATTCTCCATCTGCATTTTTGTTTGTTGTAAGCACCTCGGCAACACCCTCATGGAGTCTGTGAACCTGATAGTCCGCATAGCCTCTCATTGTGTCAGGTATATAAATTTCAATTGCTTTAAGGTCTTGGGTTTCTACAAGTCTTTCTCTGTCTTCATCAAGAATATCTGTCTGTTCAAGCTCATGGATTTCTTTGGTTTCGTCTTTATCAACATAAACTGTAACAATTTCAACAGTAATATCTACAACAACCTTTTCTTCACTTGCTTTTTTAACTTCAGTGTCGTTTTTATGGATTTCTTTTTCAAGTATTGATGAAATCTCTACTGCTTCAAGATTAGTTTCAGGATATACATAAGCTTTTCTTCCTGTATCTTCGCTATCATCATTAATGCTGTCTTCTTTTACTTTATCTTTTTTAGCCTTATCGTTACCGTTATCTGTTACTTTTGCTTTATCTTTTCCTGTATCTTTATCTTTTACTTTTGCAATCTTCTGCATATCGTTACAGTAGGTACATTTGTTAAAGATAAAGTTATCATTTTCGTGATGGAAAACAAAGTTATGCTGTAATTCAGCCATAGTAAGCTTTTCGATAGTAGTCTTAGTAGCCTCTGTGCAGTTTTCGTGGTAGAAAATCTGATCACAAACTGTACAATACCAATGCTCTTGTACACCCTTTTCATAACAGGTTGAAAGAACTTTTTCAATTTTCCTTGCTTTGTGGCCTTCAGGAATAAGAATATTATCCTCTTTGATTTCACCGCAGCAGGTATATACTATTCTCTCATAACCGGGTTCTGTACAAGTAGCAGGCTTTATTATTTTCTCACATTTTTCGTTGTGCTGATGCTTTTTAATAGCTATTTCAGTTGTTTTTGAATGATCACATCTTTCGCAGTAAATTACACCTTCGCCTTTTTCAGTTTCAGTAGGCTCTTTCACAACTTCAATTTCACTGTATTTGAAGCTGTGTCCAAGTGCAGGACGAGCATAATCTTCTGCTGTTACTTCTGTTAAGTCGTTGTTATCATCTAAAACATAGTCCTTATCACAAACCTTACAATGTTTGTGTGCGTGCATACCTTCATCTGTACATGTAGGAGCTTTTTCTTCTACATCTTCAAACGGGTCACCCTCTTTGCCGAGTAATGAATGTAATCTCGGAACTAATTCCTGTGGAATTGTAACTCTCTTACAAGCTACACATTTTTCACCCTCTGTTAAGCCGTCTGTTTCACAAGTTGGTGCAACAGCAGGGAGTTTAACTTTATTTGTGACATGATTTTCCAAATCAACAGGTGTTCTTGCACTTGTAATTTTATTTTTGCATTCTGCATCAGTAAACAATCCGCCACAGTTAGCACAAGCATAATGCTCTAAAATACCCTCTTCGGTACATGATGCATCCCTCTTGTCTATTTTTGTTGCGTTATGACCGATAGCAGGAATAACCTCAGGCTCTCCCATCTTCTCACCGCAAGCACAGTAGTTCTGCTTTAAGCCTGTTTCTGTACATGTTGCAGCTTTTTCTATTACTGCTGCGTTAGTATTAACGCTATGTTCATGTGTTAATTTTGGAATTGTAACTGTATCCTTTGTTCCGCATCCGTTAAGACATTCTCTTTCTTTTAAGCCTTCTGCTTCTTCAGTAGCCGGAGTTTTTACAACCCAGTCACCAAATTTATGGCCTGTTGCCGCAACTGGCTTTCTCGGAACTAAGATAGTGTCACAAACAGAACATTTTTCGCCTGCTGTCCAACCGTCAGTTGTACAGGTTGCAGGTTCAGCTGCAATCGGTTCTTTTGTGTGTCCTGTCGCAGGAATGATTTTACGGTCATGTGCGTGATTACAATTTTTACATACTGCACCCGCTGTCAAACCATTTTCTGTACAGGTTGCAGGAATTTCAGGTATATTCACATGGTCGTGTTCTTTTGTTGGGATTACAAGGTTAGCTTTATCTATAACTATAGTTGCATTTTCATCTTTAAAGTCTTTTTTGCAGAGAAGACACATATAATGTTCTTTTACACCAATCTTTGAACAGGTAGAATCAACTTCTGGAACGAAAACTATACTGTGGTCAAGCTTAGGAAGTGTTTGCTGTGGTTTTACTATACCGTGAGCACCGCACCCGTAACCATTATCACGGTCTGCATGTGTTGTACATCTTACACCCTCTGTCCAACCCATTTCATCACATGTTGCAGGAACTACAGGAACAACCTCAAGCATATGGTCTGCTGCAGATACTATATGAGAAGCCCCACCCTTATATGTTACTGTCATAGGTTTACTATCAAATCCGATTTGTGTAAAGCCTTCCAAAGTTACCTTTACAGCATGGTGACCGTCTGTAGAATACTTCACATTATCATCAAGAACAAATGTAAGGTCAGCTAAATATGTATCTTTATTATCCGCAAGCTCTTTTGCTGTCAGGTTAGCTTTGTTTACATATGTAATAACTAATTTTCTTTCAGCTGTATTTTCTATTCTTTCCTTTTTTGAGAAAATACCATTATAGCTAACTAAATCACCTGCAGTTGTATCAAGAATTGTTGCTGTTTGGGGATAATCAACCGTAACAGTAACCTCCGTTGTTATGCCTGCTGCATCAAATTCAGCCTTAGCATCACTATCATTTGCAACAATACTTGTGATATTATCAAGCAAAGTTCTTATCGGAGCCATATTAAGTGTTGCTTTGTAGTCAACCACTACTCCGTTATATATATTATTTCCTATTGTGAGAGATGACTTATATTCACCGTCATCCGTTCTTGCTCCCACCGAAACCGCTAATTCCTGTTCTACTTCGTTTGGGAAGCTTGCACCTATCGTACCAATAGTTGCTGCCGATGTTGTTATAAGCATTGATAAGAGCATCATCAAGGTCATAACAGCACTAACAAATCTTTTCATTAACAATCACTCCTTATATTTTAAAAAAATTTTTAACAAAATTATATGGATTTGTATAGATAAGTATACTTACTACGATTATACACTAATTTTTCCAAAAAGTCAATATATTTTATGTATAAAATTTGGGCAAAATATTGGTTTTTTTACACAAAAAGTCTTAATGCATTTAATATAGCTATAACAGATACTCCAACATCTGAAAAAGAGGCAAGCCACATATCAGCATATCCGAATGCACCCAAAATAAGCACTGCAAATTTTACTAAAAGTGCAAATATTATGTTCTCTAACACAATCTTTTTTGTTTTTCGTGATATTTTAACTGCAGTAACAATTTTGGTGAGCTTGTCATCCATAAGAACAATATCAGATGCTTCGTTTGCAGCATCACTCCCTACTCCGCCCATAGATATTCCTATGTCTGACCTCATAAGAACTGGTGCATCGTTTATTCCGTCACCGACAAAACAAACCTTACCGCTTTTTTTATCGTTCATTATTTTCTCTGTAATTTTCACCTTATCCTGAGGAAGAAGCTCGCTGTAAAAACAATTTATTCCAAGCTTATTTGCAATTTCTTCTGCAATTTCTTTTTTATCACCCGTAAGCATAACAATATCTTTAATGCCAAGCTTTTTAAGTGAAGCTACAGTTTCCTTTGCCTCGCTCTTAATCTTATCCTCAATCACGATATGCCCTATATATTCATTATTACACGAAACGTATAAAACACTTCCTGTTTCACTTATTTTTGGAATTTCAATCCCATTTTTAAGAAGAAGTAATTTACCGTTTCCTGTAATAATTTTCTTTCCGTTTACAGTTGCCGTAACACCATACCCTAAAATTTCAGTAACCTCTGTCACTTCATTTTTGTCAATTTTCCTTCCGTATTCTCTTTTTAAAGAAAGTGCAATGGGGTGATTGCTGAAATATTCGCTTTTTGCAGCAAGCTCAAGAAGTTCTTCCTTTGAAACCTTGCTTGGATATTTCGCATCTTTTGTAAATATTCCGCTTACAAAAAAATCGCCTTCTGTCAGTGTTCCTGTCTTATCAAAAATAACTGTTTTCACATCAGATAATGCTTCAAGGTAGTTTCCGCCCTTAATCAGTATTCCGTTTTTAGATGCTTTCCCTATCCCTGCAAAAAAAGAAAGCGGTACCGAGATAACAAGTGCACAAGGACATGACACAACTAAGAAAATCAAAGCTCTTTTAAGCCACATTGAAAAGCTTCCCAAAAACAGCGGAAAAAGGGTTGCTAAAACAAATGCACATATCACAACAACAGGAGTATAATATCTTGCAAATTTAGTTATAAAAGCTTCACTCTTTGATTTGTTTAAGCTTGACTCCTCTACAAGCTCAAGAATTTTATTCACCGTAGAATTGTAAAATTCTTTTTCTACACGGATTTCCAAAGCTCCGTCTATATTCACACTTCCACTCATTACTTCACTTCCGACCTCTTTTAAAACAGGAAGACTTTCTCCCGTGAGTGCCATCATGTTAAGTGAGGCTCTGCCCTTAACAACAACACCGTCAAGAGGAATTTTTTCGCCTGCTGACACAAGAACAACATCACCGACCGAAACACTTTCAGGCCCAACCTTTAATATTTCTCCGTCTTTTATTAAATTTGCGTAATCAGGTCTTAAATTTATAAGATTACTTATGGATTTTCTGCTTTTTCCAACAGCAATACTTTCAAAAAGTTCACCCGTTTTATAAAAAAGCATAACAAAAACAGCCTCAGGAAACTCGTCTATAAAAAGCGCTCCCAGGGTTGCTATCGACATCAAAAAATTTTCGTCAAGATTTTTTATGCTTTTTATATTTTTAAATACTTTTAATAAAACATCATATCCTATAAAAAGATAAATTACAAAAAATATTATTCTTTTTACAGGATAATTTAAGGGAATTAAAGCTGTAAGCACAAACAAAAGTGCAGTTACAATAATTCTATATAAATTTTTCTTTTGTTTTTTGGTCATATCTTCACCTAAACTAAAATTTTACAATCAGGTTCTATTTTTCTACACGCTTTCTGTGCTTCTTTTACTATTTCATTAAAGCTTTCTTCATCTGCTTCTATTGTAAGCTTTTGTGTCATAAAGCTGACTGTCGCTTTTTTTACTCCGTCAATTTTGTTTATAAGAACTTCCATTTTTGATGCACAGTTTGCACAGTCAAGTTCTTCTAATCTGAATGTTCTTTTTATTGTTGCCATTTTGTCTTCCTCCCTTATTCATTTATATGTTCAAGCCCATTATTTATTATTGTTTTTACATGATTGTCGCAAAGGGAATAAAATACTGTTTTTCCCTCTTTCTTATGTTTTACAAGCTTTGCCGTCTTTAAAATTTTAAGCTGATGCGACACTGCCGACACTGTCATATTAAGAAGTGTTGCAATATCACAAACACACATTGAATGTTCCGACAATACATACAGTATTTTTATTCTTGTTGTATCTGAAAATATTTTAAATAAATCTGCCAAATCATAAAGTGTATTTTCTTCTATCATTTTTTCTTTGACATCATTTACAATATCTTCATGTGCGTGCATATACTCGCAAACAGGTACTTCCTTTTTCATTATTTCACACCTTTCATTTGAACATTTGTTCAAATGTATTGTATATCAATATTTTCTTTTTGTCAATACTTTTACACAAAAAAACAGATGTAACAAAAATTATTACATCTGTTAATCGTACATTTTATCGCAGCCCGTGGGGCGAAGAGAAAATAGTGCAGAACGGACAAACTGAGCCAAAGCGTTGCTTTGGGACACACGAACGCGTACAAAGGTACGCGGAGAGGCGAGGTTTGTCCGTAGCATAAAGCGAATTTGTTTCTTCTTCAAAAGTATTAAATTACCTGAAAACTTAATATACTCTTTATTGCTTTATGCGGTCTGTACATTTTATCGCAGCCCTAACTTGCCAAAACCTGCAAGTTCTACGCAGTATTGCCCCGCCTCTGTAAGCATAAATTCTGACATTTTTCGTGCAGGTGCATCTTCGGGTGTATCTTTTCTTAAAACAATATAGGTATTATTTGAAAGCGGATAAGTTCCGTTTGCAATAGTTTCATCTGTCGGATAAACACCGTCTATTTCAAGAAGTTTCAGCTCTGTTTTTGTGTTATAGAACATATCCATATTATTAAAATAGTAATAAATACTGTAACCAAGCCCATAGCCAAGCGGATTTTCTGTCTTTACACTCATTACATCAGTAAGTACATTTGACATTGTATAAGAAGTTTCTTTCTTTACTTCAGGGTGAATATCATTTCCGTTTAAAAAGTGCTTTTCCATCTGTGCGTGACTTCCGCTGTCATTATTTCTGCAATAAGGATATAAAAGTGCATTTTCTCCGCCTATTTCATTCCAGTTTTCATAAGCATCGTTCACATATATATTACTTATCTGCTCTTTTGTAAGTCCTTTTGAAGAATTTTCGGCATTTGTAAAGAAAATCATAGCATCATAAGCAATCGGAATAAGCTCTAATTCGACACCTTTTTCCTCTGCCATTTTTAAAATATCACTTGCAGGATAAACAGATGAAAAAAGCATATCAACCTCGCCGTTTATAAGACGCTGATATGATGCGTGGCTCTTAGAATGGCTTTTGGGATACTGCTCATGTGATTTTCCGTTATAGAAAAGCTGTGTATAAACCGCCTCTGTAAAAGGATATGTTGATGTTGAACCATCAATGATAGGCATTTTTTCGGAAAAACCAAATTGCTCTGCTAACTCAGACGGATAAAGCTGAGAGTTTCTTGCAGAATTATAAATTATATACGCCACATCGTACCTTGTTGCATTCTTCTGCGGATTTAACATTCTTACAGGGTTATCCATATCGCTGTCATCATAGTCAGAAATATAATCTATTCCTATAAACTCATAGGCATCCTTTGCCCACGATGAAACAGCATCCAGGTCAGCAATGTTTTCAACTTGTCTTTTTTTACAACTAAGCCCTGCATACTGTAAAGCTCTTACGACCATAACAGTTATTTCCTCTCTTGTAACAGCCCTGTTCGGTGAGAATGTTTTTGGGGAATCTCCTTTAACAAGCCCATAATTATATGCAGAAAGAACAGTACGGTAATACCACTTATCGCTATTTACATCGTCAAAAATTCTAACAGTGCCTTGCATAGCAATTTCTTTGAGTCCTAAAAATCTCATAACCATCGCAACTGCTTCTGCTCTTGTTACATTGTCAAAAGGCTTTGCCTCGCCTTTTTCATTTCCTAAAATTACACCTGTTTTCGAAAGCTCAGAAAAAACATGAAATTCATAGCTTGCAGAATTTTCATCAGTAAAAGGAATTGCATCAGGCACAAATGCTTCTATCTTTCTGTCCTTGTTTTCTATCGGAACAGTAGCATAGATATAGCCGTTATAATATGCAGATAATGTAATCCCCTCTTTAGAATCCGCATATCTGGCTACAGTACGCCAGGTATCATTTTCTTTTAATTCATTGGGAAATGGTATTTTCAGTTTTACAAAACGAGGCTCACCATTTATGCTTTCAGTTTTTTCACCTTCTGAAAACACCATTGATGTCATAGACATAATCATTGTCATCGATAAAATAAACGCTAATAATTTTTTCATTTTTCATACCTCCCTATTTTTTAAGCTTAAATGTCCCTGCTATATCTGCTAATTCTTTTTTTAGTTCTTCTGTTGTGTTTTTTGGATATTCCCACGAAACTATATAAACATTCCCGTTTTCTTCATATAAATTAAACCACAATGTATCACCGTCAGGCTCTTCTCCGCAAAGTGAATAGCCCATTAAGTCCTCGAAAATATAATCGTCATTATCTTTTAAAAATTTGCCTCTTGCCGCTTGTTCATCGGAATTTTTGTATGTTATAACTTTAATTTCTATCTCATCTTTTTTAGTATATTCCCATTTTTCTTCTAAATTTCCGTCTTCATAGTCTTTTTCATAACGGTAGTTTTCTGACGGAACAGATATTGTATAACCTTTTTCCTCATTATCTCCGCCTACTACTGTAAAAATTTTATCGTTTTTTACTTCAGGGAGATAAAGGTTTTTTTCTCTTTTACTGCAACCCGCAGTAAAGAATAATGTCATAATAATAAGAATAGTTAAAGCTTGTTTTTTCATCATAAGCACCTCTTTCTTATTTTATCCTTTTTTATTAATTTCATTATAGCATAACTTCTCGTTAATTGCAATAATTTTATTTTCTGCTGTTTTTTTTAAAAAACTATTGACAAACAAAAAAATGTATGCTATATTGAAACTGTACTAACCGTATTAATACAGTTGATAGTGAGGTGATTAGATGATTAAGCTGGACTACAAAAGCGGAAGCCCCATACATGAGCAAATAACAAACGGAATAAAGGAGCTTATAATAAGCGGTGCGTTATCTCCCGATGAAAAATTGCCGTCGGTAAGGGAATTATCGGTTAGCTTAACCGTAAATCCCAATACTGTGCAACGCTCGTACAAGACTTTAGAAGCTGAAGGGATTATTTACAGCGTGCAGGGAAAAGGGAATTTTGTAGCGAAAATCCCCGAAATAAGCAAAAAACAGCTTGATATTCTTTACAAAACACTTGAAGAAACGATAAAAGAGCTGTCATTCTACAATGAACCAAAAGAAAAAATTGATAGCATAACAAAAAGAATTTTCAAAGAAAGGAATGATTAGAAGATGATAAAAGCAAAAGGCATTATTAAAAAATTCGGCGATTTTACTGCACTTTCGGATTTTTACATAAATGTGAAAAAGGGAAGCATCTACGGTCTTATCGGTCCTAACGGTGCAGGAAAAACTACGATAATAAACCACCTTACAGGTGTATATAAAGAGGATAGCGGAGAAATTCTTATTGACGGTGAGCCTGTATGGGAAAACAATTCTTTAAAGCAAAGAATTTTGTGTATAAACGATGACTGGCATTATTTTGGTAGCTTTACAGTAAAAGAAATGGCAAAATATTACGAGAGCATCTATAAAAGTTTTAACCGAGAGCGTTATGAAAAGCTTGGGGAAGTTTTGAAAATTGAAGAAACAAGGCAGATAAGAAGACTTTCAAAAGGAATGAAAAAGCAGGTCGCATTCAGACTTGTGCTTTCGTGTATGCCTGAAATTTTAATACTCGACGAGCCTCTTGACGGACTTGACCCTGTTATGAGAAAAAAGATAATGAACATAATCATTTCCGATGTTTATGAAAGAGAAATGACCGTTCTTGTTTCATCACACAATTTAAGAGAGCTTGAAGATATATGCGACCATGTGGGAATAATACATAACGGAAAAATGGTTATTGAAAAACCGCTTGATGACCTTAAAGGAAATATACATAAATTACAGCTTGCTTTTAAAGATGATTGTATGGACGGTATAAAAAGTAAGCTTGATGTTCTTCACATCACAAAAACAGGCTCAGTATATACGATGATTATAAAAGGAAATCTTGAAGAAGCAAAAAATATTATACAGTCTTACAATCCTGTTATATTCGATTTTGTAAGCTTAACACTTGAAGAAGTATTTATTTATGAGTTGGGAGGTTTAGGTTATGAGTTTGAAAACATCATTGTTTAATAAAGGAATATTCAAAAATACGCTTAAGCGTTTCAAATGGGGCGGACTTTTATATTTTATAATCCTGTTTTTCAGTGTTCCTTTTGTTATACTTGTAAACGGAAAAAATATGTTACTCCGCTACACAGATGACTACTATCTCCGCCACATTGCAGGGAAAATCATATTAAGAAGTGACTTTACCCTACTGCCGCTTCTTCTTTCAATAGCAGTTCCGACAGTTGTTGCCACCCTTGTATTTAGATTTGTACATTCCCAAAAGCAAGGTATCGCTGTTCACGCACTCCCTGTCACAAGGCTTCAAAATTACATATCAACACTCTTTGCGTCTTTTACACTTATGGGACTTCCTGTTATTGCAAATGGTATTATACTTTTTATAATGAGCTTTACAGGGTACAGTAAGCTGATTTGTCCCGCTTCTGTTATACTGTGGGTATTTGTATTTTTGAGCATTCTTTTTATAATGTTCTCTGTTTCAGTTTTTTCAGCAGTGCTTACAGGAAATGCAGCGGCAAACATTGTAATAAACGCATTTATCCATGCACTTGTGCCTATTATAGCACTTACAATATGGCTTATATGTGATATTTTCCTATATGGTTTTGTAATGAGTGATAATTTTATTGCTGAAAGCCTTATTGAATATACACCTATTATAAATATCTTTATGAAGGGTGCCAATAATTTAGGGGATTATAAATTCTTTGTATGTCCTGAAATATGGTTTTACTTACTCGGTGCGATAGCAGTTTATATACTTGCTTTTGTGCTTTACAAAAACAGAAAAATCGAATCCTGCACCGAGATTGCGGCATTTGAAATATTCAAGCCTATATTAAAATACAGTATTTCAACAGCAGCAGCAATCGTTACATTTGCAATAACATCTTCACTTTCACTCTCTTTAGTTCCATCAATAATCGTTATTGCAGTTGTTACCGCTATATTCTACTTTGCACTTGAAATGCTTTTCAATAAATCATTTAAAATATTTAACCGCTATAAAGGCTTTGTTATTCTTTCGGGTGTACTTACGCTCGTTACACTATTTTGTGCATATACAAGCCTTTTTGGATATGAAACATATATTCCAAATAAAGAAGATATTGAGGGTGCATCTGTTATTTCAGGCTACAATCGTGAATTTTTTGCAAATGACGGCGGTTTAATCAACGATGTTATCGAGGCACATAATGCACTTATTTCCGATGTCAGAGTTACTAACAGGGAGTATCGTGAGGGCGAAAGACAGGTATTTATCAACTACAAATTAAAAAACGGAAAAACAGTTAAAAGAAAATATCCTGTGTCTGAAGAAAGCTCAAATAAGCTGATGGGAAAAATGTATGAGTATGATGAATATAAATTTAAACTTTTTAGATTTGATAATATTAACATTGAAAATGTAGTTTACGCTAATGCTACATTAAGACGCGGAAACTACGGTCATTCCGAAAGGCTTTACGAAGATGCTTCCGTTCTTATAAAAGCAGTAAAAAAAGATGTATCCGAGCTTTCATATGAAGAAATTGAGCTTAGCGGAAGAAACTCCTACATTGATATTGAATTTTCACACAATGTTACAGATAACGAAAAATCGAAGGTGTTCAAGAATATAGAATTTGACAGCAATAACCAGTATGCAAATCCTGAGCATATTACCGAATATTTTCAGATTAATATAAATTCAAATTATAAAAACACGATGAAGCTTTTAGAAGAAAAGGGTTACCTTAAAAATATGACCGAGCCACTCTGTAAAAACCTTTGGTTATATAAAATTCCTGCTTCTCAAAACGGCGAAGAATTTAAGCTTAAAGAAGATGTTGGAGTTATGGTAGAGTTCCAGATTTCAAAAAATGATTGTGCTAAAATTTCAGAAGATGATGCTAAAAAACTGTGTGAAGAAAATTTTGATATTCCCCGTGCAGTCATAAAAGAAAATCAAGACGGAGAGTTTTATACACTTTACTTCTTTAACGATTACGACACAACACTTCATTACACTTCATTCTGCTTCCAGTTTGAAAAGGATAAATTACCTGAATATTTAAAGAAGTATCTTAATTAACTCATACAAAAACCTGCAAACAGGAAATACTCCTGGTTGCAGTTTTTTTATTTTATCCAGATTATATTTTAAGCAATCCAAAGCCTTCAAGCACTGATGAAATAAGAATAAGTATGATACATATAGGTGCAATATACTTAACCATTACTAAAAACAGCTTTTTGCCCTGGAATTTGCCTGTAAGCTCAACCTCTTCAGTAACAACTCCAGGTTTTACAATATGACCTATAAATAAGCAAGTAAAAAATGCAACAATCGGCATTAACACGCTGTTACTTATAAAATCAAAGAATGTAAGAAAATCCATTCCTATTATTTTGATATTTGCCCATATTCCGTTACCAAGCGATGACGGAACACCGAGTATAACAGAAAGTAAAAGAACTGATAAACAAGCTTTTACTCTTGAAAATTTCAATTTGTCCTGGAATATAGAAACTATTGTTTCCATGAGTGAAATTGATGAAGTAAGTGCTGCAAAAAGAACAAGTATAAAGAAAAGTATTCCTATAAATGTTCCGCCAGGCATACTCTCAAATACTTTAGGCAAGGTTACGAACATAAGGCCCGGACCTTTTCCCAAAGCTTCCTGATTTCCGCCTGAGAAAACAAATACTGACGGAATAATCATAAGACCTGCAAGAAAAGCTATCGCTGTATCGAAAATTTCAATCTGACGAACAGAAGACTCAAGATTTACATCTTTTTTCATATATGAGCCGTATGTAATCATAATACCCATAGCAAGTGACATCGAATAGAAAAGCTGCCCCAAAGCCGCAAGAACGGTTTTAAATGAAAAGTCATTGAAATTCGGAACGAGATAGTATTTAACACCCTCCATAGCGCCCGGTCTTGTGATTGAGTAAACAGCTATCACAAGAGAAAGTATTATAAGTACAGGCATCATAATTTTACTTACTTTTTCTATACCTTTTTCAACGCCCATAAGTACAACAATAGCTGTCAAACCAAGATAAATCGCAAACCACAAAAGCGGTTGTGCAGGCTGTCCTATAAATCCTCCAAAAAATTCATCTGTAGCAGCTAATTTTCCGCCACCTGTTACAAAAGTAACAAGGTATTTTGTTACCCATCCGCCGATTACGCAATAATACGGAAGAATTATAATCGGAACTATTGAAGCAAGATAACCGATAAAATTATATTTTTCTTTCAATTTACCAAATGCACCAATTGCACTTAAACCCGTTTTTCTTCCGATAGCAATTTCTGCTGTCATAAGTGTAAAACCAAATGTAACAGCAAGAATAAGATAGACAAGAAGAAATATTCCTCCGCCATACTGTGCCGCAAGATACGGAAATCTCCATATATTACCTAAACCTACTGCTGAACCCGCTGCAGCCAAAACAAAGCCGAGCTTACCTGTAAAACTACTTCTTTCGTTCATAAATACCTCCTGTTTTTGCGGTTTTATTACTTATTTTTAAAACCCAAAACTTATGTACAGCAATTATACCACAAAAATTTCCAAAAATCAAGCTTTTTATAAAATCACTTAACATGAGTATCTATTTTTTCATAATTAAGCTTTGAAAATACAAATTCCTGACTTCTGTAAAGTCCAAAGTAACCTGACATCATATAACATATTGCACACACAAGTGCAAAGATAAGTATTGAATCCCCGCCAAAGACTTCTATTGAAAGTATGATTGAAGCAATCGGACAATTTACAACCCCACAAAAAACTCCAACAAAGCCTAAAGCGGCTGCAAAACCGGGGTCAATCCCTAAAATACTTCCCGCCATACAACCAAATGTTGAGCCGACAAAAAATGCAGGAACAATCTCTCCGCCTTTAAAGCCTGATGCTATTGTAAGTGCAGTAAAAATTATCTTCAAAAGAAAAGCTTCATATTTTACCTGACCGTTAATTGCTTTCTCAACCACATTCATGCCCGCACCATTATAATCATATGTGCCAAGTATAAATGTAAGAATTATAATAATTACTCCACCAATAAAGGCACGAAAAAACACATTCTTAATAATTCTCCTCATTGAATGATTACAGCTCTTGATTGCAGCACAAAAAAGTATACTAATAAGTGCAAAAAGAATGGAAATAACAATCACCTTTATTATTATCTCCGCACTTATTTCACATGAGGGGATAGTAAAATGTGTGGGATGCAGTCCGAATTTCAAAGCTGTTTGAGAAGCTACGATTGCAGAAATGATACATGGGAGTAGTGCGGCATAATGAAAAACTCCTGAATATACAACCTCCAAAGAGAATACTGCTGCTGTAAGCGGAGTTCCAAAAAGTGCTGCAAAAACAGCACTCATTCCTGCCATTGTAATTATATGTTTATCTTTTTCATTAAGTCGAAAAGCCTTGCCTGCATTATATCCGATGCTACCGCCAAGCTGTAATGCCGCCCCTTCTCTTCCTGCTGAACCGCCCAGAAAATGAGTGATAATAGTACTTATAAAAATAAGCGGCGCCATAATAAGTGGTACCTTTTCCTCACCTTTTACTGCATCAAGAACACGATTAGTATCAAGTTTGCCATGTTTTTTAGAAATATAATAAAGAAAAGCTATAACAACCCCGCCAAGCGGAAGAAACCAAAGCACAAACGGATTTTGTGTTCTTACATCTGTTACATAGTCTATTCCTATATGAAATATACTACCAAAAATTCCGCCTATAATTCCAACAACAAAAGAAAGGCACAGCCATTTTATTAAATTCTTCGGATAAATTGCTATTTCTTTTATTCTCATCAAAAAACCTCTCCTGACATATTACAAAAATCCGAATAAAAATATTCGGATTTTTGTACACTGAACTATTTATTATTTTCTTCTGTTTTCTTTACTGCCTCAAGCTTAAGTTTTCTACGCTGTTTTACTTCTTCGCTCATAGGCTGAATATCTCCTGCTGCCATAAGTGCCTGTCTTGTAAGAAGCGGACCGAAAAGCTCATATATAAGAACAGCGAAAAGCGTAATATTTCTTATAAGCTCTCCGTCTTCCCCAAGCTGCATTGCAGTAGCACACATACCGAGTGCAACGCCTGCCTGTGGTAAAAGTGTTATTCCAAGATATTTGCAAATATTCGGTGCACATTTTGTTGCTTTTGCACTTATAAAAGTACCGATATATTTTCCAAGCGAACGGAACAGAATATATACAATACCTATAACAACGATTGCCAAGTTTGCAAATACACCAAGCTCAAGCTCTGCTCCGCTTATAACAAAGAAAAGTGCAAAAAGCGGTGATGTCCATTTATCTGAGCGTTCCATAAGGTCATGTGAAAGCGGACAAATATTACAGAACACTGTACCAAGCATCATACATACAAGAAGTGATGAAAAGCTGATATGTACAGCACCTATCTCAAATTTTATCATAGAAAGTGCAACTGTAAGAAATACAAAGCTTATTGTAAGATTAAGACGATTTGTGTTTGAATTGAACATTTTCTCAAGCTGTGTGAGAATCCATCCCATAACAGCACCAAGGATAAGCGAACAAACAATTTCCACAATCGGATTTACAATTATTGAAATCGGGTCAGCAACTCCTGTACTCAAAGTTTTTGCAATACCAAAAGAAACTGCAAAAACAATTAAACCTACGGCATCATCAAGAGCAACAATAGGAAGCAACAAATCTGTAAGCGGACCTTTTGCCTTATACTGACGAACAACCATAAGAGTTGCGGCAGGTGCAGTTGCAGTAGCTATTGCACCAAGCGTAATGAGCTGTGGTACACTGATGATCTGCGGAAAAACAAGGTGCATAACAAAAAGTGCAACATCAACAAAAAGTGTTGCCACAAGTGCCTGAAAAATACCTATTACAGTCGCTTGCTTACCTGTCTTTTTTAAATCCTCAAGCCTGAACTCATTTCCGATTGAAAATGCTATAAATCCAAGTGCAACCTCAGAAATAAGTGCAAGTTTACTTACAGCATCAGAAGATGTAAAACCAAAGCCTGAAATTCCAAGCTGACCAACGCAATACGGACCGATAAGAACACCCGCAATAAGATATGCAGTTACTGCAGGAAGCTTTAAGGGCTTAAATGCTCTTGTCATAAGAAGTCCTGCGAGTAAAGCTACGGAAACAGATAATAATGTACTCATAAATTTACCTCTTTCTTTTGTTTAATAAAATGTATATGCTAATTTATAATTTTTGTTATTTTTTTAACACAATAAGCCGTGAAAAACCCCTCGTTTTTTAAAAACGAGGGATAACTCTTAATATTACCTTGGCTATTGTATCACACAATTTTTAAAATGTCAACAATTTACATAATTTTTTTTCATATTTCATTAAAATTTTGCTAACAATACCCTTGATTTTTCGGGTTGCCGTTATAAAATATTGTTATTAAAGGAAATTATTCAATTACAAACTCTGCCCACACAGGGTATGATTTTCCTTCATTTATATCCATACGACTACAGGTAGCAAGGAAACGATATGTGCCTGATTTGCTAATATCATACATATCTGTAATGCGATATTCTTTCTCTACCTTTTCATTTGAATTTAGCGAATAACCCATCAGTGTAAAAATATTCGATTTTAAAGAACAATCAACCCATTCACCATTTTCCAATCGTTCAATACCAAAATCTTCACCATATGAAATCGTATATTCTGTTTGGTTGTTCCATGTAACACCTAAAGAGGTTATGTCAGGATACTTGTATATGCAGTCAATCTCTACAAAAACACCCTCAATATCTGAATGTGAATCCCCATTGGAAACAGGATATTTCTTTGGCAGACTATTATTATAAACAATAAAACCAACCACACAGCCCACACACACTAAAGATAAAATTAATGATATCAACTTTTTCATACGACATCCCTCTTTTTAATTCAAGTTTATTTTACAAAATTATCATATAATAATTTTTTTGCAATTTTTACAATTCAGAAATAATTTCTTCAAGTCTGCTCAAATCAACTGATTTCTTATCAGCCTTTAATGAAAGTGTCAAATTTCTTTTTTTGAAAATTTTTATACATGCTTTATTTAAATCTTCTTCACATACCTTTTCATAAAGCTTTTTCTTTTCTTTTAAAGAATTATAATTAATACCAAGAATATGACGCTCGTAAGCCCTTTCCCAGTTGAAATTTTCCGCATGGTCAGAAATAAGAAATGCGTTATCTATATATCTGGGCTTAATAAACTCCAGTCTTTCCTGACAGCTCCTCTCAAGATTTTTTAAAACATTGACAACGGAAGCTACAGCCTCATAAAGCTTATTTTTTCTCACTTCAAATTCAAAATATAAAACACCTGCATTCTGGTATTGCTCAAATGCCCAATCAAAACTGTAAATAATTCCCTTTTTATCAGAAAGCTCCTTATAAATAACTGCTTTTTCACCGTAAAAAAGAACATCAAACAATAAATCTAAAACTTCGGGTGATTGTTTTTTTACATCAATATCAAAAGAAAAGCGGATTAGTGTGTACTTACCGTTTTTAATGAAAATGTTTTTTCCGCGATTTAAAAAATCATGCGGCAAAACCACACTGTTTTCTCTTTTTTCACCCTTTGTTATTTCATACTCAGAAACACTATCACCAAGATATCTGATATCTTCTTCCAAAAAATTACCTGTTACATAAAAAAAGAAATTACCCTCGGAAAACGCCTGCTTTTGAAACTCAGAAAGGTCATCGAAATTAATTCTGTCAAGATTTTTCATTTCACCGCAGATTGTATTTTTCAAGGGAGTTTTGTCCCACACAATGCTATTTGTAAAATAATCAAGTGAAGTTTTTTCACTCGATTCCCTTATTTCAGCCTTTATTCTTCTTAACTCACATTCTATATCTTCTTTTTTCAAATTAAGAGGGCTTAACAATAAAGAAATTACATCTGCTGCCTTTTTAAAATTCCTGCTCGTTCCTGAAACTTTAAATTGTACAAACTCCTTGTATGTACACCCATTTATGTCAAGACTGTACATATCAAGATAGTCGGCTAAATCCATTCCTATTGAATTATTCAGATTTTTAAAGGAAACATGCTCAAAAAAATGTGTTATTCCATTATTTTCTTCATTCTCATACAAGCACCCTGCTTTCAAATAAAGACCGATACAGAAGCTGTGTATTCCTCTATTCTCATAAGAATGTATTTTTATATTATTTTTTGTAATATATGTTTTCTCCATAAAAACACTCCGAATTCACAATGATAAGGCAGCTGAAACGATATAACATTACAGCTGCCTTCAAAATTCTTTCTAAAAAATTATTTGTTCGTTTCTTTTTTCTGAAAGAAAACCTAATCCTATTACTTTAGGTCCTGCATTACATGTAATACAAGCCCCTATTTGGGCTGACATGAGCATTTCTTCACCAAGTTCTTTTTTTGCCATCTTTTTAAATTCAGCATAGTCATCATCATTATCACCATAGATTATGAGATATTTCTTATCGCCTCTCATTTTATTTTTGGCAGTATCAAGCATGAGTTCATATGCCTTTTGAATGCTTCTTACCTTTGAAAATGTTGTTGATTTGCCAGCAGTAAGGTCAATTACAGGCTTTATTCCGAGAAGCTCTCCCGCTATTGCAGATGCAGTTCCTATTCTTCCTGACTGCTTTGCATACTTTAAATCAAAAGTAACAAAATAAAGCTCATAGGAATTAAACCAATCGTCAAAAAATTCTAAAATTTCCCCCGTGGTTTTTCCTTCTTTAATCATTTTTGCTGCCTCTAAAACAGGATAACCGTAGCTAAGAGAATAAGAAAGCGTATTAACAATATATATCTTAACATCTTTTTCTTCGTCCTGGCTGTAATGTTCATTATAAAACTGCATTCTCGCTGTAAGTGCAGATTTGAATGTCGCAGAGCCATTTTGATTTATAGGGACTATTATAATCTCCTTGTATCCCTCGCTGACGCACTTCTCTATGCTTTCAAGCCACTCAAAAGGAGTAATCTGTGAATGAGATGGTATACCGTCATAATCGTTGAGCATACCATAGAACTCCTTTTTTGAAAAATCATAGCTTTCTTTATATTCTTTATCGTTAAAAATCACCTTGAAAGGTAAAACAAGAATATCCTGTTCTTCTGCAAGCTTAATGTCAAGATCTGAAGCAGTATCAGTAATAATTTTTATTTTTTGCATAAAGATTTCCTTTCCTCTATAAAAACATCAGACTTCTCCGATTGTAAATATTCGTTTCACTCTTAAAAACACATCTAAAATTAGTATACATATTAATTATAATATAAATTGCTCAAAATATCAATATTTTTTTAAAAATTTTTCCAATTTTTATTATTTGGATTTTAATTCAGTTTTTTAACCGATGTTTTGCTGCATTGAAAAGTTTATTATAATTTTTTTATGGTTTTTTTGTTTTTTTATGCTTTTTCTATTGACAAAACAGTATTTACATGATATAATCTTTGGTTGTAAGCACCTTTAGCTCAGTTGGTAGAGCAACTGACTCTTAATCAGTGGGTCCCGGGTTCGAGTCCCTGAAGGTGCACCAATGAAAAGCCCTTGAAAACACTATGTTTTTGAGGGCTTTTCATTTGTAGAGTTTTTTCTAAAATAGCGAGTTCCCAAAGAAAGTTCCCAAAAATCTGCAAGCTTTATGCAGATTTTTTATATTGTTAAAGCATTTGAAAGTGTACTTAATGAAGAAATTTTTGAATTTGCATCTAAATGTGAATAAATATTTGCAGTAGTAGAAAAATCTTTATGCCCAAGCCAAACTTGTATATCTTTTAAAGTTATTCCATTTGTTTTTCCCTTATTTAAAAGAAGTGATGCACAAGTGTGCCGCAAATCATGAAATCGTATATGGCGAAGTTTATTTTTCTTTAAGGTTTTTCTGAAAGCAGCAGATATATAATCCGGTCTTATCAAATTCCCCATATCATCTACCATAACATATCCAAGCCATTTTTTATTATAGGATTTTTTGTATTTCTTCTGATACATTTCTTGCATCTTTTTTATTTCAATCAATCTTTTTTTCACATTTTCATCAAGAGGTAAAGCTCTCAAACTTGATTTTGATTTACCTCTGTCTTTTGCTACTATACTTTGTTTGCCGTCTAATCTTGGAGTTATAACCGTATGGTTTATATAAAATAGATTATTTTCAAAATCAAAGGCATTCCAGCGAAGTCCAACACATTCGCTTCTTCTAAGACCATAGAATCCACCCATCAGAACGGGAACTTCGAGCTTTGTACCCTTTGTAATTTCTAAGACCTTATTTAATTCATCTATCGTATAAAAGCTTCCTACAAAGTCATTCTTTTCAGGTTTTTCAATGTCCTCAATAATATTTTCAGAAATATAACCTTGCTTTTTCGCATAATAAAGCGAAAGTCTTATAATGGCATGATAATGTATTACGGTATTTGCAGTTACTTCTTCAAGTCTTTTTTTATAGAAATCATTTATGTCTTTTGCTGTCAAATCTTTAAGTTTAATTCTTTTTTTACTGAAATACGGTTCTATAGATCTTACCGAACACGCATAACCTGCATATGTAACATCTTCAATTTTTTTATTTCTCTTTCTTGTATAAGGTAGATATAAATTAAGATAATCTGAAAATAACATATTGGAAACCTGTTCCTTTGTTAAATCTTCAAGCTTTACTTCCTCTATTATGCTTTGTGGCTTTTCTTTCACTTTTTCAGAAACAGCATTTTTCACAATTGCTTTCTTTTTTACAAAAGACAAATCCTCATCAGGAATTTCAAAATCAGCGAGAATTTGATCTGCTATATCTTTTGCTCTTGTTTTATTTCCCCGAACCTGTAATTTAGTGGAAATCCATTTTTCTCTTCTTTTTCCCTCAATATTTTTATAAACAAGCACAGCATAGAAATAACCTTTTTTCTCTCTAAGATAAACTTTTACACTTATATCAAAGTCAACTTTAGTGTTTTTAATCATAAAGCCACCTCCACAAACTTCCAAAAAATTAACACCTACCATTGATAAAACAATTTTATCAACAATAAGTGTTTCCGTCAAAAAATTCAGTTTGATTTCATTAAATAATCAACTACATTTATTTTTGTAATTCTGTACTCTCTACCAATTTTCATATTTTCTATTTTATTTTCTTTTAATAATTTATAACCTGTTTTCGTGCTCAATCCGCCTAAAGCATCACACATTTGATTTATATTTAATACATCAGGATATTTTTTTAACATTTTCATATATTCATTGCGTTTTTTCTGTTCCTGCATAAAAAAACCTCCATATCAAACTTATTTATAATGCCCCTCTTTAACAGCCGTTGGCTCGACATACATAGCATTTCAGCTCTCCCGGGTACTCCGCAAGGACCATAGTCAAGTATCAGTTACTAACTGTAATGTTTCATTGCATACGATTTGCCAATTCAATCGTTTTATAATCTGATAGTTATCGCTCGTGCGCTTTCGCAGTCGTGGCGTATCAATTAAAGTGCTGGCGACTTTTACCGCCCATACAGTCTTACGATTAAAGAGGTGCTATTCAGTTTTCAAGATACAATAAAATGAATTATCATCATTTTTCTAAAACACATCAAAAAACTGATATGCTTTAGAAAAACAATGGAGAGGGGGCGCTCCCTGCTTAAAGAAGGAAGAAAAGCAGGGAGCTTATCTGAAAAAGTATTATGCTACTTTAAAATTGATGATTAACTCATGTAACTTCAATTTCAGGCTCATATAAATATCCTCATCTATTATGTAATTGACTTGTCCGTGTTTATCTATATATGTTTTTTTTGAAAGCTTTATTATATATGGTTCATAATAATCAAAGATTATTTCTTCAGCTTCATCATCACCATTTATAGCGCTATGTATAATTTCATAAGTTAAATCAATTTTTCTTCTGTGTTTTATCTTCATTCTCATTACCTCCTGTCATTACAGAATAAATTTCCTTTTTTAGTTTCTGTTTAATTCTTTGAACTTTAGAACGAGAAATATTAAGTCTTTCACCTATTTTTGAATCACTCCAATCTTCACATAAACTTAAATATGCTATATCACTGTGTTGTTGTTCCATAGAACTTAATACTTCGTAAAGTAAATCATTTTTTATAGTCATTTTAAAATCCATAACAATAATCTGATTTTCTAAAAAACTATAATCATCATAAACTTCTGATTCAAGTACATAGTTTTCATCAGTTAAAATTTCTCTTTCTTCCTGATTGTTATCGGCTTTATAAATATTTACTCTTAAATTATATAAAGAAACTCTAACCTTTTTCTTAAACTGATTAACTATAAGCTTTGTATCCAGCATAACGGTTTTCTCCTCATTCAAAAATTTTTGATGAGGATTTTGTGCTTCTATAATATACTCACAATTGAGCTTGCTCGAATTGCCCACATTTTTTAAAATTTTTTTATTTTTTTCTGATTTTATATAATTTTTATTCATTTATAGTTCCTCCATTTGATTTTTCGTGTTAAATTCAAATGGAATCACTACGGATACCTGCTATAATATAAGAACCATTTTTCTATCCATTGGCTATAATTAAAAAAAGACCGCACAAAGCCACCACCCGGCTTTTATGCGATCACATAAACGAGTTAAAGTTCTATTAGTAATTATCCTAGATATATTGGGGTAATTGTGAGAACTTCTCATAGGCACCTCATAAGATGAAAAAAAGTGCCTCAGCAAACCTGCTGCGACACTTTTTCATCTGTATGCGATGTACTTCTATTTATAATTAGTTTTATTTTCACCTTCTAATCTATACGAAGTACCATTCGCTGATAAGTTTGATTATCTATCCACTGCTTCATTGTTACTTTGTTTAAAATAAATTCTTTCATTGTTTTCTCTCCGTATTTTTCTGTTTTATTGAATTTTAAGGTCAAAAAAAACGCCACAGATTTTTCTGCGACGCTCTTTTCGTTTTATCTAAAAATGGGGACAAAAATCCTATGGTTTCAGCCATTTTGGTTGAAAGGCATGCATCATAATAACATATACTAAAATTTGTATTTTAATATATTGCATTATTCCCTCACTCACCTTTCAATTATGAAATATTATAATATTCTTTTTATAAATTTCATTTTTTTGATACTTCAACAAAAATCAGGTGTTTGCCCCAAAAGTCTTCGCGTATCTGCAAGCCTTTGCTTTATATTCATTTTCAAATCACCTCTGTACCAATTTTCAAAAGCACCATATTCTGCACATTTTCGATACTGTAAATACTCTTCAAGATTCTCACATGCTAATTTTAAAGATTTTTTCATGTTTTCACAATCATATAAATCACAATACTGTTTTGCCTCGTATATATTAATATACCATTGGTAAATATAAAGTAATGTTTTTGTATAAAGTAGCCATTTAACCTCTATATGTTTATTTAAAGGTGATGACATACTTTTTGAAAGGCTTTCAAAATCATAGCTTATTTTTTTATATGAAGATATACTCTTTTTTACTGCTTCATAATATCCTTCATATATAGGAGTTTTGATGAATTGATGAAATGAATTACAAAGTTTTTTTCCGCGTTCTAAAATATCGCCCTCTTTTATTACAAAATTTTTAAAATCACAAAAACTATCTTCTGTATAAAAATTAAAATATTTATTATAAGAATGTTCTGAAAGATATTCGGTTTTAAGAAAAGGTAACTTGTTAAAGTATTTTAATATCAATTCTTTAACATATTCTTTTTTATCACCAAACTTATCACAATAATCATATATATACTTTTCTTTGGAAAAGCTTTTTATATTCCAAGCCATTTGTGAATATGCCTTCAGTTCAAAAACAAATTCTCTTAAATTTGATACATTCATAATATAATAGAAATTATCACCGTTCATATATGCAAGATTTGTGTTATAATATAATTTATCAAGACCGGTCTGAGGTGCTAAATGAGGTCCGCTTCCAATATACTGAAGATGATAATATATTCCATATCTTGAATTTTTGTTTCTTTTAATGTTATAATACTCATTTCCAAACATTTGATTAAGCCCAGCATCCGCAAAAACCACTATTGCATTGTCTGGGGTTTTCAAAAATCCTTTTTCCATAAGTTCAGAACCTTCCATCCACAATGTCGTAGTGAAATACTTGGCTCTTCCTTCTGTAGCTTCATTTATAATTTCTACTTGCTTAGCATATGCTTTACTTATAAATTCACCATATTCCTTCAATTTATCTTCAGTTGGAATATCCTCTTGCCAAATAGGTCTGTCATCACCCATACCGCGAAGTCCAATCTGCCAGACAACATTGTTATACTGCGCCCATTTATTCGCATAATAACGCCATGCTTCTTCCATTTTTAGTGGATTTTTTATATATGAAAACTCCGCATTAATATGTTTCTTTGTACAATAATTATTGAAAGTAAATGAAGAAACACCTAAAGGCTCTATATGATGCTGTGAAAGATAAATTCCCCTTTTTGAAACACAATCAGCAAGAATTTTCTCAGAAGGGTTATCTATATCAAGCAAAGTTGCCGGTATCACAAGATTCAATTTTAAACGAAGAACTGTTTCTATAACCTTGTTCATTACATCTTGCTCAACGGTTAGTGCATAGCAAGTCTGATCTACATATCTTATTCCGCCACCATCTTTCCAACCTGATAATAAATCCTCATCATTAATAAAAACTCCTCTGAATTTAAAGCTTTCAGGCTGTTCGGAAATATCAACATCCGGTATTTCTATATATGTGTGTTTTTCAGTTTCTAAATCATTAAAAAGATAGCAAGGATCAACACCAAGAAATTTTTCAGAAAAAGTATATATACCCCACATTGTTCCAAGATAGCTTTTCGCTGAAATTCTAATAACATCACCATCACTCTTAATTGAAAAACCCTCATTAATTATTGGATCAGTTTCAGATAATACATTTTCCTCAATCACAATACAGTTTTTTTCTTCCTCAAAAACAATTTCGGGACATATATGCGCTTCACTTACCCTTTTAAAATCGTTTTTTAAATCTTCCATAGCAAGACTAACATAAGGATTTGTATTTTTTAAACAAATCCTTATACATTGGTTTTTGTTAAACAATTGCATCCTTTTTACTCCTCTTTATAACACTTTGAACTTTTTTTCCAAAACCTCTTTTACACATTTTTCAATTTTTGCAAACTCATTAAGAATATCTAAAACAATAGTCCAATTTATATATTTTGTAATTTTATAAAGAATATCCTTTCAAATATTAAATTCATCTTACCTCAAAAGCAACAAATCCGAACTGATAAGATTATTTTCTTATTGAATTTTTATTAACAAAGAAATGTTTTCTCTTTAATCAAGAATTATATGTGCATTATCTAACCGTTCTTTTAATTATCTGCATATTGATATTTTTCCGATTGTACCGTAACCTGTTCCACCCTTTGGCTTTGTGTTTGGATAATCGGGATTCAAGTTCATTTTTATTTCCTGCATCAAATCTTCCTTTGTTTCAGCTACGCCATCTTCAAAGCAGATATTTTTAAAATAAATATCCGTAACATGACATATAGCATCAGGATCAAAAACTTCTCCCCAATCTTCAGGATTATCAGAGCCGTTCGTCCATACTGCAGATAAAGGTCCTACACTTACAAAGCTCATATTTTTCTTTCTGAGTGCATCTTTTGTATACAATATTTTTACATCTTCAAAATGCAAATCATGACAATTTGCACATACATCAAAAACACCATTTACAGGCAAATTGCCAAATCCACTTTCTCTATTTTCATTGATTACAATATTTTTAAACCAGACATTATAAATATTTCCTACAGTACCGGAAATATCATTATAACCTTTTGTTATTGCATTTTCTATATTAGGCTGACAGTAAAGCTTAAAGGTATAAATTCCTGAAAGATTTTCCAAAATGCAGTCTTTTATATCGCACTCTGAAAAACCGTCTTTATACATTTTTCGTCCGGGAAGTAGTCTGAGTTCATTATTTGTGCTTTTATTATCATGCACATAAAGATATTCAATGGTACCGAAAGTAATGGCTGATAAATCCCAATCCCAGGCATTTAGTGCAACCATATCATC
>JAZRFJ010000029.1:0-11592 GCA_045661305.1 Clostridia bacterium | reverse complement strand
CGTTTCTTTTTGTTTTCTCGCACTTTAAGCTTGAACTTTTTTTGCCTAAAACGAGCATCAATTTCGCATATGGTTGCATCCGTTTCGGAGCGTTCCGTCTGCTACAGCATCAATATAGCATCACACCTGTTCATAAAAAATCCTTTTCTTTGTTTAAGGTGTGTTATTTTTTGGATTATATGAACAAAACCGAAATATCATTATACTTGTTTTACTATATCAATAATCTGATTTATATTCTTCTTTCCAAAAGATACGTGTTCATCGTTTATAACAAGACATGGAACACTCATAACATTATATTTTTTCTTTAAATCTTCAAAATGCTGAAGGTCATATACCTCTGCTTTAATATTTTTGTTTTTTGTTGCAATACGCTGACAGGCAATTACCAAATCCGGACACATCGTACAAGACAAAGATACTAAAATCTTCATATCTGTTTGATTTTGAATTTCCTCAACTTCCTTTAATGTATCTTCATCTATTGTCTGTCCGGGACCTGCTGCATTGTAAAGCCCAAGTACAAAAGAGGTAAACTCATGTCCTCCCGGCACACCGTGAAATGCAATTCCCGAATCAATTCCATCCTCTGAAAAGACTCGCACACATGGAGTAAGATTTGATTGGTCATTTTTATCAGCTACCATGACTGTAAGTTTGTCAGTAAGGTCTGCAAGCTTTGTTATAAAACCTTCCAATTCCAAAGAAACAGGACGATTATCAAGATACAGTTTAAGGAGAAGTTTGCGTTCCATTTTCGAAAACACGCCCTCTAACTGTGCTTTCATTTCTGCTGTAAATATATCATCGGAATCATTAGATGCCTCGGCGGTTTTTGTTGCATTTGGATAGTCTGTCATTCTTGTAACAGGTGGTTTAGGATGAAGCCCTGTTTTTCTTTGTATCTCGGCAACATATTTTTCTAATTCCGTAGCTGCCAATGCACCATCGCCTGTAGCAGTAACCACCTGACGGAGAGGTTTGATACATACATCGCCTGCTGCATACAATCCATCAATAGTCGTTTTTTGACTTGAGTCTGTTATGACATAACCATATTTATTTAACTCTGCAATGTCTTTAACAAGCTCCGTATCAGGAGAATATCCGGCAAACACAAATACTCCGAAGTTATCTCCGTCTTCTGCATGATATTCAGTAGTTTCTCCTGTTTTAGTGTTTTTATATCTGATATAGTTAAGACCATTTTCACCGCTTACTTCTTCTACAACCGTGTTATAAATAACAGTAATTTTTTCGTGTTTTTTCGCCGGTTCTGAAACAGCCATAGCACATGTGAAATCATCATCGCGAACAAGAATTGTTACATGGCGGGCAAATTTAGTTAAGAATACACTTTCTTCTGCCGCAGCAAACCCTCCGCCGACTACATAAACCTCTTTCCCTGTAAAAAACTCTCCGTCACATGTAGCACAATAAGCAACTCCTCGGCCTTTGTGTTCTTCTTCTCCTTTAAATCCTATGGTTCTCGGATGTGCACCGGTAGCAAGCAGAACTCCTAAACATTGAAAATCCCCACGGCGTGTGTGAACGGTTTTAACAATATCATCCATTTTCAGGCTTTCTGCTTCCGCCATTAAAAATTCTGCTCCAAAGGTTTCTGCCTGACGGCGCATAGTTTCGGTAAGCTCTTTTCCGCTTATTTTTCCTAAGCCCGGATAATTTACAACCTCATGTGTAATGGTAATCTGACCGCCAAACTGTTCTTTTTCAAGAACTAACACACGGTATCTTGCACGAGCCAGATAAATGGCGGCGGTAAGTCCTGCCGGACCGCCGCCTATCACTACAACATCATATAAATTATCTTGGTTAATATTTTGTATATTACTCATTATAACTGTCCTACGAGATCAAGACTAGGCTTTAATGTTTCAGCACCCGGCTGCCAGTTAGCAGGACAAACCTGATCGCCGTGTGCGTGAACAAACTGACATGCCTGAACCTTACGGAAGAGTTCTTCTGCATTTCTGCCTACATTTCCGGCAGTAACCTCGTAGCCTACAATTTTACCTTCAGGATTTATGATAAAAGTACCACGCTCTGCAAGACCATCTGATTCAATTAAAACCTCAAAATCTCTTGAAATTGCATGAGTCGGGTCAGCAAGCATAGGATAATTGATTTTTTTAATTCTTTCAGATGCATCGTGCCATGCTTTATGAACAAAATGTGTGTCGGTAGATACAGAGTATATCTCACATCCCACATTTTTAAAATCCTCATACTTATTTGCTAAATCTTCCAACTCCGTTGGACATACAAAGGTAAAATCTGCAGGATAGAAAAAGAACACGCTCCATTTACCTAAAATCTCTTCCTTGGAAACCATTTTAAAATCGTCTCCGTGAAATGCGTAAGCTTTAAAATCTGAAATTTCTTTGTTAATCAATGACATAATTTTTTTCTCCTTTACTTTTTAAATTTATGCTTTCCAGAGGCTATGCTGATTGCAAAAGGCATATACTCCTTTTACGCTGTCTCCCTTGGATAATGAAAAGTTTGCCTTCGGAGGTGTGTTTGGCGAAAGTCTCTTGTACTGGAAGCCGTCATCACTTTCAATGCACACCCACTCGATATAATGCTGGGGTTCCATCGGATGCTGGGCCGAACCGACTGAAACGGTTACCTTGTCACCTTCTGTTTTATATACGGGAATATGTTTTTCTTCGGATGCTTCTGTAGTACCCGGAATTATTTCCTGCATATCTTCACCGCAGCATTGTATAGGAACACCGCTATTTTTTATCATCGCAATAATATTTCCGCAATGCTTGCAAATAAAAAACAGTTCTTTCAATACGATTCCTCCTTTCTACATAAAAGTATAACCAAGTCTGCTAAATAAATACGCGAATAATGGTTATACTATGGTTAGATTGGAGTGATAACTTATGGAAATTAGTTCCTCAAAACCTTATTTAAGGGGTTTTGTGCCGTATGCGCTCGCGGCATTTTTAGTAGGTGCTGTGGGCGGATTTACTGCCGTGCTTGGCCCTGCATTTGTAAGTGACTTGAATTTGCCGTATAATAACACAACATGGACCGCTTTAGCGATGGCAGCTTCAACAGCAGCGTTTGCACCCATTCTCGGCAAGCTGGGTGATGTAATAGGCAGGAAAGCAACATTATTGATTGGTATAGCGATTTTTACTTTAGGTAATATCCTTACGTCAATAGCCCCATCGCTATTTTTTATGATTATTGCCCGTTTTATAGTAGGAATTGGAAGTGCAGCTATTGCACCGGTGGTAATGTCGTATATTGTTACAGAATTTCCGCCTGAGAAAATTGCAAAGGGCTTTTCATTATATATGCTTATCTCAAGCAGTGCAGTAGTTTTCGGACCTACGCTCGGCGGATTGCTTATTGAGTTTTATGGTTGGCGAGCAATGATGTGGGTATGCGTTGCAATTTCAGCCATCATATTTTTACTTTACATTGTAACACATAGAAAAGATAGTATAGCATTGAAACCACTGACAGATTTCGACGGTATTGGTTCTGTATGGGTACTGATTTTCTTTACTCTTATGTTGTGCCTGCCGTCCTTTGGTCAGAATTTCGGTATTAGGTCAATATGGTTTTTAATTATTTTTATTGCATCGGTAATTTCATTTATCGGTTTGTTTTACGCAGAAAAAAAAGCTACAAATCCAATTCTCAGTTGGAAGTTTATGAAAAGAAAAAAGTTTTTTCTCTCAGTTTTGGCTCTCTTTTTAACTCAGGGACTTATGCAGGCGAATATGACAAATATAATTGTATTTATCAACTACACACAGCCTGATAACACTATTATATCCGGCTATGCAATTTCAATTATGTATATAGGAATGTCACTCGGTTCAGTTATTTTAGGACCATTGGCAGACAGCACGGAGCCTAAAAAGGTTTTGGCTGCTTCTCTTTCTCTTACAGGGATTGGATGTGCCATTATGCTCTTATTTACCGCTCAAACTTCAGTAATTACTCTTGCCACATCTCTTGGCATATTAGGCTTTGGTCTTGGCGGAAATGCTGCAATTTTCATGAAGGTTGTCCTGTCAGGTGTGCCTAACGAAACTGCGGGAGCAGGAACCGGAACATATGGTCTTTTCCGTGACCTTGCGGCACCCTTTGGTGTAGCAATTTTTGTTCCTCTTTTTACAAACAGAGTAACAAATATTATAAGTAGTGGTGCAAGTGAAATAACCGCCGCAGTAAATTCTATAAAGTTTCTTGCTGTAGCGGAAATTATTTGTGTTCTTGCAGGGATTGCGATAGTGCTGTTCCTACCTGAAATTTATCATAAAAAAGGAGAAAAAGCATGAAATTAAAAGATAAAGTTGTTTTAATAACCGCCTCAACCAGAGGGATCGGTCTTGCAATTACTAAAGCATTTGCTAAAGAAGGTGCTATAGTTTATATGGCGGCAAGAAATTTAGAGCTTGCAAAGCAGGAAGCTGAGAAGCTAAATTCCGAGGGATGCAGAGTAAAATGTGTTTATAACGATGCAAGCAAGCCAGAATCTTATATTTCTATGACCGATGAAGTTATAAAAGATGCAGGTTATATTGATGTACTGGTTAATAACTTCGGCACTTCAAAGCCGGGAAATGACCTTGACTTTTCAAATACTGATACAGATGTTTTCTTAGATGTTGTGAATATCAATCTAAGAAGCGTTTTTATGGCAAGCAAGGAAGCAGCAAAACACATGGCGAAAAACGGTGGAGGAAGTATTATAAACATATCCTCGGTGGGAGGTCTTGTTCCCGATGTTTCTCAGGTTGCATACGGAACGAGTAAAGCTGCTATCAATTATTTGACGAAACTGATAGCAGTACACGAAGCAAAAAATAATATCCGATGTAATGCAATTTTACCGGGAATGACTGCAACCGATGCGGTAGAAAAAAATCTTACAGAGGGATTCAGAGAACTGTTTATGCGTCATATTCCATTTAAGCGTATGGGTAAACCTGAAGAAATCGCTGCCGCTGCCGTATATTTCGCATCGGACGATTCTGCTTATACCACCGGTCAAATACTGACTGTTTCAGGCGGTTTTGGATTAGCAACACCCATATACGGGGATTTATCAGATAAAATAGACTAGTATTTAACAGAAACTAATTTAATATGGAGGAAACAGTGAACAATCATTTAAAAAACGAAACAAGTCCGTATCTTATACAGCACGCCAAAAATCCTGTAAATTGGTACCCGTGGTGTGAAGAGGCGTTCCATAAAGCAAAGGCGGAAAATAAACCCATTTTTTTGAGTATTGGTTATAGTACTTGTCATTGGTGCCATGTTATGGCACACGAAAGTTTTGAGGATAATAAAACAGCCGAAATTTTAAATAAAAATTTTGTTTCAATAAAGGTAGACCGTGAGGAACGACCTGATATTGACAGCGTATATATGTCTGTATGTCTGGCACTTACAGGCAGCGGTGGATGGCCTATGAGTATCTTTATGACATGGGATATAAATCCGTTTTTTGCAGGAACATACTTTCCACCCCACTCACAATATGGTATGCCGGGTTTCACAGAACTTTTAAATACTATTGCAAATAATTGGAACTCAAACAAAAAAGAACTTTTAGAGTCTGCAGAAGAAATTATCAAGCATCTGAAAAATACACAATCAAATGAGCAAACGAAAACCGGTAACGACCTCATACAGCAAGCAGTACGGATTTTTGAACATACTTTTGACAGCACTCATGGTGGATTTGGTGATGCTCCTAAATTTCCTACACCGCATAATCTGATATTTTTGATGCTTTATGCAAAACAAAACGATAATTCTAACGCTTTAAAAATGGCAGAAAAAACGCTGATACAAATGAGAAAAGGCGGAATTTTTGACCATATTGGCTATGGTTTTTCAAGATATTCCACCGATATGTACTATCTCGCTCCTCACTTCGAGAAAATGCTCTACGATAATGCCTTATTAATAATAACATACTCAGCTGCTTACAGTATTACTAATAACAATATTTATCTTGACACTGCCAAAAAAACTGCTGAATATATCTTGAATGAAATGACATCTGAATACGGCGGTTTCTTTAGTGCACAAGATGCTGACAGTGAGGGCGTTGAGGGAAAATATTACACCTTTTCACTAAATGAAATAATTAATATTTTAGGCGAAGAAAAAGGAAGAGAATTTGCCAAAGTTTTTGATATTACACAAAGTGGTAATTTTGAAGGAACAAATATTCCTAATCTGCTTAAAAGCGATGATTTAAAGACTGAATTTCAAGAAGAAATAAAAAAACTGTACAGCTATCGAAAAAATCGTTTTAAGCTTCATTTTGATGATAAAATTTTATTATCGTGGAATTCAATGATGATTGTGGCATTATCTATGCTTTATAGAGTTACACAAAATAAAAAATATCTTTATACAGCACAAAAATCACAGGAATTTATTGAAAATAATATGTGTGAGGGGCTAAATCTTTATACAAGCTTCCGTGATGGAAATTGTTCAAAACACGCTTTTTTAGATGATTATGCATATTATGTTACAGCCTTAACAGAACTTTACACCTCAACACTTAATAAAAACTATCTCCAAAAAGCAGAAGACTTCTGTGCAGAGGCGGTAAAACGATTTGCAGACTTTGAAAATGGCGGTTTTTATCTTTCAACCCCAAACAGTACAGAATTATTTATAAATCCAAAAGAAACTTACGACGGTGCAATCCCCAGTGGAAATTCTGTTATGGCATATAATTTGGTCAGATTGTATCAAATTACAGAGAAAGATGAGTATAAGGAGCTTATAGAAAAACAAATGCGTTTTATGTCTGCCAAAACATGTGAGTATCCGTCAGGCAACAGTATGTTTTTAATTGCACTGCTGTTATATGAAAATTCTATTCCTCATATTACAATTTCACTAAAAAATGAATTTGATTTAAACCATATAATAGAGAAACTTCCATTTATAGCAAATGTATCGGTGGTTACAGAAAATAAAAATTATCCTCTTTTAAACAATCAGACAACATTTTATGTATGTAAAAATCACAATTGTCTGCCACCAACTAATGAAATCAATTAAATTTTTAATTACACCACTGAAATCTATTGACAATTTTATTATCATAGTGTACAATATAATCAATCAGGCGGAAATAGTAAAGATAAGGTACTAAAAAAGACCACTGAAAATAGTGGCCTTTTTTGATTTAACTGTTATTTATACATCATTTATATAAATATAAAGAAGGTGAAAAATTGTCATATAATACTGAAATAAAAAAAGAATTAACAGGACTCTACAGCTCAAAAATATGCTGTGAAAAGGCAGCACTTGCAACATATTTTGCTATTTTGTCTGAAGAAAAAAAGACAGGAATTTTTATAAAAACAGAAAACATAAATATTGCCAGAAGAATAAATGTTTTGTGTAAAAAAATTCTTGATATTGAACCTGAAATGTCATTTAGAGAGACAAAGAAAAAAGAAAAAATTATAGTTACACTAAAAATAACTGATATTATTTCTATCGAAAAATTGAAATCTTGTTTAAAACTTTTTCATATTGGAACAAATACATTTTTTTCAAAAATAGAACCTGAATTTACACTTTCTCAGTGTTGTAAATGTTCAAGTATAAAAGCTGCGTTTTTATCCTGTGGTCTTATTTCAAGTCCGAAAAAATCATATCATCTGGAATTTGTTACACATAAAAAAAAGGTAAGTGAAGATATTATGAGCACACTTATTGAATTGGGTTTTGAACCGAAGATTTCTCTTAGAAAAAGCAACCATGTTATATATATTAAAAACAATGAAGAAATATACAAATTTCTTTCATTACTAAATCTCAAACGCTCAATGGCAAAATTTTATGAGATAAAGTCAGAAAAGAATTTAAAAAACGCAATAAACAGACAGCTTAACTGTGAAAACGCAAACGAAAATAAGAAAATCAATTCATCGGTTATACAAATTCAGGCAATAAAAACTCTTAAAAAAAATAACTTGTTTGATACATTACCGGTTGATTTGAAAAAAACAGCAGAATTAAGAATTAAAAATCCCGATGCTTCTTTGAGTGAGCTCTGCGAAATTGCAGATTTTTCCATAACAAAATCCGGACTTAATCACAGATTGAAAAAAATTATTAATGTTGCACAATGCGGAAAATGAAAAAAATAATAATTGAGATAATATTCTTAAAAAAACAGTTGATTTTTTAAAAGATATATGTTAAAATAAAATATATAATATAATTAAAATAAAGGTGGATAAATTATGAAAAAAATATTATCTGTATTTTTAACATTTGTTATTCTTATTTCTTTTACAACATTTGCTTTTGCAGATGAAAATGAAATAACTGTTACTGTCGATTGTTCTAAAGTTATTTTTGACCAGCAACCTATAATTCTTGAAGGAAGAACATTAGTTCCTTTACGTGCCATTTTTGAGAAGCTTGGTGCAGAGGTAACCTGGGATGATTCAACAAAAACTGCAACTGCGGTTAAAGATGACATCACAATTAAAATCCAGAATCAGAATAATATTATGACAAAAAATTCTCAGAATATTATGCTTGATGTTCCTGCACAGATTATAAATTCCCGTACACTTGTTCCTGTAAGAGCAATTTCTGAAGCTTTTGGTTGTAGTGTTGACTGGTTTTCAGACACAAGAACTGTTACAGTTTTAAGTGATGAGCTTCTTAATGTTATGTATGATTCAACTTCATTACTTGGCAAAAAAGAATATAATGCGGAAGATACATTTACATATGGCGAGCTTGCTAATGCAGCAGTAACAATTATAATGAATGAAAAAGAAACTTCTTATTTCGGGCTTGACACAAAAGAACCTTTTTCACATGCTTATGCAAGAGATTTCTATTATATTTGTGTAAATATATTAGGTGAAGAATTTCTTTTGGAGGAAAATATTTCAAAACCTGCAACACTTAAAGATACTGCAGAAGTTCTGTCTTTTGCTGTAAGTAAGCATGATGCGGAAAATGAAACTATTTCAAGCACAAAGTTATTAAATGGTAAAGATGGAAATTCTATTGCAACGATGAAGCAATTTGCTGAGTTTATTACCCGTCTTGATGAAGTTTCACCGCTTCTTGTAAAAATAGTTTTAACAAAAGGAAATGTATTTTCTAATGTACAGACTGAAATAAGAAAAGATATACTTAGTTATCCCGAAAATTCATCAAAATATAAGGCAATTTTAAAAGATGTGCCAAATTCTGTTTACGAAAAAGATATTTATAACGGCAATTCTTCAAATATACCTAAAGATTCATATGATTTTGTAAGAGATTACAGAGATATTCTTTTAAATGTAATTTCTCCGTGGATTGATGCGGCTGCAAAAAAAGGAATAGAAGTTGAAATTGAGTATTACCCTTCTCTTTGTGTAAATAACAAAAACGGTTATACTATGAGAACAATCTGTAATATTAAATCTGTTCCTAACGATAAGACAACAGCAAGTGATATATTTACAAATACCCCTGGTTCAAAAACAATTCTTACTGCCGGAAGCTCATATGTTATTGATTTATGCAACAACGCAATCGTTGATGCAGTAGTGATGCCACACGAAAATCTTTCAATGAAAAGACTTATAAAATTAAAATAATAAGGAAAGGATTGCAAACTGTTACTAATAAATAGTACAGTTATACACCAAAAATTATGACATATTTGATTTTATCACAGATTATTATGTTTATCATGAATCTTGCGATTCTTATAAACAGTAAATTAGCACTTGATTTTTATAAAATTTTTTATACCACTATTCCTGTAATTATGTATGTTATATGTATATTGATATTTTATATAATATCACTTAATTATACACTAAAAAAACCTTCATCAACAAAAGCAATGCCACTTCATATAATTGTTCCTGCTCTTATTGTAAATGTTGTCTACTTTATAATTGAAGTTTTTGTTGATAAACCGGATAATCCTTTTTTCTTTTATATTGCTACCACTTCTATACAGTTTATTAATATACTTTTTGTTTTTTCATATCAGAAGAAAAATATTGAAAAATATATGAACCCAAAAGAGGCTGCACTAAACAATATATTTTTATATTGTTATACACTACTTAGTTTAGGAACATTGTATGCCTGTGTATTTATAAACATTTATGTTACTGTTATACTTCTTTTGGTAACATCGTTTATTATGACTTTATCACTTTCTCTTTCAAAAATAGCAATAAAAAACAACAAGAATTATTCAAGAAATTAAAAAAAACGACCCAAAATTTTCTTTTAGAGGAGTGCTTTATGGGACTTAAAGTTTATGAAAATACATTTGGTGATGAATTTTTAGAAGAAATAAAAAAACAAGCATATCTTGCAACTAAAGAGCTTATTGATAATGCTGAATTGAAAAAAGATGCTATATTTATTGTAGGTTGTTCTTCCAGTGAAATCGGAGGCTATAAAATTGGAAGTCACAGTGTTGAAGAAATTGCAAATGCAGTTTTTTGCGGTATATATTCAATACTTAACGACAATAAGATTTTCTTAGCTGCGCAGTGTTGTGAACATCTTAACAGAGCTATTATTATAGAAAAAGCTGCTGCAGAAAAATATGGTCTTGAAATAGTTTCAGTTCTCCCCTGTCCTACAGCAGGTGGTTCTTTTGCAACAGAAGCACATAAAAATTTCAATAATCCTGTTTGTGTAGAATTTGTAAAGGCTGATGCCGGAATTGATATTGGCGGAACACTTATAGGAATGCACTTAAAACATGTGGCGGTACCAGTGAGATTATCGGTCGATAAAATCGGAAATGCTCCTATTATTTGTGCAAAAACAAGACCAAAATATATTGGCGGAGAGCGTGCAAGATATTTTTAAAATTAAGTTTTATTAAAAAACAGGAATTTAAAAACTCCTGTTTTTTGTATTTTTTTATATTTTTAATAAAAAGACTTGAATTTTATCATAATTTGTTATATAATTATTCTGTTATATTATGGTAGACAGGAGGTTTTATATTGTGAAATATTTTGGTTTTGGTATTCTTTTAATTGGTGCATTAATTGTGTATCTGTCAAAAATTATTACAAAACGCTTAAAAAAGATAGATGATACCTCTGAAGTTTTTGAAAAATATAATTTATACTGTAAGCTTACAGGACTTGCAATAGCACTTATAGGAATAATATTTATCTTTATTTAATAAAAAAGTTATATTGAAAGGAACAATACAATGAGAAAAGAACTTGAAAAAATTTATGATCCAAAAATTGTTGAAGAGCGTTTATATAACACTTGGATGGAAAAAAAGTATTTTCATGCAAAGGTAGACAAGAAAAAGACACCATATACCATTGTTATGCCGCCTCCAAATATTACAGGTCAGCTCCATATGGGACATGCTCTTGATAATACATTACAGGATATATTGATAAGATACAAAAGAATGAAAGGCTTTGCTGCCCTTTGGCTTCCCGGAACAGACCATGCTTCTATCGCTACTGAGGCTAAAATCGTTGAAGCTATGCGAAAAGATGGTGTAACAAAAGAAGATTTAGGAAGAGATGGCTT
>JAZRFJ010000028.1:0-72604 GCA_045661305.1 Clostridia bacterium | reverse complement strand
CTTAGTATTATGGTAATGGTAACAATGTTGGTTTTGCCGGTTTCGGCGGAAAATCCAACAGTTACAGTTGAGAGTATTACGGAGGCAAAAACATTTGGAGAAGAGGTTAAACTGGAGGTTTCAGTTGCGAATAACCCAGGCTTCACAAATGGTGACTGGAAAATTGAATATGATACTGCCCGCTTGGAACTAAAATCATTTAACTACACATATGATTTAGTTATTCCCGGGTATGACGGCACAATTTTACAATATTATGCCATTAACGAATTCAACAAATCCAGCAATATAGAAACAGGAAAAATTGCTTTTGCAAAAGAAACTGTATTTACAACTTCTGAAGCAAAATTATTTTCTATTTCTTTTGTAGTTAAAGCAAACGCACCATCAGGTGATGCAAAAGTTTCAATCGTAAGTGAAAATATTAAAAACAATGGTGTTCCCCTTACATTCACCTATGTATCAGGTACCGTTAATATCAAAGGCGACGATTGTGCAGGCTACGGTCACGATTATGGTGATTGGACAGAGGTTGATGAACATAATCATAAAAAAGTTTGTGCAAACGATTCTAACCATGTTGTAATTGAAGAACATAAGATTGTAGATGGTATTTGTGCAGAGTGCGGATATGAAGAACCAAAAATTGACATCCCATCAGGTGGTGACATACCATCAGGCGGCGACATCCCATCAGGCGGCGACATACCATCAGGCGGAGACATCCCATCAGGCGGAGATATTCCATCAGGCGGTGACATACCATCAGGCGGAGATATTCCAGATGACCCTTGTGCAGAAGGACACGATATGTCAGAAGCAACATGTGATTTACCAGCAACATGTAAGAGAGGTTGCGGACATACAGAGGGCACAGCATTAGGACACGATATGTCAGAAGCAACATGTGACTTACCAGCAACATGTAAGAGAGGTTGCGGACATACAGAGGGCACAGCGTTAGGACACAGCTATGGTGACTGGATAAAAGATGATGTGCTTAATCATAAAAAAGTTTGTGCAAATGATGAAAATCATGTAATAAGAGAAGCGCACACATGGGATGCCTTTGATAATCAGCATTGTACCGTATGTAACTATATAAGAATTCTTGTTGAAGAAAATGAAGGCGATACAACTCCTGATAATGAAGTTGTTATAGAGGGAACAAAATCTGGAACAACATTAGTTATTTCTAATATTACTATCCCAACAGGCTTCGGCGGAACAACAATTTCATTAGATTTGACAGGTGCAGCAGGTGCAGGCGTTAACGATGTTAAGCTTGAAAACTCAGCACTTGGAAGCATTCCAAGCGGAACAAGCCTTGAAATTGAACTTCCAAATGCAAATACAATCACATTTGATGCTGCTGCAATCGAAGAAATCTTAGCTGCAGTTCCAAGTGGCAGTGTATCTATAAAAGTTGTTAAGCTTACTGACGGAGAGCTTTCTTCTGCACAGTTCATAAGCAAAAATACTTTATCAGATTCAGTTGTTTATAAGGTAAGCGTTGTAAATGATGCTACAGGAGAAGAAGTTGCCTTTACTACAGGTACAATTACTGTAAACGCAAGCTACACAAAACTCCAGACAGGTACAGTCGGAGCTAAGTTCTTAGATGAAGACGGTGCAATGAGCGATGTAACATACTCATATGACGAGCAGGCGAAGGCTGTAACACTTACAACCAACAAGCTTGGCGAATATGTAATTTATACAACAGTTCAGCAGGTAAGCTATCCTACAGGCGGTGGCGGTGGCGGCGGAGTATCAAGCTACTCTGTTAAGTTTGAAACTAACGGTGCTACAGCTATAAGCAAGCAGACTGTAAAATTAAATGGCCGTGTTACTAAGCCACAGAATCCTGCAAAAGAAGGATATATATTTGATGGTTGGTATCTCGATGAAAAACTCACACAGCCATACGATTTTAACTCACTTGTAAAGAGAAGCTTTACACTCTATGCAAAATGGACACCAACTGAAGAAAAGTTCAATGAGATAACATTGCCATTTAGCGATGTAAAAGAAACAGACTGGTTCTCAAATGCTGTAAAATTTGCATATATCAATAACCTTGTAAATGGTATTTCAAGCACAGAATTCGCACCAAACTCTAATTTGACAAGAGCGATGCTTGTTACTATAATATATCGTTTAGAGGGCGAACCTGCAGTAAACAGAAGCGTTCCTTTTGAAGATGTAGCTTTAGACGCATATTATGCGAGTGCAGTTGCATGGGCACAGCAGAATGGAATAGTTAAGGGTATTTCTGAAACATTGTTTGCACCAAACTATAACATCACAAGAGAACAGCTTGCTACAATTCTTTACAGATACTCACAGAATAAAGGCTATGATGTTACTAATGGAGAAAATGTAAATCTCGGCTCATACACAGATTATAGCGAAGTTTCTGATTACGCTGTTTCAGCTATGAAATATGCAGTTGGAAGCGGACTTATGGGTGGAAGAACAGCTACTACATTAAATCCAAAAGATAATGCTACAAGAGCAGAAGTTGTACAGGTATTCTATAATTTATTAAAATAATATGTCTTATAACTAAGAAATACTAAAATTAAATGAGGTAACAGTGTAAACTGTTACCTCATTTTTCTGTGATGATTATATAAAAAACTTAAATTTTAATTATCCAGATAAAAATCAATTTTTCCGCTTGGAACATCGCATTTATCTACAATAATTTTTACTTTTTGCCCGATGCGGAATACATTTTTGCTTTTCTTTCCTCTTAGCAAAAATTCATCTTCATAAAACTTATAAAAATCACCTTTTATGGTTGCAAGTGGAACAAAGCCCTCAACAGTATTTTTAAGCTCAACAAAAAAACCTGTTTCACACATTCCGCTTATTATTCCTTCAAATCTTTCACCAAGATGTTCTTCCATATACTGAGCCTTTTTAATGTCATTTGCATCTCTTTCAGCTAAAAATGCGTTTATTTCCCGTTCAGATGATTGTTCGGCAATATTCTTTACAGCTTTATTATACCTTTTTGTAGATTTCAATTCAAGATAATCGCTTAAAATGCGATGAATCATAAGGTCGGGATAACGGCGTATAGGAGAAGTGAAATGACAGTATTTTTTGAAATTCAATCCGTAATGCCCTATACATTCGTCAAAGTAAACAGCTTTTTGCATTGTCCTTAGCGTTATCTGGTGAATAAGAGGCTCATACTGTGTATCTTGCGAGCTTTTTAATATTTCATTAAGCTCAGGCGGTGTCGGGCGATGTGAATGAGGTCTTTTGATTTCAAGTGTATCAAGCACTTTATAAAGGCCCTCAATCTTTTCTCTGTCAGGCTCACCGTGAACTCTGTACACAAAAGGCAAATTATTTTTCAATGCAAAATCAGCAACACACACATTGGCGGATAGCATAAATTCCTCTATTATTTCGTTTGAAAAGCTTAAAGGATAGGGGAATACATCAACTGCTTTTCCGTTTTCATTAAGGAGAAATTTAGGCTCTGGAAAATTAAATTCAACAAACCCGTCATTTTCACGCTTTTTCCTTAATATTTTATAAAGCTCATACATAAGCATGATTTCTTTTTTCAGATGCTCAAATTTTCTCGTTTCTTCGTCAAATTCCTCCAAAACTATCTTTCTTACAACTTCGTATGTCAGCCTTGCTTTTGACTTTATAAACGATTTTTGCAAACGGTAATTAACTACATTCCCATTATTGTCAAAATCAATAATACACGAGAAAGTGAGCTTTATTTCGTCAGGATTAAGACTGCAAAGACCGTTTGAAAGCTTTTTTGGGAGCATCGGTGCAACTCTGTCAGGAAAATAAACGCTTGTCCCTCTTTTGAAAGCTTCCTTATCAAGCTCACTGTTTGCTTTTACATAGTGGCTTACATCGGCAATATGAACTCCGAGTGTGTAGCCGTCAGGTGTCTTTAAAACATTAACAGCATCATCTAAGTCCTTTGCATCGTCACCATCAATTGTAACTATTGTTTCATTTGTTAAGTCAATTCTTTTTTCCAAATCGTTTTCTGTAATGTTCCCAAAATTTTCAGCCTCATAAAGAACATTTTCTGGGAAGCTTTCCGAAATACCATACTTCTTCATGACAATAAGCATATCATTTCCTTTATCATCATATCTGCCCAAAAATTCGGAAATATATATTGTAGGCGGAGTTTTTGAAGTTCCGTAGCTTAATATTTCTCCTGTAATTATATCTCCCTCGGACAGCATGAAATTTATTTCGGGGTTAAAGTGCTTGATTTTAAATATAAAAGGTATTTTAGAATCAAGCGGAACAAACCAGGCTTGAGTATTTTCTTTGTGATAAAAGCCTGTGAGCGAAGAAATGTTCCTCTTTACTACTCTTACAACCTTACATTCAGGTTTTTTGCCTTTTTTAATAAGCTTTGCTCTTACAGTATCACCAAAAAAGCCCCCGTTAAGATTTTTCTCGCTTACATATATACCGTTTCTTTTTGAAATATCAACAAAACCGTATCCGTATTTTGTTATGGATAAAGTTCCTTCAAAAGTTTTTTCTTCTTTTTTTGTTTTTTTATTAGACATAGTACATTCCTTTCTTAAAAAACAAAAAGAGTCCCGAAAAAACGGAACTCTCAAAAATCAAATCTAATTTATTATTCAGCTGTTTCTTCTTCAACAGGAGTGTTTTCGCCCTCTTCGCCCTCTTCGCCCTCTTCGTGAACATGATTTTCTTCATTTTCTTCCTGAGCTTTAGCCTGTTCTTCAATTAAAGCCTGTGTTTCAGCTTCTATTTTTTTGTCTTCAGCCTGAATAACAAGGTTTAAAGAAATTGAAGAAACAAGGAACAAAACAGCTACAACTGATGTCCATTTTTTCAATTTTGCATCGAGTGATCTTCCCTTATTTTTGCCGAAGAAAGTTTCAGCACCGCCTGCAATACTGCCTGAAAGTCCACGCTGTGAACCGCTCTGCAATAATACAACTGCTACAAGAATAATGGAAAGAACAATCTGAAATCCTATAATTATGAATTTTAACGCTGTCATTATAAAAATCCTCCAAAGATATTATTTTATTATTTAAGAAAAATTATGTAACAATGAGTTACTAAGTTATGATACCATACTTTTTTAAAAAAATCAAGCTTTTTTGGAAAAAAACTCTAAATTTTTTATACTTTTTGAACATTTTCTGCTTTTAATTATAAAAACAGTGCATAGCCGTTTTAAATTGAGAAATAATAAGTAAAGGTGATAAATTTGGATTTAGTTATTTCCTTTACATGGGGGTTTTGTATATACCCCGTTTTAGAGATTATCTGGCGTGGATATTCCCATCCGACTATGTGCTTTGCAGGAGGGCTATGTACATTATTTATATACGCTTTTAACAAAAGCTATCCTGATATGAATATATTTATAAAAAGCCTTTTTTGCGCTTTATTTATAACATTTATTGAGCTTTTATTCGGTATTGTTTTTAATATTATTCTTAAATATGATGTATGGGATTATTCGTCTTTACCGTTTAATTTTATGGGACAGATATGCTTAGGTTACTTTTTTTTATGGTATTTTATTTGTATCGCACTTATTTATGTGTATAACAAGACAAGTCATCTTTTACAACTATGAAAAACCGTTTTAGAAATTCGAGATTAGAGGGCGGACGAGAAGAATTTTGGAAAAGTTCTTTCATTTCTTCGCTCTTTTCATATGCCTTTAGTATTGAAAAGGTTATCCCGCGTTCTACTGCACCCTCGCTTACCAGATACATTGTTGCTATGTTCGGATATAAAATTTTTTTGATATTTATATACGCGCCGTCATTCAAAAGGCCCTCATACATTGCCCGCTTTATATATGTATAACCCTTAAGCTTTGGAACAAAGCTGTATTTTAGCATAATATTGTTTATAATTTTATCAGTTTCGAGTGGAATTTTATCTGCATGGAGAATTTGTCTTTTTCCAAATTCGTCTGTTATTGATGATAATATACGCTCTTTTGAAAATATGAATATAGACGGAAAGTCTTTATATTCTTTTTTTACATGGTTTATTAACTCATCTATATTTTCTGCCATATTTTCCGAAATTGTTATAGATTTTGGCATATAAAGAGAAATATATTTTTTACATTCCGCCCATGAGTCTGTTATAAAATAACTCCATAAAAGACTTTTGTCAATTTTTTTGTAGTAATCAGGATTCTCGCAGAATAAAAGCTTTGACATCTCTTGTACCTCTTTTTTTACTTTTTGCACTTTTTGCACTTTTAAAAACAGCTTTAATAATACTTTTTTAATTAAAAACCGTCAATACAAATTCCTTGTTTTTCCAAAAATTTTGTGTTTATTATTTTTTTTCATACAATTATTCTACAAATATAAAAAATTTGTCGAACAGAAATTAAAAAAGGCTTTTTATTTATGAATATTTTTTAAAAGGCGAAAAAAAATAGTATTATAAAAATAATACCAAAAACAAAAAAATAAAACGGAGGAAATTATGAAAGTAAAGGATATTATGACAACGCCTGCTCTTAGTGTCGGGAAAAATACTGACATTTACCATGTTGCCAAGCTTATGAGTGAAAACGATGTAGGTGTAATACCTGTTTGTGACGATAACGGAAATATATGCGGTGTGATTACGGACAGAGATATTGTTTTAAGGGCAATCGGTGAGGGGAAAGATGTGAAAAATACATCTGCAAGCGACATTATGACTAAAGATGTAACTACCGTTTCACCGTTTACAGACCTTGACGATGCGTTTGATATTATGTCGGATATAAAGGTAAGAAGACTTCCTGTTGTAAACGAAAGCGAGCTTGTGGGAATGCTTACTCTGGGTGATTTATCGCAATCACTCGATTATTCCTTTGAGGTGTCCGATGCACTTTGTGAAGTATGTAAGGGTTGCGAAAAAATGTAGAAATTAATATAAAAAGCCTCTCGGTGTGAGAGGCTTTTTATATTAATGAAACATAGGTTTTTCAACATCAGTTTTTGGAAACGGTGTGTCTTTTGGAGATGGCTCCGACATACTAAAGTACATTCTGGCAGCTTTTGTTGTTCCGAAATCCTGATTTGAGCCTGTATTCTGCACTTTGTTAAAGGCTTCGCGGAACATTGCGTTGTGTGCTTCTTCACGGTTAAGGAGAAAATCTATTGTTTCACGCACTTTTTTATCGTCTATCTGTCTGTAAAGATATTCATATACAACCTTGGCGCGCTGTTCCGATGCAATATTTGAAAGTAAGTCAGCACATAAATCACCTGTTACTGATACATAATCACCTGTCCATGAATAACCTGACGCATTTATAAGCCCTGGGTTAAGTCCCAAAAGCACATGTGATTGAATTTCACCTGCGGGAACATCACCTGCGTTTACATCATGTCCGTTTAAAAGGTTAATTGTTTGTGCGACCATTTCCATATGACCAAGTTCTTCTGCTGCTATATCAAGAAATAAGTCTTTAATTTCAGGGTCCTTTATTCTGAAGCTTTGTGACATATACTGCATAGCAGCTTTAAGCTCGCCGTTTGCACCTCCAAGCTGTTCCTGCAAAAGTGCGGCATACTGTGGGTTTGGTCTTTCAACTGAAACAGGGTGAAAAAGCTGTTTTTCATGTTTGAACATATTCTTTACTCCTTTTTTAAAAAATCTAATAATATTTTTTACAATTAAAGGACAAATATACATTTTTTAGCAAATGATTTTTTAAATATGAACCAAAACACATATAATTTGCTAAGCTCTCATATACATATACAAATAAATATATGGGGAGAGCAAAAATGAAAGAATATATTGAGAAGCGGACCGTGCTTTTTGCAAGCTATATTATAGATAATAATGCTACTGTCCGTGATACTGCAAAAAAGTTTGACATATCAAAATCAACCGTACATAAGGATGTTACTCAAAGACTAAAAAAAATTAATCCTGATTTATATGAAAATGTGAGAGCTGTTCTTAACACAAATAAAGCAGAGCGTCATATAAGAGGGGGCATGGCAACGAAATTAAAGTATGAGCATGAGCATAATAGTAAACAATAAAATAAAAAAGCGTTTCTTATTTTAAATTTAAGAAACGCTTTTTTAATTTTTAAAAACATTTTACATTTCAACTTCTGATGACTCTTTATTTTCTTCTACATCAATTTCCTTTTCTTTGGCAGGGATAAGCATATATTTTTCTATCGTAGGGTAAACAGAATATACAACCATAAATCCACCGAAAGAATATAGAATGAGTGCAAAACAAATAACAAGTATTATTGGGTGGAAAAAGCTTGATAAAAGTATTGCAGGAAGAAGTGATAATACAAGTATAAGTACATTTAATGGTAGTTTTCCGAGTGCAAATAAAATAGAATTTTTTATAATGTCGATAAATTTCATATTAAACAAAACCATAATAGTATTTGCATAGAAATTTACGAACAAAAGAATAATAAATACAATAAGGCTCGGGTATTTTAGCATATAGAAAAGTCTGATGCTTTCAAGCTGATTATAGCCGGGAAGTATAGGGATAATCCATGTAAGGAATAAAGAAATAAAAGCAAAAACATTAATCATCATAAGAAGTGCAGATTGCTTTATATTTTTCTTAAAATGCTCAAAATAGTCTGAGGTAAGAAAAACCGGCATTTCTGTTGCAAAATTCACAAGAATATATGTTGCACCTGCAGTAGACGGGCCAATAAGAAAGCATAGTGCAAGAAGAATAATCATTGAAAGCGGATTAACAGCAATTTGTGTGATTGTCTGTAGCATAGGAACAAACTGATTTTCGCCCATGTTGGAAAGTGCGAAGTTTCCAACCATAAAAAGAATAAACCATATCGGTATTGTTGTAACAAAAAATAATAAATTAAGCTTCATCATCTGACCAAATTTTCTGAAAAAAAGTTCAAAAAAATAAATCGGTCTTATTGGTTTAGGTGCATCTTTATCAACACCTTTTCCCTCTTTTAAGTATCCGTTAAATAAACCCATAATGTAAAAAACCTTTCTTCGTCATATAATAATGTTATAATATCATATTTTTCTTTTTTTGTCTACATTTTTCATTAAAAAAACACAACTTTATTTTATAGTATTTGATAAAAAAATGAAAAATCTATTGCAAAAAAATTGAAATAATGGTATAATATATTCATAAAAACAAGGAGTATTTTTCAGATGAGTATTTTAAATAATATAATATCAGGTCTTATGGTTGTGGTTGTACTTATTTTATCAACCGTTCCCCATGAGGTTATGCACGGATATACTGCTTATCTTTTGGGTGATAATACTGCAAAGTGGCAGAGAAGACTTTCTTTTAATCCCTTAAAGCACATAAACAAAAGATATGTAGCAGTCATTTTAGGCGGTGCTTTTTTAGGAAGACTTATACCGTCGTTGAGCTTTATAACAGATGTTTTTATGTGGGTTGGATTTTTATTTCTTCTCATCCCTGTTCCTGTTAATCCGGGGAATTTCAGTGACCCTAAAAAGGGAATGGCGATTGTTGGACTTATGGGACCTGTTACTAACTTTGTAATAGCATTTGTTTCACTTATGCTTTTTGCATATTTCGGACATATTGCATACTTGGGAGATTTTTTATGGTTACTCGCAATATTTAATATAAGACTTGGAGTTTTTAACATAATTCCTGTTCCGCCTCTTGACGGCTCAAGAGTTTTATTTGCGTTTTTACCTCAAAACTACTATTTTCGCATTATGCAGTATGAAAGATATATTATGATTGTTTTTTTCGTGCTTCTGTGGGGAGGTACTTTGGACAGACTTATAAACACAGGTGTAAGCAATATTCTTAATGCTTTTTTGAGAGTAATTTCCGTCTTACCAGGAGTTTAAGAAAATTTGTATGGAGAATTTTAAAATGGATTTAAAACTTGAGCAGTTTGAGGGCCCACTTGACCTTCTTCTGCATCTTATTAAAGCAAACAAAATTGATATATACGATATACCTATTTTCGAGCTTACACAGCAGTATATAGATTATCTAAAAAAAATGGAAGAGCTTAATATGGATATAGCCTCGGAATTTATAGTTATGGCATCCGAGCTTTTGTACATAAAATCAAAAATGCTTCTTCCAAGCGAAAAAACTACTGAAGGTATAGTTGAAGAAGACCCTCGTGAAGAGCTTGTCAGAAAGCTTATTGAATATAAAAAATATTCTGAAATGACATCGTATTTTAAAGAAAGAGAGCATATCGGCTTTAATTCTTTTACAAAGCCAAAGGAAAAAATAAAAGGTCTTGTCAAATACAATAAATTTGATATGGAAAAGGACGAGCTTGTAAATGTGCTTAATATTTTAAGTGAAAGAGTAAGCCAGAGAATTGCACCGTCAAAGGAAGAGTTTTATCCATTGGTGGAAAGAGAGATAGTATCTGTTTCTTCTATGTCGGACAGGCTTTTAAATGCTCTTAACGAAAGCTTTAAAAGAGAGCTTGTTGAAGTTTTTTGTGAGATATGTTATTCTCGTGCACAGGTGTCGGCAGCATTTATGGCACTACTCGACCTTGTAAAAGAAGAAAAAATTGCAATTTATGAAGAGTACAGTGAAAACGAAGAAGCATTTATGCTAATAAAAATATAAGGAGATGGCAAAAATGAATAATGAAGAATTTCTTGAACTTTATAGTATAATAGAAGCTATGCTTTTTGCCGCAGGTGCTCCTTTGGAATGTAGGAAAATGGCTGAGGCTGTTGAAATGGAATATGAAGCTTTTTTAAAGGTGCTTAATTCTTTCGAGCTTATGCTTGAGAGGGAAAAAAGAGGCGTAAAGCTTGTTAAAATGAACGATTGTGCACAGCTTGTAACAAAATCAGAGTATCACAGCTATGTTTCAAAAGCACTTGAAACAAGAAGTGCAAAAACACTTTCACAATCAGCTTTGGAGGTTTTGAGCATAGTTGCTTATAATCAGCCTGTAACAAAGGTTGTTATAGATTCAATAAGAGGAGTAGATTCCTACAATTCGCTTTGCCGTCTTATGGAGAGGGAGCTTATTGAAGAAAGAGGACACTTAAACACGATAGGACATCCGAAGCTTTACGGAACAACAAATGAATTTTTGAGAATGTTTGGACTCCAGTCAATCCACGAGCTTCCGCCTATAAGCGAAAATGTTATTGAAAATGTTGTGGCAAATGACGATAATCTTACCTTTGAAGATGTTGAAACAGCTGATTTTGAGTAATTTTTAACAGGAGTGAAATTATTGGTAATATTATATACAATACTTATAATATTGGCTGTTATATTAACAGTTGCGTTAATATTTATTTTTACAAGCTTAAAGCTTGTAATTTCTGTTGGTAACAGCGGAATTTATATAAAAATATTAAAATTCGGATTTTCTTTTAATATTCCTCTTGATAAAATGAAAAACAAGTCAGCAAAGAGTATAAAGAAACCCGAAGATGAGAAAAATGCAAAAAAGCTTAATTCTGAGGACAGCATAATGAAAAAGTTTTTTGATATGAGAAATAACTTTATGCGTCAGAAAAAAGCACTTTCCGAAGTGCTTGGATATCTTAAAGGGAAAATTTCTGTAAACGAAACAGGCTTCATAGGGAAATTCGGAACAGGAAATCCTGTTACGGGGGGAATAGCTTACGGAAGTGTCTGTGCCTTTGTAAATACCATTTCTTCATTTTCAGGCAATTTTTTTGTTTTGGAAAAACCGCCTGTTATAAATGTTGACTTTAAACCCCAGGAGGCTGTTTTTGAAATTAAGTGTGCCTTTTTAGTTGAGGCAAAACCGTTTCATATTGCAAAAGCATTTTTAATTTATAAAAAAATTTCAAAGGAGACTAAATGATATGTCTGCAAGTATTGAAAAAATTATGGATGGAGCTTTGAAAAACATCAAGGACCTTGTTGATGTTGATACTATCATCGGAACACCTATAAATGCAGGGGATAAGACAACAATTATTCCTATTTCCCGTGTAGCTTACGGCTTTGGTGTAGGCGGAAGTGAATTTCAGGGTGTGAATGACAAAATAAAAGAACCTAATTTCGGCGGTGGAGTAGGCGGCGGAATGAGCATTTCACCTGTTGGCTTTCTTGTTGTTACAGGCGATAATGTAAGAATGATTAATGTTGATACTGCCACAACTCCTCTTGATAAGCTTATTGATGTTGCACCAGGGATAATTGAGAAGGTGGTAGATAAGTTTACAAAAAAAGAAGAGGTTGTTATAATAGAGCCTGAAGAATAATATTCAGAAGAGATACTTCATATAATTATGTAAAGATATTTATATTTTTTATACGGAGTATGATTTTTGTGAATAAATTAAAAGTTCTTAGTGTGTTTTTAAGTTTTTTACTTTTTATAACAGGAATTACTGTCGCAAACTCAGAAATTTTTTACAGTGCAAGGGCGGTATGTCTTTACAATGCAACCGATAAAGAGGTTATTTACGGCTATAATGAAAACGAAAAAATGTCACCTGCTTCTATAACTAAAATTGTTACTGCAATAACAGCAATAGAGATGGGAACCCCGTCTTCAACCGTAGTAATTGACAAAAAATCTTCTATGACAGAAGGCTCAAGCATTTATCTTAAGGCGGGCGAAAAGCTTACTTTAGAACAGCTTTTGTACGGTCTTATGCTAAATTCGGGAAACGATGCCGCAAATGCAATTGCAACATACTTTGGATATGACGGATTTGTGGGCGAAATGAATGAAATCGCAAAGTGGGCAGGTGCATATAATTCAAGCTTTGAAAATCCGTCAGGATTAGATGGGAAAAATCATTATGTTACTGCCTCTGATATGGCTCGCATTACTGCGTATGCTTTAGAAAATGAAGATTTTTCAAAAATAGTTGCCACAAAAACTGCTGTTATAAAAAGTGAAAACGGGAATGAAAGATATTTAAAAAACCATAATAAGCTATTATGGGAAAGTGATGATTATATAGGTGTTAAAACGGGATTTACAAAAAAGGCGGGCAGAACACTTGTTTCAGCAGTTAAGAAAAACGGTAAAACATACATATGTGTAACCTTAAAAGCACCTGATGATTGGAATGACCATAGAAAAATATATGAAAATTATATAAAAGATTGAGGTAAGAAATTGAGATTACAAAAATATATTGCTGATGCAGGGATTGCATCAAGAAGAAAAGCAGAGGAACTTATAAAAGAGGGAAGAGTCAGCGTAAACGGAGCTGTTATTGATATAATGGGATATACCATTAAAGACGGCGATGTTGTTACAGTTGACGGCAAGAAAATTCTAAAAGCTGAAGCTAAGGTTTATTATATGTTAAATAAACCAAAAGGGTATGTAACAACTGTTCACGACCAGTTTGACAGACCTTGTGTTTTAGACCTTGTAAAAGGTGAAACCGAAAAGAGGGTTTATCCTGCGGGACGGCTTGACTATAATACGGAAGGGCTTCTTATCCTTACAAATGACGGAGAATTTGTGAATAAAATCACACATCCGAGCCATAATATCGAAAAAAAATATATAGCAGTTATAAATGGAAAGCTTACAGATTCAGAGGCAGACAGATTAAGAAAAGGTGTTGTTATTGATAAGAAAAAAACATACCCTGCAAAAGTTTTTGTATCTGAAATTTTCAAAGATAAAAGCGTTGTCGAGATTACTATCTCGGAGGGCAGAAACAGACAGGTAAGAAAGATGTTTGAGGCTGTCGGACACAATGTGATAGAGCTTAAAAGGGTTTCACTTGGGAATTTGAGTTTAGGTAACTTAAAAACAGGAAAAATACGAAAATTAAATCCTAATGAGGTACAGGCCCTTATTCATAATAAATAATTATAATATAATGATGAAAGGACAAAAAAAGAGATGAACACAAAAGAAAATTATTTAAAATGGCTCAATTATGAGGGCCTTTGCGACTCTTACAGAGCTGAGCTTGAAAAAATTAAAGATGATGAAAATGAAATAGCAGAAAGATTTTCCGCATCGCTTGAGTTTGGAACTGCGGGACTTCGCGGAATTATCCGTGCAGGAACAAATGGTATGAACATATATACTGTGGCACAGGCAACACAAGGGCTTTCTAACCTTATAGTTAAAAACGGTGAAGAAGCTATGAAAAAAGGCGTTGCCATTGCTTACGATTCAAGAATATGTGCAGATTTGTTTGCAAAGGTTTCGGCACAGGTTTTAGCTGCAAATAATATACAGGTGTACTTATATGAAAGTCTTCGTCCGACTCCGATGCTTTCTTTTGCAATAAAGCATCTCAAAACTACTGCGGGTATTGTTATCACAGCTTCTCATAATCCTAAAGAATATAACGGATATAAGGCATACTGGTCTGACGGTGCACAGCTCCCTCCGCCTGAGGCAGAGGTTGTGTATAGCGAAATGCAGAAAATTGATATCTTTGACGGTGCGAAAAAGATAGATTTTGATAAAGCTGTAGAAAGCGGTATTATAAAAATCATCGGAAAAGATGTTGACGAAGCATATTATAATGCAGTTATGAATTTAAGCATAAATCCCGATGTTTTAAAGAATACTGATTTAAAAGTTGTATATACTCCATTTCACGGAACAGGTAATATTCCTGTAAGAACTGTACTTGAGAGAATGGGACTTAAAAATGTGACAGTTGTTAAGGAACAGGAGCTTCCTGACGGTAATTTTCCAACTGTAAAAGCACCAAACCCTGAATATTCAGAGGGGTTTGATATAGCAGTTAGTTATGCTAAAAAAATAAATGCCGATATTATCGTGGGAACTGACCCTGATGCTGACAGAACAGGAGTTATGCTTAAAAACAGCAGTGGTGAATATGAAATCTTAAACGGAAACCAGATTGGTATTGTTATAGTAAGCTATATTTTAGATTGCATGAAAAAAAGGGGAACACTTCCGAAAAACGGTGCAATAATTAAATCTATTGTTACTACAAATATGATTAAACCTATCGCAAAGGACTATGGTGTAGAGGTAATAGATGTTCTTACAGGCTTTAAGTTTATCGGTGAGCAGATTAAGCTTTTTGAAGAAACAAAGAGTAATACCTATCTTTTTGGCTTTGAAGAAAGCTATGGATATCTTTCAGGAACTCATGCAAGTGACAAAGACGCGGTAAATGCTTCTATGCTTATTTGTGAGGCTGCAGCGTTTTATATGGAGCAGGGAAAAACATTAAAAGAAGTTTTAGATGCTCTTTATGAAAAATACGGCTATTACACAGAAAAAACAATCTCTGTATCACATGAGGGACTTAGTGGCATAAAGAAAATAAAAGGAATAATGGAAGATTTATCTAAAAATTCACCATGCGAGTTTGCAGGAGTTAAAGTAGTAAAAGTAAATGATTATAATAATCAGGTTGTTACAGATGTTTTAACAGGTGACAAAAAGAAAATAGAGCTTCCGCCTTCAAATGTTCTTAGCTTTGAGCTTGAAGATGGCACGCTTCTTACATTCCGTCCGTCAGGAACAGAGCCGAAAATTAAAGCTTATGTTATGACTTTAGGAAAAACACCAGAGCTTGCTGAAGAAAACAAAGAAAAGTATGCAAATGCAATGCTTGAGATGGTAAAGTAATAAATAGGGACTGTGCAAAAATGCACAGAACGCATAAAGCATAAAAAATCATGATGGGATTTTTTCAATATTATAATTTTGAGGAATAAACAAAACGCTTTATGCTACGAACAAACTTCGCCTCTCGCTGTATACACATACAGCTTCGGGTACCCCAAAGCTTACGCTTTGGCTCAGCTTGTCCGTTCTGCACTATTTTTTCTTCGTCCCAAAAGGGCTGTGACAAAAATTAAAACATTTTTGCCACAGCCCTTTTTTGTTTTTTAATTACTAAGATAACTTTTTAAAAGTTCTTCTAAAATGTCGTCGCGTTCAAGTCTTCCTATCAATGCTCTTGCATTATTGTAGCTTGTTATGTAGGTAGGGTCACCTGAAATGATATATCCAACCAACTGGCTGATAGGATTATAGCCTTTTTCCTTTAATGATTCGTAAACTGAAAAAATAATCTCTTTTATTTTTTTGTCATCATTCTTTGGAATGTCTACTAACTTTGTTCCATCCATTGTGAATACCACCTTTCTTATATTTTAAAAATTATTATCTTAATTCTGCTCCGAAAGCTTCTTTTACACTTTCGATAATCTTACCCAGCATACCGTTTGTTTCTTCGTCAGTAAGAGTTCTTTCATAATTTTCAAGAGTAAATGTGAAAGAAACACTCTTTTTGCCCTCTGGTATCTGACTTCCCTTATAAATATCAAAAAGCTCAATTGAGGTAAGCATTTCACCGGCAGTTTTCTTAGCTACTTCTTTAATCATATCAACTGTTATATCTTCATCTACAACAACGCTGAAATCTTTTTCACTTTGAGGGAAACGGTTAAGCTGTTTGTATTTTACAGTTTCAATGTCAAGCTCACAGATTTTTGTGAAATAGATAATTGCACAGAAAACAGGATTTTCTATGTTGAAATTATTTCTTACTGTCGGGTTAATCTGTCCCATTATACCCACTTCTTCACCGTTATAAAGTATTTTTGCTGTCTGGTATGGGTGGAATGACGGAGCAGTTTCACACGCTTCAAACTTAGCATTTTTTATAGAAAATACATCGAGTAATTCTTCGCATACACCTTTTAATTTAAAGAAATCAACATCATTTCCAAACATTCCGATTGTAATGTTTTGTGTTTCTTTCGGGAGCTGTTCACCATTTATTTTCTGATATGTTTTTGCAACCTCGAAGAGATACGCCTCTTTTGCACGCTTATTCTCATTTAATAAAAGTGTAGACAACATACCATAAAGCGGTGTTGTACGCATAATTGACATATCACTGCCAAGCGGATTTAAGATGTTTACTGTATTTCTTAAATCTGAATTTTCAGGGATAAGGAGCATATCAAATGCTTTTGGACTTTCAAAGGAATAAGTATATATTTCACTGAGTCCTAAATTTGCCAAAGTCATTTTAGCTTCTTTTTCAAGTTGTTGCTGTTTGTTGAGACCGCCCTCAAAGCCTGAACCCTGCATAGGAGATGATGGAATTTTATCGTATCCGTGTATTCTTACAACTTCCTCTGCAATATCATTAAAGCATTCAATATCAATTCTAAATGACGGCGGAATTATATATCCGTCTTTCACTTCAAACTCAAGTGCCTCAAGTGATTTTATCATTTCGTTTTCATCAATTGATGTACCTAAAAATTCATTTATTCTTGCAGGCTCGAATTTTATTTTTATGTCTTTTGTTTCGTCGTTATTTCTGTCGATAACGCCTTTTACAACTTCACCGCATGAAAGCTCTTCAATAAGTTCGCACGCTCTTTCTAACGCATCAACAACCATTTCCTTGTCAAGACCTTTTTCATATCTTGCAGAAGCTTCTGTTCTAAGACCTACTTTTTTAGCTGTCTTTCTTACTGATGCACCGTTAAAGGCAGCACTTTCAAAAACGATTGTTTTTGTATCTTCAGTTATTCCTGAAAATTCTCCGCCCATAACACCTGCAATAGCAACAGGCTTATCGGCATCACAGATAACAAGCATTTCGGAAGATAACTGTCTTTCAATACCGTCTAAAGTGGTGATAGTTTCGTTTTCTTTTGCGTTTCTGACGATTATGTGACTGTCTTTTATGTTTTTAATGTCAAATGCGTGCATAGGCTGACCGTATTCAAGCATAACATAGTTTGTTATATCAACTATATTGTTTATCGGTCTTACTCCGCAGGCAATCAAGCGTCTTTTAAGCCACTCTGGTGATTCTTCAATTTTAATATTTTTTACAACTCTCGCTGTATATCTTCTGCAAAGCTCGAAATTTTCAACATCAACTTTCAACTCGCTATTTATATCTCCGCCTGCAAGCTCTTTAACAACAGGCTTTTTCACATTAAAAGCTCTTCCGAATGTAGCGGCTGTTTCTCTTGCAAGACCGATTACACTAAGGCAGTCAGGGCGGTTTGAAGTGATTTCAAAATCAAAAATTGCGTCATTTAATTTTAAATATTCAACAATATCCATACCAAGCGGTGCATCGGATGGGAGAATAAGAAGTCCAGTTGCTTTAACATTAGGCTCACCGATACCAAGCTCATCTGTTGAGCAGAACATACCGTTAGATAAAACACCTCTTAATTTTCCTTTTTCAATTTTTGCTCCGCCTTTGATAGTTGACTTATGGAGTGCAACAGGAACAATATCATTTTCTTTCATATTTGTTGCGGCAGTAACAATCTGAATTACTCCGATTTTTTCCCCCATATTAACCTGGCATACTGTAAGTCTGTCAGCATCAGGGTGTTTTTCCATACTTATTATTTTTCCTGTTTTTACATTTACTATATCTTTAGCCATATCCTCAAAGCCCTCAACCTTTGAGCCGCTCATTGTAAGAGCGTGTTCATACTGTTTGTAGGATATGTCTGAAATATCTGTATATTCATTTATCCAGCTTAAAGGTAATTTCATTTTTCATACATCCTTTTTAAAATATTTTAAAACTGTTTTAAGAATCTAAGATCATTTTCATAGTATAATCTTAAATCATCAATATCATATTTACGCATTACTATTCTCTCAAGCCCGATACCAAACGCAAAGCCTGAATAAACCTCAGGGTCAATACCGCAGTTTGATAAAACCTTAGGGTGAATCATTCCTGCACCAAGAATTTCGATAAAGCCTTCGCCTTTACAAATTCTGCAGCCTTCACCACCACAGTTAAAGCAAGAAACATCAACCTCTGCTGATGGCTCTGTGAATGGGAAGTGATGCGGACGAAGTCTTATTTTAGTCTGCTCACCGTAGAATTTTTTCAAGAAAATTTCAAGTGTTGACTTTAAGTTTGCCATTGTTATTCCTTTGTCAACAACGATACCCTCAATCTGATGGAAAACAGGCGAATGAGTTGCATCAACTGCATCGCTTCTGTAAACTCTGCCCGGTGCAATATATCTTATAGGCGGTTTTGTTTTCTCCATAATACGCACCTGAATAGGTGATGTCTGAGTTCTCAAAACTACATTTTCATCTATATAAAATGTGTCCTGTGTATCACGGGCAGGATGGTCTTTCGGAAGATTTAAAGCTTCAAAGTTATAATAATCAAGCTCAACCTCAGGACCGTCGGCAACCTCAAAGCCCATACCTGTGAATATATCATAAAATTCATTTAATGTTTTTGTAAGCGGATGAAGGTGACCCTTCTTTATAAATCGTGAAGGCATTGTAACATCAATTTTTTCTTTTTTAAGTTTTTCTGCAAGTTCTTTTTCGTAAATAGATGCTCCTTTTTCTTTGAGCATTTTTTCGATTGAATCACGGACTTCGTTTGCTATCTGTCCGATAATCGGTCTTTCTTCAGCTGACAAAGAACGCATTTCTTTTAAAATTGAAGTTAATTCGCCTTTCTTTCCTAAATATGTTACCCTAAGTTCTTCTAATTCTTTAGAAATTGTGGCGTCTGCTATCTTTTTTTCAGCAGCTATTTGAATATTTTTCAATGCCTCTTTCATTTTTTTCATTGCCTTTCTTTTAATTTAGAAATATGTATACTTTATTATTTTAACATATTTTTTAATAAATTTCAACTGTTTTAACAAACTTTTTTAAAAAGTAACACATTTTTGGAAAGTACATATATTGATTGTGAAAGGAAACAGTAGCCAAAAATACCAACGCTAAGGTTTTCTTAAAAAAATTAAAAAGGGAGATATGATTATGCAATTTTTAAGAGGTTTTAAGGACGACACAATTTTATGGTTCATCATTCTTTTTGTTCTTCTTTTCTTCTGCGGTAACTGCGGAAATATGAATAACAACTACAATGACGGCTGTGACGACGGTTGCGGAAGAGGATTTTCAGGAAATATGTTCGGCGGAAATTGCGGCTGCTGTGACTAAAAAAAGTGAGGTTTTTTAATATGTCAAGTTTATTCGATAATAACAACTGCTGTTGTGACCCTTGTTGTAATCCTTGCAACAATAATAATGGTACAGACAGTTGGGTTATAATTTTAATTATTATAGCTGTATTCTTAATCTTTTGCTGGGGAAATAACTAAACATATAAAAAGGGCTGTGAGCAATCGTTCACAGCCTTCTTGCGTCTTTTGTTATTTTACACGGAAACACTGAAATTTGTTTTGCATTTAGGGCAGGTACAAGTGTGCTTGCCTTTTATTTTGGGCAATTTTATATTTACCTTGCAATTAGGACATTTTCTGTAAATGTGGGTTTTTCTGAATTTGTATTTATTCTTCTGAAGATTAATCCATTTTCTTACTTTCTCATGAACTACCCAGTATTTACGGTTTTCCTCCTGCCTTTTATATATGTTTTTTGAGAAAAAACGAAATAACATATATATAAGTACAAAAAGTGACAGATAGTAAAGAATTGCACTTCCTATAAATATATTTATAATTATAAGTGCTATATAAACATATAAAAGGAATTTATAAAAAGCATCAGGACCGTAGCGTCCTGTCATAAATCTTAAAAAAGATGTTTTTAGCTTATTTAACATTAACAGCACCCCCTTCCGCAAAAGCAGTTAAGAAGAAAGTTTATAACACAGTACCACCAGCAGATATTTTGAAATGCAAACGGTCTTTCGTAGGTTGAGCTTTGCTGTTCATAAACATAGCTGTTATTTTTAATTCTGTTAAGAAGCTCCTGATACTGATAATTATTCGGCTCCATTCTAACTGCAGTTTCGATATGTGAAAGAGCAACAACCTTGTTATGAAGTCTGTAATTTGCGATAGCACTGTAATAGTACCATTTTGCATTTCTTTCATTTATCGAATTAAGAGCATTTATTGCTTCATTAAAATATCCTAAGCGGATAAAGTGTTCAACAGCGGAAAATCTGTCAGTGTTAGAAGAATTATTGTTATAACTACCATATCCTCCATAATTTCCATATCCACCAGATGATGTATCACCGTTTTTAATTTGTTCATAAGCTGCATTTATTTCGCTCATTTTCTTCTCGGCTTCTTTATTTCCGGGATTTAAGTCAGGATGATATTTTTTTGCAAGCTTACGGTATGCTTTTGTAACCTCGTCCTCGGAGGCACCTTTGGGAACTCCAAGAACGCTGTATGGGTCATTAATCATTTTTCTTTCCTTCTTTTTTTCTTTGTTTTTTCAGTTCATATTTTGTCCATATTCCTGAATAAAGAATATTGTCAATAATTGATTTGTTGTTTTTTATTTCAATTTTATTATATACATCTGTACATTCTGCTAAAACAAGAGTAAGTATTTTTTCAAAATCCTTTCGTGGTGTTGTAATTAACGGATTATACTTTTTTTGTTTGATGTCCTTTTTTATGTCACTCACGGCATCTATAATATAAATAAATTCTCCAAGCTCAAAACCAAAGCTTTTTAAAAGCTCGGAGTTTTTGTCATCATATAAACAAAAAAGCTCTCCCATAAGATTTCCGAAATGTGAGGCAGGAATATCAGGAATAAGAATATTTTCTTTTTCAGCTTTCATAAGCTTTTTTAAGTTTTCTTCTATTGCACTGCATTGACGAGGATATTTTTTCTTAATTTCCTCAATTTTTTTCTTGAAAAATTCCGATGAGAAAAGTGCAAAGATATTTTTGTCATCATACCAGTCATCCAAAAGCTTATAGTAGGTGAGTGCGATATTCATATCCGCACAGTAGGAAAAAATTTCGTTTTTATAACATAAATGCTTTGAAAACGGATGGAGTGTGCAGCCAAGCTGTTCTTCTTTTTTGGGAATATCATAGACTGCATCTAAAAAAATTGCAAGAAAGGTCAAATCATAATTTAATGTAAGTCTGCTGATTTGACCGTATTTTTCTTTAAGTGCATGGCATAAACCACAATAATATGCACGGTAAATTTTATTATCCTCTTCACTTAATATTTTGTTGTTTGTTACAACATATCCAAACAAATTATACCCCTCCGATGAGTAGTTTAAAAAGTATTATATACTCTTAAAAATGAAAAGTCAATTAATTTCACAGTTACTACATATTTTAATCAGAAAAATATGGAATATATTCAATCTGTTTTTCTTTTGGGAACCAGTAAGCATATAAATCTGTAATATAATCATCTGTCATACTTGCAATATAGTCAACAACAATCTGGTTTTTTTCTGTTTCTTCATAGTTATTCTTTGCGTAATAGCGTGTTCTTTCCTTGATATAATCTATGTGGTGACGGTATATTAATGATGTGGTATCTTTTTTATCAAGGTCAAAAATACACTTATTATATATCTTTTCAAATATAGGCTCTATGTGAGGCAAAAACTTTTTAACTGCGTCGTTAAGATAAATAAATCTGTAGTTTTCTTCTTTTGCAATTTTTAAATCTTCAAAATAACTTGTATCAAGTGCAATATAGTCCTTATTATAGCTGTTTTCAATTATATTTACAATAAGATTATTTATCATCTGTGCATTGAATGTTCCTATTTTTCCGTTGTTATATACTTTTTCATCAGGCTCATAGCCAACGATTGAAGCATCCTGACGGTCTTTACCCAAATAAGCTATAATGTCACTTATTCTTACAACACAGCCTTCAAGAGTTGAGGGGACAAGCTTTGATGAAGCATCTTTGTTGATATAGCAATTTTCAAACTTCTTATCAAAATCAGAAAAATCTGTGAGCTTAACAGGCTGATATTTTTCAAGCTCAACCTCTCCGTTATGACATAAAATTCCGTCTAATGTCTGGAGTGAAATATTATAATTAAAAATTTTATCTAAAACACGCACACTATGCACATTGTGCATAAAGTATCTTCCCGTATGGTAATTATAAAGCTTATTAAGAATGGTTTCGCCTGCATGCCCAAACGGAGTATGTCCGATATCGTGACCTATACTGATAGCCTCAATAAGCTCCAAATCAAGTCCTAAGACCTTTCCGATATTTCTTGCAATTCTTGAAACAAGCTGAACATGAAGAGCGCGGCGGGAAATATCGTCATTTTTATAGAATGAAAAAACCTGTGTCTTGTCCGTATATCTGTTATAATAGGGGCAATGAAGAATTTTTTCAATATCTCTTACAAACGCAGGTCTCCATATGTTTGCAACATCGTGATTATTGTCCCTGCGGATTGCTTTATCATAGCTTTTAAATTTTTCAGGATTGTCAGACTTAATTTTTTCAATAAGACTGTCACTTAATTTATTGTATTCCATAGTTTTTCACTCCTATTTTTTAAAATCAGCAAATGATTTTAATGAGTTGACAACATTGTGTGTTACGAGTTGAACTTTTTTTCATTTATAATATTTGAAATCCAAACACCTTTTTTTATAAGAACAAGCCCTATAACGCACTTTATACTTTCTATAAGCTGTGTTGAAATATATATTGCTACTATGTTGAGATTAGTGTAGTGCGCAAGCAAAAAAGCTGACGGAACACTTATTCCCCATGCAAAAACACTGTCAAAAAGAAATGTAATAAGAGTTTTTCCTCCTGAACGGAGAATAAAATATGTTGAATGTACAACTGAATGAACAGGCATAAATATTGCACTTATTAAAATAAAAGAAGTTGCAAGGGATTTTACATTTTGGGTTGTGTTATAAACTTCGGGGAACACTTTTGAAACCAGTGCCATTACAAACCCTACAACAACGCACATTGCACCTGAGAAAAATATCAGTTTTGGTGCGGCATCTTTAGCGCCTTCAATGTCATCAGCGCCGAGAAGTTGTCCCGAAACAACAGAAACACCCGAGCCAAATGCAATAAAAAGCACATTAAAAAGGTTTATTGCCGTGTTTGCAATATTTTGTCCTGCAACAACATCAATTCCTCTTACAGAGTAGCATTGTGCAAGTGCGGCAACGCTTGCTCCCCAAAGACATTCGTTTGTTGTAAGCGGAAGACAACCCTTGATAAAAATTCTTTTTGCAAGATTTGCAGGAATTTTAAATGTTTTATAAATATTTTTAATATAAGGAAGCTCATTTTTATGTGAATGAGTCCATAAAATAACAATAAAAAGCTGAACAAACCTTGAAATTACTGTCGCAACTGCAGCACCTATAACACCTAACTCGGGGAAGAATCCTATACCAAAAATAAGTAAATAGTTAAGAATAATATTTGTAATAACAGCAACAATTCCCGCTATCATCGGAGGTGTTGAAATTCCGCCCTCTCTTAGTGTGCTTGAATATACCTGTTCAAATGAAAACGGGATAAGCCCTATAAGCATTACTGCCATATATTCCTTTGCAAAGAAAAATGTCTTATTAAGGTCAATCCCTTTTTGTGCATCATGTAAATAAAGGGATATGAGATTTCCACCAAAAATAAGAAAGATAATACATCCTAAAAGTGTAATAACACCTGCAGTTAAAAATTTAAAACGGAAGGTGCTTTGGACACCTTTGTAGTCCTTTTTTCCGAAAAACTGTGCACAAAATATTCCTGCACCTGAAATTGAACCGAAAACAGCTAAATTAAAAACGAAAAAAAGCTGATTTGAAATTGCAACGCCTGACATTTGTTCGGTTCCTATTTTCCCAACCATTATGTTGTCAATAAGTGCAACGAAATTTGTGATAAGATTTTGAATCATAATCGGAATTGCTATTATAAGAGTTTTTTTATAAAAACTCCATGAACCGATGAATTTTTTCATAAAAGCCTCCTGTTTTTAGTATAGCTTAAGCTGTCTGAAGCCTTTTTCTTCAGGACGAAGTGTGCAACCGCTAAGTGGAATTGATTTTGCATAATAAAATTCAGGCTCTTTGATTTTTGTTTCATTAAGAAGTGCCGCACGCTTTATTTTTGCCCTTGTAAGCCTCATAGCCTGAACTCCTATGGTATCTTTTGTTGTTTTTAAGCTTACAAGAGAGGTGTTAAATATCAGTACCTTTTCTTTATCTGAGAAGAGTGCAATGTCACAGTCTTCTTCAAGCTTGAATATTCTTACAACAGGAGATGCGTTTGAATATGCTTTTATAAGACGCTTTCTGTTAGTTTTTGTCTGATATGAGCTTAAAGGTACTTTTGCTACTTTACCATTTTCAAATACAAACAGGAAAAATGCCTTATAATCCTTTGTTGTAAATACATTAACAGGCTTTTCGTCCTTTTCCATTTCCAAAAGTGACGGCAGATATTCACCGTAGGTTGAAAGCTTTGCGTCAGGAATTAAGTGAAGCTTTTGCTTATATGCGTTAAACTGATTTGTAAATACAAGGATTTCGCCTAAGTTTGTTTCGTCTATTTCATAGGAAACCTTATCGTCCTCTTTAAGCTTATGCTCACCGCCTGCACGAAGCGAAACAAGTGGGATTTTTTTGATATAGTGCTGTTTTGTTATAAAAAGCTTGAGGTTATAGTCTTCGATTTTTAAATTATCGTCAAAATGCTCGGCGTCAGCCTCGTCAATATAATCTGTTTTTCTGTCCTTGCCGTATTTTTCTTTAACATTTTCAAGCTCTTCAATGATTATGTTTTTAACACCTTTTTCGCTTTTAAGACAAGCTTCCATTTCCGAAATTTCGCTTTTTAATTTGTCAACATCTGCGATTTTATCAAGAATATATTTCTTATTAAGATTACGCAATTTTATTTCTGCAATAAATTCTGCCTGAATTTCGTCAATTGAAAATCCTTTCATGAGGTTTGGAACAACAAACGCGTCGTCCTCTGTTTCACGGATTATTGAAATAGCTTTATCTATATCAAGAAGTATTTTTTTAAGACCTTCAAGAAGATGAAGTCTGTCTTTTTTCTTGTTTATCTGATAGGTAAGTCTTCTTTTTACACAGTTAATACGGAATTTGCTCCACTGTGCAATTATTCCGCCAACTCCGTAAACATCAGGCTCTTTATCAATAATAATATTGAAGTTACAGCCAAAGCTGTCCTGAAGAGGTGTAAGCTTAAATAATTTAAGCATAAGATTATCAGGGTCAGTACCTTTTTTCAGGTCGATTGTGAGTTTTAGTCCGTTTCTGTCAGTTTCGTCTCTTACATCGGAAATTTCCTTTAATTTTCCCGCTTTTACAAGCTCAATAATCTTGTCCATTATTGCTTCTGTTGTTGTCGAATAAGGAATTTCATATACTTCAATAAGATTTTCTTTTTTGTCATATTTATATTTTGACCTGATTTTAAAGCTTCCTCTTCCTGTTGCAAGGATTTCTTTTAATTCCTCTTTGTTAGCAATTACAATACCGCCCGTTGGAAAATCAGGTGCGATTATATGTTCAAAAATATCGCAGTCCTCGTCTTTTAAGTAGGCAATTGTAGCATCACAAACCTCCCTTAAATTAAAGGAGCAGATATTTGATGCCATACCAACAGCAATACCCTGATTTGAGCCTGTTAAGATAGTAGGAAATGTAACAGGAAAGAGTGCAGGCTCTTTCATTGTGCCGTCGTAGTTATCAATAAAGTCAACTGTGTCACTTCCAATGTCACGGAATAATTCGTTTGCAATACCCTCAAGCTTTACTTCTGTGTAACGGGATGCGGCATATGCCATATCTCTTGAATAAACCTTACCGAAATTTCCTTTTGAGTCGATATACGGGTGAAGAAGTGACTCGTTTCCCGTAGTAAGACGCACAAGTGTTTCGTATATTGCCTGGTCACCGTGCGGATTTAATTTCATTGTCTGTCCGACAACATTTGCAGACTTTGTTTTAGCTGAATTTAAAAGCCCCATTTTATACATAGTATAAAGAAGCTTTCGGTGGGATGGCTTAAGACCGTCAATTTCAGGAATTGCTCTTGAAATAATAACACTCATTGCATATGGCATATAGTTTGTCATAAGAGTGTCAGTTATATGTTGCTGTGTAAAATTCATATATAATATACCTTTCTTGTTAATTTAAAATTTTGGGGGCATCAGCTCAAATCAAGAAATTCGTAGTACATTTTTCCGTTTGTCTGTATATAGTCTTTTCTTCCTTGCAGGTTATCTCCTAAAAGAAGGTCGAAAATATCTTTTGTTTTAATTGCGTCCTCAGGCATAACCTTTATAAGCCGTCTTGTTTCGGGGTTCATAGTTGTCTGCCACATCATGTCAGGCTGGTTTTCACCAAGACCTTTTGAACGCTGAATGGTATATTTTTCGTTTCCGAGCTTTGAAATAATTTCAACCTTTTCTCTTTCGTCATAAGCAAAAAAGGTTTCGTTTTTTGTATTGATCTCAAAAAGCGGTGATTCTGCAATATATATTTTTCCTATGTCGATAAGTGTAGGAGTAAGTATATAAAGCATTGTAAGAACAAGTGTTCTTATCTGAAAGCCGTCGACATCGGCATCGGTACATATTATAACCTTGTCCCATTTTAATTTTGCAAGGTCAAAGGCTGTCATATCCTTTTGGTTTTTCAGCTTCAGTTCAACTCCGCATCCAAGCACACGGATAAGGTCAGTTATAATCTCGGAATTAAAAATTTTGTCATAGCCTGCTTTTAAGCAGTTTAGAATTTTTCCTCGTATTGGCATGATTGCCTGAAATTCTGCATCACGCCCCTGTTTACATGAGCCAAGAGCAGAATCACCCTCAACAATGTACAGTTCGCGTCTTTTTATGTCTTTTGTACGGCAGTCAACAAATTTTTGTACTCTGTTTGTGATATCAATATTTCCCGAAAGCTTTTTCTTGATGTTTACTTTCGCTTTTTCGGCTTGCTCACGACTTCTTTTGTTTACAAGTATCTGTTCTGCAATCTTGTCCGCCTCAGCCTTGTTTTCAATAAAATAGGTCTCAAGCTTCTGTTTTAAGAAGTCTGTCATTGCCTCCTGAATGAATTTGTTTGTTATAGCCTTTTTAGTCTGGTTTTCGTAGGAGGTTATAGTTGAAAATGAATTAGAAACGAGAATTAAGCTGTCAAAAACATCGTTATAGGTGATTTTATTCTCGTTTTTATTATATTTGTTAAGTTGTTTTATATAGCTGTCAATTGCGTAAACAAAGGCATTTTTTACAGCCTTATCAGGTGAACCGCCATGCTCCAAAAAGCTTGAGTTATGGTAGTATTCCAAAACATTTACTTCATTTGAAAAACAAAAAGCAAAATTCATTTTCACTTTGTATTCAGGCTTATCACTTCTGTCACGGCCTACTCTTTCAGCACTTATTGTATGAACATCTGTAAATGCTTTTTCGCCTTTCAACTCATTTACATAGTCAGTGATACCGTTTTTATATACAAAGCTGTATTCCTGGAATTTTCCGTCATCCTTCTGGTCTTTAAAAATAAATGTAATTCCCTCGTTTACAACCGCTTGCTTTTTAAGTGTATTTATATAATATTCCGCAGGGATTTCGATTTCTGTAAAAACATCAAGGTCAGGTCTCCATCTTATTTTTGTGCCTGTTTTCTTCTCTAAGGTAGGCTCTTTTGAAAGACCGCCGATATTTTTTCCCTTTTCAAAATGGAGCTTGTAGAGATATCCGTCTCTTACAACCTCAACATCCATATATTCACTCGCATACTGTGTTGCACATGCACCAAGACCGTTAAGTCCCAAGCTGTACTCATAGTTTTCTCCATCCTGGTTGTTATATTTTCCGCCTGCATAAAGCTCGCAGAAAACAAGCATCCAGTTATAAGTATCTTCTTTTGTATTATAATCAAGAGGTATACCGCGTCCATGGTCGACAACCTCAACAGAGAGGTCACTGTATCTTGTTACTTCAATTTTCTTTCCGTAACCCTCTCTAGCTTCGTCTATTGAGTTTGAAAGTATTTCAAAAACAGCGTGCTGACATCCCTCAAGACCGTCTGAGCCGAAAATAACTGCGGGTCTTAGTCTAACTCGCTCTTCATCCTTTAATTTTGAAATACTATCTTGTCCATAAGCTTCTTTATTTTCCAAAAATCTCACCTCTTGTAAAAGTTTATATAAACATACTATTATATTATAACACAAAAAAAATTATTTTGCAAGGAAAAATTTGAAGTGCTATTTTATTTGCTGAAAAAACATATTTCTTTTTGTGCAAAACAGACATATTGTCGAGTTGTGTCGCTGAAAAAATAATAGTAATTAACGAAAAAGTGTTGACAAATCAAAAAAAAGTTGTATAATAGTCTTATAGCATTTCGGGAGGAAATATCTGGTGGAAAGTATCGACGGAGAAATTATTTTAAAAGCAAAGGCATTTGATGAAGATGCCCTGAAAATCATCTATGATGAATTTAAACCGTTTATCCGTTCGCTTGCACTTAAATATTTTCTTGCCGGCTCTGATAGAGAAGATATCATTCAAGAGGGAATGATAGGACTTTTTCATGCGATAGAAAGTTACGACATTTCGCGTGGAACTGATTTTATCATTTTTTCAAAAAACTGCATAGTTTTAAGAATTAAAACAGCCATCAAAAATTCATTGCGGAAAAAGCACATTCCGCTTAATGAGTATCAGCCGATTGAAGACGAAAACGGGAATGTAATTCCTATTTTGTGTTTTGGTCCTGAAGAACAGTATATTGATAATGAAAACTTTGAAAATTTTTTACTTAATCTGAAAAATGAGCTTAGTTCCTTTGAATATAGTGTTTTGTGTCTAATTAATTCCGGAATGACCTATAAGGAAATAGCTTCAGCTATGGAAAAAGAACCAAAAGCTGTTGATAATGCTATTCAGAGGATAAAGGCAAAAATTAAAAAAATGCTATAAATAATTTTTAAAAACCTAAGGAGACAAAAAAATGTATCAGGACAAAACATTAACATGTAAAGAATGCGGAAACGAATTTGTATTCACAGCAGGAGAACAGGAATTTTACGCTGAGAAAGGCTTTGAAAACGAGCCACAGAGATGTAAAGATTGCAGAACTGCAAGAAAAAATGCAAAAAGAGAACTTCATACAGCTGTATGTGCTAGCTGTGGCGGAGAAGCTAAGGTTCCATTTATTCCAAGAGATGACAAACCTGTTTATTGCAGTGCATGCTTTGAAAAAATGAACAACGAAGGTTAATCTTAATTTAAAAAAGCCGAAGGATTGCGAGTTTTCGCAATCCTTTTTTGTTAAAAAACACTTGATATTTTGGTTATATTGTGCTAAAGTAGTAAAGAGGTGCATTTTCTTGGATTTAAAAAACATTTTTAAAAATTCAGATAATAATATTGATACTCAACTAAGTGAAATATTACGATATATGGGGTGTAAAGACAGTAATGATAATTCAATGATAAAGCTTGCCGAAAATGCGAAAAACGAAGTTAAAACTGTTTTGAAAAACTCGGCTGTGTGGCGGTATGTAAAAATTGAAAATATAACAGAGAACACGGTTGATTTTGGTTTTTTTACATTTTCTTCAAAAGCTTTGGCTAAGCATTTGAAAAACTCAAGTTATGTTGTTTTTATGGTTGCTACAATCGGAAACGGAATTGATATGCTAGTAAAAAAACACAGCGTTTCCTCAATGTCCTATGCTTTAGGTGTAAATTCTGCAGGTGCGTCATATATAGAAAGCTATTGCGACTATTTGTGTGATATAATAGGGGAGCAGGCAAAAGACTATTTTTTGACTTCCCGCTTTAGCCCTGGGTATGAAGACCTCGATTTAAAATGCCAGAAAGAAATTTTTTCATATCTTGATGCTCCTAAAAATACAGGAGTATATCTTAACGAAAGCTTTATGATGATGCCTTCAAAATCTGTTTGTGCAATCATCGGATTAAGCAAAAATCCCCAAAGTAAACAAGAAAAGTGTAATAATAAATGTTTGTCTTGCAAAAACTACAGCTGTAATTTCAGGAAAGGAATAAAAGAAAATGAAAATAACGGATAAAATTAAAAAAGGTTTTGTGTTTTTTGACGGCGGAATGGGCACAATTCTGCAATCACACGGACTTACAAGTGAAGAGCTTCCTGAAATGTGGAATATAACTCACAAAGAAATTATTATAGATATACATAAAGAATATATAAAAAGCGGTGCAGATGTTATAACAACAAACACTTTCGGAGCAAATGTTCTTAAAATGGAGGAAAGTGTTTTAAAAGCTGTTATAAAAGAGGCAATAAATAACGCCAAAACAGCCGTTTCGGAATTTTGTGACCGTGAAATCCATATTGCTTTTGATGTAGGCCCGACAGGAAAACTGCTAAAGCCGTACGGTGATTTTGAATTTGAAGACGCAATAGATGTATTTAAAAAAAGCATCTCTTTTGCGTGTGAGTGCGGTGTCGATTTAATTCTTATTGAAACGATGAATGACAGCTATGAAACGAAGGCTGCAGTTTTAGCGGCGAAAGAAACTTGCGATTTGCCTGTTTTTGTAACGAATGTTTATGATGAGAGTATGAAGCTTATGACAGGTGCAAATCCCGTAGCAATGGTTACACTTCTTGAAGGACTTGGGGTTTCGGCACTCGGTCTTAACTGCAGCTTAGGACCTGATAAGATGAAAAACACAGTAAAAGAGCTTGTGAAATACTCATCAATTCCTGTTATGGTAAATCCTAATGCAGGACTTCCAAGACTTGAGGACGGAAAAACTGTTTTTGATATTTCAGTTGAAGATTTTGCAAAAGAAATGAAAGAAATTGCAAAATTGGGTGCAACAATACTTGGAGGCTGTTGCGGAACTACGCCTCTCCATATTGAAAAAATGAAAAAGGAAGTTTCTGAAGTTATACCAAAAATCCCCGAAGAAAAAGACTTTACAATGGTTTCTTCCTATACCCATGCAGTTATTTTTGATAAAAAACCTGTTCTAATCGGTGAAAGAATTAACCCAACAGGAAAGAAGAAGTTTAAAGAAGCTTTGATTGCAAATGACATGAACTATATTTTGTCGGAGGGAATAAAGCAACAAGAAAAGAATGTTGATATTTTAGATGTCAATGTCGGACTTCCCGAAATTGATGAAAAGGATATGCTTGAGAATGCTGTAAAAGAGCTTCAGGCAGTTATAAATCTTCCGATTCAGATTGATACAGGAAACTGCGAGGCTATGGAAAGAGCAATGAGAGCTTATAATGGTAAGCCTATGGTAAACTCGGTAAACGGAAAAAAGGAAAGCATGGAGAAGATTTTTCCGCTTGTGAAAAAATATGGTGGGGTAGTGGTTGCACTTACTCTTTGCGAAAATTCTATTCCAAAAAACGCAGATGGACGATTTGAAATTGCAAAAAATATCTATGAAACTGCACTTAAATACGGAATAAAGAAAAAGGATATAATTTTTGATCCGCTTGCGATGGCAGTTAGTGCTGACAGCTCATCTGCAATAGTTACTTTAGATGCAATAAGGCTCATAAAAGAAAGACTTGATATGAAAACAAGCCTCGGTGTATCAAATATCTCTTTTGGTATGCCCGCGCGTGAGGCACTTACATCAACATTTTTTGCTCTTGCACTTCAAAATGGACTTTCCTGTGCTATAATGAATCCATATTCCGAGGATATGCTAAAGGTTTATTACAGTTTTTGTGCACTTAATAATTTAGATGAAAATTGCAGTAATTATATAAGCTATTTCTCGGAAAATAAGCCTGTTACAGCTAATGTTTCCGAAGAAAAACTTACCCTTTTTGAAAGTATAAAAAAGGGTCTTCGTGATAAGGCATCACAGATTTCAAAAGAGCTTTTGGAAGAAAAGAAACCGCTTGAAATAATAGATTCCGACATTATCCCTGCACTTAATGAGGTTGGAAAAGGCTTTGAAGAAAACAAGGTGTTTTTACCTCAGCTTCTTATGAGTGCTGAGGCAGCAAAAGAAGCTTTTGATGTAATAAAAGCACATATGAAAAATTGTGATACAACACAGGATACTGAAAAAACAAAAAAATGTACTTTTGTTATTGCGACTGTAAAAGGTGATATTCACGATATAGGAAAAAATATTGTAAAAGTATTACTCGAAAACTATAACTTTGATGTAATTGACTTGGGAAAAGATGTTCCGCCTGAAAAAATAGTAGAAACGGTTATAGAGAGAAAAGCATCTGTTGTCGGTCTTAGCGCACTTATGACGACTACTGTTGTATCAATGGAGGAGACAATAAAAATTTTAAGAAAAAATGCTCCTTTATGTAAAATAGTTGTGGGAGGAGCTGTGCTTACCAAAGACTATGCTATGAAAATAGATGCTGATTTTTATGCTAAAGATGCTATGGAGGCAGTAAGATTTGCCCAGAAGGTTGATGAAAATATTCTTTAATAAAAAAACAGTAAAAAAGACAGCCAAAATTTTTTTGGTTGTCTTTTTTTTGGTATTTATGGTAGTGTGTTTCCAGCACTCTTATAAATTTCGTACCATTCTTCTCTTGTAAGCTTTATCTCTGTTGCTTTTATGCAATCTTTCAGTCTATCTACATTCATAGTGCCTGTAACAGGCTGGAATTTTGCAGGATGGCGAAGAAGCCACGAGAATGCGATAGTTGTTTTTGTAACATTATATTTTTCAGCAATTTCAGAAAGCTTTTTATTAAGCTCAGGGAATTTATCACTATCAATAAAAACGCCTTCAAAAAATCCATACTGAAACGGCGACCAGGCTTGAATTGTTATATCATTTAGTCTTGAGTAGTCCAAAACTGAGCCGTCTCTCATAGTTGATGAATAATTTTCCATATTTACATTAATGGAATTTGAAATCATTGTGCAGTTTGTGATGCTTAGTTGAAGCTGATTTGCAACGATAGGCACATCAAGATATTTCTTCAACAGTTCAATCTGCATAGGATTATGATTTGAAACACCGAAATGAAGAACTTTTCCGCTATTTTTAAGAACAGAAAAAGCTTCTGCTACTTCTTCAGGCTCGCAAAGTGCGTCAGGGCGGTGCAGTAAAAGTACATTTACATAATCAGTTTTAAGTCGTTTTAAGCTTTTTTCAACTGAAGTTATAATATGTTCCTTTGAAAAATCATACATCTTACCGGGTACAATTCCGCATTTTGTCTGGAGAATGATTTTTTCCCTTATACTGTTTCCCATATCAAGAACATCAGAAAAAATTTCTTCACATTCGCCTCTGCCATATATATCGGCATGGTCAAAAAAGTTTGCACCGTACTCAATAGCAGTCCTTAAAAATATTTCGGCATTTTTCTTATCGGTGCTATTAATTCTCATACAGCCCACAGCCATTGTCGGAACTTTAAAATTTGATGAGCCAAGATTAATTTTATACATTTTTTATTTCCTTTTCTTCATGAATATCTTTCATTTCGAGTAAATTAACATCATCAGGGTCATAGTTTTCAATATAATCGAGCATCGGGTCAATTTCTGTGAAAACCTTATATAATTCTGTACATTCTTCTTTCATAAAGTTTTCTTCAATTGCGTGGTGCATAAGTGAAAGAAGCTCGTCATAATATCCGTCAATATCAAAAATACATATCGGCTTATTTGTTCTTGCAAGCTGTTTTAGGGTAAGAATTTCAAAAAATTCTTCAAATGTTCCGATACCGCCCGGAGTTGTTATAAAGGCATCTGAACTGTCTTCCATTATCTGCTTTCTCTCACGCATGGTATTTGTTCTGATAAGCTCTGTGCAGTTGTCAAACAAAACTCCGTCAGCATTGAAAAATCTCGGTACAACACCGATAATATGACCGTTCTTTTCGTAAGCACCTCTTGCAACAGCACCCATCATTCCTTTACCGCCTGCGCCGTAAACAAGTTGGTGCCCGCGTTCAACAAGTCTTCTTCCGAGTTCTTCACCCATTTTTATATAATCTTTTTTTATCATATCGCTTGAAGCTCCGTATACACATATATTCATATTCATTTCTCCTTTTTTAGAATTTTATACATATATTATATGTCAAGTGAAAAATTATGTCAGGGAATCATATCTGATTCTGCCGTTTTTTAATAATAAATCCCCAATTCATCTTTCTGTTATTATTTTAATATCATTTCCGTCTGAAATGAAAGAAATATTCCCGTATTTATTTGTAGAAAAGAGCTTTATTTTAAGTTCATTTAATTTGTTAAGAAGATTTTTGGAAAGTTTATTTTCTCCGTTTTCATCAGTTGTAACAACTGCATAACGCGGACTTATTTTTTCTAAAAAATTATAAGAGCTTGATGTATCGCTTCCATGATGACCAAGCTTTATAACATCAGCTTTTTTCAGTTCTTCCTCATAATACTTCATCAAAAGAATTTCAATTTTTCTTGTTGCATCACCCATAAAAAGAAAAGATGAGTCTTTGTAGGTTAGATAGAAAACAAGGCTGTAATCGTTTTCTTCATAGTATTTATCCTGGGGAAACGGAGAGATAACTTTTAAAAAAATATCACTCTCGTCTATCAGTACATCACCATGCTTTGAAAAATAAAGCGGAATGTTATTTTCTTCTATTTCGTTTTCCAAATTAACGAGCTTACCATTTTCTATGGGGGAGGCTGGCATATAGATGCCATTTACATCGTAAATATTTAAAATATCATAAAAAGAGCCAATATGGTCATCATGCTGATGGGTTGCTATTAAATAATCAATTTCTCTGACGCGGTATTTATAAAGTGTGCTTTGTATTTTGGGCAGAGAATTTGCAAAACCGCCGTCTACAAGAGCAGTTTTTCCGTTGGGGAATTTTATAAAAATACTGTCTGACTTCCCTGTGTCAATAAATTCAATAGTAAGCTTATCTTTTGTTATTATATAAGGTTGACAATAATATAGAACAATGTAGATAAGCATAAAGGCAGCAATGATTAGAAGTGACAAATAAAGGTTCTTTTTATTTACAATCATTAAAGCTCAGATTTTTTATCTCTTGTCATAAGTGCATTTACGCAGTCAAAAGGATTTTTATTATTATAGATAACATCATAAGCTTCGTTTATAATAGGCATTTCAACATTACATTTTTTTGCAGCATTATAAACAGCTTTTAAGCATTTAACACCTTCTACAACCATATTTACTTCTTTCATTGCATCATCGGCTTTCATACCTTTTCCGATTAAAATTCCGCATCTTCTGTTTCTGGAGTGCATACTTGTGCAGGTTACAATTAAGTCACCTATTCCCGACAAACCATAGAATGTTTCTCTTTTTCCGCCCATAGCAACGCCAAGATTTGCAATCTCGTGAATACCCCTTGTCATAAGTGCAGCTTTCGCGTTGTCACCAAATCCGCAACCATCTGAAATTCCTGCACAAAGTGCAATAATATTTTTTATTGTTCCGCCAAGCTCGACACCCTTCATATCATCAGAGGTATATATTCTGAATTTGTCATTCATCATACTTTCCTGAACAATCTGAGCAGTTTTTATATCTTTAGCTGCAGCAACGATTGTTGTAGGAATATCTCTTGCAACCTCTTCTGCGTGTGTAGGACCGCTGAGCGCACAAACACGGCTGTTTTTCGGCAATTCTGATTCTATAACTTCTCCCAGAGTCATAAATGTACTGTCTTCAAGACCTTTTGCCACACAGACTGCAATCTGTGTTTCGGGATTAAAGTATAAAGATGCTTTTTTTGCCGTTTCACGCATCGCAAAGGACGGTACTGCAAAAATGACAATTTCTGCTCTTTTTACACTATATTCAAGGTCGGATGAATATTCAATTTCATCGGGAAGCTTAACCCCGGGAAGAAATGCTTTATTTTCTTTTTCTTCTTTTAAAGCCTTTATTTCATTTTCAAATAATGACCAAAGGAGGATATCTTTTTTAGAATTTTTAGAAAGCGTACACGCAAGTGCAGTACCCCAGCCTCCTGAGCCTAAAATCGTTATTTTCATAGTAAATCATTTTCCTTTCCTTGAAGTTTTTTAAGAACTTTTTCAAATTCTTCAGGTATATCTTTGGTAAATTCGATGTATTTATTTGTTTTTGGATGAATAAAGCCAAGCTTATAAGCATGAAGAAGCTGTCCCTTGTCAAAGAGGGGTTGCTTTTTCGCACCGTAAACACTATCACCTGTTATAGCATGACCGATTGATGATAAATGTACTCTTATCTGGTGCGTTCTGCCTGTATAAAGCTTGCACTTTATGAGTGTATGTGTACCAAATCTCTTTATTACTTCAATATCTGTTATTGCCTCTTTTGAGTTTTTCATAGTGACAGCCATCTTTTTTCTGTCTTTTTCGCTTCTCCCGATGGGCTTATCTATTCTTTTTGTATCTTCTTTAATATTTCCGTCACAAAGTGCAATATATTCTCTTACAAACGAGTGGTCTTTAATTTGTTCGGACAAAAAAAGATGCGAACGGTCATTTTTTGCGACCATAAGAATCCCCGTAGTATCTTTATCAATTCTGTGTACAATTCCAGGGCGGATAACTCCGTTTATAGTAGAAAGACTGTCAGAAAACCTGTACATAAGTGCATTCACAAGTGTGCCGTCAGGATTTCCGCCGGCTGGGTGAACAACCATATTTCTCGGTTTATTGACGATTATCACATCATCATCTTCATAAACAATATCAATAGGGATATCCTGCGGTTTTGCATCAAGAAGCTCAGGCTCTGGGATTAAAACTGTTATTTCATCATCTTTTTTTACTAAAGTCTTTTTTGAACATGTTTTTCCGTTTATAAGAACATTTCCGTCTTCAATAAGCTTTTGAATGTGGCTTCTGGTAAGCTCCGACAGGGCAGAAACTATATACTTATCTGCTCTTACAGGCTCACAGACATCAGCAGTGAGTTTTTTTTCTTCCATAGCTATTTTTCATCACTTTCTTTTGTAAAAAGAATTTTTATAAATATAAATATACAGCTTAAAACCACACAAATATCAGCAAGATTGAAAACAGGATAATTTATAAGTGTAAAATCAATATAGTCCACTACAAACCCGAACTTTATTCTGTCACATACATTTGAAATTCCGCCGCCCGCTAAAAATGCAAGTGCAACGACAAAGGAAGTGCCTTTTAATTTCTTAGATGCAACAATGTATGTTATGATAATAAAAAATATTATTCCGATAACTGAAAGAATGCTTGTATGATTATTGAAAATTCCGAATGCCGCACCTGTATTTTCAACATAAGTAAGGTTAAGCACATTTTTTATAAGCACAATCGGGTTATCTTTTAAAACATATATTCCCCAGTATGAAAACGCACGGGTTAATGCTATGATAATTGTACAGATTGTTATATATAAAATCATAATCATTTTCCTTTTTTAGTTTCTTTATCTTTTTTTAAATTATGTGGACAAAAGCTGTTAATCGGACAAGCCTGGCAAAGTGGCTTTTGTGCCTTGCATATTTCACGACCGTGAAAAACAAGACAGTGGCAAAATTGAAACTGATATTCTTCGGGAATGAATTTTTTCAGTTCAAATTCGATTTTTACAGGGTCATCGCTTTTTGTAAGTCCCATTCTGTTGGCAAGCCTTTTTGCGTGAGTATCTATAACAATGGCAGGTTTATTAAAAATTTCACCGCGTACAACATTCGCAGTTTTTCTGCCTACCCCTGCAAGAGAAACCAAATCCTCCATATTTTCAGGAACTTCTCCGTTATATTTTTCCAAAAGCTGTATTGAACATTTTTTAATGTTTTTTGCCTTGTTTTTATAAAAGCCTGTTGATTTTATTTCTTCTTCGATTTCTTCAAGCCTTAGCTTTGAAAACATTTGGGGAGTATTATATTTTCTAAACATTTGTTCTGTAACGATATTTACTCTTGCATCTGTACACTGTGCTGCAAGCATTGTTGCAATAAGAAGCTCAAAAGGGGAGTTATAGTTAAGTGTGCAATGCGGGTTTTTATAAAGCTTATCAAGCTCAGCTTTTATTTTAAAAAATCGTTCTTTTTTTGTCATTTGTTTCACATCTTTATTCGATATTTTGGATTTGTTCGCGTATCGCCTCAATTTCTGATTTTGCTTCAATTCCAAGCTTTGAAATTTCAATACTCTGGCACTTTGAACAGGTTGTATTTACTTCTCTGTTCATTTCCTGAATGATAAAATCAAGTTTTTTTCCGACAGGACTTTGTTTTGATACAAGACTTAAAAATTCTTCAAAATGACTTCTTAATCTTGTAGTTTCTTCAAATGTAGCAACCTTGTCGGAGAAGATTGCAACTTCTGTTAAAACACGCTGTTCGTCATATTCAACGCCTTTTAAGTATTCGTCGAGCTTTGAACGAAGTCTTTGCTCATATTCTTTAACAGACTGTGGTAAAAGCTTTTCAATTTCAGATACAATTCCCTTAAGCTTTTCTATTCTTGATAAAACATCTTCCTCTAAGCGTTTGCCTTCTTTTTTTCTCATATCTATAAAATCATCGGTAGCTTTATCAAGTACAGGCTTTAAAATTTCAAAAATTTCGTCTTCGCTGAACTCTTTTTGCGAAATAGTGAAAATATCATTCATTTTACCAAGCTTTGTTGCTGTAAGGTCAAAAGGAATATCAAGATTAACGGAAATTTCTTTAAAAACGTCGTAATATTTTTTTGCAAGGTCTTTATTATAAGAAATATCAGACTCATCTTCAACGGTATTTCTCATAAATATGAAAACATCAACCTTACCTCTGTTTATTCTTTCAGATAAGTATTTTCTTACTCTTTCTTCTAAAAAATTAAAGACTTTCGGTACTCTTATGTTTGCATCAAAATATCTGTTGTTTACAGATTTAATTTCAACGCTTACCTCATAATTACCGCTTAAGTTCTTTTCTCTTCCGTAGCCGGTCATACTAAGTGCCATATCTGTTACACCTCTTAATTACTGTATTTATAAATGAATTGTACCATAATAATGTATAAAAGTCAAATAAAAAAAGAAAAATGAAATGAAATTTTAAAAAATTCAAAAAAGACTTGAAAAATTGTATTTTTTGGTATATAATGATTATCATATAATATTATGGGTTTTTCCCTTAATTTCAGGAGGAGATAAAATGGCTTTTATTGACAGAATCAAAGAAAGAGCAAGAATGAACAAAAAAACAATTGTTCTGCCCGAATCAATGGACAGAAGAACATTTGAGGCAGCTGAAATTATATTAAAAGAAGATATTGCCGACCTCATTATTATTGGTACAAAGGAAGAAGTAGAGAAAAACAGTGCAGGTCTTGATATTAAAAAAGCTAAAATTATTGACCCGTTTACTTATGAAAAAACAGAAGAATACTTAAACCTTTTTGTTGAACTGAGAAAATCAAAAGGTCTTACTTATGAAGAAGCTAAAAAAACAGCTTTGGGAGATTATATGTACTATGCTTGTCTTATGGTTAAGGCAGGTGACGCAGACGGTGTTGTTTCTGGTGCATGTCACTCAACTGCAAACACACTTCGCCCAAGCTTACAGATTATAAAAACAAAACCTGGTGTTAAGCTTGTATCAGCATTTTTCCTTATGGAAGTTCCAAACTGTGAATATGGTGCGGACGGAACATTTATATTCGCTGACAGCGGTTTAGAACAGAATCCTGACCCTGAAAAGCTTGCTGCAATAGCTGCTTGCAGTGCTGAATCTTTTGAGCTTTTAGTTGAAAAAGAAGCAATCGTTGCAATGCTTTCACACTCAACAAAGGGAAGTGCAAAGCATCAAGATGTGGACAAGGTTGTAGAAGCTACAAGAATATGTAAAGAAAATAACCCCAACCTTAAGGTTGACGGAGAGCTTCAGCTTGATGCTGCTATCGTTCCGTCAGTCGGCTCATCAAAAGCTCCTGACAGTGATGTTGCAGGTAAAGCAAATGTTCTGTGTTTCCGTGACTTAGATGCAGGAAACATCGGTTATAAACTCGTTCAGCGTCTTGCAAAAGCAGAAGCGTACGGTCGTATAACACAGGGTATTGCAATGCCGATAAATGACTTATCCCGTGGTTGCAGCAGCGAAGACATAGTAGGAGTAGTGGCAATAACAGCCGTACAAGCTCAGTAATTTTAATTGGCTTTTGGCGATAAAATTCGTTTTCATCGTCAGCTTTTCCTCGATGTATCTATATACACCTGCGGCAAGCTTCCTCGAAAGTCAAATTTTCTCATCCAAAATCCAAGTTAAAATTTAAGCATTACACAAATAAATACAAAAGAAAAAAGAGAGAAAAAGAAAGGAAAAATAAAAAATGAAAGTATTAGTAATCAATGCCGGAAGCTCATCACTTAAATATCAGCTTATAAATATGGATAATGAAACAGTTATGGCTAAAGGCTTATGCGAAAGAATAGGTATAGACGGAAAATTAAAGCATGAAAAAGACGGACAGAAGTTTGAAAAAGAGCTTCCTTTAAAAGACCATAGCGATGCTATAAACGCTGTTCTTAACAGCCTTACAGATAAAGAAATGGGTGTTATCTCATCTATGGAAGAAATCAATGCTATTGGACACAGAGTTGTTCACGGCGGTGAGAAATTCAACGGCTCATGTGTTATCACAGAAGCAGTTATGAATGCACTTGATGAATGTATCGAGCTTGCTCCGCTTCACAATCCTCCGAACATAATCGGTATTGAAGCATGCAAAAAAATTCTTCCGAATGTTCCACAGGTTGGCGTGTTTGATACTGCTTTCCATCAGTCAATGCCTCAAAAAGCATATATATATGCACTTCCTTACGAGTTTTATAAGGAGTATGGTATCAGAAGATACGGTTTTCATGGAACAAGCCATAAGTATGTATCAATGAAAGCTGCAGAGTATCTTGGAAAAGATGCTAAAGATCTCAAAATTGTTACCTGTCATTTAGGAAACGGTTCCTCAATAACTGCTGTAAACGGCGGAAAATCAGTTGATACAACAATGGGACTTACACCGCTTGCAGGTATAGCAATGGGAACCCGTTCTGGAGATTTAGACCCTGCAATAGTTGAGTTTATTGCTAATAAGAGAGGTATTTCAGTATCAGAAGTGCTCACAATTCTTAACAAAGAATCAGGAGTTTTAGGTATTTCAGGAAAATCATCAGACTTCAGAGATTTGTGTGCAGGAAAAGAAGCAGGCGATGAAAGATGTGCACTTGCGCTTGAAATATTTGAATACGGTGTTAAAAAATATATAGGTGCATATGCTGCAGCAATGGGCGGAGTAGATGCAGTTGTATTTACAGCCGGTATTGGTGAAAACGATGCAAAAATGAGAGCTGACATAGTTTCAGGTCTTGAGTTTATGGGAATAGAAATCGACCAGGATAAGAACAGCACAAGAGGTACTGTTGATATTACAAAAGAGGGTGCAAAAGTTAAAACTCTTGTTATTCCTACAAATGAAGAGCTTATGATTGCACTTGAAACACAAAAATTAATATAAATTTGGTTTTTTGGTCGTAAAATAGTCTATTTGATAAGTTTTTTCAAAAAAACTCTTGACAAAATGGCAAAAATTATGTATTATATTAGTTGTATGTCTGTCAGTTGTTAATTTTTTCAACTTAGATTAACAAGATTAACAGTTCTTTTATTGAATGGGGAGGTAAATTATGCAAGATAATGCTTTATATATTGACCTGTCCTCTATAACAAAGGCTGAGGGGGCAGTTTTGGACGTTAACAAAACTTACCCGAAAGAAGTTTTTTATGAGGTTGAAAGAACGCTTCCGCTTGCAAGCGATGTGTCTTTAAGTGGAAATATTACAAATCTGTCGGGCAACTTGTTTTTGAAAGGTACTGTAAGCTTTTTATTATATTTTGCTTGCGACCGTTGTTTAGACGATTTCACTAAGGAATTTTGTCTTGAAATTGACGAGGTTATAGCAAAAGAAAATTCAGATTTTGAGGCTGATGAGTATATTTCATATGCAGGGAATAAGGTTTTTTTAGTTGAAGCGATTTTTAAATATATATATCAGCTTACACTTGAAAAACATATCTGTAAAGATGACTGCAAGGGTTTATGTTCAAAATGCGGCTTAAATCTTAACTTTAAGACTTGTGATTGCACCGATGATGAAATTGACCCAAGACTTGAGAAATTGAAGGACTTTTTCAAAAACTAACTTACATTTGTTTAAAAAATTATTATATACACTCAGGAGGTGTAGAAAATGGCTGTACCAAAGAGAAAAGTTTCTAAAGCAAGAAGAGACAAAAGAAGAGCAAATTGGAAACTTAGTGTTCCGGGACTTGTTAAATGTCCACATTGTCAGGAATTGACATTACCACACAGAGTTTGTAAAGCTTGTGGATATTACAAAGGTAGAGAAGTAGTTAAAGTAGATTAATATTTTAGCTAGACGGGGATACTTATGTTCTAAGTTCCCCGTCATTTTATATTTTGGAGGGATTTATATGTATTATGTTGAAGATGTTATAAAAAACAGCCTTGCGTATAAAAAGCATATAAGAAAAGGCGACTTTATTACGCATATAAATTCCAAAGAAGTTACCGATGGTCTTATGTACGGATATCTAATCTGTGACAAAAAGGTAACACTTAATGTCCTAAAACCCGATAACAAAAATTATATTGTAACAATACACAATAACTATGAGGATATCGGGATAATAAACAACGGTCCTATGGTAGAAAACCCGAAAAGCTGTCACAATAAATGTATTTTCTGCTTTATTGACCAGCTTCCAAAAGGTATGCGTGAACCGCTTTATTTCAAGGATGACGATACAAGACTGTCGTTTTTAACAGGGAATTATGTCACTTTTACAAATATGAAAGATGATGAATTTGAAAATATAATAAAAATGCACCTTTCTCCTGTTAATGTTTCTGTTCATTCAACAGAAGATGATTTGAGAAAGAAAATGCTTAATAACCGCTTTGCAGGCGGAATAAAAGAAAAAATAAAAAGACTTATTGATAATAATATTACGGTCAATGCACAGATTGTTTTGTGCAAAGGCTGGAATGATAAAGAACACTTGGAAACATCTTTAAAGGATTTATATGATTTAGGTGTAAACAGTGTTTCAGTTGTTCCTATGGGACAGACGAAATATAGAGAAAAGCTTACTGAAGTAGAGCTTTTTACAAAAGAAGATTGTATTTGCGTTATAAACACTATAAATAAATACGGTGATATTTCGTATAAGGAAAGAGGCTGCAGATTTGTGTATCCTGCAGATGAATTTTTTATAAAGGGTGAAATCCCTATACCCAATATTGAGTATTATGATGACTTTCCGCAGATTGAAAACGGGGTTGGGATGATAGCATCTTTAAAAGATGAATTTAATCTTGAAAGATTTTGTCTGAAAAACAGAAAAAAGAAAATAGAAAACAAAGTTGTTGTAACAGGCTATGCCGCGTATGATACGGTGAAAAAGCTTGTTGATGATTTTAATGAAAAATTTGAAAGTAATATTGAAACGATAAAAATTAAAAACAACTTTTTTGGTGAGAATATAACTGTTTCGGGTTTACTTACCGCAACAGATGTTATAGAACAGTTAAAAATAAAGAAAATAGAAAAACTTTTACTCCCTAAAAATATGTTTCGTGCACAGGGCGATGTAACACTTGACGATTTTACAAAAGCGGATATTGAAAAGGCACTTTCATGCGAGGTTATTGTGTGCGAGGCTGACGGTGGAGAATTACTTAAAAATTTATATTTGTAGAATATATAAGAAAGGGAAAAACAGCTATGAAGTTGTTATCTTTCGGAGAAGTTTTATACGATGTTTATCCTGACAAATCTTGCATTGGCGGTGCACCGCTTAATTTAGCGTCCCACTTTTCTTTATTAGGTGGTGAAGCTTTTGTTATGTCTGCTGTCGGTGAAGACGATTTAGGAAAAAAAGCAGTAGAAGAAATGAAGTCTATGGGTATAAACACAAAATATATCGCAAGACTTAATGATAAGATTACAGGCAGATGCGATGTCACACTTGATAAGAATTTTGTTCCGTCATATGATTTAAAAAATGATGTAGCTTATGATTATATTGATGCTGATACTTTAAATGAAGAATTTGATGTGTTGGTGTTCGGAACTCTGGCTTTGCGTGGGAAACATAATACTGATGCGATAAAAAAGGTTATAAAAAGCGAGAAAATCAGGAAAATATATACAGACCTTAACATAAGACCTCCTTTTTATTCAAAGGAAAGTGTAATGTTATGTCTTGAAAATTCCGATATCGTTAAAATAAGCGATGAGGAGCTTCCAATTGTGTGTAAGCTTGTGTTTGGAGAAATATACGGAGTAAAAGATGCCTTTGTAAGATTAAAAGAGAAGTTCCCCAAACTTGAAATTATAATAATTACTGCAGGAAAAGACGGCTCATATGCGTATGATATAAAAAATGACAAAGTGCTTATTTGTAAGGCAGAAAAGGTTGAGGTAGTTTCAACCGTAGGTGCAGGAGATAGCTTTGGAGCAGCGTTTCTCTTTAAATATTTTAATGGAAACGATTTGTGTACCTGTATGGACTTCGCTTCGCAGGTAAGCGGATTTGTTGTTTCAAACAAAGAGGCAGTACCAAGTAACATGAAAGAATTTTTAGATAGTATAAAGTAAACATATAAAATTAAGACATTCAGCCTCGCGGCGATTGAGCGATCGCTAGGAGGGGGATAGGGGTCATAGGGGGACAAAGGGGAAACACCGAAAGGTTCCCCCATCCCCCTATAGAGAAAAATACAGTTTTATTTATTAATACAAATTATAAACGCTCCATCACTCCGATGGCTGATATGAAAGAATTTTTAAATAAAATAAAGTAAGAATTAAGATGAAAAGAAAGGATTGAGAAGTATGTCAAAACCGATAGTTGCAATAGTAGGACGCCCAAATGTGGGTAAATCTCAGCTTTTTAACAGAATAGTGGGGAAGAGGGTTTCAATAGTTGAAGATACTCCTGGTGTAACAAGAGACAGAATAATGTCCGAGGCACAGTGGCTTGACAAAGCCTTTCTTCTTATTGACACAGGCGGTATTGAGCCTGACAGCGATGATGAAATAACAGCTATGATGCGTACGCAGGCGGAAATAGCTATTGAAACTGCTGATGTAATTATATTTTTAACAGATGTTCGCACAGGACTTCTTCCTGATGATGAGGAAGTTGCAAAGATACTTATGAAATCTAAAAAACCGATAGTCCTTGCTGTTAATAAGTGCGATTCTCCGGGTGAGCCACCTATGGAATATTACGAATTTTTCAATCTTGGAATGGGTGAGCCTGTTGCTATAAGTGCTATTCAGGGCATGGGAACAGGTGACCTTCTTGACGAAGTGGTAAAAGGCTTTCCGTCAGATGATATTTCCGAGGAGGAAGAAGACATAATAAAGGTTGCTGTCGTAGGAAAACCAAATGCAGGCAAATCTTCTTTGGTAAACTGTATTTTGGGCGAAGAAAGAATGATTGTTTCAAATATTCCCGGAACAACGAGAGATGCAATCGACAGCTATGTCGAAAAAGACGGAAGAAAATATTTGTTTATTGATACTGCGGGAATAAGAAGAAAAAGCAGAGTTAACGAAAAGGTTGAAAAATATTCTGTTTTACGCTCATATACTGCTGTTGAAAGAGCAGATGTTTGTCTTATTCTTATTGACGGAACTGAAGGTCCGACAGAACAGGATACAAAGATTGCAGGATATGCTCATAACGAGGGTAAAGCTTCAATATTTGTTATAAACAAATGGGATATCGTTGAAAAAAATACTCACACGATGGACGAAATGAAAAAAGAAGTAATGGAAGAATTTCCATATATGATGTACGCTCCGTCAATGTTTATTTCAGCAAAGACAGGACAGAGAGTAGAAGGCATTTTTGAAATGATTGACCGCGTTTATGAAAATTCAAAAAGAAGAATTACAACAGGTATGTTAAATGACCTCATTGCAGATGCAACTGCAAGAGTACAGCCGCCTACGGATAAAGGAAGAAGACTTAAAATTTTATACGGAGTTCAATCAGATATTACTCCCCCTCAGTTTGTAATATTTGTAAACGATGTAAGATTGATGCACTTTTCTTATGAAAGATATCTTGAAAACAGGATAAGAAGTGCATTTGATTATACAGGAACACCTATAAAGTTCTATATCCGTGAAAGAAACGAAAAGAAAAAGCTGTAAAGGAGACTTTATGCTATGAAATATTTATTATATGTTATTGCCGCTTTGGTAGGTTATTTGTTCGGAAGTCTTAACTTTTCGATAATTATAGGTAAGATTTTTTATAAAGTTGATGTAAGAGAGCATGGAAGTAAAAATGCAGGAGCTACGAATACACTTCGTACTTTAGGGACACTTCCTGCTGTTATAGTTCTTATAATGGATACATTCAAAGCTGTTGCGGCATACGGTGTTGCATATTTATTTACGCGTGATTTACCTACTTCGTATATTGCTGCAATTACTGCAAGCTTAGGTCATAACTATCCTGTATATTTTGGATTTAAGGGCGGAAAAGGCGTTACCGTTTCGTGCGGAGCAGTATTTTGCTTCAGTCCGCTTGCAGGACTATGCGTATTTTTGACAGGTGTTATAGTTATCGCTTTATCAAAGTTTGTGTCACTCGGCTCAATTTTAGCAGCTTTTTCTGCACCTTTCTGGGTATGGTTTTTCTGTAAAGGCTCGGAGCATATTGTACTTATAGTAATTGCAACAATTATTCTTGCACTTCAGATTATAGTGCGTCATCATCAAAATATAAAAAGATTACTTTCTAAAACTGAAAATAAAATTTCGTTTAAGAAAAAATAGGACGGATATTTCCGTCCTTTTGTTTCATAATGGGGGTGCTTTCTTGGACTTTTTAACTGCAAAAGGGATTGTTGTCGGTGAAACTGCGATTAACGAGGGCGACAAAATGCTTACTGTCTATACAGATGAATATGGACTTATAAACGCAAAAGCACCCGGTGCAAAAAGTTTAAAGCGTAAAGATATGGCAGGAATAAATATGTTTTGCTACGGAGATTATATCTTAACACGCAACAAGCAGATTTATACTGTAAGGGAATGTAATATAATTACTAATTTTTTTGATATTAAAAAGGATATTACTGCGTTTGCCGTTGGTTGCTATATTTTGGAGGCAGTTAGGTTGACAGGTACTTATGAACAGCCTGACGAAGAAATATTAAGGCTTGCTCTCAACTCTTTATATGCACTTTCAAATAATGTTAAGTCGTCCCTTCTTATAAAGTCTGCGTTTGAAATAAGACTTTGTGTTATTCTGGGTGTTGTTCCCGAAATGTCGGAGTGTATGTTCTGCCAGAAGAAGTTTAATGACAGCGAATTTGTTTTTTATAATTTCATTGAAAACATTCTTTCTTGTGACGAGTGTATGAGTGTTTCGGGTGACCACATAAAAAAAATAAGCTTTGATGCTTATAAATGTATAAAGTATATAACTGAGGCTGAGCTTAGTTCTTTTTTGAAATTTAATCTCGGTGAGCTTTTCCACAACGAGCTTTTTTCGTTCTCGGAAAGACTTTTTTTGACGCAAATTGACTTTGTCCCAAAAACCTTGACATACTTAAAGACAGTTGTAAAGTAGAAATTTGTCGAAATATGTGGCAAAAATTACATATTTTGGGTTTTTTTGCCAAAATCCTTGACATCGCTCTTTTTCCATGATATAATGTAGAAAAAATAAAGAATCAGAAAACAAATGTATAAAAATGGAGGAAGAAGTATGAAAGCAACAGGAATAACAAAGCAAATCGACCCGCTTGGAAGACTTCTTATACCAAAGCCGATTAGAAAAGCACTTGATGTTTCGGAGGAAGATGTTTTGGAATTTTTTATCGGAAATGACGGAGAAGTTATCATAAAAAAATATGAAATTTCTTGTTTATTTTGCGGGGCAGACGAGGACCTTATCGACTTTGAAAACAAAAAAATATGTAAATGCTGTATAGATAAAATTTCAGAATTGAATTAGGTTTTAATAATCTATATAAAATGACACTCATAAATTTTGTGAGTGTCATTATTGTGTATATTTTGTTAAAAAAATTGACAATTTATTGCAAAGGTGATATAATGATTTCAAGCAAAGCTTGAAATCAATGAATTGCCTTCGGCATAAATTGAAATCAAAGATTTCATGAATTGAGTCTTGCGACTCATGAATTGCACTTCGTGCATTTAAAAGGCAATTCAATTCATGGAGCAAAGCGAGAATTCATGGCGTAGCCAATTCATGACAACGACAGTTGTCAATTCATTTAACAAGCTTGGAATCCGGATTATACAGTCTTTATATCAAAAAGCGTATATCAAGATAAAATCGCCTAATATACAGAAGAAATCACACCGCAAGCAATTTTCATACCTGAATTTCCTGATGGTTGAGTTGTAAAGTCATCGGGTGCGGAATGGATTATAATAGTTTTTCCTATTATCTCTTCAGGAGAAAATCGATTTGTTAAAAATGCAGAGAAACCAATCCCGTTCGCACCAAATATAGGCGGTAAGTCGCCTGCATGGTAGGGGTGATTGCAATTGTTTGGATTATAGTGTGTCATGGCGTTTGCGAAAGGGTCGGTGCTGTTGCCTGTGCAACTGCCACCACTGTGGATATGAACTGCAAATATTGGTTTTTTACAAATATCATCTGATACAGGAAGACCTTTTAGTTGTATGGAAACTATTACGCCTGATTCTACTTTATAAAAGTATGCAATCCCGTTTATATTTGGGTAATCATTACTTCCATTTATTTTTGCAAACGCATAAGGTCTTTGCTTAAAATTAGGTATATAATTGTTAAACATATAAATCACCTACAAAATTTTTCTTTTTTGTATATTATATGCTTGCTTTTATACAGATGTGATTTTTTTAGCCGGTCTTGACAAAAGTCGAATTGTGTCGAAGTTTATTGAATAATGATAGAAAAGTCAGGTTTATAGCACACTTATTTTGATATGATATATGAAAATAATATAAAGGAAGTGTTTTTATGAAAAAAATATTAGTGTTATTTTTGATTGTTTTTCTTTTGTGCAGCTGCGGTCAAAAGACAGAAAAACCACCGCTTGCTTCCGGAGGACCACAATTTAATATTACTCAAAAGGATGGTACACAGATGCCCTCGTTTGTATATGTGGGTGATAACCTTGCTATTGCAGCTATTTGTGACTGGTTTAATGAAGAAGCAGAGCGTCACGCAAGCTATGGTGATGTTTGGATTCCTTCGTTTGTGATTTTAGAAGAGACGGACCGTGATGGAGAGCATTTGGTGTTTGGTAATTTCTGGTCGGGTGGTTATCGCTTAGAGGGGGATACAATGGTGCAGGGTGGTGGCGGAGAGATGCCTGCTTGTTTTCATTTAAAAGAAACAGAAAACGGATATGTTGTTGTATCTGTTGAGAAAGCTGGTGACGGAGAGCACTATGCTGAAAGTATCAAAGAGTTTACAAAAGGCTATACAGGTCTTTATGATAAATTTATGACCCATCACGATAACGATCAAGCAGAGATAGAATTCATGCGAATGTACGCAGAGCATAACGGATTAGATATTAATTACATCAAGCATTATGGTTGGGAGCCCGTATCCTTGTATTGAAGAATTAAAATTCATGTTACTCGTGTCAAGTCCATACAATTTAAAAGATTAGTTTGCCGATTTTGATATTTACATATACTATCGAATGCGAGAAAATCCAGTGTTCTCACGGGTTCTAGGGAAAAGTGTTAAAAGAAAAACAGTTGAAAAAATAGGGCAAAAATAGTAGTTCCTATTATTCACTGTTCTCCTGACTTGACACGAGTAAGAATTGTGTCGAATGGTATATAATGATGTAGAAAGGTGTGGAAAAATGAAAGTTAATTTTGAAGAATTCAGATGGATTGATATTTATGTGAATGAGGAAAAAGACATCGTTATTTTTCCGCAAAGTGAAACCAACGAACCTCAAAAATTAGCGGATGGAACAATAATAAACGAGCCGTGGTTTTGTACAGCGTATTACCCTATAGAATTAAAAAGCCCATATACCAAAGAAGAACTAGCTGAAAAAATTAAATATGGTATTGAACAATGGAATCAGCACGAATCATACAATGATTTTTCGGGTAAAAATACTTTTGAAGAAAAATATTATGGCATTAAAGGTTTCAAAAAAGCAATAAAAGGAAAAAGATATATACATCTTGGTTGGGATGATATGCAAGGCAAGTATGTGTCTTTGTTGTTGCCTTGTAAAAGTGGTTATCAGTATTTAGGCGTTGATGAAGTCATTTTAGATGAGGATGCAGATTGGAATGATTATGCCAATGCAGTAATACAGTTTGTTGAAATATGCATAGATGATATTCCTTATGCAAAACAGATGAAAGGAAAACTTAATTTATAGTTTTTAGTGGGTTTACATACTTGTGTCAAGTCCATACAATTTAAAAGATTAGTTTGCCGATAATAAATATTTACATATCGGGCAGGAAAATCTAATATTCCTGCGGGTTCTGATGGATTTTGTTTAGGAAAACAAGAACAGAAAATAGTAGGTCCTATTATTCACTGTTCGCCTGACTTGGCACGAGCGTATGCGGTCTGTGACTGCAATGAATTGCCTGCGGCATGAATTGAAATCAAAGGTTTCATGAATTGAGCCTTACAGCTCATGAATTGCACTTCGTGCATTAAGGCAATTCAATTCATGGAGCGTCAGTGAGAATTCATGGCAGAGCCAATTCATGACAACGGAGTTGTCAATTCATAAAAAATGCTTGGCATCCGGATTATACAGTCTTTATATAAAGAATGTCGAAAGTTTCCGAAAGGAGATAGGATATGAAAGAGTTAGTATGTTTAAGATGTAATAATAAAATGAAATACAGTGGTTCAAGAAAAATTCAATTAGGAGAAACTGGTTGGATTTTAGGCGATTTGCCGAATATAATTGCTGGTGCAATGGAAGTTGATATATATTCATGTGAGAGATGTGGTAAAATTGAGTTTTATCATACTGAACATCAAGAAGAGAATGGTATAGCACAAATCCAATGTCCCAAATGTGCTAAGAAGCACGATTTAGATTATCCAAAATGTCCTTTTTGCGGATATAAATATTATGATAAATAATAATTTTTAATCTGGTCTTGACACGAACTTCCGAAAGAAAGGAGAAACACTATGAATTTTACCACCTGGCTTGCGATAGCTATTGCAATAATTGTACCCGTAACAATGTTTATACTCCATAATAAAGAATAATATAAAACTATTAAAACATTTTAGAAAATTGTGAGGAATATATATGAATAATAGATTATTTTTCAGATATTTAAGAAAAATAATGAGTGTTGCTTTAGTAATTTTTATACTTATGTCGGCAATAATGTTATCAAAAGGCTTTTTTACAAAAGGAAATGTAAATGTTCTTATTCTGGCAACGGATAAAGGACGCCTTCTTACAGATACCATTATGGTTGCAAACATAAATACTCATACCAAGAGCTTAAATCTTATGTCGCTACCGCGTGATACGAGAGTTATGCTTGATAATGGAAGACATGTAAAACTAAACAGCGTTTATCAAAGAGAGGATGAGAAAAAGCGTCCCCAGCTTGTAAAAAAGAAAGTGGAGGACATGCTTGATTTAAAAATTGATAATTATGTGATTATTCACCCTGACGGTTTTAAAAATGTCATAGATGCACTTGGCGGTGTCGATTTTGATGTTCCTATGAATATGCACTATGAGGACCCCGACCAGGGACTTTATATACATCTTAATAAAGGTATGCAACATCTTGACGGTGCTATGGCAGAGCAGTATGTGAGGTACAGAAGTGGATATGCAAATGCTGATTTGGGAAGAATACATGCACAGCAAGAGTTTTTAAAAGCACTTTATGAACAAAAACTCAATGCAAAAACAATCGCAAAGCTTCCTGCTATATATAAAAAGGTAAAGGACGATTTTAAAACAGATATTGGTCTGTCGGATATTTCAAAATTTGCAAAAACATTATATAAATTTAAGAACTTAACACTCAATACTTATCAGCTTCCCTCATCACCTAAGTATATAGGCGGAGCGTCCTATATGGTGCAGAATGAAGAGGAAACAAAAAAGCTTATAGATGATGTGTTTAAAAAAACTACAAAACAGACAGATTAGATTAAGTTAGAGGACTTTAATAAAAATGGATTTTAAAATTTTTTTAAAAATTGTAAAAAGAATAATTTCGGTTGCACTTTGTATTTTTGCAGTTTTTGCAGGAGTAAATACTGCAATTATGTATCTTGAACCTGTTATAAAAAATCAGAGTGTTACAGAGGTCGAAAAGGTGGTTGACGGAAGAGTAAATATGCTTCTTCTTGCAACTGACAAAGGCGGACTTCTTACAGATACGATTATGCTTGCCTCTGTTGATACAAAAAGAAGTGTACTTAATGTAATGAGTATTCCAAGAGATACAAGAGTAACAATCGGAAGGTCGCAGAACAATAAAATAAATGCTGTTTATGCTTCTGCAAAAGAGGGACAAAGAGTAGATGCCGTTTTAGCTAAAGTAAAAGAGCTTACGGGGCTTCCTATAAATTATTATGCTGTTGTTAATCCGGGCGGATTTGCTAAAATCATAGATATTTTGGGCGGAGTTTATATTGATGTTCCGCAGAGAATGAAATATACTGACCCTGACCAGGGACTATATATTGACCTATACCCAGGATATCAGCTTCTTGATGGTGATAAATCGGAGCAGTTCTGTCGTTTTCGGTCATATCCTACGGGTGATTTGGGAAGAATTGAGGCACAGCAGAATTTTGTTAAAGCACTTTATGAGCAGAAGCTTAATGCTGATTTGATTGCGAAAGCACCTGAGCTTTTTAGTGAAATAGAAAAAAATCTTAAAACAAATGTTGCACTTTATAACTTCACAGATTTACTTCCTATTTTAAATACCCTTAGTAAAGACAGTATCAGAATGTATGAAATGCCAAACAATCCGCTTTACATCGGAACGGCTTCATATGTAATATGTGATGTTCCAAAAACAAAGGAGCTTATAAGAACAGAGTTTTTAGGGATAAAAACCGAGCAGGTAAAACAAGCGGAAGAGAAAAAGTAATATAATAAGTATAAAAATATAATTTCTGTCAATAATTATATATGAAAAAAATTATTTTTTAAGTTATTTTATGGAGGCAAAATTATGATTATTGACACTATTGCACTTATACTTGTAATTGTAGGAGCGCTTAACTGGGGAAGTATAGGACTTTTTGGAGTTGATGTTGTTTCATCAATTTTCGGCGGTATGTTATCTCCTATTTCAAGAATTATTTTCTCTTTAGTTGGAATTGCGGGCCTTTGGGCTATTACTCTTCTTTTCAGGGACAGAGATTCTTCCAAATAGTATAAGAATGGTTTTGAAAGGCTGAATGAATGCTTTATTTTAAGTATTTGTTCAGCTTTTTTAATTTTTCACTTTTTATAAATTGGAAAAATAATTTTTAAATTTTTTTCAAAAATGCTTGACAAAAGGGAAAAAAAGTGGTATCTTATAGTTGTTAGCACTCGACTTGATAGAGTGCTAACAACTAAGAAAGCCTGGTACTATCTTATAAAGAGGTGAAAAAATGGAACTCGATAAAAGAAAAGCGACCATCTTAAAGGCATTAATAGAGGATTATATAGAAACGGCGGAGCCGGTAGGGTCAAGAACTATTGCAAAAAAATGTGATATCGGTTTATCCTCGGCAACGATAAGAAATGAAATGTCTGACCTGGAGGAAATGGGACTTTTGGCACAGCCTCACGCATCGGCGGGAAGAATACCGTCAAGCACAGGTTACCGTTTGTATGTTGACAGCTTAATAAAAAAGATAAAGGCAACAAACACGGAAATGGAAATCTTAAAGGCGAAAATGGAAGCAAATTTATTTGAGCTTAATCGCTTTTTGGATTTTGCGGCAAAGACTATTTCGGAAAATACGGGACTTACTGCCATAACTAATATCAGGGATAATACATTTGGTTCAATAAGCCACCTTGATATTTTGAAAATAACAGAGTTTTATCTGATGTTTATTTTAGTTACCGACAGAGGTGCTGTAAGAAGTAAGCAGGTACGCATACTTACACCTATAACCCAACAATCCATTGAATATATAAAAGAGATTGTAAACGAGGAATTAAGGCATTGTACGCTTGATATGATTACGCCTGAAATTATAGAAAAGATTAAGGCAAAGTTCAATAGCAATTTTGAAATACTCGGTATGATACTTGATTTTCTCACAGAAACATTAGAGGAAAAGGGAACACCTCAGATGTATATGAGCGGAAAATCACATATGTTAAAAGCACCCGAGTTTTCCGATACTGAAAAAATTATGGATTTCTTAGAGCTTGTTGATAATAAGGAGCAGGTTAATGCACTTGTAAACAGCGTATCCCAAAATGCAGGTACAACTGTTATTATCGGTGACGAAAGCCCGATGTTAAAAGACAAGGATTTAAGCTTGGTTGTTACTTCTTACAAGGCTTATGACGGAAGAACAGGCATGATTGGAGTAATAGGACCAAAGAGAATGAATTATGAAAAAGTTATAACTACTTTAGAGAATATGTCCAAAACTATGGAAAATCTTTTAGGCAACGGCGAATAAAATGGGAGGAGGCAGAAAAAGTGGCAAAGAAAGAAAAATTAGAGAAAGTACAAGAAACAGAAAAAGAAAAAATTGAAGAAACAACAGAAGAAAAAGAAGAAACCAAAGAAGAAGCTTTAGAAAATGAAATTCAGAAGCTAAAGGATGATGCAAACGCAATAAATGATAAATATTTGAGATTGCTTGCTGAGTTTGACAACTATAAAAGAAGAACTCAAAAGGAAAAAGAGGGCACTTATGACCTCGCTGTCGGAAACACAGTAAATGACATTATTCCGATTTTGGATACTTTAGAAATTTCTATGAAAAATGAAACGGGAAATGTTGAGGATTACAGAAAAGGAATTGAGCTTGTTATAAAGAAGTTTAATGACACTCTTTCAAAGCTTGGTGTTACACCGATAGAAGCTGTTGGGAACCCGTTTGACCCTGAGTTCCATAACGCAGTTATGAACAGTGAAGAGGGCGAAGGAGAAAGCGGAACTGTGCTTGACGAATTCCAAAAAGGCTATATGTTAAAGGATAAGGTAATCCGTCATAGTATGGTTAAGGTAAAAGCGTAAAATTTAATAAGTAAAGATAAATAAGAAAAAAGAGAAAAAGAAAAAAGGAGATTTTTATTATGGCTAAAATAATTGGTATTGATTTAGGTACAACAAATTCATGTGTTGCAGTTTTAGAGGGTGGAGAACCTGTAGTTATCGCTAATGCAGAGGGTGCAAGAACAACACCATCAGTTGTTGCTTTCACTAAAGCAGGTGAAAGACTTGTAGGTCAGGTTGCTAAAAGACAGGCAATTACAAACCCTGAAAGAACAATCAGCTCTATAAAGAGAGATATGGGTACAGATAAAAAAGTAAACATTGATGACAAAAATTATACACCTCAGGAAATTTCAGCAATGGTATTACAGAAATTAAAGGCTGATGCTGAAAGCTACCTCGGTGAAACTGTAAGCCAGGCTGTTATCACAGTTCCTGCTTACTTCTCAGATGCTCAAAGACAGGCAACAAAGGACGCAGGTAAAATCGCAGGCTTGGAGGTTTTGAGAATTATAAACGAGCCTACTGCTGCATCTTTGGCTTATGGTCTTGATAAGGACAGCGAGCATAAAATTATGGTATATGACCTCGGAGGCGGAACATTCGATGTTTCAATCCTCGAAATCGGTGATGGTGTATTTGAAGTTCTTGCTACAAACGGTAACAACCGTCTTGGCGGTGATGACTTTGATGAAAGAGTTATGAACTATCTTGCAGATGAATTCCAAAAAGAAAACGGAATTGACCTTAGAAAAGATAAAATGGCACTTCAAAGACTTAAAGAAGCTGCTGAAAAAGCAAAAATTGAGCTTTCAGGTGTTGCAACAGCAAATATTAACCTTCCGTTTATCACAGCAGACGAAACAGGCCCTAAACACCTTGATATGACTCTTACAAGAGCAAAATTTGACCAGCTTACAGCTGACCTTGTAGAAAAAACAATGATTCCTACAAAACAGGCACTTTCAGATGCAGGACTTCAGCCCGGAGATATTGCAAAAGTATTACTCGTAGGCGGTTCTTCAAGAATACCTGCTGTTCAGGAAGCTGTTAAAAACTTTATCGGTAAAGAACCGTTCAAAGGTATTAATCCTGACGAATGTGTAGCTGTTGGTGCTGCAATTCAGGCAGGTGTTTTGGCTGGTGATGTAAAGGATGTACTTTTACTCGATGTTACACCGCTTTCACTCGGTATTGAAACACTTGGAGGAGTATGCACAAAGCTTATAGAAAGAAATACAACAATTCCTACAAAGAAAAGTCAGATATTCTCAACAGCAGCAGATAATCAGACAGCAGTTGATATTCATATCCTCCAGGGTGAAAGAGAAATGGCTGCTGATAACAAAACTCTCGGAAACTTCCAGCTTTCAGGTATTGCTCCTGCTCCAAGAGGTATTCCGCAGATTGAAGTTACTTTCGATATAGATGCTAACGGTATCGTTCATGTAAGTGCAAAAGACTTGGGAACAGGTGCAGAGCAGAAGATAACAATTACTGCATCAACAAATTTAACAGATGCAGATATTGATAAGGCTGTTAAAGAAGCTGAACAGTTTGCAGCTGAAGATAAGAAGAAAAAAGAAAGCATTGAAATAAGAAATCAGGCTGACAGCCTTGTATATCAGACAGAAAAAACTTTAGGCGAAGTAAAAGACAAATTATCACCTGAAGAAGTTTCCGGAATACAGGCTGAAGTTGATAAATTAAAAGAAGCATTAAAAGGCACAGACACAGATGCTATCAAAGCTGCAAGCGAAGAAGTGACAAAGAAATTCAACGAAGTTGCACAAAAGATTTACGCACAGGCAAATCCTAATGCACAGGGGGCAGGTCCTGATATGTCAGGTGCACAGCAGTCAGCGGGCGATGATGATGCTTATGAGGCTGATTATACAGTTGTTGACGAGGATAATAAATAAAACAGACTAAGAGTCATCGGGGAGCTGAACTGTTTGAGTTCGACTCTCCGATGATTGAATGTTGTGAAAGGCAGAAAACAGATGGCGGAAAAAAGAGATTATTATGAAGTCCTCGGTGTTTCTAAAAGTGCTACTGAGGACGATTTAAAAAAAGCATACAGAAAGGTTGCAAAGCAGTACCATCCTGACTTGCACCCTGGTGATAAAGAGGCTGAAGCTAAATTCAAAGAAGCAAATGAAGCTTATGCCGTTTTGTCTGACTCTCAAAAAAGACAGCAGTATGACCAGTTTGGTCATGCAGCTTTTGACCAGACGGCAGGCGGAGGCGGTTTTGGCGGTGGATTTGGAGGCTTTGGTGATTTTAGTGATATATTTGATTCCTTCTTCGGCGGTGGTTTCGGAGGCTTTGGTGGAGGTGGCTCATCAAGAAGAAACGGTCCGCAAAGAGGAAGAGATTTACAAAAGGCTGTTACTATTTCATTTAAAGAATCTGTTTTTGGTGTAAAAAAAGAAATTTCAATAACTAAAAATGAAAGATGTTCAGACTGTATGGGAAGCGGTGCAAGAAAAGGCACAAGCCCTGAAACTTGTTCAAACTGTAACGGAAGCGGTACTGTAAGAAAAGTTCAGAGAACACCTATTGGAAATATTCAGACAACAGGTACTTGTCCAAATTGTAATGGTACAGGTAAAATTATAAAAGAACCATGTAAAACCTGTAACGGTAATGGTGTTGAAAGGAAAACAAAGAAGCTGGAAATTAATATTCCTGCAGGTATAGATGACGGTCAGGCAATAACCCTAAGAGGTGAAGGTGAACCGGGTAAAAACAATGGACCTATGGGCGACCTTTATATCGAGGTTAATGTAACACCTGATAAAATTTTCCAGCGTTCAGGCTTTGATATTTATGTTGAACTTCCTATAACATATGCAGAGGCAGCACTTGGCGGTAAAGTTATTGTTCCTGCAATAAACGGAAAAATTGAAATGACAATTCCTGAGGGAACACAGCACGGTGCAAAATTTATGCTTAAAGGAAAGGGCATTCCATACTTAAGAGGCGGCGGAGTCGGAAATCAGTATGTAATTGTTAAGGTTGAAATTCCAAAGAAGCTTAACCAAAAACAAAAGGAATTACTTAAAAAGTTTGATGAAGCATGTGAAAGCAGTAATCACGCTAAAAGAAAAAGCTTCTTTAGTACATTGAAAGATTATTTTAAATAGGAATTATATGGGGATATTGGACGAAAATTCAATATCCCTTTTTCATTTGTATTGACAAATGCTAATTTTGGTGATAGAATGAAAATATAATTGTAATTAAGAGGTGTTAAAATGAAGAGGTTTTTTGTTATTTTGGTAACTATTGTAATGTTATCAAGTACAACCTTGAGTTATGCAGAAGAAAACTATGGACTTGAAATAATGGAAACATATAGGTTAGAAACTGAGCCTATATTTGTTGAAGAGTATTCTGATAATGTTTTGTATGATCTTGGTGAATTGAATTGCAAATTATTTCTTGATAACGAATCAGCCTATTTGCCTTCAAAATATAATGATGACATAAATAATTTGCAATTTGTTTCACCTGTTAAATCACAAGGGGAAAGTGGAAACTGCTGGATATTTTCAGCACTTGGTGCGGCTGAAAGCTATATGTTGAAAAATTTTCCTGTTTTAGATCTAAATGGGAAAACTATAAATGATGCATATGATTTTAGCGAAAATCATATGCAATATATGGTTTCAAATAGATATAACAATACCACCTTTGGACACAATATGTCTCTTGGCTCTGGAGGAAACTATGGAAAATCTGTTCCATATTTCTTAAACAGAATAGGTCTTGTCAATGAAAAAGATGATGAATTTGTGTGGCCTGCAAAAGGCAGAGATTATTCTGAAACTGCAAATATTCCTCTTAGTGATTATATTATAACAGGAACGATATTCAATCATGAAGATATAAAAGAATATGATGGCAGAGATTATGATAAAAAAGCAGAAATGAGAGATGACCTAAAAAAAGCTATACTATCCTATGGCTCAGCAGTTTGTACCTTGAATTCAAATTACACTTATTTTGCCCAGGCAGAGAAAAAGAATTTATACTATTTTCCAATTTCTGAAACTTCCCCAACTGTTAGTACAAATCATTCTGTGCTGATAGTGGGATGGGATGATACATATGATAAAGAAAATTTCAGACATACTGTTAGTGGTGTTGAAATAGTTCCACCTGATAACGGTGCTTTTATCGTTAAAAACAGTTGGGGTACTGATGCGTGTGATAATGGATTTTTTTATCTTTCCTATTATGATTACTATGTAGGATATGAGCTTTTTGCTATAACCCAAATGCAAAGAAGAAACTCTAATACGATTTTATACTCGTATGATGATTTTTTTTCACATTGGAGTATGTCTGTAGAATTAAAAGATGAGAACGAAAACAAATTTTTATCTTATATGAATTATTACGGAAACCAATTTGAAAGAAAAACTGAAAGTGAAGTTTTGACACATATTTCTCTTTATGCTGAAGAAGGCTTTGAATATTATATATATCTGATTGATGATGAGTTGAAAGAAGCAGATGAAAATGCAGGCTATCATGTGTATTTTGAAAACCTTGAGGAAAGTATGATAAGATTTGGGAAATTAATTCCCGAAAATACAGGTTATCATACTGTTGATGTTGAAGATACACAAATAACATCAGAAAAATTTTCAATTTTGATTCTTGCCAATTCACCGACATATCAGCCGCATAATTTGTGTTTTGAAGCAAATGTATCTCAAGCGGGTGTAGTAAATGCCAAAAGTGAGCCTATGCAATCATTTTATTATCCAAACCTTTTAGGTATGGTGGGATTCATCGACTTACATAAGCGTGTTGAAGCAGACTTGGGCGGTGCTAATTTCCCTATAAAAGCCATAACAAAAACAGATGAAAAATATACAGATATTTCATTTGTAAATTTCACAGATGAAAGTAAAGCAGAAAAAACAACTTTTAACGAGGGCGATACAGTTCGTATTGCGGCAGTTGTTGATGGTGTTAATCTTGATGAAACAACGCTTATTTGCGGAATATATAACGGAAACAAGCTTGTAAAGATTTTGGATAAGCCAATGGGAAACAAAGGGAATGTTTTTGAATATCAGAAAATTCCTGCTGATTTTAAAGATTATACTGTAAAAGTTTTTGCTATTGACAGTTATGATAACTTAAAACCTTTAGGGAATGTGTTTTTAAAAGAAGAAACAAAATAACAAGAGAAATGTGGCTGTTTAAAAAAGAGAGCATATTCTCAATAAAAATCCCATACCCTCTTGTCGGGTCATTTACAAACACATGAGTTACTGCACCAATAATTTTACCATTTTGAAGTATCGGTGAACCTGACACGAGTGTTGTCAATAGGGGACAACATTACAGATTATAAAATAGTATTACTACTTGCAAATTTTAGTATTTTTTGGTAGACTTAAATAAATATAATTTCATGATTAGGGGGTAAAGTATGCTTGACTATGTAATTATGATGGGTATCCTTGTTTTTTTGGTACTTATGCTGACGCATGGATCAAAGTACATTTCTTCTGGCAATGACAATTTTTTTGATATGGACAACACAAAAGCGATGCGTGGATTTTGGTGCTTAATCGTAATTCTTGTTCACATCCCAACAGCATATCAGAATAAAATCCAGGATATGATTGGCAGTTTTGCGTATATTGGTGTTACATTCTTCTTTATGACTTCCGCCTACGGTTTGTCTGTAGGTATAAGCAAAAAAATAAATTCAACCGAACGGTTCTGGACCAGCAGATTGCCTAAACTGATTCTTCCTAACTGGATATCTAATGTTGTTATTATCTTGCTTGACATGATTCTGCTTGCCGGCAGTTCCCGTTTAGGTAGCCCGCTACAGATCAATGTGTGGGTAAGATGGCTTTTGGTGTGCTATGTTGCGTTTTGGATTGGTTACCGTTTTAAATGGAAAGAGAAGCTTCGCAGACCGATTGTATGTTTTGTTGTCATTGCTTTCAGCTTACTGCTCTATATTTTAAAACTTATTGGAATTGTTCAGACAACTACATGGTGTACCGAATCTATTGGTTTTGTTTGGGGAATAGTTTTATTTGCTAATTATGACAGCATCAAAAAACCCTCTTGTCAGAAATGGATATTGAAGGTTTCTGTTGCGTGCTTGTCGTCGCTTGTCCTGGGAGTATCGTATCTGTCTTTCAAGCATATTGTTTTTTGGGGCGACTATATTTTAAAGATTTTGTTGGGTGTGGCAATTCTTGCGTTTATATTACTTCTGAACGAAAAAATTCAAATTGGTAATAAAATAAGTTATTTCTTAGGTAGTATTTCCTTTGAAATGTATTTGATGCATTGTTTTGTGTTCGAGATTGTTGAGAAAGTATTGCCAAACATTAATTCAAGCTGTTTCATTATCCTCTCAATTATAACAACTGTGATACTTGCAACGATTGTGCATATTATATGCGACAAACTTCTGAAATTATTAAAAAAAGCTAAAATATTTTAACAATGTAAAGCCCACACCGTTTCGGTGTGGGCTTTGCTTATGATGACGCCGCTAGCATATTTTCAATAAATATCCCATAACCTCTTGTTGGATCATTCACAAAAACATGTGTCACAGCTCCCACAATTCGGCCATTCTGAATTATCGGTGAACCCGACATTCCCTGAACTATTCCGCCTGTTTTTTCTATAAGCTTTTTATCAGTTATTTTTATAATGAAATCTTTGTTTTTATTGTTGTCTAAAATTTTTGAAATTTTTATTTCAAATTTTTCTACTCCGCAGTCGCTCACAGTTGTGAAAATATAAGCTTTGCCTTCTTTGACTTCTTCTTTTTTCATTACCTCGATAGGTTTTTCAAGTATTACACCCTTGTCTTTGATTTTACCGTAAATTCCTGAATTTGTATTAGTTAAAATGCTTCCTATCTCGTAATCGGACATCGTTCCTATAAGCTCCCCAGGATTGTTTTTCTTACCTTTTTTTGCACCGTGAATGTCAACAAGCTCTAAGCTTCCTGTTCTTACGGAAAAATTTTTTTGAGTATCGCTGTCAGCTATCGGATGTCCCAGTGCGTAGAAATGCTTTTTGTCACTCGAATAAAACGAAACTGTTCCTATTCCTGCTGCACTGTCCCGAAGCCAAAGACCTATTTCGCAAAAACCATTATTTTTTTGGGGAATAATATTTGTACTGTAAATTTTGTCATCTCTTTTTATGAAAAGCGTAATTTCATTCTCATCTGCAGCTTGTATTATTTCTTCAAAATGGGCAGTGTTTAAAACTTTTGTATCATTTACCATCGTTATGATATCGCCGTTTTTTATTCCTGCCTTTTTTGCGGGAAGATTTGCATCGTTTTTTACTCCTACAACCAAAACTCCATTTGTTTTTAATTTCATTGCGACAGCCTGACCTGAGGGAATAAGTTTTTGAGTTCTTAAATCTGAATAAACGCAAACCTCGTTTTCAGCTACCGAATTTGCATATCCTACAAATATAATGTAAATACTGAAAACAAGAGAATAAAACTTAAATTTAAAAATTTTGTTTTTCTTATCATTTTTTTTGTAATTTTGAAAATTATTTTTTTTTGTTTCTATATTTTCCACCACCTCTCTTTTATTATTTTAACAAAAGAGAGCAATATTAAAAGTGAAAAAAAGAGGCAATGAAAAGAATTTTTTCATTACCTCTTTTTTCTAATTTATTTTTTAAAATTTTTTATGCGTTAACAACAGCTTCAAATTCGTCTGTTATTTCCTTTTCAGGAGCTTTTGTAGCCAAGCTTACGACAATTATCGCGATACAAGCAACTATAAATGCAGGGAGAAGCTCATATATTGCAAATACTCCGCCAAGCTTAGCAATACAGAATTTCCATACAAATACCATAATAGCACCACTTAACATACCTGCTAAAGCACCATATTTGTTTGAACGCTTCCAGAAAAGTGCAGCAAGAACAACAGGGCCGAATGTCGCACCAAAGCCTGCCCATGCAAATGATACGATTTTGAATACTGATGAATCAGGATTAAGTGCAAGGAATATACCGATAATAGCTATTCCTATAACAGTAAGTCTTGCGATAAGGATTGATTTCTTTTCAGAAATTTTAATTCCCAAAACGCCTTGAGTAATGTCCTCTGAAATACTTGACGCGGCAGCAAGAAGCTGTGAATCTGCTGTTGACATTGTTGAAGCAAGAATTCCTGCAAGAATAATTCCGCCAACGAGCGCAAAAACAAATCCGTATTCACTTATGAGTGTTGCGATAACCATAATTATATTTTCTCTCTGTGCAAAGTCAGCTATTGTGGTTACTGTGCCGTTTTGGATAAGAGAATATCCGATTACACCGATAGCTATTGCAACAAACATAGCGATAACAACCCATATTGATGCAACTCTTCTTGAAAGCTTGAGCTTTGTTTCATCTTCAATAGCCATAAATCTCAAAAGAATATGAGGCATTCCAAAGTAGCCTAGTCCCCATGCAAGTGTTGATGCTATTGTAAGACCGTTGTATTGTCCTACACTTCCGTCTGTCATCCAGTTTGAAAGTGTTGTAAGACTGAAATATCCGTTTAAATCTTTTGCGTTATTAATTACTGAACTTATTCCGCCTGCATTTGAAATACCAAATACAACAACTATAATAAGAGCTATTGACATAACAATACTCTGGATAAAGTCTGTTGTACTTGCAGCAGAAAATCCGCCCATAGATGTATAAAGAACAATAACGAATGCTGAAATAATCATCGCTGTAACATACTCAGCGCCAAATACAGTTGCAAAAACTTTTCCGCAAGCAACAAATCCTGAGGCTGTATACGGAACGAAGAATATTACAATAAAAAGTGCAGAAAACAATCTTAATAGCTTGGATTTATCCTTGTATCTGTTTTCGAAAAATTCAGGCAGTGTAACAGAATTTCCTGCAACCTCTGTGTAACATCTTATTCTTCTTGCAACAATAAGCCAGTTTATGTATGTGCCTATTGCAAGACCGATAGCAGTCCATGCCGCTTCTGCAATACTTCCTGCAAGTGCAACACCGGGAAGTCCCATAAGTAACCAACCGGACATATCAGATGCTTCCGCACTCATAGCTGTTACAAAAGGTCCTAATTTTCTTCCGCCAAGATAAAAATCTCCGGCATTTTCTGTCTTTTTGGAGTATATATATCCTATATATACCATTCCGAGCAAATATACTGCGATAGCAAGTATCATGCCCCATTGTGTGTGTGTCATTTTTGTTACCTCACATTTCCTATTTTATAATAGGAATATTATAACATATATTTAACAAGAATGCAACACAGAATTTATTACAGAATTCATTCTATATATTTTTTATATCAAATCGTATATTTATTATAATAACAACTAATATCAGCTGAACTTTTTTTGGACAAATATATAGATTTAAATAGGGTACAAAGCTAAGTTGCTTTATACCCTATTTAAATTTAAAGAATTAAAACTCTTCATCGTCATCATTATAGTTATAGTCATCTTCATAATCGTCTTCGTAAAAGCTATCTGCGTCTTCTTCTGAAAATGACGGAACATCGAGAATGTCAATAATTTCTTTTGCAATATCATGCTCGTCTTCGTAGCCTCTTGTTATTTCCACAACTTCCTCTGCAACCGAATAACATTCTTCATGGTCGTCGGAACGGTAAACTTCTTCGATAACATCACACAAAGCTTCTGTCAGCGAATCTTCATCATCGTAGGCATTTGATGATTTTATACTGTATCTTATTTTTTCGGATAAATAGTCTTCAATATCATCTACATAGCTTGACCAGTTAAGATTTATGATTTTTTTACATACATCACATTCTATACTGCTTTCCTCATAAGGCAATGATTTTTCAATTTCTTCCATGCAGTATGGGCAGAAGTGTCTGTACACTATTCCGTCATAGTCTTCAAGTCTTACATCTATTCTTATTTGATTATAATTTTCGTTCATCTTAGTTCTCCTTGTTGTTGTTTTTTATAGGGGGGAGGGGGAATTTTTTGTAACTTTCGGCAATTCCCCTTTTTAATCCTTTTTTGTGGTCTTGACTTTTTTAACATTCCATTTTTAGGGATAGGAAAAAAAGCTTCAGAATGGACAAACCGAGCCAAAGCAAAGCTTTGGGAAACCCGAAGGTGTACAAAGGTACACCGAGAGGCGAGGTTTGTTCATAGCAAAAAAATCAAAAAACTTTTTAAATTCTAACAAGAAAAATCTGTTAAAATTTCTTTTATTTTTTTGGTTTGATTTTTTTGCGGTCTGGACTTTTTTAACATCCCTAAATCAAAAATCCACCGTTGGGGCTAATAACCTGACCTGTAATAAAATCAGCTTTATCACTTGCAAGAAAGGAAATAAGTTCAGAAACATCCGAGGGTTTTCCTATTCTTCCAAGAGGTGTCATTTCTTTTAATTCTTCCATAGTTTCCCCTGAAAAACAACTGTTCATTTTTGTATCTATAACACCTGGTGCAACACAGTTTACCTGTATATTGCTTGGACCAAGTTCTTGTGCAAGTGATTTTGTAAAGCCGATAACTGCCGCTTTTGAGGTTGAATAGTGGACTTCGCAGGAAGCACCGCATATTCCCCACATTGAAGAAATATTAATTATTTTTCCGCATTTGTTTTTAATCATAAGAGGAACTACCTCTTTACACATATAAAAAACAGAGTTAAGATTTGTATTCATCATTGTGTGCCAGTCAACATGTGTTATTTCGCTAAAAAGCTTTTGCTGTGCAATACCTGCGTTGTTAACAAGAAGATGAACTCCGCCTGTTATTTTTAAAGCATCAGCTACTGCTTTTTGCGCTTCCTCAAAAACTGATAAATCCGCTTTAATATAGCAGGAATTAAAGTCTTTTTCGTTAAGTTCTTCGCATAATAAAGCGGCGTCTTGTTCACTGTTGTTACAGAAAATAACAACAAAAAAACCGTCTTTGCAGAGTGTTTTTGCTGTTTCTTTTCCTATTCCTGTTGCACCGCCTGTTATAAAAGCTATTCTTTTCATATTTATTATCTCTTAATTTTTTTAATAGAGTTTTTTTCCGTTTTCAATATCAGAAATTGCATCTATTCTTTCCTGATGTCTTGCACCCTCAAATTCAGTATCAAGCCAAGCTCTTAAAATATCTTTTGCAAGTTCTTTTCCGACTATTCTTGCCCCCATTGCAAGAATGTTTGAATTGTTATGTAACTTTGAAAGCTTTGATGAGGCAGGGTCAGAACATACTGCCGCCCTGATTCCTTTTACTTTGTTTGCGGCAATTGAAATACCGATTCCTGTTCCGCATAAAAGTATTCCCTCGCTACATTCGCCTTTTGAAACAGCATCTGCGACTTTCTGTGCATATATTGGGTATTCTGCTTTTTCAGTTGAGTAGCATCCGAAATCCTTATACTCGATATTATATTCTTCAAGGATTGATATTACTGTGTCCTTAAGCTCAAAGCCTGCATGGTCGTTTCCTATTGCTATTTTTTTTTCCACTTTTTTCATTTTACTGTTCTCCTTTATTAATTTTATCTGATATAAAGTTATATAAATCTTTAACTGCGAACGGCTTTTTTATCAGGCTTATGTTATCGAGCATTGCCTGCTGTCTTTTTGAATCCTGAAAAAAGTGATAAACAAGCTCTTCTGCAGTAAGTGTTTTTGAAATTTTCATGGCACATCCGAAATTAAGAAGAAATTCTGTGTTTCTGTCTTCTTGTCCGGGGATAGGCTTTGATAAAATCATCGGCAAATCCTTTGCAAGTGCCTCCGAGCTTGTCAATCCGCCCGGTTTTGTTATAATACAATCAGAAGCGTCCATAAGCTCATCAACATTTGATACAAATCCAAAAGGGTATATCTTATGCTTGAAATTTTTCTTTTTTATTCTGTTATAAAGCTTTTCGTTGTTTCCGCATACAACAATCATCTGGAAATCTAATTCAAGGCTGTCTACATTTTTCAGTGTTTTTACCATGTTTCCAAAGCCCATGCTTCCGCCCATTATGAGAATAGTTTTTTCATCCTCAAAACCAAGCTCTGCTCTTTTTTCATGCTTGTCTGATTTATTCATAAACTTGTCCATTATAGGTATTCCCAAAGGTAGAATTTTATCTTTGGGGAGTCCCTTCTTAAAGGCGGAAAATTTTACATATTCATTAGGAACGACATAATAATCAAGCTCGGTAAGCTCAAAATAAGGATGCAACCGAAAATCTGTAAGTATTCCTATTGTCAGTAACGAAGGGCGGTTCTTTTTTACATAAGTAAGGAGCATACATGCAAGAACATGTGTGCATACAACAACATCAGGCTCGCACTCATCAATATATTTAGTTAACGCTTTTGACATTAGCTGGTTTGCACCCTTTACAAAAAGCCCATGCTCATCTTTACTTTCAATAAGCTCATAAAATTTTCCCCATAATTTAGGGGTATATTTTGTTGAAACAAGGTATCCTTTTGATATGGCATCTTTTATAAACGGACTTAAATATTCATAGCAATCAAGTGTAATTGCCTCGTGTCCGTTCTTCTTAAAATATTCCGAAACAGCTTTGGCAGTCTGATGATGTCCCTGACCTGCTGTTACAGACAGAAGAAGTATTTTCATTTTTTAAAAGCTCACTCCTATTTCTTCAGCTATTCTGTGTGCTAAAAAGTCAATTCTTTTATTTGCATATTCGTCATCCTTTGCAGGCTGATGGGCACATAAGCCAAAATGACCTCCGCCGTACAAGCTGCTTGAATCACCTATTATATTCATTCCCATAACAAGCATTGAATCGTGAATTGCACGGACAGTATTTTCCTGACCGCCGTATTTTGTTGCACCGACACTCACAGCACAACCCACTTTTCCCAAGAATCCTTTGTTTGCACGAACATCACGGCATTTATCAAAAAAAGCTTTAAGCTGTGCAGACATGGAGCCGAAATATACTGGGCTTCCAAATACTACCGCATCGGATAAAATAACCTTGTTCATTAGTTCTTCAAATTCAGTACCCTTATAGCACACTTTACTGCATGGTGATGAACAGCAGATGCAAAACGGAACCTTTAATTTCAAAAGAGCGTCATTAAGATGTAAAATTTCAGCTTCAATTTTGTAGCTTTCAAGCTTTTCTGCCATTTTTTTAAGTAAATAATATGTATTGCCATCCTTTTTTGGACTTGAGTTTATAAGCACAACTTTATGAGCCATTATTATTCCTCCTGTAAAACTAACTATATGCTAAATACTATTTCTATTGTTACAATTATATAACATTTTATTTAAAAAGTAAAGTTTTTTTGAAAAAATTGTTTACATTTATGTTATTTAATGATATAATTAAGTTGTATAAAAAGAGGGCTTTTTAGTTTTAGATTTCAGACAGAAAGGAACTTTATTATGCAGATTTTAGTTACAGGCGGTGCCGGATACATAGGAAGCCATACAGTGCTTCTTCTTTTGGAAAATGGATACGATGTTGTCGTTGTGGATAATTTATCAAATTCGTGTGAGGAGTCTTTAAAAAGGGTAAAAAAGCTTACAGGGAAAGACTTTAAGTTTTTTGAAAATAATATAAACGATTTTGATGCGATGGATAGAATCTTTAAGGAAAATGATATAAGTGCAGTTATTCATTTTGCAGGACTTAAAGCAGTTGGTGAATCCGTTGCAATTCCGCTTCGTTATTATGAAAATAATCTTACAGGAACATTTACATTACTCGAGGCTATGAAGAAAAATGATGTAAAGAAAATTGTATTTTCTTCATCTGCAACTGTTTACGGTGACCCGAAAACAGTTCCGATTACAGAGGACTCTGAGCTTCATGCAACAAATCCTTACGGAAGAACAAAGCTGTTCTTAGAACAAATTCTTTCCGATGTTTATGTTTCAGACAATGATTTCTCAGTTTCTTTACTTAGATATTTTAATCCTATCGGTGCACACAAAAGCGGAATGATAGGTGAAAATCCAAGAGGAATCCCGAATAATCTTATGCCATATATAACTCAGGTTGCATCAGGTAAGCTCCGTGAACTTAGCGTATTTGGAAATGATTATGACACACATGACGGAACAGGAGTGCGTGATTATATTCATGTTATGGACCTGGCAATGGGACACCTTAAAGCAATTGAGTACATAAAAGACAAAACAGGAGTTTTTGTTCATAACTTGGGCACAGGAACAGGATACAGCGTTCTTGATATAATAAAGGCTTTTGAAGAAGCAAACGGGCTCACAATTCCATACAGAATTACTGACAGACGCCCGGGCGATATCGCAACCTGTTATGCAGACCCGAAAAAAGCAAAAGAGGAGCTTGGCTGGGTAGCCGAAAGAGGTATCGTGGATATGTGCAGAGATGCATGGAACTGGCAGAGTAAAAACCCTATGGGATATGAAGAATAGCTAAAAAGACGAATAAAATATGCGATAAATTCGCAGTAAATATAAAAAAACGGAGGACACAGAATTATGAGAAAATCAAATGGAAAAAAGTTTAATTTTAAAAGAGCGTTGTCACTTTTTCTTTCATTGTCAATGCTTCTTGGAATGACAGTAACCGTTTTTGCAGATAACGAAGAACCTACATTTTCAAAGGTTACAAATTCGGATAGTATTGTTGTATCAGAAGAAGGCGGAAAATTTAAGGATATAACTTCCGAAACACATCCTTGGGCAGTTGAGGCAGTTGATGACATGACAGAAAAGGGGATTATAAACGGTACATCAGAAACTACTTTTTCTCCTGACAATAATGTTACAAAGGTACAGGCACTTCTCCTTATTTCAAGAATGCTTGGTTATAATGATGATGCAATCCAGTCTTACATAAATACAATTTATGACCTCTATGCAAATGAGCTTAACAATCTTTCAACCGCATATAAGAAAGAAATGGCTTATCTTGTGTTTAACGGTGCATTTACTTTGGAAGAAATAAAGGGAATGGATTTTGATCAATCTCTTACAAGAGAGGAAGTTGCATTATTCCTTTCAAAAGCTGATAAAGCTGACCTTGAAAATTATCGTATAAAATCAGGGGATTTATATAGTGATAACGATAAAATTTCAAGTGGATATGATAAGAGTGTTTACTATGTAAGCGAAAAAGGATATATGAACGGTCTTGGGGACAATATGTTCGGTCCTCTTTCTACTGTAACAAGAGCACAGATGGCAACAATGCTTTATCGTATAATCGAAAAAACAGACCTTGATTTTGAGCAGGTAGTTGTTGACAAGGTTAAACCTAATGAAAATAAATTGACTTTATTTGCAGATGGCAAAACTGTTGAGCTTGGCTCAGATGTTGTTTACAGAAACAAAGGAAAGAAAGTTGAAGTAAAAGAGTATTATTCAAATCTTTATTGTATCGCAACATATGTTGACGGAGTAGTAACTCAGCTTGATGCCTTTTTTGCACCTTTGGTTGTTGAAGAGGTAGTTGACGGAAAAATTACATATCTCCCGTCAACAAAGACAGGTGTCCAGATAACAAATGTTGATACTGGTGATGCAGTAACTTACAAATGGGCAGACAGATATACAATTACAATAAGAGGCGAAGATGCAGAAATTTCACAGCTCAGAAAGTATGATTATGCAGTTTTATCATTAAACGCCGCTAATGAAATTATCGGTCTTGAGGTTCTGGAAACAGAAGCTACATTAAAAGACCTTACTATAACAGATATCGAGATTGGTGCACAGACAGCACACATTGTACTTGAAGATAAAGCTGGAAATGAATATAAGTACGAAATAAGAGCTAATGCAGATATAAGAAAGAACGGCTCTGTAATTGAATTTTCTTCACTCGGAAAAGGGGACAGAGTTTCAAAGCTTATACTTTCATATAACAGAATAAAGAGTATTGATGCACATTCAGAAATAACATCAACAAGAGGAACAATTTCAACTATCCATATTTCAGCTTCAGAAAGCTACATCGTTTTATCAAACGGAACAGATGAGTCAAAATTCGACCTTAATAAAAATACTTTGTATTATGTATATGGTGAGCCAAAATCACTTTATGATTTAGAGCTTGATCAGTACGCTTCAATAACACTTGACGGAACGGTTGTTTCTAAAGTTGAGGTTGCTGCTGCATCTGCAACTGCAACAAATATAATGGGTACTGTTGTAGCAGTAAACCCAGCTGCAAATATACTTTCTGTTCAGACTGCAGACGGTGTAGTAGTTGTTTATATTTCAAAGAAAGCAACAAGTGCAACAAAGATTATTGATAACAATGCATCAGCTTCAACAACAAGAACACTTTCAGATATAAAAGAAGGTGCTACAGTTACAGCGATAGGTGTATCAGAAGCAGGCTACTTCACAGCTTCAACAATAGTTTATTCAAATAAATAATTATAAAAATCTTTTAAAGGCTCTTTGTCAATAGTTGTGGTGAAAAAAGTTATAAAGAATTTTTGAGGTGGTAGCTTAAGCTGCTGCCTCATTAACATTTATGTTATTTTTATTATTAAAAATATGTAAAATTCTGTTTCTGAAACGTCTGAAAT
>JAZRFJ010000027.1:0-25350 GCA_045661305.1 Clostridia bacterium | reverse complement strand
TTTTCCGTATGCAACAACCACTATCATATCGGGATTTTCGTTTCTTAAAATCTCACCAAAATTTTCTTCCTTTAAATTTTCAGGCTGATATACAGGGATATTATATTTTATCGCAGTTTCCTTTACTGCACTAAATTTTATTTTCTGTCCTCTGTCTTTTTTTGCATCAACCTTTGTAACAACACTTGCAACATTATAGCCGTCATTTATTAGCTTTTCTAAAATATAAGATGCAAAATCGGGTGTTCCCATAAACATTATTTTCATTTTATCTGTCCTCTTTATTTACTACTTACTCTTCAACTTCTTCTGGGAAAATTTCATACTCGCAAGTATCTTTGATAGTTTTTCCGTCTAAGTGGTCACTTTCGTGACATACTGCTCTTGCCATAAGGTCTTCTGCCTCCCAGATAAATTCGTTTCCGTCTTTATCAAGTGCTTTTACTGCAACCTTTTGCGGTCTTTTTACAAAATATTCGTGACCTACGATGCTAAGACAGCCCTCAACGCCCTCCTGTTCGCCCATTTTAGCAATTATTTCGGGGTTAATAAATACGAGGTAGTTTTCTTTACCTTCTTTTCCCTCTTCAAGTGTGTTTAAAACAAAAATTCTTCTTAAAACACCAACCTGCGGACCTGCAAGACCGATACCGCCTGATTTTTCCAAAGTATCACACATATCCTCGATAAGTATTTTAATTCTGTCTGTAATTTTATCAATAGGCTTACAAACCTTGTGCATAATTTCATCTGTATCAGGAATAATATTTCTTATTGCCATTTTCATCTTCTCCTTTTTTCTTTCTATTATATGAAGTTAACAGGGTTAACATCAACGCTTAAAGTTATATCCGATGGTGCCTTTTTCATTAATTCTCCCAACGCTTCAAAAAGCGAGTTCCTTATATTTTCGGATTTCGTACATTTTATTAAAATATGAAATCTGTATTTATCTCTTATTTTTGCAACTGTACAAGGCGAAGGACCGTACATAGCGATATAATGTTTTCTCTCATTATATTTATCAACGCTTAGGGTCATAAGCTTTTTGATACTGTCAGCAAACCCAAAAATTTTATCTTCATTGTTACCTGTAAAAACAATATTTATTAAATCGCAAAAAGGCGGATATTTCACCTTTTGTCTGAATGTAATTTCGTTTTCGTAAAACTTTTCATAATCCTGGGTTTTTGAAGCAAGAATTGCATAATGCTCAGGCTGATAAGTCTGTACAACTGCATAACCTCTTGTATCTCCTCTGCCTGCTCTTCCGCAAACCTGCGTTATAAGAGAAAATGTTTTTTCATTTCCATAATAACCGCCTACAAAAAGCGTACTGTCAGCAGCAACAACACCAACCAAAGACACATCTTTAAAGTCAAGTCCTTTTGCAATCATCTGTGTGCCTATCAAAATAGCAGGACTTTCATTCTTAAAACGCTTTAATAATCTTTCGTGTGACATTTTAGTGTTTGTTGTATCGTTATCCATTCTTATGATTTTACTTTCAGGAAATATTCGGTAAAGCTCTTCTTCAAGCCTTTGTGTACCTGTCCCGAAATATTTGATTGATGCCCTCCTACATTCAGGGCAAACTGTTGGTACAGGTAAAACTGCACCGCAATAATGACATTTTAAACTGCTCTCTGTATTATGGTAAGTAAGTGCAACATCGCATTTTTTGCATTTTACTACATAACCGCAGTCACGACAGCTTACAAATGTGGAATATCCACGCCTGTTAAGAAGAAGTATCGCCTTTTTATTTTCATCTCTTACTTCTTCGAGCTTTCCAACAAGCTCCTCCGACAAAACTCCGTGATTTCCACTTTTTAATTCCTCTTTCATATCCACAACACTTACATACGGAAGCGGATTTTCGTTATATCTTTTGTTTAACAATATGAGTGTTGACTCGTTATTTAATGCTCTGTAATAATTAACGACAGACGGAGTGGCTGATGAAAGAATTAATGTACCTTTATTCTTCTTCATAAGATAAGAGGCTACATCTTTTGCATCATATCTTGGTGAATTTTCCGATTTATATGTTGTTTCATGTTCCTCGTCCACAATAATCATGGAAAGGTCAGAAAACGGTGCAAAAGGTGCGAAAACTGCACTTCTTGCTCCTACGGCAATTTTAACTTCTCCGTTTTTAATTTTTCGCCATTCTTCTTTTCGCTCACTTATGCTAAGTGCTGAATGGAGTACCGCGACCATTGAGCCGAAACGGTTAAAAAACCTTTGTCTTATCTGCGGAGTAAGAGCAATTTCAGGAACAAGAATAATCGCTGTTTTTTTCTCATTTATAATATGCTCGCAAAGCTCCAAATAAACCTCTGTTTTTCCGCTTCCTGTAACGCCTTTTATTAAAACCTCGTGATATTCTCCGTCACGCCTAAGGTTAAGAATTGTTTCTACGGCATTTTTTTGTTCATCATTAAGAACAGGCTTTTTATAACTAATTTTTTTCTCATCTTCAAATATTTCTTTTTTTACTTCACGAAGCTCAATATCAATAAGACCTTTTTCTTTTAAGGCATTGATGCTTGGACGAGTCGAGCCTGAAAAAGCAATTAAATCTGTTACGGGAATTTCTCCGTATTCCTCCATTATCTCAAGAAGTCTTACCTGTGCTTTAGCTTTTTTGCCATACAAATTATAGAATTTATCAAGCTCGTTTCTGTCTGCTATAAGCTTACACACAGAAATCTTGGGAATTTCATGACAATCATTTTTTTCAGTAATTTCTATCAAATTTTTTTCGAGTAAAAAATCTATATCTTTTTTAAGTGCTGACCTTTTAAAAAGCTTTTCAAGATTAGAAAAATCTGTATTCTTATTTTCATATATATATTTTAAAACAGGATTTTTTAAATCTTCATCTGTTAATACCGCATTTTTACAAAATGATACCGTCTTTTTAAACTTAATTGAGCTTCCCGGCATAATCATAAGATTAATGCAATCGTAAAGCGGTGCGTAATATTTTTTACTTATATAGCGTGCAAGCTCGATATTATCATAAGTAACAAAAGATTCAGTATTTGCAATTTCAATTATACGCTTTAAAGGCATAGTACACTCATCATTTAAAATATGAGTAACTATACCTTCTCTCTTAATGTTACCTTTTCCAAATGGAATTATTACTTTTGTGCCTACACTAAGCTCATTTTCATATTCTTTCGGAACTTCATAAGAAAACTCTTTGTCCGCAAGAAAGCTTATGTTAGACACACAAACCTTCGCACGCATAAACGGTGTTATATTTCGTTTGAATTTGAGTCAAACTGAAATTTTTCAGTTTTTTCTTCTGACGGAATAGAAACTGCTACCTTTCCGTCTGCAATTTCCTTTACAGCAAGTGAAACTGCATTTGCTTCAGTCAGCTTCACGTTATCCTTTTCATTAATTTCTCTTGCTCTTTTTGCAACTGCAATAACAAGCTCATATCTTGTACCTACATTTTCATCTGTTGTAATTTTGTCAAGAAGATTGCCGATAGCAGGTCTTAACATCATAAAAAATCATCCTTTCTTTAGTACCTATTTTTAATTTATTAGATTATTTTCATATTTTTCCTTTTTTAGTTTTTCACTTCTTAAAATTGAAAATAAATCACAAACTGCTTCTTCAACAGTGTTGTTTTCAACAACATAATCATATTTTTCTATCATTGAAAATTCAGTTTTAGCAGTAGTAAGTCTTTTTAAAATCTGTTCTTCTGTTTCTGTGTTTCTTCCTCTTAATCTGTTTTCAAGTTCCAAAAAGCTTGGCGGAACTATAAAAGTAAGAACTGCTTCAGGGAAGTTTTCCTTTACTTTCAATGCACCCTGAACCTCTATTTCCAAAATAACATCTTTACCTTCTGACAGTGCATCCATAACAGGTTTTTTCGGTGTTCCGTAATAATTATCAACATAGCATGCCCATTCTAAAAGCTCGTTGTTTTCTATCATTTTTTCAAAATCAGATTTTGTTTTAAAAAAATATGTAACGCCTTCCTTATCTATCGGACGGGGTGAGCGTGTTGTTGCAGAAATCGAAAGATAAATCATTCCTTTTGACTCTTCCACACTCTTTGCTACCACAGTGCCTTTTCCGACTCCTGCCGGCCCTGAAACAATCATCAAAATTCCTTTTTTAATATTTGCCATATTTCCTCCGATATTATTCCTGTGTATTATTTTCTGCTCTCTGGCATATTGTATCCGCCTGAAGTCCCGAAAGAATTATATGTCCGCTGTCAGAAATTATTACAGCTCTTGTTTTTCTTCCGCAAGACGCATCAACAAGTATTCCTCTGTCCTTTGCATCCTGTATCATTCTTCTTACAGGAGCAGAATCAGGATTTACAATACTTACAACTCTCTCCATTGCAACTGCATTTCCAAATCCAATATTTAAAAGTTTCATATTAATCACCTTTTTTCGATTATTTAATTATACGCTATTTATAAAGCTTTGTCAACGATTTTTTTGTTTTCAATTTGAATTACGCGGTCGCATATTTCAAACGATGCTTGCTTATGGGATATTATTATACAGGTTTTACCCATCTTTTTGATATTTGAAAGAACCTTACACTCAGTTTTTTCATCAAGTGCCGATGTAGCTTCATCTAAAATAAGAAGCGGTGCATCAAAATAAATTGCTCTTGCAATAGCAAGCCTTTGTATCTGTCCCTCAGAAAGTCCAAGTCCTTTTTCACCTAACACAGTATCAAACCCATCTGGTAATTCCTTTATAAAATCATAAATTTCTGCCATTTTTGAGGCATAAATTATTTTTTCATCTACAATATTACGGTAAAAAGCTATATTTTCCTTTATACTTCCCGACAGAATAAGATTCCCTTGCGGAACATACGATGAAAACGCGTTATCTCTTACTTTTATATTTACAGCTACATTGCCTTTTTCGGGATAGTAAATTCCCATAATAATTTTAAGTAAGGTTGATTTCCCTATTCCTGATATTCCGCCGATTGCAACAATTTCGCCTTTTTTTATACTAAAATCAGCATTTTCAAATATGTATTCATTTCCGTCATAAGAAAAATACATATTTTTTATATCAACAAGCTTCCCGTCCTCTGCTTTCTTTTCTCCTGATATAACCTTTTCACTTCTGTCATCTTCAATATCGTAGATTTCCATAAGTCTTTCTGAAGATGCAAGCATTGAAAAAAACTGAGGTATGCAAGATGCCAGCTCCTTAAACGGAGTCTGCACCTGTCCTATAAGCTGAATTACGGCGGTTAGCGTTCCTACTGTCATAATTCCCTGTGCAACCTTATATGCACAATACGAGAATGCTACATAATAGCCTGCTGTAACGCTCAAATAGAAAATAACATTCATAACTATGCTAATATAATTTCTTTTCATATTAAAGCCGTAGTTTATTTTCTGGTAATCTCTTGATTTTCCAGTAACCTGTCCGACATTTTTATATGTCTTTATAACAAGTAGATTTTGCAACGCCTCAAGCATAAACGACCTTGTTACACCGTCTGACTCCATACATTTTTTATGTAAGGATTTCATTTTTTTTGAATAAAGCCTTGTTGAAATAAGAACAATGGGCCCCAATATAAGACTTACATATGTTATTGTTTTATCAAGCGAAAAAAGAGCAATAAAAACAAATATTATTCTTGTTATAAGTGAAATGAAATTCGGTAAAATATTCATAATTCCCGAAACAACAACATTTGTATCATTATAAATTCTGTTAAGAAGTTCTCCTGTGTGAAAGTCTGTCACATTTTTGTAGCTTTTTTTTAGAAGTGTATTAAATATACGCTCTCTCATAGTCATATTAAAACGACATGTTGTTTCAACGCTCATAATTGTATATGCACTTTGAAGTCCAAGCTGAAAAAAGACAAGGAAAATAAGCTGTGCAATACTGTAAAAAAAGTCATGCGAAAATTCAGATTTTATAGCAATATCAAGAACTATTTTTGATTGAAGTGCAAATTTTACACCGATACGCGAAATTGAAATTCCAAGAACTATAAGAACGCAAAGGGGTAAATATACTTCCTTTGCATGATTATGAAGCCATTTTAAAACTTTTTTTCCAGGAATCTTCATTTCAGTTTTTCCCTTTCAATTTATTATGGTTTTAATTTTCTTATAATTTTATAAATTTTAAAAGAAAGTCTTAAAATAAGAGGTCTTAAAGAAAAAAGATTAACCCATAAAAAAGCATAAATTCTATAAAAAAGCTCATCTGAGGAATGAAACTTATTTTTTCTTATAAAACCTGTTACTTTAGCAATTATCTGGTCTTTTCTTACAGGGTATTCTTTAACTGTTTCATTATCTCCTGCAATTACAAAAGCACCGTTTTTCTCTTTTAAAATTCTGTGTAAAATATATCTTCCGTTATCTCTCTTATAAAATACAATATCGTATTTTTTGTAATCCGCAGGTTTATTTTCTTTTTCAAAAACAGCCAAAACGACAGTATCTATCCTGCTTTTAAAAAGAGGATACATACTGTCTCCCGTAACCGTTAATTTAACTTTTTTACCTGACTTAATGCTTTCTTCTATAAACGGACCAAGCTCGTTCATATCACAAAGGCGTCTTTCAAATTCCATTTTTTTATTCCTTAAGCTTTGTTATTAATCAATTATTCTATAAGCATTCCGTTTTTTCTCAAATTCTCCAAAAAATTCTCAACATCGCTTTTAATGACATCTTCCGGAGCATCATATTCTTCTTTCATTTTTGAAACAAGTGTTTCCTTTGATACTTCTTCCGAAAGAAGCTCCCATAAAAACGCACCTGTTTCGTTCACAGTTATCATTGCACTAAGGTCTACAAATTCATTTGCCACAGGAACAATTATAAAACTGTCTGCAACAGGTTTTAAAATAAAGCCTTCTTTTATTTTCATAAAAAAACTCCTCTTTTTTACTTTCTGCACTTTTTAAAATATCTATCTTCCAAAAATTCTTCTTAAAAATCCCGGTTTTTCGTAACCGTAATCGTTTTCATTTTTCTCAATTTCCATATTCATAGTAACAAGGTGTCCGTTAGTGCGGATATATTCAGCATATTTATTGCCGATTTTTTTCTCTATATAACTATATCCCTCTTTCATTTTGGGAGGACGCAGTGAAAGATTGTGAGTGTCAGTACCAAGAAGATGTATCTTTTTGTTCTTTATTAATTTGTCTGCATTCTTTTTATCTGCTCTTTCAAAGAAAGCATCAGCATTCATCTGGAAATATACCTGCAATTTTTCAAGCTTTTTAAATTCGCGTTCGTTCTGATAATATCTTTCAACATGTGCTATTATCGGAACAAGATTTTTTCCTGCGATTAGCTTATAAAGATAATCAAACATACCGTCCTGCCACACAGAAAAAGGCATTTCAATAAGAATATAGTCTGTTCCCTCTATCGCAAGCTTTTCAATATCCTTAACACCGCTTAAATCGCAGTTAAAATTCACTTCTGCACCAAGACGGAAATCTATATCTCCTATATTTTGCTTCTCAAGCTCCGCTTTTAAAAGGCAGAAGCTTTCATCTCTCTTTTTTATAAAGTTATCTATATCATTTTTCTCACTGTACAGGTAATGAGGTGTGCATATTACAGTTTTAATCCCCTGATTTATACATTCCTTAACAAGTGCTACAGATGTCTGTAAATCCTTTGCACCGTCATCAAGAAACGGAAGAATGTGAGAATGGATATCAACATATCCTTTCATATTCTAATCCTCCACACGCTTAGTAAGACTATTTATTCGATGAACTTTTTGAAGTTTCCGGACTTTTTCCGTAATAGCCTCTGCTGTAATAACCTTTATAGTATCCCTTATAATAATTTCTTTTTTTGTATCTCTTTGCATCTTTATAATAATTCCCCTGAGAATCAGAAGCATCATTAAGAATAAATCCAAGTGTTTTTACACCTGCAAAATTCAATTTATCAAGTGCCTCTGTTACAGACTTATGGTCTGTTATTCCCTGTCTTACTACAAGTGCCACACCTGAAATAACAGGTGAAAGTATAATAGCATCTGAAACCATATTTACAGGAGGAGTATCAATAATAATATATCTGTATGTCTTTTTAAGCTCTTCAACAAGCTCCTTCATTTCATCACTTCCGAGAAGCTCGCCCGGATTTGGCGGAATATGTCCGCTTGCTAAAATATCAAGATTTTCATAGCTTGTATTAAATATTGCTTCTTCAACTGTACAGAATTTTCTTAAAACATTTGTAAGTCCTACTTTTTTTTCAACCTTGAATATCTTGTGTATTCTCGGTTTTCTGAGGTCACAGTCAATAAGAAGTGTTTTTGCTCCCGTCTGGGCAAAAGCAACAGCTAAATTAGCACAGTTTGTTGTTTTTCCCTCCATCGGCCATGAGCTTGTAACCAATACAACACTGCTTTCTTCTTCGGGAAGTGCAAAAACAATATTTGTTCTGCCAGATTTATATGCTTCTCTCATAGCAAAGTTGCTTTCGTCACCAACAAGTCTTACTGTTCTTTTTGAATGACCGTTTGAATTAGAATAATCATACCCTTGCGAATATTCATAATTTAATTTATCATTTTTAGAAGAAAACAATTTTCCAAAAACACCTGTCTTTTTAACTTCGCTTTTTGGTGCTTCAATAGCAACATTTTTTTCTTTTGATGCTTTTTTATCTTTAGCCATTTTTGTTTCCCTCCTTAGTGTCTTTATTAGCGGTTTTTACACCGTAGCCATAAGAATATCCATAATATCCGTAATATCTTCCGTATCCTTTTTTGTATTTGTAATATGATTTAGAAGATTTGCTTCTTCCGTCAAGATTAGGAATAACAGCAAGAACAGGAAGATTGTGAGTATCAGTAAGGTCTTCTCTGCCTTTAACAGAAGTATTCATAAGCTCTAAGATAATAGCAAATGCACAAGCAAAAACAAGTCCTAAAACAATACCTATAATTGTGTTTCCCGAAATGTTCGGATAAGAAAAGGTTTTAGGAAGTTCTGCATTATCAACTATTTCAACAGAACCTGCCTTAACAACACGGATAATTTCCTCCGGTGCAATCTGGGCTATTGTATCTGCAATTATCTTTGAATGTTCTTTATCGTGAGATGAAACAGAAACCTTAAAAACTTCTGTATCATCAACTGCTTCAGCACTAATCATATTTTTTATTGCATTCGCAGAATAATTTATATTCTGTTCTGAAATCTGGTCAGAAACTTTATCCAACACATGATTACTTTTTAATATAACCATATATGTATCAACAAGCTTTTGCGAAAGCGTAAAATCGCCTGCTGTCATAGTCTGTTGTTGAGGATTCTGATTATAAACATACATAGTAACAGAAGCAACATATTTTGGTTGCACAATAAATGAGGAATATGTATATGCAACTCCGCCTCCCAAGCAAACAAGAAGCACAATAAGCCATAATCTTCTTAAGAGAATATCTATGATATTATTGACTGTAAAAATTTTCTCCATTTTTCGGTCTCCTTTTTATTTAAATTACATAACAATACATTATTAATAATACCACTAAATCAAATGCTTGTCAACACATTTTTGAATTTTTTTGTTTTTTATTTTTTGCTTTTTACTTTTTCTTCAACAAACATACGCATGTTGCGCTTATTCCTTCTTCTCTGCCCTCAAAACCAAGCTTTTCAGTAGTTGTTGCCTTTATGCTTACTGAGCTTACATCGCACGAAAGCACATTTGCGATATTTTCACGCATCTTAATTATATGAGGCATGAGCTTTGGCTTTTGTGCCGATATTGTTGAATCAAGATTTGAAAGCTCGTACCCGTTTTCTGTAACTTTTTCGTACACTTTTTTTAAAAGAAGCATGCTGTCAGCACCTTTGTATTTCTCGTCATTATCAGGAAAAAGCTGTCCTATATCTCCAAGAGAAAGTGCTCCCAAAAGTGAGTCCATTACAGCGTGAACCAAAACATCAGCATCGCTGTGTCCCAAAAGTCCAAGCTCATGTTCTATACACACACCCCCAAGTATAAGCTTTCTTCCTTTAACAAGCTTATGAACATCGTAACCATAACCTATTCTCATTTTTTTATTCCTCCGTTTTTATTCGTCGTATACTTCTGCTAATTTAATATCCTCAGGTGTAGTTATTTTTATATTTTTATAATCTCCCTCGGTTATATGTATTTTATATCCGAGCTTTTCAACCTGAGCACAATCGTCAGTGTAATCAGGATTAAAATTCTCGTATGCTTCTAATATAATACCATATTTAAAGCACTGCGGTGTCTGAATAATACAAAGTGAGCTTCTGTCAAGAGTTTTTTCGATTTCATTATTGGCTACAACCTTTATGGTATCTTTAGGCGAAACGCCAAGTGCACTTGCACCATATAAAAATGCGTCCTCGATACAGCTATTGACACATTCCTCTGAAACAAACGGACGAACAGCATCGTGAATTGCCACAATATCACAATTATTTACGCACATAAGACCGTTTTTTACAGACTCACTTCTTGTACTTCCGCCACAAACAATCTTTTTTACTTTTGAAAGGTCGTATTTTCTTACAATTTTTTCCGTAAGTTCAATATCCTCTTTGCCTGTGACGATAATTATTTCCTCAACATATTTACTTTTTGAAATTGCTTTTACAGTTTTGGCAAGTATAACTTCCCCATTAATGCTCAAAAACTGTTTTTTAACTTTTAGTCCCATACGGGTGCCTTTCCCGCCTGCAACAACTATTGCTTTACAGTTTATTTCTCTCTCCATAAAAAAATCTCTTTTCCTTCTTTATTCACATAATATTGTACCATCAATACTTCAATTTGTAAAGCTTTTTTATTTTTTTCAAAATATAATAAAAAAGACTTGAAAAAAAACTGTTTCTATTATATAATAAGATAATAGTGTAATAAACTTCAAAAAAAGGTGAACTATGAAACTAAATTTTAAAAGACAGGAAAAAAACAAAAAAAGATTCAACGTTTTTTCAGACGGTGAATATCTTTTTTCTGTGTCGGAATATACCTTTGTAAATGAAGGACTTTATGACGGAATAGAAATTGAAGATATGGATTTGTTTGAAAAAAGGTGTATAGAAAAAGAACACTATAATTACTGTCTTAATATTTTATCAAAAAACTCTTATACAAAAAAATCAATAGAAGAAAAGCTAAAAAGACGGGGTTGCTTAGAGAAAACAAGTGAAAAAATAATAGAAAAGCTTATAAAAAACGGTCTTATCTGTGATGACGATTATAAAGAAAGATATATTTTTTCTGCACAGATGTATAAAAAAACAGGTCATAAAAAAATAAAGCAGGAGCTTTACTTAAAAGGCATAACGGCAGAAGATGAAGATTTTGATATGGAGCTTGAAAGAAAAAATGTTAAGCTTCTTGTAAAAAAGCTTTTAGACTCAAAAACAGATACAAAAAAGATTATATCAAGACTACTTTCAAAAGGATATGGCTTTTCTCACATAAAAGAGGCAATAGAAAACTTTGGGGAATGTGAATATAATTATGAAGAATATTAATGGAATAAAATTTTTATTTATACAGCTTGGCTGTTCAAAAAACAGGGTTGACGGAGAGCGAATGATAAGTCAGCTTATAAAATCAGGTGCTGTCCCTGTTGACACCGATGAAAAAGCAGATGTTATAATCATAAACACCTGCGGATTTATTGAAGATGCAAAAAAAGAGGCAATAGCAGAAATTTTAAACGCTGTTGAAACGGGAAAAAAAGTCATTGTTGCAGGCTGTCTTGCACAGAGATATAAGGAAGAAATTCTTTTAAATATTCCAGAAGCAGACGCAGTAGTTGGTATTTTTGATACCGATAAAATAACAGACGCAGTTTATGAGGCGATAAAAGGAAAAAAATCAACATGGTATGATTCCAAAAAGCTTGCCCCATCATGCACAACACCAAGAACACTCACAACACCGTTTTATTACTCTTATTTAAAAATTGCAGACGGTTGTTCAAATGCTTGTTCCTACTGCACAATTCCAAGAATAAGAGGAAAATTTGTTTCCGAGCCTATGGAAAAAGTAATTGAAGAAGCAAAATGGCTTGCTGAAAATTCTGTTACTGAAATTATGGTGATTGCACAGGACACTTCAAGATACGGACTTGATTTATACGGTGAGAAAAAGCTTCCAGAGCTTTTGAAAAAGCTTGATGAAATTGAATATATAAAATGGATAAGGCTTCATTATCTTTATCCTGAAGCAATAACAGATGAGCTTCTTCTTACAATAAAACATTCCAAAAAAATACTCCCGTATTTTGATATACCAATTCAGCATATAAACAATCGTATTCTTTCACTTATGAACAGAAAGACAACGAAGGGAGAAATTATTTCACTTATAAATAAAATAAAAAAATTAATGCCTGAAAGTATAATAAGAACATCACTTATAAGCGGTTTTCCGTCGGAAACTGAAGAAGAACACAACGAGCTTTTGGAATTTGTCAAAGAAGGTTATTTTGACAGGCTCGGAGTATTCCCATATTCAACAGAAGAAGGCACAAAAGCAAGCAAAATAAAAGGAAAGCTTACAAAGAAAATTAAAAACGCCCGTGCGGGTGAAATAATGAAAGCACAGAGCGAAATTTCGCTTTTAAAGAATAAAGAAAAAATCGGAAAAATATTTGAAGTGCTTGTTGAGGGATATGACACAATAAACGATGTTTATTTCGGAAGAACCTATATGGACTCCCCCGATATTGACGGAACTGTATATTTTAAAGCAAATGAAAAAACAGATATCGGTGAATATATTAATGTTAAAATCACAGATTGTGATAGCTATGACCTGATAGGAGAAAGTGTATGACAGAAGAAAGAAAATTAATTTCAAAATATAATATTATGGTTGAAACACATTGTCACAGTATAATAAGCAACCATGCAACTTCAACACTTAATGAGCATATAAATGTAATAAAAGCTTTTGGGATGAAAGGATTGTGTCTTACAAATCACGCACCTGCCTACAATGACGGAACAACGCTCGCTTATTTTGAAGCTTTAAAAAATTCGCCGTCAAAAATAGACGGAATAAGCTTTTTCCCTGGTGCTGAAGTAAATATTTGCGATTATAACGGCACTGTCGACCTTCCTGACACATGTGTTGCAGGATTAAAGTGGGTAATTGCAGCAATACACAAAAATTGCTTAAAAAGAGCAAGTGAAAATGATATAACAAATGCGTATCTCAAAGCTTTGGAAAATCCATTTATTGATTGTCTTGGACATATCGGTCAAAGTAATTACATGTGCGACTTTGAAAAAGTAATAAAAAAAGCAAAAGAATGTGGAAAATTTATTGAAATAAATAACAGTTCACTTATGGGAATGAGAAAAGGGGCAGAAAAGCTTTGCTTTGATGTAGCAACTCTGTGCAAAAAATATGAAGTAGAAATAACAGTATCTTCAGATGCTCACTCTTATTCTGATACAGGAAAGTATGATAAAGCGTTACTTCTTCTTGAAGAAATTAATTTTCCAAAAAATTTAGTAATAAACTCTGATTACGAAAAATTCAGCAATTATATTTTTAAAGAAAGAGGTAAATAATTATGTATTATATCGGAATCGATTTAGGCGGAACAAATATGGCTGCCGGAATTGTTAGTGAAAAAGGAGAACTTTTATACAAAAAAAGCATACCTACACCAAAAGAAAATGCAGATACTCTGATAAAAAATATGGGTGGGCTTATTAACTCTATTTGTGAAGAAAACAATTTCTCTTCAGATGATATAAAATCAGTTGGTATTGGTATCCCGGGAACAGTTGATTCCCAAAGCGGAATAATTATTTACGCAAACAATTTGGATTCAGACAACTACCCTATTGTTGAAAAATTAAAAGAATACACAAATAAGCCCATATATATTTCGAACGACGCAAATGTTGCCGCTTTAGGAGAAACTGTTGCAGGCGGTGCAAAAGGTTATGACAGCGTTGTTGTTGTAACCTTGGGAACAGGTGTCGGCGGAGGTATTATTTTAAACAATAAAATATGGGAAGGCTATAAGTCTGCAGGTGCTGAAATCGGACATATGGTTATAAGAGCTGACGGTGAAGAATGTACTTGCGGAAGAAAAGGCTGTTGGGAAGCCTATTCATCTGCTACGGCACTTATAAGAGATACAAAAAGAGCAATAACAAAAAATCCTGATTCTCTTATGTGCAAGCTTTCAAAAGAGGAAGGCAAGGTATTAGGAAAAACTGCTTTTGAGGCTGCAAAAATGGGAGATAAGGCTGCACAAGAGGTTGTTTGTAACTATATCAAATATCTTTCAGAGGGTATAGCAAATATGATAAATATTTTTGCACCGGAATGCGTTCTTTTAGGGGGAGGTATTTCTTATCAAGGAGATAATCTTCTTATACCTTTAAGAGAGGCTGTAGCACCTCTTGCATACGGTGGTGACCGAGTTGAGCATGCCGAAATAAAATGCTGTACACTTGGAAATGATGCAGGAATTATCGGTGCGGCAATGCTTGGAAGATAATACGAAAGGAAGTTAATGATGTTCACTCATGAACTAAAAAACTACACAGACGAAAAAAATATACTTATAAATGAAAAACTATCAAAACATTGTACATTTAAAACAGGAGGAACCTGTTCTTTAGTTGTTCTTCCCGAAAATACAGATGAGCTTATAAAAATTATAGGCTTTTTTAAAAAAAGCAACAAGGCTTTTGAAATAATCGGAAACGGTTCAAATATACTTTTCCCCGACGGGCATCTTGATAAAGTTATAATTAAAACAACCCGTCTTAGCAACATAACTGTTTCGGGTGATGAAATAACTGCCGAGGCAGGTGCAAGATTGACATCTGTTTGCAATGTTGCGTATGAAAATTCTCTTACAGGAATGGAATGTTTAAACGGTATCCCCGGAACTATGGGCGGTGCAGTTTACATGAATGCAGGTGCTTACGGCGGTGAAATTAAAGATGTATGCATAAAGACATTTTACCTTGATGATAATCTTGATATAAAAGAAAAAAATTTTGATGAACATGAATTTTCATATCGCCACAGTTTTTTTTCTGATAAAAAATATGTTATCTTAAAATCAGTTTTAAAGCTTCAAAAAGGTGATAAAACCGAAATTAAGAAAAAAATGACTGAATATATTGAAAAAAGAAACGAAAAGCAACCGCTTAATTTTCCAAATGCGGGAAGCACTTTCAAAAGACCTGAGGGGTACTTTGCAGGAAAATTAATTGAGGACTGCGGTCTTAAAGGGTATTTTATAGGTGATGCTTGCGTTTCTGAAAAACACAGCGGTTTTATTGTAAACAAAGGAAATGCAACCACAAATGATGTGTTAAAGCTTATAAAGCATGTTCAAAGTGAAGTGAAAGACAAGTTTGGAGTAGAACTTGAGACAGAAGTAAAAATAATAGAATAATAAAGAAATGGAAAAATCATATGCGTTTTGTAATAGTAACAGGCTTATCGGGTGCAGGTAAGTCGCAATCAGTTAAATATATGGAAGATATGGGATTTTATTGTGTAGATAATATTCCGCCAACCCTCATTGAAAATTTTTTAAAAATCTGTATTCAGGCAGGCTTTAAAAAGGTCGCACTTGTTACTGATATAAGAGGCGGAGAAATGTTTTCTCAAAGTATTGACATCATAAAAAAGCTTAAAAATTCAGAATACAATCTCGAAATTCTTTTTTTACAGGCATCTGATGATACTTTAGTAAACAGATATAACCTTACAAGACGCCGTCATCCTCTCATTTCTTCTGACAACACAGTTATTGAAGCAATAAGAGAAGAAAGAAAAACACTCTTTGAAATCGAAAAGCTTGCGGATAATACTATTGATACATCGAATCTCTCTCCGAGTCAGTTAAAAGAGCAGATAGAAAGTATCTTCAATGATGACGGAAGCTATGAGGGAATTGTAACCTATGTAGAGTCTTTCGGCTTTAAATATGGTATTCCCATTGATGCTGACCTTGTGTTTGATGTGCGTTTTTTACCTAATCCATACTATATAGAAGAACTCAAAGAGCATACGGGAAACGAAAAATGTGTAGCAGACTATGTGTTTAGCTTTGAAGAAACAAATATATTTTTAGAAAAGCTTGAGGACATGATTGAATTTTTACTGCCTAGATATATAAAAGAGGGAAAAAATCAGCTTGTTATTGCAATAGGCTGTACAGGCGGAAAGCACAGAAGTGTAGCAATAGCAAATGAGCTTTATAAAAATTTAAAATTAAATAATCATAATGTATTTTTAAAACACAGAGAACAGGAGAAACAAGACCAACAATGAAACAATTCCGCGGAAATTTAATGCTTATAATAACAGCTTTTATATGGGGAAGTGCTTTTGTTGCACAGGATATTGCAGCAGAGACAGTTGCACCTTTTACATTTAACGCACTAAGGTCCTATGTGGGAGGACTATTTTTAATACCCATAATATTTCTTTTTAAGCTGATAGACAAAAAAACACTCTCCCCTTCCTCAAGAAGTTCAGGAAAAGACCTTATAACAGGCGGAATTTTATGTGGGTTTGCCCTCGCTGTAGCAAGTGCATTTCAGCAATTTGGGATTACAGCAGGTGCTTCATCGGGAAAAGCGGGATTTATAACTGCTATGTACATACTTTTAGTTCCTGTCCTGGGACTTTTTTTAGGAAAAAAAGTAAATATAAAAACATGGTTCAGCGTAGCTTTAGGAGTTATAGGACTTTATCTACTTTGTATGACAAGGAACTCTTTTTACCTTGCAACAAGCGATATTTCATTAATTCTTTGTGCAGTATTTTTTTCGTGTCATATACTTGTAATTGATAAGTTCTCACCAAAAGTAAACTGTATTATGATGTCATGCATACAGTTTTTCACTTGTGCTTTTATAAATACAATTTTGATGTTTATTTTTGAAAAGCCTGATATAAAAGGTATATCAGTTGCTATTCTTCCTATACTTTATGTAGGAATAATGTCAAGCGGGATTGCATATACACTTCAGATAATTGCACAAAAAGACACTAATCCTGTTGTAGCTTCTCTTCTTATGAGTTTAGAGTCAGTTTTTGCACTTATATGCGGTTGGATTATATTAAATGACCAGATGACACAAAGACAAATAGGCGGTTGTATTCTTGTATTTATCGGAATAATTTTATCGCAAATACCACTTGAAGAAATGCTCTTTAAAAATAAAAAGAAATTAAAGTTATAAAAATATGCAGATAAATTTAAACTGACCCCCAAAAGTTAGACCAAAAATGATATGTGCCCCCTTTACTGGACAACAGTGAAGGGGGTACATATCATTTTTTTAAGAGTTATTTTATTATTTTTAAAATTATTTTCCTTGCAATTAGTATACCATAAACAGTTCTTCTTGTCTTTGAACAATATTTATATTTTTTTGCACAATATTTAATTTTTTTAATTTATTCAAAAAAATAGGAGTATTAAAATCTTAATACTCCTTATATTACTAAATCATTTCTTTTCTTTTGATGAAAAAAATACTGCAGCTAAAACTCCAAACAAAATTGCAGCACTAACCCCTGCGGCTGATGCCTCAAGACCACCTTTTAAAATGCCGATAATTCCATCTTTACCTATTGATTTAATAACTCCGTTTGCAAGTATATTTCCAAATCCCATAATAGGAACGCTTGCACCTGCACCAAATATTTCTTTTAGTTTATTATAAAATCCAAGATAGGTAAACACTACTCCCAAGACAGTATATAAAACAAGGATTCTTGCGGGAGTAAGCTTAGTAAAATCTATCAGGAGCTGCGCAATAGCACACAAAAATCCGCCAAATAAAAAACTGTAAAAGTACATCATTTTTATAATCATTCCTTTCTAAAAAAGGCTCATAGAAAAACTACTCATTCACTTTTCCCTATTACCTATTACTTCATTCAATCCTCCGCTTCAAGCTGAATAAGATGTGATATTCCTGGTATTGTTTCCCCCTGAAAAGCAGTTGTCGGTGACATCAATGCTCCTGTTGCCGCCACAAGAACTTTTTTATATTCCTTTGCCTCAAGCTTTTTTATTATATAGGAATTAAAAACACTTCCGCAACATCCGCAACCGCTTCCGCCCGCATGAACATCCTGTTCTTCGGAAAAAATCATACATCCGCAATCATCAAGATTTTTTGAAACATCTATATCGTTATCAATAAGAAGATTTTTTAGCAACGCATGACCAATATTTCCCAAATCTCCTGTGAATATTCTGTCGTAGTCCTTAGGATTATAGCCAGTATCTTCAAAAAAACTGCTTATGGTCTGATATGCGGCAGGTGCCATTGCAGCACCCATATTATTTGTATCTTTAATGCCTATATCAACAACTCTTCCGACAGTAGCATGAGTAACCTTGACTTTGCCTTTTTGCGATGACAGTACAGTAGCACCGGCACCCGTTACAGTCCATTGTGCTGTTGGCGTACGCTGACCGCCATAATTAAGCGGAAAACGGTATTGTCTTTCTGCACTGCAAAAGTGACTGCTTGCACCGCAAAGAAGATTTTCATAAAATCCGCCATCAATTACCATTGAACCAAGAATAAGTCCCTCAATCATGGTTGTACATGCACCATATAACCCAAAAAAAGGTATCCCAAGCTCTCTTAATGCAAAGTTTGCACTTATACATTGATTCAACAAATCGCCGCCAAAAAAACAATCTATTTCTTCATTTTTATAACCACCGTTTATTATTGCTCCTTTTAGTGCAGTAAGTAACATTCTCATCTCTGCTTTTTCCCAACTGTCTTCTCCAAAATGTGCATCAGTTGTTACTTTATCAAACCATTTTGCTAAAGGTCCGTTTCCCTCTTTTTCACCAACAATGCTAAAATGTCCTGCAATACGAGGAGGATTTTCAAATTTCACTGTATCTTTTCCGATTTTTTTTATCATTTTTTCAATCACCTTTCTCTCTTTTCACATTCCAAAAAAGTAGTATAATATTCCGCCTGCAACTGATGAAACAATGCCATAAACAATGACAGGACCCGCAACAGCAAAAAGCTTTGCACCTACACCAAAAATAAAGCCTTCGTTTTTAAATTCGATTGCGGCTGACGAAACAGCGTTCGCAAATCCTGTTATCGGAACAGTCGTTCCTGCACCTGCTTTTTTTGCAAGCTTTCCAAAAAGTCCAAGACCTGTAAAAAGACAGCTCAAAAATATCAGCGAAATAGACGCAATAGTTCCTGCTAGCTCTTTATCAGCACCCATATTTTTTGCTATATCAGATATTCCTTGCCCTAACATGCATATTGCACCGCCCACCGCATATGCCCATATAACATTTTTTATATGGTTAACTGCACCGCTTTTTTCTTTATTTTCAACTTTGTCTTTGTATATGTCTTTATCTATCTTCTTCATTGTTTTTTTATACCTCACATTATGATTATCTTTTTTATTATTCTTTCAAAAAAAAAAATATTTATGCAAAAGAAAAAACAAGAATTGATAATTGAAAAAAATCAACTCTTGTTTTTAAAATTTTATTTTACTATTTCTAATTAGCAGATGGAAATCAAATTATGAAATTTTCCTACACCATAATCTTTGCATAAGTTATTAAATTTTGGGTGTAAATTTTGCTTCTTAACACCCTAAAATCTGTATGAATACTGGGGTTATTTATCAATAGGTTTCATCGTTGGAAACAAGATTACATCTCTTATCGAATAACTATCTGTGAGCAACATAACAAGTCTGTCAACACCGATACCAAGACCGCCCGTTGGAGGCATACCATATTCAAGTGCATTTAAGAAATCTTCGTCGATAAGGTTTGCTTCATCATCACCTGCTGCTCTTAATTCAGCCTGATGAGCAAATCTTGATCTCTGGTCAATAGGGTCGTTAAGCTCTGAAAATGCGTTACCCATTTCACGGCTTGTTATAAATACTTCAAATCTTTCTGTAAGTTCAGGTGCCTCAGGCTTTCTTTTTGCAAGTGGTGAAACTTCAACAGGATAATCCATAATAAATGTTGGCTGAACGAGTTTTTCTTCAACAAACTCTTCAAAGAAAAGGTTAATTATATCGCCCCTTGAGTCTTTGGCAGGCTCAAGCTCAAGATGATGCTCTTTTGCAACCTTCTGCGCCTCTTCATTTGTTTTTATTTCATTAAAGTCAACACCTGAATATTTCTTTACAGCGTCAATCATAGTAAGTCTTTCAAAATGAGATAAATCAATTTCGACACCCTGATATGTTATTTTTTCAGTTCCGCAAACTTCTCTTGCACAGTAGCGGATAAGTTCTTCTGTGAGGTCCATTATATCATGGTAATCAGCATAAGCTTCGTACACTTCTATTGTTGTAAATTCAGGGTTATGACGGATATCCATACCTTCATTTCTAAAGATACGACCAATTTCATAAACCTTTTCGAGTCCTCCGACAATAAGTCTTTTTAAATGAAGCTCTGTTGCTATACGCATATACATATCAATGTCAAGTGCATTGTGATGTGTAATAAAAGGTCTTGCAGCAGCACCGCCAGGAATTGTATTAAGTACAGGTGTTTCAACCTCCAAGAAGCCTCTTTTATCCATAAATTCACGGATACATCTTACAATTTTACTTCTTGCAACAAGCGTTTTCTTTACATCGCTGTTCATTATAAGGTCAACATATCTTTGTCGATAACGAAGGTCCGGGTCTGAAAGTCCGTGAAACTTTTCAGGAAGCGGAAGAAGTGATTTTGAAAGAAGTGTAAGCTTGTCTGCTCTTATTGAAATTTCGCCTGTTTGAGTTGTGAAAACTTCACCCTCTGCACCAATTATATCACCGATATCAAGTTTCTTAAAGCGGTTATATTCTTCCTCACCAAAAATATCTTTTTTAATAAAAACCTGAATCTGCCCGTCAATATCAGCAATGTGGATAAAACCAACTTTTCCCATTCCTCTTTTTGACATAATACGACCTGCAACAGTAACATTCTGACCGTCCAAAGCAGAAATTTTTGCATCAATTATCTCAACTTCATCACTGCCTCTTTTGGTAAGTTCTCTTTTTTGGGTTGTATAATCATCTTTTATTTGAGAAGAGGTGTGTGTTCTTTCAAATTTTGTAATATGAAAAGGATCTCTTCCTTCTTTTTGAAGCTCGCTGAGTTTATCTCTTCTTACCTGAAGAAGTTCAGAAAGCTCCTGTGTATTTTCCATGCTAACATTCTCGCTCATTATTAGAGTATTCCTTTCGATAATCTTATTTGTTTATATCTTTAATCTTATATTTTATAACACCGTTTTCAGTTTGAACTTCAACAGTGTCACCCTTCTGATGACCTATAAGTGCAGCACCAAGCGGTGATTCATTTGATATTTTCATATTTGTTATATCAATTTCATTTTCTTTATTAAAAATATTAACTTCATTTGAACCAACAATCTGGAAATGGAATTCTTCTTTAAGCTCAACATCAACTACAGTAAGCTTTGTTCCAATAGCAACACTTGTTGTTGAAATTTCAGATTCTGAAACTATTTCAACATTTTTGAGCATTGCCTCGAGTTTTTCTATTTCAGCATTAACTTCTGCCTGTTCGTTTTTAGCAGCATCATATTCAGCATTTTCAGATAAGTCACCATGACTTCTTGCTTCCTTGAGTTTTTGTGCTACATCTACTTTTAAATAATTTCTTAAATATTCAAGTCGTTCTTTTTTTTCTTCATAACCTTCATTGGTTAATATAGTTTTCTTCTTATCAGCCATTTTTTTCCTCCGACAATTAACATAAATTTTCACTCTGTATTATATACCTTTTTTCAAGTCTTGTCAACTTTTTTTCATAATTTTCCATTGTAATTTGAAGAAAAGTACATTCTCATCACAAAAAAAAGCTTTTTTAATGTCGAGATGTTCAAAACAAAAACAGCTTTTATCATAAAAGTCATATAAAAGATTACATCCATAAACATGATGGTTTTTTTGAAGATTTATTACAAAGCGAGATTTTTTTGAAAAATCACAAAGTCTCTCGTTAATAATTATAATAACATCGTTATCCTTTATCATTTCAACATTTTTATAAAGAAGCCCCACTCCAGTTTTTTCAAGAATTAAGCTGTTTAATTTGTCAAAAACAATAATGTCATCAGTTGAAATAAAAATCTTATCTGTAAAACGAGTACATATATCTGTTACAGTTTTTAATTTTTCATAATCACCATTTGTTTTTCTAAAGCAAATACAAATATTTTCTATCTTTGGAGTAATACTTTTTAGTATTACTTCTAAATTTTTAAAAACACAGTCCTCAAAGCATATATCGTTATTTTTATAATATTTTTCAAAAACAGGCTGGAGAATACTATTTTTAAATTTTTTAGTTATGTAAACTTCTTGATTATTTCTTATAATTCTTTTCAAAAGAGAGGCTTTCAAAGGATTATTATAAAATTTTATATATAAAAATTTCTCATAAGAAAATGTTTCAAAAGGTTTATATAAAAACTTTTTTTCATAATCGAGAAGTATTTTTTTCCCTAATGGGATGAGAAAAAACAATTTTCTTAAAAAAATAATTACTAAAACTGTAAAGAAAAGTAAGACTGATAATACGAACAGAATTTTCTCTCTTGTAAAAAACATAAAAAATTTTCCCCTTTTTCTATTTTAGTAACAGTATATCATAATATTATTTTAAAAATAAAAATATTACAAAATCAAAATTAGCATTAAGATAGTTTTCACAACAAAATAAATATAAGAATATAATATATCAGACAGATTAATGTCATTTTGATTGTTATTCTGTTTTAAAAATAAATATGACAGGAGATATATATATGGATTGTATACAAGGTGTAGTTGGCTATGCATATGTCCCACCACAGACCGAATTTATCACCTATCTTCCAGAAAGAGCATTGGAATGCGGCACGCTCTTTCCAGAATTATATTTACCCATGTGTGAATATTTAAGAGGTGTTAAGGAGGATAAATGCGATGATTGATGTAATAGCAAGAAAAAAGCTTTTAAAAGAAATTATGCAATATGATTTTGTCCTTAATGAACTTACCTTATTCTTAGATACCCACCCGGATAACTGCGAAGCAATAAAAATGTTTTATGAAATTCAGGCTAAAGCTGAATTGTTAAAAAAAGAATATACTAATCTTTTTGGTCCTCTCACCCCCTATGTGAGAAGCAACACAGAAGTATGGGAATGGTCAAAAGGACCATGGCCATGGGAAAACTAAGAGAGAAAGGAGAGTAAAATTATGTGGGAATATCAAAAAAAATTACAGTTTCCGATTAATATCAAAAATCCAAATCCAAAGTTGGCAGCTTTCATAGTAAGCCAGTATGGTGGAGCGTACTGCAAATGTTTGAGTAGCCTAGCTAATGCCGCCAAAACACGCATTTAAGCCGTTTTCCTCCATCTCCGCCCTTTATAATTTCTTTGAAAATTGTCCTTGCCATGTTGTTCTTTTCCATATTACTTACATCAGCATCTTTCAAAACTTCAGTCAATCTGCGAAGCTCTTTTTTGTTTAGCTTGACCTCTTCTTTCGGTTCTTCTTCCTGATTTTGCTCAAGCATTTCTTTTAACTTCACAATTTCATCTGTAATAGCTTTTTTCTTTGCTTTATACTCTTCAAGACTATCTACACCATCTTCATAAGCAAGCTTTACTCGTTCCAGACGGATTTCAAGTCTTTGAATTTGTGCAGATATTATCCTGCTGTCATCGTTGATATTTACTTCCTGGGCAGAATTAGGATCAGCAAAATCCAGTTCAACATTTGGTAGTTCTATTTCGGATAAAATGTTGAGAATGATATTAGCTATTTTTTCTGCTTTTATATATCCAACTCCATCGCATTTTCCTCTGCTTCGCTCTGAACAACCGAAGAATCCTCCCTGATAAGACAGAACCTTGCCGCACTTTTCACATCTGAGGAGTCCTGTCAACCAATGAGACAGCCCCTTTCTGTCAGAATTAAAGTACTTTCTGAACCTTGCTTTTTGTTCTTGCATTTTTTTCTGTGCTTTATCCCAAGTTTCAATATCGATAATAGGCTCGTGTGGGCCATCGGTTATAATTGCAGTTTCTGCCATGTAATTTCGTGACAGCTTACCGTCAGGATTCCAACGGGTTTTACCTATGTACAAAGGATTATTAAGCCAATATTCCACTGTTCTGTTTTCAATTTTGTTCCCACGATGTGTTTTTATCCCCATAGCATTCAGAGCTTTTGCAATTGTTAAAAGGCCTTTGCCGTTCACATAATCATTGAACACCTTTCGTATAATCTCCGCTTCTTCAGGAACGATAATATACTCGCCGTTTTCCACCTTGTAACCAAAGCCGGGTATCGAAAGAACACCGCCTCTTTTGGCTTTCTCTGTCATACCACGTTTTACTTCTTCTGCAAGGTTGATGCTGTAAAACTCATCCATTGCTTCGATAATGGCTTCAATGAGTATGGATAATTTATCATCACCAATATCTTCGCTGACCGATACAACGTCAATATTATGCTCTTTTCGAAGCATAGATTTATAAACAATACTGTCTTCTCGATTTCGAGCAAATCGGCTGAATTTCCAAACCAAGATAACATCAAAAGGCTTTGGTTTACGCTTCGCAAGACCTATCATTTCGTTAAATGCAGGTCTGTTTTTAGTTTTTCTTCCGCTGATGCCTTCATCTACAAATATAAATTCTTTTGGCAATAAAATTTGATTTCTTTCCGCATAGAGTCTTATTTTTTCTAACTGACTATCAGGACTGTACTCAAGCTGATCATCAGTAGAAACTCGTATGTAAGCTGCCGCTACTTTCATTTTGTTTAACCTCCTTCCCTGAAAAAACGGCAACTATTTATTCTATACGATTATTGTATCAATGCCGCTTTTTGAAATCAAATTTTTTTGCTCTGAATTTTTATTTTTCTGTTGTAGTATTCAAAGAGTGCTTGTTCCTCAAGCTCTCTTTTCCAAAGTTCCATTTCCTTTTCATTTAAGCTTGTGAGCTTTATCTCCTGCTCATCATCGCTCGCTATGAAGAGTTCAACCACAAACTCATTCATTACTACCACCTCTCATAATTTTATGTTTTTATTTCAACTTAAATAACAATGTACTTTCTTCTTTTGAGCACAAAAAACGACCGGTGGATGTATACTAAAAAAGTAGACAGAAAAAAGGAAGTATGATATAATAGTAGACAGGAAAGGGGAAATAAAAATGAATAATAAAACAAAATACACACCTGAATTCAAAAAAACAATAGTAAATCTGTATCACAATGGA
>JAZRFJ010000026.1:0-26998 GCA_045661305.1 Clostridia bacterium | reverse complement strand
AGCATAAAGCAAATTTGTTTATTCCTCAAAAGTATTAAATTACCTAAAAACTTAATATGTTCTTTATTGCTTTATGCGTTCTGTGCATTTTTTCAAACCCATTCGGGATTGGTTGCCATCATTTCCATATACTCATCGTGTGTTATTAAAACCTGACGAGGTTTGCTTCCCTCACTCGGTCCAACAATGCCTCTTTCTTCCATCTGGTCGACAATTCTTGCCGCCCTTGAATATCCAAGCTTAAATCGTCTTTGAAGCTTGGAAACAGAAGCCTCACCCAAATCAACAACAAATTCGATACACTGACCAAGCATAACATCTGCGTCATTAAGCTCACTCTCTCCCGAAGATGCTGACTGTTCTTTTGTACCTTTTGCACTGTTATGTTCTATATGGTCTAAAATGCTGTCATCATATTCAGGCTTCGAGCTTTCTTTTAAGAAATCTATGAGTCTGTCCCTCTCAGCATCAGTAATAAACGCACCCTGAACACGGATAGGCTTTGATTCGCTTACAGGTGAATAAAGCATATCACCTTTTCCAAGAAGCTTTTCAGCACCCACAGAATCAAGAATTGTTCTTGAGTCAACTGCTGAAGAAACAGCAAAGGCTATACGGGACGGGATATTTGCTTTAATAAGACCTGTGATAACATCAACAGATGGTCTTTGTGTTGCAATTATAAGGTGCATTCCTGCTGCTCTTGCAAGCTGTGCCAAACGGCAGATATATTCTTCAACTTCTTTTGGGGAAGCCATCATAAGGTCTGCAAGCTCGTCCACAATTATTACAATCTGCGGTAATTTAGGCTCGCCTTTTTTAGCTAATTGCTCATTATAGCTTGCAAGGTCTCTTACACCGCTGTTTGCAAAAAGATTATAACGGTTAAGCATTTCCATAACTGCCCAGTTAAGAGCGCCAGCCGATTTTCTTGGGTCTGTTACAACAGGAATTAAAAGATGCGGAATACCGTTATACGGTGAAAGCTCAACCATTTTAGGGTCAATCATAATAAATTTAACTTCTTCAGGTGAAGCCTTGTATAAAATAGAAGTAATAATCGTATTTACACAAACACTTTTACCACTACCCGTAGCACCTGCAATAAGGCAGTGAGGCATTTTTGCGATATCACCCACAACTGTTGTTCCTGCAATATCTTTACCGAGTGCAAAAGCAATTTTTGATTTGTGACTCATAAACTCGTTTGACTCGATAACATCTCTAATATAAACAGGCATAATCTCTTTGTTTGCGATTTCAACACCGATAACAGTTTTGCCTGGAATTGGTGCTATACGGATACCTTTAGCTGCCATACGAAGTGCAATATCATCGCTAAGCCCCAAAATTTTTGAAATTTTAACGCCTGTTTCGGGAATTATTTCGTATCTTGTAACAGCAGGACCCTCCTGAATACTTACAACCTCTGCCTCAACACCAAACTCGTGAAGAACACCTATAAGACGCTGTGCATTAAGGTTAAGCTGTTCTTTTGAAAGCCCTCTTGACTTTAGTCCGCCTTTATTTAAAAAATCTATCTTCGGATAAATGTATTCTGGCGCCTGGACAGTTTTTGCCTCTTCAAGCTCCTTTGAAACTGCATCTAATTCTGTCTTTGTTAATTTTGGCTCTTTTTTAACCTCATCATTTGAGTTCACTGTTTTTATTTCAGGAGTTACAGGCTTTTTATTTGCCTCGTTGTCATTTTCACGGGCAAATTTTTCTATTACGATGTCGCCCTTGTCACCCTTTTCAAAAATATCAGGAAGTTCAATTTCACCGTCAGGCTTAGGCATGGTTTTATCCACTTTAACACCGGGAACTCTGAAAATCTTTGATGTTTTTTCTTTTTTACTCTTTTTGAATAACTCAATGGTTTTATTTATGAGGAACACTGCAATATTTGAAAACATAAAGCATACGCTTACGATTGTGATAACAACCGTAAGTAATACAGACAAAAAATCACCTGTCAACATTCTGAAAAGCTCACCGATATATGTTCCAAAAACGCCGCCATTAAGTAAAGCTCGTCCCTCCTGCATAATAAAGGACAGATTTTTAAGTGAAAGAGATTCAACATAGCTTCCTGAAATAAGATGACCTGATGCACATACTGAAAGCAAAAACACGCTTGAAAAAATGCTTTTTAATCTGTATCCGTCTCCCTTTACTTTCAAAATTGCAAGGTAAAACCAGAAAACGCTCACAAAAGGTACATAAAACGCACCGCCTCCAAAGAGAGAGGTAAGCACACATTTTATCCACTCACCGATTTTTCCTGCCGCGTCATACATACTTAAAAATAACGCTATTATTATAACTGCAAATATCAAAAATTTAAGTACGAGCATTGCAGGCTCATTTGAAGCTGATGCTCTTCTTTTTGTACTTTTTGGCGTAATACTGATTTTTGAACTTTTTGCACTCTTCTTTTTAGATGCCATATATAAAACACTTCCTTATTCTTTAAATGAATTGACAACATTTGTTGTCATGAATTGGCATTTCGCCATGATTTCTCGCTTCGCTCCATGAATTAAATTGCCTTTTAATGTGCGTTAGCACAATTCATGAGTCTTCAGGCTCAATTCATGAAAATTTTATTTTTCAATTCATGCCACAGGCAATTCATTGATTTCAACTTCGTTGAAATCATTATAGCACATATTTTTAAAAAAATCAATCCCTAAATAAAGAAAGAAGTAATGATAAGAAATTTACCTATCATTACTTCTTTTTTTAATGTGTTATGAAACTTAACAGAATTTTAGGTTTATTCTTTTTCTTTAGAAACGCTTTCAATTGAATCTGTAACAATTTGATTTAATTCGACAGCATTCTTTGAAGTAATAACAGCCTTACCCGTTTCTGTCTCTAATGCTTGTCTGGCAATCTTGGCGACATTTCCGCCACGCTTTGCAACTTTTATATTTTCCGAAAGCCCTTGCGGGTGTTCTTCTTTTGAAATATCTGTTGTAGATGTTTCAGCAAGCATATTTAATATAAGCTCTGTTGTACTCATATTATCTCTTAAATTTTCTTTCTTAAGACCTTTTAAATTTTTATATTGTCTTGTAGTCATTCCTGACCAAGCTTTTGTTATTTCATCAGTAAGTATTGCATAGTCCCCACCTTTAACGCCATGTTGTTGCCATTGGTCTGTTAATTCATTTCGAACTCTTATGGATAATATTCTTTGATTAATCCACTCTTTATCATATCCTTTTTTGAGATATGTTTCGAGTGCTCTGTCTATTGCAATTTCAGGGTCTATTGTTTCCTCTATACGCTCCTTACCCACTTCTGCAAGCCACATTTTAAAAGGTTCTGCCTTTGGAGATGGGATTGACTGAATAAGTCTTAACATATTAGTCGTATCAACAACATCTGTCAATCGTTTCTTGCCATCAAGAGCAGTCATCTTCAAACCGTGACATTTTGTCACGGTTTCATTTCCTTCAGCTTTCAATCTTTGTTTTAGTTTTCTCCAATATGCAGTTGGATCTTTACTGTCTGTTAAAACAGACACAACATCAACAACAGAAAAATACCAATCTTGTGTTTCCTCATTCCATGCAGTTCTTATTTTCTTATTCTCAAATATTTGTATTTTGTTATTCATATGTATAATCTCCGTAAAAGAGTTTAGTTTTTTGCTAAAATTCCAAATTCTTTACTAGACTCATGCCGAATTAAAGGGAAAATCATCTTGCTTTCGACTCACAGTATATACATCTGTAAACTCCGCTTTTTTCGTCTGTTAACTTGAAAATATGAGGAATTTCCTGCTCTGTTGATGTTATACAGCGTGGATTTTTACATTTTACAACATTAGTTATCTCTTTTGGAAGCTGTGGCTTTTCCTTTGAAACTCTTACTCCGTCTTTTATTATATTAACTGTAATATCATTGTCAATAACACCTAAAATATTAAAATCAATATCAAACTCGGAATCAATTTTTATTATATCCTTTTTGCCCATCTTTTTGGAAACAACATTTTTTATAACAGCAACAGTACAGTCAAGCTCGCCTAAATTAAGATAATCATAAATCACCATGCTTTTGCCTGCTTTTATATGGTCAATAACAATACCGTTTTTTATAGCATCTATATTCATAATAAAATTCCTCCTATAAATCAAGAAGCTTTAAAATAAGCGCCATTCTCATGTATTTGCCGTTTAAAACCTGCTTAAAGTAGCATGCACGCGGGTCGTCGTCAACATCGCAGGATATTTCGTTTACTCTTGGTAGCGGATGAAGAACACACATATCCTCTTTTGCATTTTTCATTTTATGTGCATCTAAAATATAGCTGTCTTTTAATCTTATATAGTCTGCCTCATTGAAAAATCTTTCTCTCTGTACTCTTGTCATATAAAGGACATCAAGTGTCGGCATTACTTCTTCTAAGTTTTCGTTTTCAATAAATTCGATGTTATTTTCCGAAAGAGCCTCCTGTTTGATATAATCAGGTAATTTAAGCTCATTTGGTGAAATAAGCACAAATTTCACATTTTTGTATCTTGAAAATGCTCTTATTAAAGAATGTACAGTTCTTCCGAATTTAAGGTCACCGCACAAACCTATTGTAAGATTGTCAAGTCTGTTCTTTTCTCTTTTAATAGTAAGAAGGTCAGCAAGGGTCTGTGTTGGGTGATTATGTCCGCCATCACCTGCATTTATAATCGGAACATAAGATTTCATAGATGCAATCATTGGTGCTCCCTCTTTTGGGTGACGCATAGCGATAATATCAGCAAAACAGCTTACAACTCTTACAGTATCAGATACGCTCTCACCTTTAGAAGATGAGCTGTTCTGGGCATCGGAAAAACCGATTACACTTCCGCCAAGCTCAATCATTGCAGATTCAAAGCTAAGACGGGTTCTTGTTGACGGCTCAAAAAAGAGAGTCGCAATTTTTTTGTTACGGCACTTATCTCTGTATTTATCGGGATTTTCTATTATATCCTCGGCAGTTTTTAAAAGGGAGTCTATCTCTTCTACCGATAAATCAACTATATCTATAAGACTTCTCATAGTTTTGCTCCTTTTATTTCTTAGTTTATCCAGCTTTCGTCTGAAGGATTATTTCTGAATTTTATAAGTCTTTCAATGTCACTTTCTTCGATATATTTTTCTTCTGCTGCAACAGTTGCTATAACATCAAAGTTAGTAAGACTGACATTTTTAACATTTGCAGCTTCTAATCTTTCAAGTCCTTTTTTCATTCCATAAGTAAATATGCTTACCACACCAAGAACTTCTGCTCCTGCTTCTCTAAGTACATTAACAACCTCAATAACACTTCCGCCTGTTGAAATAAGGTCTTCAACAACAACTACTTTATCGCCTTTATTGAGTTTTCCCTCAATCTGATTTTGTCTTCCGTGGTCTTTTGAACCGCTTCTTACATAACCCATAGGAAGTGAAAGAAGATGACCTGTTATTGCTGCATGAGCAATTCCCGCTGTGCTTGTTCCCATAAGAACTTCACACTCAGGATAGTGTTTCTTAACAGCCTCTGCCAACGCATTTTCAACATCGTTTCTAACTTTTACATCTGTTAAAGTAAGTCTGTTATCACAGTAAACAGGGCTTTTTATTCCGCTTGCCCATGTAAAAGGCTCATTCGGTCTGAAAAAAACAGCACCGATTGAAAGTAAGTCTTTAGCAATTAATCTTTCTGTCATTTTTATATCCTCCATTTTATTAATCAACAAAATCTGCTACGCATCTTCTGTAAGCTTCAACAGGGTTTTCTGCCTGTGTAATAGGTCTTCCTACAACAATGTAGTCGCTTCCGATTTCTTTTGCCTTTGCAGGTGTAGTTATTCTTACCTGGTCACCCACATCACCTGACTCAAAACGAACTCCTGGTGTAACTGTTAAGAATTTATCTCCGCAAACATCTTTAACCTTTCTTGCCTCCAGCGGTGAGCAAACAACGCCGTCAAGACCGCAATCTGCGGCATTTTTTGCGTAGTGCATTACAACCTTATCCAAAGGCTCATTTATAAGAAGGTCTTCCCTCATTCTTTCCTCACTTGTTGAAGTAAGCTGTGTTACAGCTATAAGAAGAGGTCTTGTTCCGTCTTCTCTTGTAAGTCCCTCAATAGCTGCCTCCATCATTTTCTTTGTTCCGAATGCGTGAAGATTGCACATATCAACATTAAGGTTAGATAACACTGCCATTGTCTTTTTTACAGTATTTGGAATATCGCAAAGCTTTAAGTCCAAGAAAATCTTATGTCCTCTTCCCTTAATTTCTCTTACAATCTCTGCACCCTCGGCATAAAAAAGCTCCATACCGATTTTTACATATGGTTTTTCTTCCTTGAAGTTATCCAAAAAAGCCATAACTTCAGCTTTTGTATTAAAATCACAAGCAATAATTACATCTCTGCCCATTACATTAACTCTCCTAAACTCTTTATATTATATTTTTCCATAACTTTTGGTAAATCTTCTATTATTTTTTTGCAGGCATACGGCTCTACAAGGTTTGCAGCACCTACCTGAACAGCAGTTGCTCCTGCCATCATCATTTCTATTACATCTTCGGCAGATGAAACTCCGCCCATGCCCATTATCGGCAAATTAACAGCATTTCTCACCTGATAAACCATACGAAGTGCAACAGGAAAAATAGCACTCCCTGAAAATCCGCCCATTACATTTTTTACAACAGGCTTTCTTGTCTTTAAGTCAAATCTCATTCCCAAAAGTGTGTTTATAAGGCTTATTCCGTCAGCACCGCCCGCCTCACAGGCTTTTGCTATTGAAACAATATCCGTTACATTAGGTGTAAGCTTTATAAAAACAGGCTTTGTTGTTACCGCTTTTACTGCTTTTGTAACCTTTTCCACCATTTTCGGGTCAGTTCCAAAGCTCATACCGCCGTTATGAACATTAGGACAGCTTACATTCACTTCAATTATGCCAACCTGTTCTTCTTTGTCTATTTTTTCACAGCAATATGTGTATTCATCAATCGAAAAACCGCTTATATTTGCGATAACTTTTTTGTTAAAGCATTTTTTAAGTTTTGGAAGCTCTTCGGAAATAACTTTTTCAATACCAGGATTCTGAAGTCCGACAGAATTAATCATTCCCGATGGACATTCTGCAATTCTTGGAGTAGGATTTCCAAATCTCGCCTCTTTTGTTGTTCCCTTAAATGAAAATGAGCCTAAAATGTTTATGTCGTAAAGCTCTGAAAATTCATAGCCATAGCCAAATGTTCCCGAAGCAGGAATAACAGGGTTATCAAGAGTAAGTCCGCATAAATTTACCTTTGTATCTATTGTACCTACCATATTATTTCCTCCTTTGTAAGAACGGGACCGTCTTTGCAAATTCGCTTATTTCCGTATTTGGTTTCACAAGAACAGCCCATGCACGCACCAAATCCGCAACCCATTCTTTCTTCAAAGCTTTCCTCACCGCTTGTATTTGTTACATCATACACAGCTTTTAACATAGGTAATGGTCCGCAAGTGTAAAAATAAGTATAATCAGAAATATTTTTTATAACATCAGTAACAAAGCCTTTTGTGCCGACAGAGCCATCAACTGTTGAGATATAAACTTCTGCTCCCAAAGCTTCAAATTCTTCTTTATAAAAAATTTCGTCTTCTTTATTAAAGCCTAAAATAACAATCGGTTTTTTGTTTTCTTCAATTAACTTTTTAGTTAAATTATACATTGGCGGAACGCCTACTCCGCCACCGATAACAAGCGGTTTTTCTCCGCTTTTTGCAACATCAAAGCCGTTTCCGAGTCCTATTAAAATATCAACTGTTTCGCCCACTTTCATTGTTGACATCTGCTCTGTGCCTTTTCCTACAACCTTATAAATGATTGTAAGAGTTTTTTCGTCATAGTCGCACACGGAAATCGGGCGTCTTAAAAAAAGTCCGTCAAGCTTCAAATTCACAAACTGTCCTGGACGAGAGAGAGATGAAGTATCTCCCTCAAGCACCATTTTATAGACATCTTTTGTAAGTGAAGTATTTGACAAAACTGTCATATCAAGTTGTTTCATTTATCTAAATTCCTTTACTCTGAATCTATTGTTGAAATCAAGAATGTTGTTTCCTCTAAAACATCAAGTAAAACTCTTACTGTGTCTAAAGAAGTAAACATTGTAACATTGTTTTCAACAGCACATCTTCTTATCTGGTATCCGTCTCCCTCGTCAAAGGCTGAATTGATGTCCTTTGTGTTTATAACATAATTCACATAGCCTTTTCTTATAGAGTTTAAGATTTCATCACTGCCCTCACTGATTTTTGCACGGGTTCTTGTTTTAATTCCGTGTTTTTTAAGAAAATCTGCTGTGCCTTGTGTAGCCTCAATATTAAAGCCGAGCTTATAAAATCTTCTTACCAAAGGTAAAGCTTCTTCTTTGTCATCATCTGCTATTGTAACAAAAATTGTACCATAGTTTGCAACATTCATGCCTGATGCCTGAAGTGCTTTATAAAGCGCTCTTGTTATCTTTTCATCATAGCCGATTGCTTCTCCTGTTGATTTCATTTCAGGTGATAAATAAGCATCAAGTCCTCTGATTTTTGAGAATGAGAAAGCAGGTGCTTTAACATACCATTTTTTCTTTTCTTCAGGGTACATTACATTTATTCCCTGCTCTTTTAATGATTTTCCTAAAATAACAAGTGTTGCAATATCAGCAAGCTGATAGCCTGTTGATTTTGACAAGAACGGAACTGTTCTTGAAGAACGGGGATTTACCTCGATAACAAACACATTCTCATCATTGTCAACAATAAACTGTATATTATAAAGTCCGATAATTCCTATTCCAAGACCAAGCTTTTTAGTATAGTCTAAAATTGTGTCCTTTGCTTTTTGTGAAATACTGAATGTCGGATAAACGCTGATACTGTCACCGCTGTGAACACCTGTTCTTTCAACATGCTCCATAATACCTGGAACAAACACATCAACACCGTCACAAACAGCATCAACCTCAAGTTCTTTACCGATGATATATTTATCAACCAATACAGGCTTGTCTTCATCAATTTCAACGGCAGTTTTAAGGTATCGTCTTAATCCCTCTTCATTTGCAACAATCTGCATTGCTCTTCCACCTAAAACATAGCTTGGACGAACAAGAACAGGGTATCCGATTTCGTTTGCAGCCTTTACACCGTCTTCAATCTTTGTTACCGCCTGACCCTTTGGCTGAGGAATTTTTAACTCTTCCATAACCTTTTCAAAAGCATCTCTGTTTTCTGCCTTTTCTATAGCCTCAAAGTCTGTTCCAATTATCTTTACGCCTCTTTTCATAAGCGGTTCAGCAAGGTTGATAGCTGTCTGTCCGCCAAGTGACGCGATAACACCGATTGGCTTTTCTATTTCAACGATATTCATAACATCTTCAACTGTAAGAGGCTCAAAATAAAGCTTGTCTGAGGTTGTATAATCTGTTGAAACTGTTTCAGGATTATTGTTTATGATAATTGATTCGTAACCATAGTCTTTTATAGTTTTAACTGCGTGAACTGTTGAATAGTCAAACTCAACACCCTGACCGATACGGATAGGACCTGAGCCTAAAACGATAATCTTTTTGCGGTCGCTGATAACAGTTTCATTTTCGTCCTCATAGGTTGAGTATAAATAAGGAACATATCCCTCAAATTCACTTGCACAAGTGTCGATTGTTTTATAAACAGGGAACATATTCTCATCTTTTCTCATGTTATAAACATCGTCTTCTGTCATATTCCAGAGCTTTGCAATATATTTATCACAAAAGCCCATTCTTTTTGCTTCATAAAGAAGTTCAATATTTCCTTTATTTTCTTCTTTTTCAAGCTCTCTTTCAAAGTCAACGATATTTTTTATTTTATCAAGGAAAAGCATATCAATCTGTGTGATATTGCATATTCTTGAATGGTCAACACCTAGATACATAAGCTGTGCAATAGCATAAAGTCTGTCGTCTGTGCCTTCCTCGATATATTTCATAAGCTCGTCTATTGACATTTTATCCTTATCAAATTTTGGCATATGAATATGGCAAATTCCGATTTCCAAAGACCTTACTGCTTTGAGTAACGCTTCTTCTAAAGTTCTTCCGATACTCATAACCTCGCCTGTTGCTTTCATCTGTGTTGAAAGCTTGTTTGATGCAGAAGAAAACTTATCAAATGGGAAACGAGGCATTTTCATTACTACATAATCAAGTGTCGGTTCAAATGATGCAGGCACATTTGCAAGCATAATTTCGTCTAAGTGCATACCAACTGCAATTTTTGCAGTAACTCTTGCAATCGGATAACCGCTTGCCTTTGATGCAAGTGCAGATGAACGGGAAACTCTTGGGTTTACCTCGATAAGATAATACTTAAATGACTGCGGGTCAAGTGCAAACTGAACATTGCAACCGCCCTCAATTTTGAGCGCACGGATAATTTTGAGTGCGCTTTCCTTGAGCATATGACATTCCTTGCTTGTAAGTGTCTGACACGGTGCAACGACGATTGAATCTCCTGTATGGATACCAACAGGGTCGATATTTTCCATATTACAGATTGTGATTGCAGTATCATTTGAATCACGCATTACTTCGTATTCAATTTCTTTATAGCCTTATATGCTCTTTTCAACCAAAACCTGTCCCACAGGTGAAAGCTGGAGGGCATTTTTCATTATTTCAGTAAATTCTTCTTCATTATTTGCAAAACCGCCACCTGTTCCGCCCAAAGTAAATGCAGGACGCAAAACAACAGGATAACCGATTTCCTCTGCGGCAGCCAAGCCCTCCTCCATAGAGTGAGTTATAACTGATGGCAAAACAGGCTCTCCCAAATCTTCGCAAAGCTTTTTAAACAGCTCTCTGTCCTCAGCACATTCGATACTTTCTCTGCTTGTACCAAGAAGCTCAACCTGACATTCCTGTAAAATACCTTTCTTTGCAAGCTGCATAGCGAGGTTAAGACCTGTCTGTCCGCCTATTCCGGGAACGATTGCATCAGGTCTTTCATAACGAAGAATTTTTGCAACATACTCTAAAGTAAGCGGTTCCATATAAACCTTGTCCGCTATTGTTGTATCTGTCATAATTGTAGCAGGGTTAGAATTAACGAGGATTACCTCGTAGCCCTCTTCTTTAAGAGCTAAACACGCCTGTGTTCCTGCATAGTCAAATTCTGCTGCCTGTCCGATAATAATAGGACCTGAGCCTATAACAAGCACCTTTTTTATATCAGTTCTCTTTGGCATATTATTTCTCCCCCTTCATTGTAGCAATAAATTTATCAAATAAGTTACCATTATTCCAGTCTGATTCGTTATCAGGATAGAACTTAACGGAAAAGGCTTTGTTTTTCTTACATTCTACCCCCTCAACTGTGTTATATAAAATATTTGTATGAGTAACTGTAAGGTCTGTTTTTTCAAGTGATTTTTCGCATACTGCGTAAGCATTATTTTCTGTAACAATAACAACCTTTCCGCTTTCCTTTACTCTTACAGGGTGATTTGTTCCTCTGTGCGGTGTTTTTAATTTATAAGTATCTGCACCATAAGAAAGGCAAAGAAGATTATGTCCCAAGCCTATCCCAAAAATCGGATATTCGCCTTTTAAGGCTTCGAGTGTTTTTACAACGCCCATAACATCCTTCGGGTCCCCCGGACCGCTTGAAACAAGTATTCCGTCAGGTTTCATAAAGCGGATTTCATCAGCAGTAACATCGTAAGGAACAACTGTTACATTACAACCTCTCTGGTTAAGATTCTTTATTGTGCTTAGCTTAATTCCCAAGTCTATTGCAACAACATCAAATTTATGGTTAGATGTTCTTGAATACCATCTTTTCTTACAGCTTACCTTTGAAACCAAATCATTAGGAAGCTCTGTTTTATTAATTTTTTCAAGTGCATCTTCCTTATTTACAGAAGCATCTGTTATTATCACCTTACAGCTTCCGTTTTCTCTTAAAAATCTTGTGATTTTTCTTGTATCAACGCCATAAATTCCGGGAATACCATTTTCCTCAAGAGTTTCTGACAATGTCTTTGTATAACGGAAATTGCTTGGCATATCGTTATATTCTCTTACAACAAGTCCGCCTACGCAAAGATTTTTTGTTTCAAAATCCTCGTCTGTTATACCGTAGTTACCAATTAATGGATATGTCATTAATATCATTTCGTTTGCATTTGCAGGGTCTGATATAATTTCCTGATATCCCGCCATTGAAGTATCAAAAGATAATTCACATACCTTTTCTGTCATCGCACCAAAGCCGTAGCCCAAAAACTCTTCGCCATTTTCAAGCACTATTTTTCTGTCATATTTTCTTGCCATACAAATTCCCCCTTATATATTGTCATCTTACACTTTCCATAAAATTCTTTCCCCAAAAATGGGGAAGCTTTCCCTTTTGAAATAAAGAATTTTTCATCTATTTTAACTTTTTTCTCTAAATCCCAAACGCAAAAGTCAGCACTTTCGCCCTCTTTAAAGCTTGAAGGCAGTGAAAAACGCTCTCTTGGTTTTTTCGTTATCAGCTCTATTAATCGCTCTAATGTTATAATACCTTTTTTTACAAGCTCGGTATAAAGCACACTAAACGCAGTTTCAATTCCTGTTATTCCCATTAAACTGTTCTCAAGTCCCTTACCCTTTTCTTCCTCCGAGTGAGGTGCATGGTCGGTTGCAATCATATCAACCGTTCCGTCCTTTATCCCCTCAATAAGTGCTTCTTTATCACTTTTAGAACGGAGTGGTGGATTCATTTTAAATCTGCCGTCCTCCTGCAAATCCTCATCACATAAAACAAGATAATGCGGTCCTGTTTCACAAGTTACATCTATGCCTTTTTTCTTCGCCTGTCGTATAAGCTCTATACTTTCCTTTGCAGAAACATGACACACATGGTATTTACAATTTGCTTTTTTTGCAGTTTCCAAATTCTTTTCTATCGGAAGATATTCACTTTCGGAAACAATTCCTCTGTGATTATGCTCCTTTGCATATTTACCTGCGTGGATATATCCTTTGTTGAGCAAGCTCTCGTCCTCACAGTGTGCTGCAATTATTTTATCTAAAGACGCTGCCTTTTTCATAGCCTCATACATCAAATCTTCATTCTGCACACCTTTTCCGTCATCGGTATATGCACACACAAAATCTGCCATTTCTTCCATTTCGGACAGCTTTTCGCCTTTTTGTGAAACTGTAATTGAACCGTAAGGGATAACCTCTATAACAGCATCCTTTTTTATTATATCAAGCTGTTTTTCCAAATTCTCAAAACAATCGGGAACAGGTGATAAATTAGGCATTGAAAAAACAGTTGTATATCCGCCCTTTGCTGCTGCCATTGTGCCTGTTTTGATTGTTTCCTTGTATGAAAAACCGGGCTCTCTCAAATGGACATGAACATCGCAGAAACCTGGAAAAACATACATTCCCTCACAATCGTATTCTTCTTTTGGCTTTTCTTTTTCAAAAAAGCTTATTTTGCCGTCAAAGACATATAAATCTTTTTTAATAAAGCCTTTTTCATCATAAACGAACGCATTTTTTATCTTAAAGCTCATTTTTACCTCTTTCTGTCTTTTTTATTTTTCCAAAAAATAAAACTCTTATCGGAGTCGACAAGAGTTTTAAAAACATATAAGCATAACATATGCCCAATTTTAAGACATATATCATAAAAATCTGATTAAAATAAACATCTTGTCGGCATCTCTGTACCGCTTGTTAAAGACTGGATTTATTTTACCATATTTTAAGTAAAAAGTCAATAGAATAATGATAAAAAAACAACAAATAAAAAGTATTTTTATTATTTTCCTACAAAGGTGCCGATTGCTTCTCCGCAAACCGCCTTTACAATATTTTCAGGTTCATTAAGACCAAAAACATGAATTGGAATATTGTTATCCATACAAAGAGAAGTTGCTGTTGAGTCCATAACACCAAGACCTCTGTTTAAAACATCAATATAAGAAATATTATCAAACTTAACAGCATTCGGATTTTTATTTGGGTCACTGTCATATACAGCGTCTACTTTTTTTGCAAGAAGAATAACATCTGCATCTATTTCTGCTGAACGAAGTGCTGCTGCAGTATCAGTTGAGAAGTAAGGGTTACCTGTTCCGCAACCGAAAATAACTACTCTTCCTTTTTCAAGGTGTCTTATTGCTTTTCCTCTTATGTAAGGCTCAGCAATCTGACTCATATCTATACCTGTCTGCACTCTTGCCTGAAGTCCCTGTGCCTCTAGGGAATCAGCTACTGCAAGTGCATTTATTGCAGTCGCAAGCATACCCATATGGTCTGCTCTTGTACGGTCCATTTTTTCGCCCTCTCTGCCTCTCCAGAAATTGCCGCCGCCAACAACGATTGCAACCTGTACACCCATGCTCACGCATTTTTTTATCTGCTTGCAGATTTCTGACATTACATCAAAATTAAGCCCTGTCCCGTTACTTCCTGCCAAAGCTTCTCCGCTTAATTTCAAGAGAACTCTTTTATACTTTGGTATCATAATAGTTTGCTCCTTTTTTATATTTTTTTAGGTATTTTAACAAATTACAACATTTTACTGCTTGAAAAAATAGTACACCAATTAATTAAATCAGTGTACTATATTTTACAAAATTTTATTTTGACATGCTTGCAACTTCTTCAGCAAAATTGTCTTCTTTCTTTTCCAAGCCTTCGCCTTTTTCAAATCTTGTAAATTCAAGAACTTTTACACCCTTTGAAGCGAGGTATTTCTCAACTGTTGTATCAGGGTCTTTAACAAATTCCTGCTGATTGAGGCAATTTAAAGTATAGAACTTAGAAATTCTTCCCATAACCATTTTTTCAATGATGTTATCAGGTTTTCCTGCACTCTTAGGGTCATTTTTAATCTGTGCGATAAGAATTGCTTTTTCTTTTTCAACATCTTCCTGTGGAACAAGTTCCTTATCAAGATATGTTGGGTTGATAGCAGCAATCTGCATTGCAGCATCTTTTGCAGCATTTCTCTTATCATCGTCAAGCTCAGCATCAACCTTTACCAAAACGCCGATTCTTCCGCCGCCGTGAATATAAGAAACAACATTTCCTTCATATCTTACAAATCTTCTGATTGACATATTTTCGCCAATCTTTAAGATTTTTTCTCTTAATACTTCTTCAACGCTCATTTCACCGTCTGCAATTTTCATTGTAAGCAAAGCTTCAACATCAGCCGGATTGTTAACTGCGATTGTTTTAGCAACAGCTTTAACAAATTCCTGGAATTCAGCGTTTTTACCAACGAAGTCTGTTTCAGAGTTTACTTCAACTACTACACCTACACCGTTTTCAACATAGTCTGAAACAATACCCTCAGAAGCAATTCTTCCTGCTTTCTTTTCAGCAGCAGCAAGACCTTTCTCTCTTAAAAATTCGATAGCTTTGTCAAAATCGCCGTTTGTAGCAGCCAAAGCTTTTTTACAGTCCATCATTCCGCAGCCGGTAGTTTCTCTTAAATCTCTAACCATTGTTGCTGTAATATTCATAATTCAAACACTCCTATTTTTTTCTTACACTTTTATACATATATACAAGATAAAAAAGCAAACGAGTGCTTTTTTATCCTGTTCTTTATTTTTTTAAAATTATTCTTCTGTAGCTTCTTCAGCTTCGTCTTCTGTTTCCATAGCGCCTGCTGCACCTTCTCTGCCTTCAACAACAGCATTTGCGATTGTTTCAACGATTAATTTAACAGCTTTGATAGCGTCATCGTTACCTGGAATTACATAGTCAACTTCATCAGGGTCACAGTTTGTATCAACGATAGCTACAACCGGGATACCTAATTTTTTAGCTTCTAAGATAGCGTTTCTTTCTTTTCTTGGGTCAACAACAAAGATTACGCTTGGGAGCTTCTGCATTGTTTTGATACCGCCAAGGTATTTTTCAAGCTTTTCTCTTTCAAGTTTTAATTTGATAACTTCTTTTTTAGGGAGAAGTTCAAATGTGCCGTCTTCTTCCATTTTATTGAGCTGATATAATCTGTCAATTCTTTTTCTGATTGTTTTGAAGTTGGTGAGCATACCGCCGAGCCATCTTGCATTTACATAGTACATGCCGATTCTCTGTGCTTCTTCTTTAATTGTATCAGTAGCCTGCTTCTTTGTTCCTACAAAAAGAACTTCGCCGCCTTCTGTTGCGATATCTCTTACAAAATAGTAAGCTTCTTCAACTTTTTTCAAAGTTTTCTGAAGGTCGATAATGTAGATACCGTTTCTCTGTGTGAAGATGTATTCGCCCATTTTTGGGTTCCATCTTCTTGTCTGATGTCCAAAATGAACACCTGCTTCCAACATCTGTTTCATTGAAATTACGTTACTCATAATTTTCTTTCCTTTCTTGTTTGAAACTTCTTTACAGTCTTTTTTTTCACATCGGAAACTTTTAAATTCAACATGATGCAAGACCGTAAATGATTTTTATTTTTTAATTTGCAAGTAAAAATGCTCGCAAATCTAAAACATTTTAGCACATTCTCATTTTGTTGTCAATAGTTTTTAGAAATATTTTTTCCAATTTTGTTCTTTTTTTATGTTTTTTGGAATTTTCACTTCTTTATTTTTCTTTTACAACAGCATTAAGCATTTTTTTTGCATTTTCAAACTGTTTTATATACTCTTCGTTTTTCTCGTCATAGTTATATCTCAAAACAGCATAAAAATTATTTGTCGGAAAGCCTACTTCTTTTAAAAGCTTGCTGTCTGTAAGCTTAACTGCATAGGGAATGTCATTTATGGAATATATGCTTTCTTCGGATATATCCTCCAAAAGCCATTCGTTAAGAGGTACAAAACAACCCTCAAGTGCGTCATTTGTAAGTGTTTGCTCCAAAAGTTCCTCGTCCATAAAAAAAGCAAAGCTTTCATTTGTCTGGAGCTTCAAGTCAAATTTTGTACGCATTGCAGCCAAATACTGTGCATCAGTATCGTCCTTTGAAAATGTAAGCTGTTCCAAAAGAACATTTTTCTCACCGTCACCGTCAAGGTCATCAACAGCTTCCTTGATATGTGTAACAAATTTTTCCTCAAATTCCATCGGGAATGCAACATTTCCAGCACATACAAGGCTACCATCATATTTTGTTTGATTTGATACTTGCACTATTGTAGTGACAACTGCAATAATTATTGCAACAACTGTTATTGCGTGCCATTTATAATAGTCCCAGAAATATTCCCACCATTTCTTTGTGAATTTTTCAGGTTTTGGTCCGTAGTATTCCATTTTTTTAGTTTCCTTTCAGGTTTGTTTGTCTTATTTGAATATAACTTAATCTAAAGCACCTTTATTTTAACCTGGATTTTGGATGAGAAATTTGAGTTTGTGAGCAAATATTCCGCAGGCATATTAGGATATGTCGAGGAAAGATTTGTGAAACAAAATCGGATTTATCGCCAAAAGCCAATTAAAATAATTATTCTAATTCAAAAGCTCCCGTATAAAGTTGATAATACTTTCCTTTTTGGGCAATTAAATCATCGTGAGGTCCTCGTTCTATGATATAGCCGTTTTCCAAAACCATGATAACATCGGAGTTCTGGACGGTTGATAAGCGGTGTGCAATAACAAAAACTGTTCTGCCTTTCATAAGTGAGTCCATGCCTTTTTGAACGATTGACTCGGTACGGGTATCTATTGATGAGGTTGCCTCGTCAAGAATCATTACAGGAGGGTCTGCAACTGCAGCACGGGCGATGGAAATAAGCTGTCTTTGCCCTTGCGAAAGTCCTGAGCCGTCCCCTGATAAAACGGTGTTATATCCGTCGGGGAGCATTTCGATAAAGCTGTGTGCATTTGCAAGCTTTGCGGCTGCATACACTTCCTCATCTGTTGCATCAAGCTTTCCGTAGCGGATATTTTCCATAACAGTTCCTGTAAAAAGGTTTACATCCTGCAAAACTATTCCAAGAGAATGTCTTAAATCACTCTTTTTGATTTTGTTGATATTTATTCCGTCATATCTGATTTTTCCGTCATCAATATCGTAAAATCTGTTTATCAAGTTTGTTATAGTAGTCTTTCCTGCACCTGTTGCACCGACAAATGCAACCTTTTGCCCTTCGTGAGCATAAAGCGAAATATCGTGAAGAACAATTTTTTCATCAGTATATCCGAAATCAACCTCAGATAATACAACCTCGCCTTTAAGCTTAGTATATGTTATACTTCCGTCAGAATGCGGGTGTTTCCATGCCCAAAGTCCAGTATGTTCCTTTGTTTCAACAATATTCCCATTCTCTGTTTTTGCGTTGACAAGTGTTACATAACCGTCATCCTTTTCAGGCTCTTCATCCATAAGCTCAAATATTCTTTCCGCACCTGCCAAAGCCATTACAATAGAGTTAAACTGCTGTGATATCTGATTAATGGGCATATTAAAGCTTTTTGAAAGCTGTAAGAAAGAAGCAATCGCACCAAGAGTAAGACCTCCTACTCCGTTTATGGCAAGAACTCCGCCGACAATAGCGACAAGAACATATTGCAAATGTCCTAAATTTCCGTTTATCGGTCCTAAAATATTAGCAAAAATATTCGCCCTTGTTGCGTTTTCACAAAGCTCCTCATTTATTTTTGAAAATCGCTCTTTCGCCTTATCTTCGTAGCAAAAAACCTTTACAACCTTCTGTCCGTTTATCATTTCTTCTATATAGCCGTTTACCGCTCCCAAAGACTTCTGCTGTCTTCCAAAATACTTACCGCTGTTTTTTGCAACACGCTTAGTTATGGAAAGCATAAATGTTACAAACAGAATGATAAAAACTGTAAGATGCACACTCGTTTTTAACATCGCAAAAAAGACCGCTACGATTGTTATTGCAGAAGAAAGTGCCTGCGGAATGCTTTGCGAAATAAGCTGTCTTAAAGTATCGGTATCATTAGTATAATGGCTCATCACATCTCCGTGAGTATGAGTGTCAAAATATTTTATGGGAAGCTTCTGCATCTTCTCAAACATTTCATCTCTTATTTTTTTGAGTGTTCCCTGCGATATATCAACCATCACAAGATTATACATAAGATTTGTTAAAATTCCTGCAAGATATATGAGTGCCATCTGAAAAATAGCATTCATAAGTCCTGAAAAGTTCGGATTTTTTTGTGAGAGAAGAGGCGTTATATAATCATCAATAAGCTCTTTTAAAAACAATGAGCCTTTTACTCCTGCCAAAGTGGTAAGCAAAATGCACACGAATACAAACACAAATCTTAAACGGTATTCCTTTAAATATGAAAGCAGACGAAGAAGTGTTTTTTTGGAGTTTTTGGCTTTTCTACCGTGCATGTGCATCATTCTTCCGCGTCCCATTGGTCCTCTATGCCCTGCCATCCTCGTCGCCCCCTTTCACCTGGGAATAATATACTTCCTTATATATTTCATTTGTATTTAAAAGCTCCTCATGGGTTCCAAAACCATTAACAGCACCGTTATCGAGAACTATTATTTTATCAGCGTCCTGTACTGAGGAAATTCTTTGTGCAATAATAATTTTTGTAGTGTTTGGAATTTCTTCCTTAAAAGCTTTTCTGATAAGGGAATCTGTTTTTGTATCTACTGCACTTGTAGAGTCGTCCAAAATAAGTATTTTCGGCTTTTTCATAAGTGCTCTTGCTATACAAAGTCGTTGCTTCTGTCCGCCCGAAACATTAGTTCCGCCCTGCTCAATTTTCGTATCATAGCCGTCAGGAAACTTTTTAATAAATTCATCTGCCTGAGCGAGTACACACGCATGTCTCATGTCCTCATCAGTTGCATTTTCATTTCCCCATCTTAAATTATCCTTTATTGTACCTGAAAAAAGCTCGTTTTTCTGCAACACCATAGCAACGCTGTCACGAAGTGCAGTCAAATCATAGTCTTTGACATTTTTTTCGCCAACCGTAACCTCTCCGCTATTTACATCATAAAGGCGGGGAATAAGCTGAACAAAGCTCGATTTTGCACTTCCCGTTCCACCTATTATTCCGATTGTTTCACCTGATTTTATAGATATATTTATATCTTTTAAGCACATTTTATTTTTGTTGTACCCAAAGTTCACATTTTTAAATTCAATACTTCCGTCCTTTACTAGAGAAATAGGCTCTTCGGGATTTTTGACATCTGTTTCCTCTCTTATTATTTCAACAACTCTCTTTAAAGAGGCTTTTGACATTGTGAGCATAACAAAAATCATAGAAAGCATCATAAGGCTCATAAGCACCTGCATTATATAAGTAAGAAAGCTCATAAGCTGACCTGTTGTCATTTCATCTGCAACTATCATCTTTGCACCAAACCACGAAATAAGTAAAATAGCAGTATATACACAAGTCTGCATAAGAGGGCTGTTAAACGCAAGCATTTTTTCGGCCTTTACAAAATTGTTATAAATCGTTTCCGATACATCCTTGAACTTCTTTGTTTCATAATCCTCTCTTACAAAAGATTTTACAACTCTTATACCATGTAAGTTTTCGCCGACAACATTATTAAGCTTATCATATGTTTTAAAAACAAATTCAAATATCGGATGCACATGTCTTGTAATAAAAAATATTCCGCCGGCTAAAACAGGAATTATTCCTAAGAAAACAAGTGCCAATTTTGCATTTAATAAGAATGACATAATAAGTGAGAAAATAAGCATAGCAGGAGAACGGATTGCTATTCTTATAATCATCTGATATGAATTCTGAAGATTTGTCACATCGGTTGTAAGTCTTGTAACAATACTTGCAGTTGAGAATTTGTCAATATTTGAAAAAGAATAAGATTGAACCGTATCAAACATCTTTTTTCTTAAATTCTTTGCAAAGCCTGCTGATGCTATTGCAGCATTTTTCCCCGAAAGCATACCAAACATAAGCGAAATTGCAGTTGTAAGAATAAGAAGTCCACCTATTTTTAGCACATAACTCATATCTCCCTTTTCTATACCGTTATCTATCATAAAAGCCATAATAACAGGGATTATAACCTCCATTATTACCTCTCCTGTAATAAAAAGCGGTGCTAAAAGTGAGCTTTTCTTATATTCTCCGATACATTTTGCCAGTTCTTTTAACATTCGATAACCTCTCTCTTTTTTAATATATACATTATTTTCCATTATAAATATCAATATACCACCCAAAATAAAAGTTGTCAACTATCTTCATAAAATATACACAAAATTAGTCATATCACAAGGCTTTTGAAAGAACAGAAAAAGAAATTTGAAGACAATCTGTATATAATCTGTGTACAATCTGTAATGAAAGTGTATACATACAATAAACTAAATAAAACAAAATATAACTAAATTAAATTATATTAAACTAAACAAAATAAAATGTGGAAAACTTTTTTATTTTTCAAAAAATTGTTTTAAAAGCCTTGTTGTTTAAAGGTTTTTCAAGTTAGTGTGAGAAGTGAGCTAAAGTATGGTATAATATATATACTAAAAAATAAAACGAACGAAAATTTTCATATCCGCCCGTTTTAAAAGTTCTGGTTTTATGTTATGGTTTTTAAAAATACAGCCTCTGACCCTCTATTCTGCCCTCAAGCACAACACCCATTATTTCGATGCTGTCTTTTTTTAAGTCATACACCTGTACCTTAAAGGACGGGTCTGTTGAATGAGGCATAAGATACACAATATTCCCCTCTTGCTTGAAGAACTTTACAGTTGCTTCATTTTCATTTATGCGAGCCGCAACACAATCGCCGTACTGTGCATAGGATTGCTTACGAACAAGTACATAATTTCCGTTTCTATATATCTTGTTCATACTTTCTCCTTTAATCTGAAGCCAGAAAAGCTCTTCCTCTCTTGCTCGTTTTTTAGGTTTTTGAGTGCCGTATTCAACTTCATCTTCCATAAGCCTGGGAAGTCCCGCACTTATCTTACCAAGATACCTTGCGTAAGAACGGTAACCTATTTCATCATAGCTGTAATAATCATAAGAAAGGTTTATATACTCTTCTTCAGAGTCAAAAAGATACCCTGGTGCAACATCGAAAAATCTTTCAAGATTGTCAATATATTTTTTCTTTATTGTAGCTGTACTTCCGTCAAGCCATCGTTTTACAGTTGAACGGTTTATACCTAAAACCCCTGCAATTTCCTCTAAGCTTACGCCCTTTTCGTCTTTTAGTACCTTTAACTTTGCTGCAAGCTGGGAAATTTTTTCATTTTCTTCATTTTGAAAATTCATTTTGCACCCACCTTTCTTTATTACATTATAACACACATAAATCTGAATTGCAATAAAAAAATAAAAAAAGTTGCAAAAAAGTTGCGTTTTGTTGCAAAATAGTATTGACAAAATGCAACAAATGTGCTAATATAGTTTTTGCAACAGAAATGCAACAAAAACACAACAAGAAAGAAGTGATATTTATTGAAAAGAAAAAGAAGCTTATTTTCGACAGCTTTTCTGACACAGAAGAATGTATAATCTGCGAAAAAATGGAAAAAACCTGCTGTCAGATATGCAAAAGCTGTCTTATAAAAAGTGCAACTGTTAATCTTTGTATGGAATATTTAAAATATCAGACAAAATTAGCAAAAAAGCATTATAGATATAACTATGAAAATGAGCTTTCGGAGCTTTATTTTAAAAAATACCATAAAAAATTCAATTTAAGTAAGAATAATTCGCAAAATTTTTTAAAAAAATACTGTCTTAATGATGAGATAAGTTTAGCAAAATACATAAGAAACACAAGAAAAGGAGGAAAATGAAAATGTTTCGTGAAATTAAAAATATAAATGTACCATACAAAAGACAAGGACTTCTGCATTTTATGTGCCTTAACTACGATATACTCGAAGAAAAACAGAGAGAAAAAATAGTTCAGGCATGTATAAAGACTACTTCAGAATATTATCAGCCTTTATTCAAGCTTTTAACAACTGACACAGATTATTATCCCGCATGGCGTATAGCAAATGATTTTTTTATTTCTCCAAATCTGTTATATAAGCTAAGAAGGGAATTTTATAAAAACTGGGACGAAGAATTTAAAAGAAATCGTTTTTCTATTGAAAAAAACAATAAAATCTGTTAAAATGGAAAGGAAGTAAATTAAATGTACAATGCTTTAAGTAATAAATGGAAAAACTGGATTGCACAAATTGATGTAACAACTTGTAAGAAATGCCGAGATAATCATGGAAAAATCTATCCGATTGATGAAACTGTTATCCCGCCTCCGCCACTGCACATAAACTGCCGATGCAGAATTGAGCTTATGAAAGTAATTTATGCTGGCTTAGCTACAGATATGGGGATTGATGGTGCTGATTGGTATCTGAAATATTTAGGTAAATTGCCTGAATATTATATTTCAAAAAAAGATGCTAAAGATTTGGGGTGGGATTCCAAGTTAGGAAATTTGAATACCGTCTTACCAAATAAAATGGTCGGTGGAGAAAAATACTATAATGATGATCGCAAACTTCCACACTTACCAGGGCGTATTTGGTATGAAGCTGATATCAACTACACCACTGGTCATAGAAACAGTTCGCGTGTTCTGTTCTCAAATGACGGACTGATTTTTGTTACATATGACCATTATAAAACATTTATAGAAATAGAATAGGAGAAAAAACATGGATAGTATTATTTTAGATTTTACAAATTGTAAGCATATCGGTGAAATTCATAAAATAATTAAAAAAGAATTTGACCTCCCTGAATATTACGGAGAAAATCTTTCTGCATTATGGGACTGCCTGGACTATTATTGCAACAATCAACTTACCGTTTATATTGCTGGTTTTTACAAGGTTTCTGATGAGCTTAATGATTATATGGAAAAAATATGGAGAGTTTTTGAAAGAGTACATCAAAATTCTCCAAACATTACATTTGAAATAATATCATAGAAAGGTTCTTTAATTATGAATTTTGAAAATGACAAAAATGCTTTTAAGCCGATAAGAAGCCCTGTAATTCTTGATTTTGGAAATTGCAGGTATATAGGTGAAATTCACAAAATACTGAAAGAAAATTTTGGTCTCCCAGATTACTACGGTGAAAACTGGGATGCTTTATGGGATTGCCTGCGTTATTTATTTTATGATGAAGAGGATTTTTTGGTTGAGCTGCATAGCTTTCTTTCCTTAGATCCTGATTTTATTGATTATTGTACTCCCATGCTTGAAATTTTTGATGATATTCATAAAGAATGTCCGAACTTTACTTATAAAATAGTTTCATAGAAAGGTTATAAGGTATGAATTTTGAAAATGACAAAAACGCTTTTAATCCGATAAAAAGTCCTGTAATTCTTGATTTTACAAATTGTAAGTATATCGGTGAAATTTACAAAGTAATAAAAATAGGATTTGACCTCCCTGAATACTATGGAGAAAACCTTGATGCGTTGTGGGACTCGCTTGATTGCTATTGTAAAGAAAATCTTCTCGTTCAAATCGTAGGATTAAATACATTATCTAAAGAAATGATGGAATATATGGAAGAAATATTAGATGTTTTTTCTGATGTTCACGAAGAAAATCCTAACATAACATTTAAAATAATTTCATAAAAAGGGGCGGTCGTTTTGACCGCCCTATTTAGCAATATTAAGAAGTATTTTCAAATCCTCTGCCTCAAGAGTATAATTCTTCTTGCAATAATGGCACGCTACCTCTACACTCTTTTCTTCTTCAATCATTTTTTCAATTTCTTTTTTCCCTAAGCTGATAACTGCTTTTTCGACTCTGTATCGTGAGCAGTCGCATTTATAGCTTCCCTCACTCTCCTCAAGAATTTTATAAGGCATATCCTTTAAAACTGTATCCATAAGGATTTTAGGGTCCTTATCTTCTGCAAAAAAGAGTGAAACTGATTTTGGAAGCTCTGTTGCGTTTTTTTCTATTTTATCAATAACCTCTTCCGTATGGTCAGGAAGAAGCTGTACCATATATCCGCCTGCTCCCAATAAAACTCCGTCTTTTGACACTAAAACACCAAGACCTATAACGGTTGGAATTTGCTCGGACTGCATATAGTAATAGGAAATATCCTGTGCAATTTCGCCTGAAACAAGCTCAACTGTTCCCGTCTGAGGCTCACTCATTCCTAAATCCTTAACAACACTTAATGAGCCGCTATGCCCTAAAGCACCTGCAACATCAAGCTTTCCGTCTGCTCTTAGCGGAATGTTGACATCGCCGCTTGAAACGAAGCCTTTTACTTCCCCTGTTTTATAACACTCCGAAACAATATTCCCGATTTCACCATCGGATTTTATCTGTATGCTTACTCTGTCTTTATCGTTTTTTAAATCGCCAGCCATCAAAACAGCAGCAGTTAATGTTCTTCCCAAAGCTGCTGTTGCAACATTTGAAAGCTTATGAATTTTCTGTGCCTTTAAAACAACATCTGTCGAATCGAATACAAATGCTTTTACAAAGCCGTCATCTGTTATTGCTCTTAATAATTTACCCATTTTATGTTCCTTTCCCTTTTTATTTACTCCTCCGACAAACTCTTATCAACAGGAAGCGTGATTATTATCTCCGTTCCTGCATTAACCTCGGAATTTATTTTAATATCGCCTGCATGAGCATTTACAATTTCTTTTGCAATAGCGAGTCCAAGGCCTGTTCCTCCCTGCTCTCTGCTTCTTGCTTTATCAACACGGTAAAATCTCTCAAAAAGCCTGTCAAGATGCTGTTTTGCAATACCGATACCGTTATCCTTTACTCTTATAATAGCATTATCCGAAATAAAGCTTGAAAAGATTTCAATTTTCCCGCCGACTTGCGTATATTTAATAGCATTTGACACGATATTTATAAGCACCTGCTCCATTTTATCACCATCAAGCGGAATTTTCGGAATATGGTTGATACAGTTATATACAATAGTCTGCTCTTTTGTTTTTGCCTCAAATTGCATTCTCTCTGCAACACCTGACAAAATATCTTCAATATACATACGGCTAAGATTTAATTTTACGCCGTTATCAAGTCTTGAGAGTGTAAGAAGGTCTGAAACAAGCCTTGTCATACGGTCTGCCTCTTTATTCATGGTTTCCAAAAATCTGTCCTGCATTTCGCCTTCGACTTCGCCCGTCTGCAAGGTTTCAATATATGCCTTTATAGTTGTAAGCGGTGTGCGAAGCTCGTGTGATACATTTGCAACAAATTCTCTTCTTGAAAGCTCTAATTTCTGCATCTGCGTAATATCCTGTACATTGACAATAAGACCGCCTGTTGTGAGGTCAGAATATGTGAATTTATTGAAATAAAATTTCAGATAATAATCATTCCATACACCCTCTTTAACAACTTGTTTTTCATTGTCAAGGTATATAAAATCACCTAACGCAATATCGTCAAAAACTTTAGAAAAAAACGAATCAAAGTCCAAATCGGACTCTTCGTTTATGCCAAGCTGTTTTTCAGCGGCAGGGTTTATAAGAATAATTTTTCCTTTTGTGTCAAATGCAACTATTCCGTCAGAGGAACACTCTAAAATAGTTTCAATTTTTGTTTTCTGGTCTTCAATCTGAAACACAGTTTCTTTAAGCTGTCTGCCCATCGTAACAAATGTATTTGTAAGAACACCTATTTCGTCTTTTTGGGAAGACATTTTGCCTGTATCAAAAAAACCGTTTGCTATTTTTTCTGCTCGCCCTGTTAAGTTTTTTATAGGATGCGTTATTGTTTTTGAAAGAAGATAACCTAAAAGTATCGAAATAACAAGACCTATAATAAGTGCCTTTACGATTGTTTCAATCATATTTTGTGAAAAATTATTAACTGTATCCTTTGTTTCATACACATAAATAACATACCCTGTTTTTCCATCTTTTACAACAGGGTATGCATAATCTATGTACTTGCTTTTTAAATCAACCGAATTTCCTTTCTTGCCGTTTAAGGCAAGAAGAACATTTTTTGTAGCTTCAATATTAGTAAGCTCTACTCCGCTTGAGCCTGA
>JAZRFJ010000025.1:0-1921 GCA_045661305.1 Clostridia bacterium | reverse complement strand
GCTTAAATATTATTTCTTTTTCTTCTGTTAAAATAAGACCATCATCGTTTAGTCTTACTTTGTATGAGTCTTTTGTTTCATCCTCATAGTAGCCTACAATATAGCCTTCAATTGACTTTAAGGAATTAATTACTCTTTCTTCGCCTGCAACCTCAACTTCATCATAGCTAAGCTCATACTTTAAATTTGCAGGTAAATTTTTCACAACAATCGGAACTGTTTTTCTTTTGTAAACGGGTACTGTTATACTTATATTTTCTGTTGTAAGAATAATATTTTTATCATCTATTACTTCTCCGTCCTTATCTACTAAAACACCGTTGTATATATTAGTAAGTGTTCTTTTTACGCCTGACATATTAACAGAAACCAAAACATTTTCAACTTTTTTCTTGCTAAGTTCAGGAAGTCTGACTTTTGCAGTTTTTGGACTTATTGAAACATTATCCTTATCAATATAGTAATTCTGGTCCAGATTTCCGTCATAAGAAATTTTTATATCCTTTTCAACATTTATAACTCTGTCTATATAAACGGAAACATTTGACGGTGATTTTGATACAACGCTTACCTCACTGTCGCCTGACCTCACCTTTACAGGAATTTTATATTCCTTTCCCGCTTCAGTACAGTTTGAAACATCAACTATCGCAGTAAAATCAGAGGCATCAAGAACATTAATCATAGACCTTTTTGCACTTACAGTTACATTAACCTTGAGATTTTTTGGCAAATCGCCGACAACTAAGCCATCGCTGTTTATATCAGCCTCACCTGTTATTGTAACGGGAACTTCAAATATATCATAGCTGACCTCAGGATTCTGAACTATCTGCACATAAAACCACAAAAGAAGGGCAAGAATAAGCGAGCAAATTTTAAGAGTAGTATTTCTTATAAAAAAACCTCTTATCTTATCAATCATTTTTCCTTTCCTCCCCTACTTTTTTATATCTTTTTTCTTTGCATTTTTCAAATTCAACTTCAATTTTGATTTTGATTGCATTTTTTCGTCCTTAATAAGCAAATTGCGGAGCGACTTTTCGAGATTTAAAGGGTTTAGATTTCTGTTATAGCCACCATTACAAGCAAGAGTAATTCTTCCTGTTTCCTCCGAAACAATTACCACTACGCTGTCGCTTATTTCAGTTATTCCTATTCCTGCTCTGTGTCTTGTTCCAAACTCGGAATCAAGAGAATTATTCTGTGAAAGCGGTAATATACAGCCTGCTGAAGCTATTTTTCCGTCAGATATTACAACTGCTCCGTCATGAAGCGGTGCTTTTGGATAAAATATATTAACCAAAAGGTCGCTTGACACCTCCGCATCAAGCTTTACTCCTGTTAACATACTCTCATCAAGCTTAATGTTCTTTTCAACTACAATGAGTGCACCTATTTTTTTGTCTGAAAGGTGTTTTGCCGCATCTGTAATAGCTGTAATTATTTCACCTGTTACATCATTTGCTTTAGCTTCTTCAAAATTAAAAAACAGTATTCTGCTTCTTCCCATTTTTGATAGTCCTGACCTAAGCTCATTCTGAAACAGAACTATCACTGCAACAAAACCAACCTGCATCGCATTTTGCAGGATAAAATTCACTGTATTAAGCTTTAAAAGCTCAGAAAACTGCAACACAATTATTATAACAGCAATTCCCCATAAAACCTGCATTGAACGAGTGTCCTTGAAGAATTTTGCAATAATATATATTATGTATGCAATTAAAAATATATCTATGAAGTCATTAATTCCTACTGTTTTAAAAACAGACAGCTTATTTGGTAAATCAAAAAAACTTAAAAAAGTCATTTTTTTCATCTCACCTTTCTTTTTTCACACAATTTATTATACAACATAATATATATTTTTTCAAGAGTTAAATTATAAAAATTTTTAAAAAAATAAAAAATAAAAAAC
>JAZRFJ010000024.1:0-11857 GCA_045661305.1 Clostridia bacterium | reverse complement strand
ACACCAAGCACGGAAATTACTGAAAATATAGTTAAATATGATGATATTTATGCAGAATGGGCACCAAACGAAAAGGTTGCGGCAGAGGTTGCAATCGGTGCGTCAATCGCAGGTGCAAGAAGTATGTCATGTATGAAGCATGTAGGTCTTAATGTTATGGCTGATCCTGTTTTTACAGTCAGCTATATCGGAGCTAACGGAGGACTTGTTTTCTGTGTTGCTGATGACCCGGGTATGCACTCATCACAGAATGAACAGGATTCAAGACATTACGCGAAAGCATCTAAAATACCTATGCTTGAGCCTGCAGATTCGGAAGAATGTAAGGAATTTACAAGAAAAGCATTTGAATTAAGTGAAAAATTTGATACTCCTGTTTTTATAAGACTTTCAACGAGAGTATCACATTCACAGAGCTTGGTTGAAATAAAGGAAAAAGAAAATATAGAGCTTAAACCTTACGAAAAAAACATTGCAAAAAATGTTATGATGCCTGCAAATGCTATTAAAAGACATGTTTTTGTAGAAGAAAGAACGAAAAAGCTTGAAGAATTTGCATTTGCATCTGATTTTAATAAGGTTGAGGATAATGGTGCAAAGATAGGTGTTATCACAGCAGGTATTTCATATATGTATGCTAAAGAAGCACTCACAGATAAAGTAAATTATCTTAAGCTTGGAATGGTTTATCCTATGTCTGATAAGCTTATAAAAGATTTCTGCAATAAAAATGATGAGGTTTATATCATAGAAGAGCTTGACCCTTTTATTGAAGAATATGTAAAAAGCTTAGGCGTTAAAGTAATAGGTAAAGAAAAATTCACACTTCTTGGCGAATATACTCCGCAGATGATAAAAAAAGCAATTTTCGGAGAAGAAAACCCGGAATTTGCACAGCTTGATGAACAAATTCCTGTTCGTCCTCCTGTTATGTGTGCAGGCTGTCCGCACAGAGGGACATTCTATGTTCTTAAAAAGCTTGGTCTTGTTGTAAGCGGAGATATAGGCTGTTATACACTCGGTGCTGTTGCACCTCTTCAAAGCGTTGATACAACAATATGTATGGGTGCATCGGTAAGTGCCGCACTCGGTATGGCAAAGGCAAGAGGCGAAGAATTTAACAAAAAGCTTGTTTCAGTTATCGGAGATTCTACCTTTATGCATTCGGGTATAACGGGACTTGTTGATATTGTGTACAACAAGGGGAACAACACTGTTATTATTCTTGATAACTCCATAACAGGTATGACAGGACATCAGGATAATCCAACAACAGGCTATACAATAAGAAAAGAAGAAACAAAGCAGGTAAATCTTGTTGCACTTTGTAAATCAATAGGAATTGAACATGTTGTTGTTGCAGACCCGTTTGACCTTAAGAATTTTGAAAAGGTTGTAAAAGAGGAAATAAACCGCGAGGCACCGTCAGTTATAATTGCACAAAGACCTTGTGCACTTTTAAAAACTGTTAAATATACAGGAAAATGCAAAATAAATGACAACTGTAAGAAGTGTAAGCTTTGTCTTAAACTTGGCTGTCCTGCAATATCGTGGAAAGATGACCATGTTGAGATCGATGCTACTCAGTGTAACGGATGCGGACTTTGCGTAAATCTTTGTCCTTTTAGTGCGATAGAAAAGGAGGACGAATAATTATGACTAAGAATATTATGATAGTGGGTGTCGGCGGACAGGGAACACTTCTTGCCAGCAGAATACTCGGAAATACAATTATAAAAGAGGGTTATGATGTAAAGCTTTCGGAGGTTCACGGAATGAGCCAGAGAGGTGGAAGTGTTGTAACTTATGTAAAATACGGTGAGAAAGTATATTCACCTATAATTGATAAAGGCGAAGCGGATATTATCCTTGCTTTTGAGCTTTTGGAGGCTTACAGAGCGTTGCCTTACTTAAAAAAAGGCGGTAAGCTTATTGTGAATACACAAAAAGTTGACCCGATGCCTGTTATAACAGGTGCGATGGAATATCCGTCGGATATTGAGAATAAACTTTCAGAGAAGGTGGATTTACTTGCTGTTGATGCACTTTCATTTGCAAAAGAGGCGGGTAATATAAAAGCAGTTAATGTTGTTTTAATCGGTATGCTTGCCAAAAATTCTGAAATAGAATACGAAAAATGGATTTTGGCTTTGGAAAGCACAGTTCCACCAAAATTCTTGGAAATCAATAAAAAAGCATTTGAACTCGGATATCAAAACGCATAGGAACGGAGGGATAAAAATGGGAATTTTTAATAAAGCTATTGAGTGTATGAGTAGAGAAGAAATAAAAAAGCTTCAGCTTGAAAAGCTCAAATGGCAGGTAAAAAGAATATATGAAAATGTACCGATGTACAGAGAAAGAATGGATAAAGCAGGAGTTAAGCCTGAAGATATAAAAGAGCTTTCTGACTTGGCAAAGCTTCCGTTTACAACAAAACAGGATTTAAGAGATTACTATCCGTATGACCTTCTTGCAGTACCTAAAAAGGATATTGTAAGAATACACGCATCATCAGGAACAACAGGAAAGCAGATTGTTGCGGGATATACAAGAAATGACCTTGATATCTGGGCAGATGCAATGGCAAGACAGATTGCGGCAACAGGCGGAGACGAAAATTCCATTGTTCAGGTTTCTTACGGGTACGGTCTTTTTACAGGCGGTCTTGGTGCACATGGCGGTGCTGAAAAAATAGGAGCAACTGTTATCCCTACATCATCAGGTAATACTGAAAGACAAATCCGTTTTATGTGTGATTTGGGAACAACACATCTTTTATGTACACCGTCATATGCTATGTATCTTGCTGAAGCTATCAAGGAAATGGGAGTAAAAGACCAGCTTAAATTAAAAGCAGGTATTTTTGGTGCAGAGCCTTGGACAGAGGATATGAGGCATCAGATAGAAGAAGGGCTTGGACTTAAAGCATACGATGTTTATGGTCTTACTGAAATTATGGGACCTGGTGTAGCTTATGAATGTAGCGAGCAGGCAGGCATGCATGTGTGCGAGGATTTGTGCATAGCTGAAATTATAGACCCTGACACAGGAGAAGTTCTCCCTGAAGGCTCTTTTGGTGAGCTTGTATTTACAACAATAGCAAAAGAAGGTCAACCGCTTATAAGATACAGAACAAGGGACCTTTGTATGCTTGATTATTCTGTATGTAAATGCGGAAGAACTCATGTAAGAATGAGAAAACCGGCAGGAAGAACAGATGATATGCTTATTATAAGAGGTGTAAATGTATTCCCGTCACAGATTGAAGAGGTTTTACTTAAAGTAAGCGGAGATACAATTACTCCGAATTATCAGATTATTGTTGACAGAGTTGACAACACAGATACTCTTGATGTAAATGTTGAAATGAGTGAAAGCTTGCTTTCGGACGATGTAAAATCTGTTGAGAAAATTGAAAGACAGATAGTTGAAAAACTCAGAAGCACGCTTGGAATAGGTGCAAAGGTACATCTTGTAAACCCAAAATCAATCGCAAGAAGCGAGGGCAAAGCAAAAAGAGTTATAGATAACAGAAAGCTTATATAAGGAGGAGAGAGAAATGTTAATAAAACAGATTTCAATTTTCGTTGAAAATAAGGTTGGCAGACTTTCAAGCATCATTGATGTTCTTGGAGAAAGCAAGGTTGATATAAGTGCTCTTTCGATAGCTGATACCACGGATTTTGGTATTTTAAGAGTAATTGTTGATAAGCCTGATGTTGCAATTGATGCTTTAAAAGAGCATGGTGTTGCTGTTAAGTCAACAGATGTTATTGCACTTGCAATAGACGATACACCGGGTGGTCTTTCTGAGGTTCTTGCGACATTGACAAAAGCTAATATCACTATTGAATATATGTATGCCTTTGTAGGTAAAAAAGAGGGCAAAGCACTTATGGTATTCAAAACTGATGACCTTGTTAAAACCCAAAAGGTTTTAGAGGAAGATGAGCATGTTACTGTAATTGATTTGAATGACATTTACAAGAATATATAATAATAGATTACGAAACTGCGATTGATTGTCAGTCGCAGTTTTTTCTTCTTTTTAATACCAAAAGAGTGTAAATTAAAAAAACTTTACACAAAATTAAAAAAACTATTGACAACAAGGGATAATTGTAGTATAATACTTTGAGTGTCAAGAGTTTTTTATTGATAGCGGGGCTGTTTTTTGTTGATATTGGGAGGTGCTTTTTGTGATAGATGTAAATATGACTGTACTTTTGGATATCTATGGCGAGCTTCTTACCGAAAAGCAGAGAATATCAATGGAGCTTTTTTATAATAACGATTACTCCTTAGCTGAAATCGGTGAGGATTTGGAGATTTCAAGGCAGGGCGTTCATGAGAATATAAAACAGGGAACTGATAAAATAAAAAAGCTTGAAAGTGTACTTAAAATAAACGAAAAAAGACTTCAGCTTAAAAAAGCCTGCGATAAAATGAAAAACCATCTTGAAAAAGAGGAAATGGATGATGCTGCAAGACAGCTTGATATTATAGAAAATATTTTTTAAAAAGGGGGAACGGAGATGTTTGATTCATTAAGAGAAAGACTTGATGAAGCTTTTAAGTCTTTAAGAGGCAAAGGTAAGCTTACCCAGGACGATGTAAAAACAGCGATGCGACAGGTCCGTTTGTCCTTGCTTGAGGCAGATGTAAACTTCAAGGTTGTAAAAGAGCTTACAGATAAGATTACCCAAAGAGCTGTAGGAGGCGAGGTTATGGAATCTCTTACTCCTGCTCAGACGGTTATAAAGATAGTAAATGAAGAATTAATTGCCCTTATGGGAAGCGGTAATGAAAAAATCGTAATCGCAGACCGTCCGCCAACAGTAATTCTTATGGCAGGACTTCAGGGTGCAGGTAAAACAACAACAAGTGCAAAGCTTGCACTCCATTTAAGAAAACAAGGTAAAAAACCACTTCTTGTTGCATGTGATATATACAGACCTGCGGCAATCAATCAGTTAAAAACATTAGGTGCACAGATTAATATTCCTGTTTTTAGCATTGATGATTGCAAGGATGCAGTTAAAATTGCAAAAGAGGCTGTCAGCTTTGCAGAAAAAAATCTTAATGATATAGTAATTGTCGATACAGCGGGCCGTCTTCATATTGATGAAGATATGATGGACGAAATAAAGTGTATTCACGATACAGTAAAACCGACAGAGGTGCTTCTTGTTATAGATGCCCTTTCAGGTCAGGATGCAGTAAACAGTGCAAAAGCATTTGACGAAATTTTAGAGCTTAGCGGTATAGTTTTAACAAAGCTTGACGGTGACTCAAGAGGCGGTGCGGCTTTAAGTGTAAGAGCTGTTGTCGGAAAGCCGATTAAGTTTTCCTGCGTAGGCGAAAAAATGTCTGATATCGAGGCATTTTATCCTGAAAGAATGGTTTCAAGAATACTCGGTATGGGTGATGTTCTTTCGCTTATTGAAAAGGTAGAACAGGAAGTTGACGAAAAGAAAGCTTTGGAACTTGAAGAAAAATTAAGGCAGAATGCCGGAATGGATTTTTCGGATTATCTTGACCAGATTGCACAGATTAAAAAAATGGGCTCAATTAAGGATTTGCTTGGCTATATGCCCGGAATAGACAAAAAAGCTATTGACGGAGCAAACATAGACGAAAAGAAATTTACAAGAAGTGAGGCAATAATTCTTTCTATGACACAAGAAGAAAGAGAAAATCCTAAATTGATGTCATTTTCAAGAAAGAAAAGAATTGCCTTAGGTAGCGGAACTACGCTCCAGGACATCAATCAGATGATAAAAGAATTTGAAATGATGAACAAAATGATAAAAGAATTTAAGAATAACAAAAAATTCGCAAAGAAATTCAAAGGCCTTATGGGTGGTAAAAAGTTTTAGTTAAAAAAATTATAATATAAAGAAAAGAAAAACAAAATTAACTATTGGAGGAAATTAGTTATGGCAGTAAAAATCAGATTAAGAAGAATGGGTGCAAAAAAAGCTCCTTTTTACAGAGTAGTAGTAGCAGATTCAAGATACCCAAGAGATGGTAGATTTATCGAAGAAATCGGCACATATAACCCAATGACAGACCCTGCAACAATCAATATTGACGCAGAAGCTGCAAAAAAATGGTTATCAAACGGTGCACAGCCTACTGATACAGTAAAAGGCTTACTCAAAAAAGCTAATATCGAGAAATAATTTATCTTCGAGAAAGGAAAGATTTTATAATTTTTTTATAAAATCAAGTGAGTAACTATGAAAGATTTGCTTACTTATATCGTAAAGTCAATCGTTGAAAACGAAGAGGCTGTTATGATTGAAGAAGTTGAAGAAGAAAATGGTTTTGTTTACAAGATTTCTGTTGCTCCCGAAGATATCGGAAGAGTAATAGGAAAACAGGGCAGAATTGCACAGTCTATAAGAAGTATTGCAAAAGCGGCTACGCCAAAAGAACGCAAAAAAACTATTGTAGACATTCTTTAAGAGGGAAAAGGGGTATATCACAATTCAAAAATTATTGTGGTATAACCCTGTTTTTACCTTTTTGGTTTTTTAGAAATATTAGAGTGGAGGGAAGTCCTTTGAATAAAAATGAAATGCTTGAGGTCGGATATGTGAATAATGTAAGAGGTCTTCACGGAGAAATTAAAGTTATTCATTATTGCGATGAAAAAGAGGTTTTTAAAGAAATTCCCTCTGTTGTGATAGAAGAAAAAGTATATGATATAAAATATGTCAAGTTTGTAAAAGAACAGGTTATACTAAAGCTTGAGGGTATCGAGAGTATAGATGAGGCAAAAAAACTGCAAAATAAAACAGTTTTTGCAAAAAGAAATGACTTGCCCAAGCTTTCAGAGGGAAGCTTTTATATAGCTGATATTATCGGTTTTTCTGTAATAACCGAAGATAACGAAAAAATCGGCACATTAAAAGATGTTGATGTAAGCGGGCCTACGGATATATTTGTTGTAAAGAGAGAAAACAAAAAGGATACATATATCCCGCATATTAAAAAATTTGTGAAGAGTATTGATACTTCAAAAGGGGAAATCATTATCACTCCTATTGAAGGGCTTATTGATTGAGGTAGTGCAAGATGAGAGTAAGCATACTTACTATTTTTCCCGAAATAATAAATAATTTTTTTGACAGCAGTATAATAAAGCGTGCCTGTGATAAAGGAATTGTTGAAGTAAATGCTTTAAATATACGCGATTTTGCAGAAGATAAGCATAACAGGGTTGACGATTATCCGTTTGGCGGAGATTTGGGAATGCTTTTTAAGCATGAGCCTGTTATAAGAGCATTTAATTCCTTGGAGAGAAACGGCAAAAAGCCTTTTTGCATAATGATGTCACCAAAGGGAATACCTTTTAATCAGAAAATTGCAGAAGAACTCTCAAAAAAAGACGATATTGCAATTATATGCGGTCATTATGAGGGGATAGATGAAAGAGTAAACGAAAATATCTGCGATTTGGAGCTTTCTATGGGAGATTTTGTTTTAACAGGCGGAGAAATTTGTGCGTGTGCCATTGGGGACGCAGTTTTAAGACTTGTTAAAGGTGTACTTTCCGAAGACGATTCATCAAAAATAGAGTCGCATCAGAACGGAATTTTGGAATATCCGCAGTACACAAGACCATCATCAACCATATACGGTGATGTTCCCGAGGTGCTTTTATCAGGACATCATAAGAATATAGAGCGTTATCGCAGAGAAATGGCACTTATTTCAACACTTTCAAAAAGAGAAGATTTATTTATGGATATTGAGCTTACAAAAGAAGACGAAAAATATCTTTCACATATAAAAGATATTTTGGAAAGAAAGCTTGGAAAGGAAAATTAAGAAATGATAACAACAAAACAAAGAGCATATTTAAGAGGCTTGGCAAATGATATGCCTGCACTTTACCAGATGGGAAAAGGCGGTTTATCCGATGAGTTTATTGCCCAGATTGAAGAAGCATTGGAAGCAAATGAGCTTATAAAAATAAATGTTTTAAAAAATACATTCTATTCACCAAAGGATGCTATGGCAGATTTGTGTGACGCAGTAGGTTGCGACCCTGTTTCAGTGGTTGGAAACAAGCTTGTTGTATATCGTCAGGCAAGCGATAAAAACAAAAGAAAGATTGAGCTTATTAAATAAAAAATAGATGTTCGGAGAAAATACAGTTATGAAGAAAATTTGTTTTTTCGGTGGAACATTCAATCCTGTCCATAACGGTCATATTGAGCTTGTTAAGAGCTTAAAGGACAAGCTTTTATGCGATGAGATTGTGATTATGCCAAACGGAAACGCTCCGCATAAAGAGAACGAAACTGACAAAGCACACCGTTATAATATGGTAAAACTCGCATTTTCGGACATTTCTTATGTTACGGTATCTGATTATGAAGTAAACAAAGAAACACCGTCATATACCTGGGAAACGCTTTCTTATTTTAAGAGAATTTATCCTGACAGCAAAATTTATTTTGTTATGGGAATGGATAATCTGTATGCATTTAAAACCTGGAAAAAACCTGACAAAATATGTGAGCTTGCAACACTTGTATTTTTGGGAAGAAGCGGTTTTGAAAGCGACGAAAAGGAAATAGCACACTTAAAGGAACAGTATAAAGCTGATGTTATAACATTCCCTTTTGATTACAAATGTTCTTCTACTGAAGTTAGAGAAAAGATTTCAAAAGGCGAATATATCTTTAATGAAATTTCTACCTTTGTTTTTGATTATATCTTAAAAAACGGACTTTATGGTACAGAGGATGTAAGTGAATATAACGACTTTGAAGAGGAAGTAAAAAAACTTGTTGATGAGAAAAGATTTATTCACAGTATCGGTGTTGCACAGACAGCGTATCTACTCGCAAAAAAGAACGGTGCAGACCCTAAGAAAGCATATTTTGCAGGTCTTGTGCATGATATTGCAAAAAGGCTTTCTTACGAAGAACAGCTTTCTTATGTAAAAGATATAAAGCTTGATAAATACGAAAAGCAAATGAAAAAAATGCTTCATGCACCTGCGGGAGCAGGACTTTTAAAGAAAAAATATAAAATAAAAGATAAAGAGATACTCAGTGCAGTAAGACTTCATACAAAAGGCTCACCTGATATGACGCTTTTTGAAAAAATAATTTTCATTTCGGATTATATTGAGCCAAACAGAGATTATGATGTTGTTAATTATTTAAGAGAAAAAACATTTTCTGATATTGATGAGGGAATTTTTGTTTCTTGCGACGAAACAATAAAGCTTCTTATAAAAAGAGAAGAAAAAATTGCACCATGTCTTATTGAAATGAGAAACGCATTTTTAGATAAAAAAAGAAAGGAAGAACTATAATGGAAATGACAGCTTTGGAAAAAGCAATATTTATTGCAAAAATATTAGATGATAAAAAGGCGCTTGATGTAACAGTTTTAAAAGTAGAGCAGTCAAGCTCTGTATGGGAATATTTTGTTATTGCAACAGGTCAGTCAAATACACAGATAAAAGCATTTGCAAATGAGGTTGAGGCAAAAATGGAAGAGAAAGAAGAAAGACCGCTTCACATTGAGGGTTATTCTTCATGCGAATGGGTGCTTATGGACTACAACGATGTAAATGTAAACATATTCCAGGAAGAATCAAGAATGTTTTACAGCTTGGAAAGACTCTGGCAGGATTGCGAAAAAGTTGAGTTTTAAGAAAGGATTTTATAATATGTATAACTATACCGAAATTGAGAAAAAGTGGCAGAAAAAATGGGATGAAGAAGAAACCTTTAAGGTATCTTCAGACTATTCCAAACCTAAATTTTACGGACTTATTGAGTTCCCGTATCCGTCAGGACAGGGACTTCATGTAGGTCATCCGAGGTCATATACAGCTCTTGATATAGTAGCAAGAAAGAAAAGACTTCAGGGATATAATGTTCTTTATCCTATGGGTTGGGATGCGTTTGGTCTTCCGACAGAAAACTTTGCTATAAAAAATAAAATTCATCCTAAGGTTGTAACTGAGAATAATGTTGCACACTTCAAAGACCAGCTTAAAGCACTTGGATTTTCTTTTGACTGGTCAAAGGAAATAAATACAACTGACCCTAAATATTACAAATGGACACAGTGGATTTTCTTACAGCTTTTCAAAAAAGGCTTAGCATATAAAAAGGAAATGGCTGTAAACTGGTGTACTTCTTGTAAAGTTGTTTTGGCAAACGAAGAAGTTATACAGGGAAAATGCGAAAGATGTAACAGCGAGGTTATAAGAAAAGTAAAATCACAGTGGATGCTTAAAATAACCGCGTATGCACAAAGACTTATAGATGACCTTGACGAAGTTGATTATATTGACAGAGTAAAGGCACAGCAGATAAACTGGATTGGCCGTTCAACAGGTGCAGAGGTTGATTTTGAAACAACCGGGGGTGATAAGCTTACAGTTTATACAACAAGACCTGACACACTTTTCGGTGCTACATATATGGTTATCTCACCTGAGCATCCATATATAGAAAAGTGGGCAGATAAGCTTTCAAATTTAGATGAAATTAAAGCTTATCAGACTGAATCTGCAAAGAAATCAGATTTTGAAAGAACAGAGCTTGTAAAGGAAAAAACAGGTGTTAAGATTGAGGGCGTAAATGCAATTAATCCGCTTACAAAAAAAGAAATCCCTATCTATATTTCAGACTATGTTCTTATGTCTTACGGAACAGGCGCAATCATGGCAGTTCCTGCACACGATACTCGCGACTGGGATTTTGCAAAGGCATTTGGTCTTCCTATTATAGAGGTTGTTGCAGGCGGGGATGTAGAAAACGAAGCATTTACAGATGTTGAAACAGGAAAGCTTGTAAATTCAGATTTCTTAAACGGTCTTGAAGTTGCAGATGCTAAAAAGGCAATAATTGAGCATCTTACAAAAGAGGGAATAGGTCATGAAAAAGTGAACTTCAAGCTTCGTGACTGGGTATTCTCAAGGCAGCGTTACTGGGGCGAGCCTATTCCGATTGTACATTGTGAAAAGTGCGGACCTGTGGCAATCCCTGAAAGCGAGCTTCCGCTTCTTCTTCCTGAAGTTGAAAGCTACGAGCCGACAGATACAGGCGAAAGCCCTATTGCAAAGATGGAAGAATGGGTTAATACAACCTGTCCTTGCTGCGGCGGAAAAGCAAAAAGAGAAACTGATACAATGCCTCAATGGGCAGGCTCATCATGGTATTTCTTAAGATATATTGACCCTGACAATAACGATGCACTTGCTTCAAAGGAGGCACTTAACTACTGGACACCTGTTGATTGGTACAACGGTGGTATGGAGCATACAACACTTCATCTTCTCTATTCAAGATTCTGGCATAAATTCCTCTATGATATAGGTGTAGTTCCTACAAAAGAGCCGTATGCAAAGAGAACTTCTCACGGTATGATCTTAGGTGAGAACGGTGAGAAAATGTCAAAGTCAAGAGGAAATGTTGTTAATCCTGATGATATAGTAAGAGATTACGGTGCAGACACAATGCGTCTTTACGAAATGTTTATCGGTGATTTTGAAAAGGCAGCTCCGTGGTCAACATCAGGCATTAAGGGTAGTGCAAGATTTTTAGAGAGAGTTCACGGACTTTTGCAGATAGTTTCAGAAACTTCGGATAATTCTTTGGAAAAATCCTTCCATAAGACAATAAAGAAGGTTACTGAGGATATTGAAGGCCTTAAGATGAATACAGCTATTGCTTCACTTATGGCACTTCTTAATGAAATTTATGAGAAAAAGTCAATTTCAAAAGACGAGCTTAAAATATATATTACACTTCTTAATCCTTTTGCACCGCACTTAACAGAAGAAATGTGGGAAATCATGGGCTTTGAGGGA
>JAZRFJ010000023.1:0-44875 GCA_045661305.1 Clostridia bacterium | reverse complement strand
TTTGAGGCTTCATTAAACATTTCATCGCATTTGTTTTTTGCGTCATTTATAATATTGTCTGCCTCTTTATATGCGTTCTTTTTGATTTCATCAGAAATGCTGTGTGCTGAAACAACGGTATCCCTGAGTGCAACCTCCATTGTTTTATATTCCTTTATTGCATCGGATAAAAGCGTGTTTTTATCTTTAAGTGCAATATTTTCTTTATATAATTTTTCGTAATCGTTTGTTATGGCATTTAAAAAGTCATTCACTTCGTTTTTGTCAAAACCCATAACTCCGTTTTTAAAAGTTATATTTTCAAGTTCTATCGGTGTAAACATTATATGCTACCTTCCACAAAAAAATGTGGTTTTTCCTTTCTCCGAAAATTTCGGAAAGTCAGATGAATTTTTTTATAATAATTTTATTTTTCCCTTTTTTTGATAAGCCGTCATCTTTGAAAAAAAGGTATCTTCCGCTTTTTCTTAAGGAAAGAATATTACCCTCGGAAACATTCTTTTTATAATTCTTTTCTTCAATGTGGTTAATTTTCACATTCCCTGCTATGATATATTCCTTTGCTTTTTCTCTTGAAACATTTAAAATTGAACTGACAACACAATCAAGTCTTAGTGATGAAACAGTAAAATTAAGGTCTTTATACTCTTGTACTCTTTCTACTATGGTATCATCATCAATTTCATTTATCTCTACAGGATAACTTCGTATCGAGGTAAGATTACTTTTAACAAAAGGGTAGATTTCTTCTTTTATTTCAATAAAAATACCGTCGTCTGATACTATAATGTCTCCGATTTTCTGCCTTTTTATTCCAAGGCTCATAAGAGTACCTAAAATATCAGAATGACTAACAGTATAACCCTTTGGAATATTTAATTCAAGTATTTTTGTAGGGATTTCAAAAAAATCAGAATTTATGGAAACGAGCTTGTTTTGGGAATTTTTAATTTTTGATGCAAATAAAAGCTCATTTTCCATAAAAGAAAAGACGGTTTTTACTTTTTGTTGCTGTGTGGAATCAAGAAAGTCAGAAAAAAGAGAGTAGTTTTTTAATTGTGATGCTTCTATGCGGTCACAAATAAGCGACATAAGCATACGGTCATCTTTGTCGTTCTCATTTAATTGATTTAAAATAGTTTTTTTATTTAGCATTAGAATGGGAATACAACCTTATTTCTGAGTTCATCTTTAAAATCACCCATTATTCCCATATTGTAAGGAACGATAAGGAAAATTCCTTTTGAAATTTTCTGGATATTTCCGTCAAGTGCGTAAACAGCTCCTGATAAGAAGTCGATTATTTTCTTTGCAACTTCTGAATCAATTTTTTCTAAGTTTACAACTATCGGTTTTTTTGTTTTAAGATGGTCAGCAATTTCTTTTGAATCTTCAAAGCTTTCAGGATGAACAACTACCACCTTAAGCTGAGTTGTTGTGTGAATATTAACAATTTTTCCTCTTTTAGGAAGAGGTGCAGGTGCAGACTCTTTAGCCTCTTTTGTTACCTCGTTCTTTTTAGGGAAGAGTGTTAATTCTTCTTCCTGTTCTACTTCGTCATCATAATCTATAAGACGAAGCTTTGCAAGTGCGTTTTTGATTACATTTGCCATGATTTATTCCTCCAAAAAAATTATTTACTTATTTGTATAATCTCTTTCGCCAAAAATGGTAGAGCCTATTCTGACTAATGTTGAACCCTGTGAAACTGCGATTTTATAATCTCCACTCATTCCCATAGAAAGAGTATTCATAGACACTGTTTTGCCAAAATCCTTTAAAGCTGTTTTCATAAAAAGCTCGTTAAAACTGCAAAAGGTTTTTTTGAGCATTTCTTCATTATAGCTTGCAGGGGGCATCATCATAAGTCCTTTAATGTGTACATTTTCAAAAGCATTTGAATTGTAAAGCAATTCTTCAAGATTTTCTTCAAATACACCGCTTTTTGATTCTTCTTTTGTGTAATTCACCTCAATAAGAACATTTTGCACTCTTTCAAGCTTCTTAGCACGCTTGTCTATTTCTTTTAAAAGCTCCAAGCTGTGCACACTGTGTATAAGATGAGTTTTATCTATAATGTATTTTACTTTGTTGGACTGAAGATGACCTATGAAATGATACTCTTTTACTTCATCTGTTAAAATTTCGTATTTTTTAATAAACTCCTGAACATAATTCTCACCGATTGCGTTAATACCACATTTGAGAACTTCTCGTATCATTTCTACGGGTTTTGTTTTTGAAACAGGAAGTAAAAAGACATCTTCCGCCTTTCTTCCCGCTTTTTTTGCACTTTCTGCTATATTATATCTTATTATATCAATTTTTTCACTTATTGTCAATTAATTTGCCTCCGATTTTTTAAAAACTTTGAAAAAATATTTTATTTATAATCTGTTATTATTTGTCCCTCTGAAACATTTTTAGATTTTGTTATAACTAAATCGTAAAGAAGAAGAGAATCGCTGTCGGAGTTGTTTTCCTTTACTATCACATAATCATCTCTTGATGATAAGACCTCTATTTTCTTTCTTTTTACAATGCTGTCTTTTATAACAAGCACGGTATTGTTTCCGCCTGCATTCTGAAGTGCTTCAACAGGAACTTTAAGACCTTTATGGATTGTTTTTACGAACTTGAACTCAAATTTTCTTTCAGCTAAGAAATCTTCAACCTGCTTTGTAACGGTAAGAGTAATAAGTGTGTTTGAGCCTGTATTGTTTATCTTTTCAACAATGGCAGGTATTGGCTCTGAATTTCTTTTTGAAAATTGAATATAGGCTGTTTGTCCCTCTTTTATCCCTGCAATATCTTTTGTGTCCACAAGACTTAAAATTGTTACTTCAAAATTATTTATAAGCTTACCGTAAATGTAGCTGTCCTCGTTTTTAGAATAGTCAACAGGTTTTCCATTCCATAAGTTTTTGAAAGATGAGGGGTCTATGCCCTTTGTTGTTTTTGGAGTTATTGTTGTTTCATATCCGTCAAGCACCGAATAAACAACTCCTGCCTCTTTTGAAATGTATTCTTCCTTGTTACCTGCAATTGTGCGTTCTACATCGTCTCTTTGCTGTTTAAGCTCGTTAAGCTGAGACTCTAAGTTGCTTGTATTACTTGTTGCAACAATACTTTTTATTTCTTCTGTTTCTCTGATTAGATTTTCAAAATTTCCCGAAACGCTGTAATATGCAATCTGTTTTGTCTTGTTTATAAGATTCTGATTCATACTTTCATGAGAATCTTTCTCTTTTTGAATGTTTCGCATGTTCGTCTCAAGATAGTTTATTCTTTCGTTAAGCTCGCTTATCTGTGTGCTTTTTCCGTCATCAACATTACCTGTGTAGAGAGTTGCAATATGTGTTTTTGCTACAACTCTTTCCCCGTCGGGATAATTTATAATTGATATTCCTTTTTCGCTTGATGTCATAAGCTCTTCTTTAAAAACAGCTATTCCTTTAGCATTTATTGTTTCCTGTACTTCGCCCTGAAGAATAGTCTGTGTTGTTGCAGTAGGTGCAAATCTTGCGTAACCCCAAATGCATATTGCCATTATAAATATAAAAACCACAACAAAAACACTTATTGTTGAATTATGATGGTTTTTCTTTCTTTCTGATGCCATAATGTATCCTTTCTATCTTTTGATTTTATCTGTAATAAACTCGGAAATTAGGTGTGCATTGTCATTAAAAAGTGAAGTGTCAATCCAGGTTGCTTCTTCATTTCTTCTAAACCATGTAAGCTGTCTTTTAGCATATCTTCTTGATTCCATTTTTATTTTTTCGATTGCCTCATCAAATGTAAGTATTCCTTTTTTATAAAGAAGAATTTCTTTATAGCCTATCGCCTGCATTGCAGTAGTGTTTTCGGGAATACCTTTGTTTAAAAGGTCATCTACCTCTTTTAAAAGTCCTTTTTCTAGCATCTTGTCTACACGGAGGTTAATTCTTTCATAAAGTGTTTCTCTCTTTGTATTTAAAACAAAAAAATCCACATCATACTTGTTTTTTGTTTTCCTTGTAATCTCAATCTGCTCACTCATTGTTATTCCTGAGGTTTTGTACATTTCTATTGCTCTTATAATTCTTCTGTGATTGTTAGGGTGAAGACGCTCGGCAGTTTGGGGGTCAAATTCTCTTAGAATCCCAAGCATATACTCTCCGCCTTTTTCTTCATACATCTTTGTAAGCTCGTCTCTTAATTTTTCGTTACTTTCTGCTTTTTGAAGATTGAAATTATATATAACTGAATTAATATATAAGCCTGTCCCGCCTGCAATAATCGGGATTTTGCCTTCTTTATGTATTTTATCAATGATTTCTGATGCTTTATTAGAATAATCATTAACATTAAAAGGCTTGTCCGCATCAACTATATCAATCATATGATGGGCTACATTTTGCATTTCTTCCTTTGTTACTTTTGCAGTCCCTATATCAAGACCTTTATAAATCTGCATTGAATCGGCAGAAATAATTTCGGTATTAAGTTTTTTAGCCGTTTCAATTGCAACAGCAGATTTTCCCGAGGCTGTCGGTCCTGCAATTACAATAACTCTGTTTAAAGAATTCAAAAATGTTCACCCTGTCTTTTAAAAATGATTAATATTCTTCTATTTTATTGTAGCATATAATTTGAAAATTGTAAATAGAGAAAACAAAAAATACACAATTTTTTTGCGTTTTGGAGAGGTGTTTTTTAAATATTACATTTTTATTAAATTTTTTTCAGTTTTTTTTCAAAAACACTTGATTTTTTTCAAAAATAGTGTATAATATAGGTATAAGTGGTTTAAAGTTACACAAAATTCCACAAAGTGGTGAAAAAACTTGAAAAATTCCATCAAAATGGAAGAAAAGAGAAAGAAATTTCCTCAAACTGCGTTTTTTTATCGGAAAGTGCTTTATTTTAAAGAAACTTGTGGTGGAGTTTCTTTAAAATGAAGCAGAAAAAAACTTAAAAACAAAATATCGGAGCAGGGACTAAAACAAGCTTTGTTTTATCTAGGTCTTTGGGAAAGGTTTTAATAAGATGTTTTACGGAAAGGCAAAACATTCGGTTGATGCAAAGGGAAGAATAATACTTCCGTCAAAATTCAGGGATGGATTAGGCGAAAGCTTTCTTGTTATGCGTGGATTTGAAAAATGCCTTTTTGTTTACAGTAAAGAGGGATATAAAGAGCTTGAAGAAAAATTAAGAGCGTTGCCGATTTCATCGGGCGGTAGGCTTCAAAGATATATTTTCGGCTCAACAGAATGTGTTACAACAGATAAGCAGGGAAGATTTGTTATTCCGCCTGATTTAAGAAAATTTGCAGAGCTTGATAAAGATGTTATTATTACAGGTGTTTCTTCCCGTCTTGAAATCTGGGATGCTGACGCATTTGAAAGCTATGAAAGCGAAACTGTTAACGATACTGATAAATTAAAAGAATTACTTGAAATTTTTGAAATATAGAAGTGTAGAAAAAATGAAAGACTTTCGGAGGGTTACGGATGGAGTTTTTTCATAAAAGTGTTTTATTTTCGGAATGTATGGAAAATTTGTCTATAAAGAAAGACGGTACATACATTGACGCAACTATGGGCGGTGCAGGTCATTCCTCAGGTATTTGTGAAAGACTTTCGGAAAAAGGGAAGTTTATAGGAGTTGACAGAGACGAAGAAGCGTTTCTGGTTGCAAAAGAAAGACTTGAAAAATATAAATGCGAAAAACAGTTTATAAGAGCAAATTTTTGTGATATTAAAGAGCATTTTTCGGGTAAAGCTGACGGCATACTTGCTGATTTAGGTGTTTCTTCATATCAGCTTGATAATAAGGAAAGAGGCTTTACTTATAGAGAAAATTCCATTTTAGATATGAGAATGGACAAAACCTCACCGTTTTCAGCTATGAATGTTGTAAATGAGTATGAATTTAGTGAGTTACTCAGGATAATAAGCGTTTACGGGGAAGAAAAATATGCTAAAAGCATTGCTTCAAATATCGTAAAGGCAAGAGAAATAAAAAAGATTGAGACAACAGACGAGCTGACAGAGATAATAAAAAGCTCAATGCCAAAAAAGGCACTAAAGGAAAAGCATCCTTCAAAAAGGACATTTCAGGCAATAAGAATTGAAGTGAACGATGAGCTTGGCTCACTAAAAAAAGGGTTAGAAAGCTTTTTTGAGCTTCTTAATGTGGGAGGAAGAATGTGTATAATTACATTCCACTCGCTTGAAGACAGAATTGTAAAAGAATATTTCAAAAGCTTGGTTGATGTATGTACTTGTCCTAAGGATTTTCCTGTATGCATATGTAATAATAAACCAAAGGCAAGGCTTATATCAAGAAAGGCGATTTCACCGTCGGAGGAAGAGCTTAATGAAAACCCGAGAAGTAAATCGGCGCATTTGAGAGTAATAGAAAAAATAGCAGATTAGATAAAAAGAAAGGGAAAAGCACTTATGTATTATAATGATAATCTCGCAAGAAAATACGAGCATTCGACAGACATAAGAAAAAAAGCAGGTACAAGTTCCGTAACATTCGGAAAAACACGAAAAGAAGTGGTAAGCCAAAGAGTAAGAACTCTTAAATTTGTTGCAGTTGTATTATTTTTTATAGTAGGTGCAGGGATACTCCTTTCTAAAAATGCACAGGTTACCGAACAGAAAAACAGAGTGTCGGAGCTTAAAGAGGAATATAACAGAATTGTACATGATAACAAAAAGACAGAAATTGAAATAAATCAGAAAATTGACCTTAAAACAGTTGAGGAAATTGCAATTTCAAACTATAATATGAACAGAGCAAAAAAAAGCCAGATTGTTTATATCAATGTTGAGCAGGAAGATTATGCAATCATAAACGAAACACCTCGTGACAGTGAAGAAAAACCAAGCCTTACAAGCAGTTTGGTTGCATATTTAAAGGATTGAGATAATATAGTGTAGGGTAGATTGGGTTAAAGATATTAATCAAAAAAGAAAAAATCGGGAAAGCTTCTCGGTTTTTTTGGCTATATAGGTTTTTTGTCGTTTATAAAAATTATGAAAGAATGATTTTAAATGAAAAAAAGAGTAAAAAATAATATTAATTCAAAAAAGAAGGTGCAGACACGCATAAAATGTATGTGTTTAGTCGGTATACTTCTGTTTTCTGCGCTCGCTGTCCGTATAGCATATATCCAGTTTATATGGGGACCTACCCTTGCAAAAGAAGCACTTGAGCAACAGACAAGGGACAGAGTTATAAATGCAAAAAGGGGTACTATATATGACCGTAACGGAAAACAGCTTGCAGTAAGTGCCGATGTTGAAACTGTCGGACTTTCGCCTGCAACTGTAAGAGATACGGGTAAAGCAGAGGAATATGCAAAAATTCTTTCAGAAACATTAAAGCTTGATATTGATGAAGTAAGAAAAAAGATAGATTCTAACATTTCTTATGTAGTAATAAAAAAGAAGATTGAAAAGGAAGAGGCGGATAAATTAAGAAAGCATAATATGCGTGGTGTTTATCTTGATGAGGACACAAAAAGATATTATCCTTATAATAATATAGCATCGCATATTATTGGCTTTGCAGGTGATGATAACCAAGGACTTTTAGGAATTGAAATGGTATATGACAGCAAGCTTAAAGGTCAGAATGGACGAATTGTAACAGCGAGCAATGCTGACGGAACAGAAATGCCATACAAATATGACAGATATTATTCTGCACAGGACGGAAGTGATATTACACTTACAATAGATGTAACCATTCAGCATTTTTTGGAAAAGCATTTGGAACAGGCAATAGTTGATTACAGCTTGCAGGCAGGTGCGGCAGGAATTATAATGGATGTTAAAACAGGCGAAATACTTGCAATGGCAACAAAGCCTGACTTTAACCTTAATGAGCCGTTTACTATTGTTGATAAATCTGTAAAAGAAGTCATTGAAAAAGAGGAAGATAATGAAAAAAAGGTTAAGATACGCTCTGAATATCTTAATAAGCTTTGGAGAAATAAAGCAGTTGTTGACAGCTATGAGCCAGGTTCTACATTTAAGATAATAACAAGTGCTATGGCTCTTGAAGAGGGCGTTGTTACAATTAACGACCATTTTAATTGTATCGGTTATCAGACAGTTGCAGACAGAAGAATTCATTGCTGGAAAACAGCAGGACATGGCGGCGAGAGCTTTGTTCAGGCACTTATGAATTCTTGTAACCCTGCGTTTATTCTTATAGGTGAGCGTGTGGGAACAGAAAAATTCTATAAATATTATAAAGGCTTTGGATTTACTCAAAAAACAGGAATAGAACTTACAGGTGAAACAACAGGCGCATTTTATCCTGAGGGAAGCTTCAATAAGGTTGAGCTTGCAACAGCCTCTTTCGGTCAGGGGCCAACCGTTACACCGCTTCAGATGTTAGCGGCAATCGGAGCAGTAGCAAATAACGGAAACTTATTAAAGCCTCATCTTATAAAGAATATAACAGATTCAAAAGGTAATATAATAGAAGCAGCAGACACAACAGTTGTAAGACAAGTGGTTTCGGAGCAGACCTCACAGATTTTAAGAGGTGTTTTAGAAGATGTTGTATCAGACGGAACGGGCGGTCAGGCTTATCTGGAAGGTTTCAGAATAGGCGGAAAAACAGGAACAAGTGAAAAATTACCGAGAGGTAACGGAAAATATGTTGCATCTTTTGCAGGGATTGCTCCGACAGATGACCCACAGGTTGTTCTAATTCTTCTTTTAGACGAACCGCAGGGTGTACATACAGGCGGTGCAACCGCAGCACCTTTAGCGGGAAAAATTTTAGACGATGTATTAAGATATATAGGTATTCAGCCTACAACAGTATCGTCCGAGGATGGAGAGATAACAGTTCCTGATGTAGTGGGCGAGAATATCAGCGTTGCAAGACAAACACTAAATGAACTTGGACTCAGATGTTTAACTGAGGGTGACGGAGAAACTGTTAATATACAGATTCCGAAAGCTGATGCTGTTATAGCAGAGGGCGGAACGGTTATAATATACACAGGTGACGCCAAGCCAACAAATTCTGTGAAAATGCCGAATGTAGTAGGTAAAAACTATTACCAGGTAAAAGAAATTTTTGAGAAGAGCAATATCATCTTAAATGCTGTCGGAATAGAGGGAAATATTGATAATGTAAAATCTGTTTCGCAAGGTGTTTCGGAGGGGGAATATGTATCCGCAGGAACACAGGTAACGGTAGAATTTTCTGACGGAACAGCAAGCAAAGAAGATACACAATAAAAAATAGAGAAAGGAGAAACGGTATAAGAAATTATGCCAGAAAAACCGAATGAAGCTTAATGAATTACTTAAAGATATACAGATAATTTCCGCATCGGGTGACATGGAGCGTGAAGTCGGAAATATTTCTTATGATACAAGAACAATAGATGAAAACAGCGTGTTTGTGTGTATAAAAGGCATAAATACAGACAGGCACGATTTTATAGACAATGCTTTTGATAAAGGCTGTAAGGTTATTATATCGCAGTATCCTGTAAAAAAAGAGGGAGTAACTAATGTCGTTGTTTCTGATACAAACAAGGCTCTTGCACTTGTTTGTGCAAATTTTTACAATAACCCAGAAAAAAAACTAAGAGTAATAGGTGTAACGGGTACTAATGGTAAAACAACTTCAACAACACTCTTAAAGGCAACTTTGGAGGAAAGTGGTTATAAGGTAGGACTTATCGGTACAAATGATATAATAATAGGAAAAACTGTTATACCTTCTCCGAATACAACTCCTGAAGCACCTGAGCTGTTCTCATATTTTGCAAAGATGGTTGAAGAAAAATGCGATTTTGCAATTATGGAGGTTTCCTCACATTCAGTATCGCTTGACAGAATATACGGAATTGAGTTTGAAGTCGGTGTATTTACAAATCTTACACAGGACCATCTTGATTACCATAAAACAATGGAAAATTATGCAAAAGCAAAATCACAGTTTTTTTCATACTGTAAAAATTGCGTTATTAACGAAGACGATGAGTACAGTGCAGTAATGAAAGAAAATATAAAAGGAAATCTTATTACTTATTCTATAAATTCCCCGTCCGATTACCGTGCTGTAAATGTTAAGCATATGGACGATGGAGTTTCATATACTGTTAAAAAGAAAAATGAAAGTTACGATGTAATATTTCCTATTCCGGGTAACTTTTCAATATACAATTCCCTTGTTGTGTGCTGTGTGGGAGGAATACTGGGTATTCCCGATACATTTGTAAGAATGAGCCTTAAAAACTCAAAAAGAGTAATGGGCAGATGCGAGGTTGTTGATATTGACAGACCATATAAGATTATAATTGACTATGCACATACGCCTGACGGAATGGAAAATATTCTTACTACTATCCGTGAGTTTAAAAGGGGAAGACTTATAACCCTTTTTGGTTGCGGTGGTGACAGAGATAAAGGTAAACGCCCGAAAATGGGAAAAATGGCTGAAAAGTATTCCGATGTTATAATTGTAACGAGTGACAATCCGAGAAGTGAAGATATGCAGGCTATAATAGATGATATTATGGTTGGCATAGAGAAAAAAGATAATGTTTATACAAATACTGACAGAAAAGAAGCTATAAAAATGGCACTTGACATGGCAGAGGAAAATGACATTATTCTGCTTCTTGGAAAAGGTCATGAAACAGTCCAAAAGTTTAAGGATTATAATATAGAATTTGATGAAAGAAAAATTGTGAGGGAAATATGCAGCTTACAGTAAGAGAAATTGTCGATGCTACAAACGGAACGCTGATTTTTAATAAAAAAGACAGCGTTGTTTATGGTGTTTCGACAGATTCAAGGGAAAATCTTTTTGAGAAGCTTTTTGTGCCGTTAAAGGGCGAAAATTTTGACGGACATAATTTTATAAAAGGTGCAGTTTCAAACGGAGCTTCGGGCTATCTTACACACGATAAAGAAAAAATTTGTAACGAGGCGGATTTTTGTGTTTTGGTGGATGATACGAAAAAAGCTCTTGGAATGTTAGCAGTTTATGTTTTAAAAAAAGTTAATCCTACTGTGATTGCAGTTACAGGAAGTGTAGGAAAAACAACTACAAGACAGCTTATTGCAAGTGTTGTAGGTGAACTTGGAAAAACGCTTGTAACACAAAAAAACTTCAATAACGATATAGGACTTCCACTTACCATTCTTTCTATGGACGGCGATGAAAAATATGCCGTTTTGGAAATGGGAATGAGTAATCTAGGAGAAATTTCTTATCTTTCAAAGATTGCTTGCCCTGATATTTCAGTTATAACAATGATAGGAATGTCACATATTGAGCATCTTAAAACTCAGGAAAATATTTTAAAAGCAAAGCTTGAAATAACAGACGGTATGAACAAAGACGGAGTTTTGGTGCTTTCGGGTGATGATGATATGCTTTTATCTCTTAAAGGAAAGCTTAATCAAAAAACAGTATATTTTGGCATTAAAAACGGCGATTATGATGTTTCTGTAATTGATTCTGATGAAAAATGTGAATTTTTATTGAATAACGAAAAATATACTCTTTCGGTTAGCGGAATGCATAATGTGAAAAATGCCTGCTGTGCTGTAACTATCGGAAAACTGCTTGGTGCAGATTCTAAAACCATACAAAACGGCTTTAATAAATTTAAAAATGTAGGGTTAAGACAGGAAATGTATAAAATAGGTGAAAAAGACATTATACTTGATTGTTATAACGCTTCATTAGATTCTATGAGAGCAGCACTTGGTGTTTTGAAAAACAAGAAATGCGAACGAAAAGTTGCCATTTTAGGTGGAATAGGTGAGCTTGGAGATTATTTGACAGATATTCTTACTAAGGTAGGCGAGGCAGTAAAGGAAAATGAGGCAGATTTTCTTATAACATGCGGAGAAAACAGCTCATACATAAGAGACGGTGCAATAAAAGCAGGATTTCCAAGCACAAAAACACTTCACTTTGAAACAAAAAATGAGCTTTTTGAAAATATAGATAATATATTCAAAGACGGTGACTGTATTTTGATAAAAGCTTCAAGGTCATATAAATTTGAGGAGATTTTTGATAAAATTAAGTAATGTAAATAAAAGACAGGAGTGAAAAATATGAATTTGACATTTCAGGCTGTAATATGTGCAATAATAGGCTTTATAATAAGCGTTGTTATAGGTCCTGTTATAATACCTGTACTAAAAAAACTGAAATTCGGTCAGAAAATACTCGATATAGGTCCAAAATGGCATGAAGGCAAATCGGGAACTCCGACAATGGGCGGTTTTATATTTATTATTGCCGCAACTGTAGCTTCAGTTATTTTTATAAGAGATATAAGAGGGATTTTTGCAGTTGTATTTTCACTTTTATGCGGTGCTATCGGTTTTGTTGACGACTATATAAAGGTTGTGAAAAAAAGAAATCTCGGTTTATCACCGATAGGCAAAATAATAATGATGCTTGTGGTTACAATAGCATTTTGTGTAGTGGGAATAGAGCTTGGAGTTTTAAGAACTTCACTCCATATTCCTTTTACATCAATAAATATTGAAATGGGATATTTTATAACGCTGTTTTTGGTGTTTATGATGATAGGCTTTATAAACAGCGTTAATCTTACAGATGGAATTGACGGTCTGGCAGGAAGTGTTACTGTGTTTGTAACATTGTTCTTTGTGCTTATGGGACTTGTATTCAGAGAAAACGGTCTTGTTTCTTACAGTGCAGCTTTGTGTGGTGCTTTATGCGGATTTTTGGTTTATAATCTGCATCCTGCCAAAGTTTTTATGGGTGATACAGGTTCTTTATATCTTGGCGGAGCAGTTGTTTCTCTTGCAATATTAAATAATGACCCTCTTATTATTGTAATAGTAGGGATTGTGTATCTTTTAGAAGCTGTTTCTGTTATGCTTCAGGTTGGTTACTTCAGGCTGACACACGGAAAAAGACTTTTCAAAATGGCTCCGTTTCATCATCATCTTGAAATGGAAGGCTACAGCGAAAATAAGATTGTTACTACATTTAGTTTTATAACTGTTATCGCGGCAGTAATTGCATTTTTGTCATTTGTATAAAAAAGAAAAGGGAAGAAAAGGGGAGATAAAGTGTTTCGTAAGTTAAAATCCGGTTTGGGAGAAATGGATACAGGTTTTCTTGCTATAGTGCTTATGCTTACAGCCTATGGGCTTATTATGGTGTACAGTGCTTCTTCTCCGAATGCTTTTTATGTAAAAAATGACAGTACATATTTTTTTAGAAATCAGCTTATATGGGCAGTTCTTGGCATTGTGACATTATTTGTAACCTCGCTTATTGATTATAGATTTATAAAGAAGATGAGGATGGTTGTATATTTTGTTGCGGTTGGTCTTCTTGGTATTGTTGCAGTTGCAGGTGCAACGGTAAACGGTGCAAAAAGATGGATAAGAATAGGTGCATTTTCTATGCAACCGTCTGAGTTTGCAAAAATAGCGATAGTAATAATGTGTGCTTATGTGCTTTCTAAATTGACAGATACGAGGTGGAAAAACACACTTCCGTATGTTTTTTCGTGCATACTTATATTTTCACTTGTAGGAATATTTCTTCTTTTTCAGCCACATTTTTCTGCAATGATTATTATTGTAGGCTCAATCGCAATAATGATGCTTGTTGCAGGAATACCACTGAGAATTTTTACAGCTGTTGGTATCCCGGCTGCTGCCGTTGGTGTACTTATCGTGCTTCTGGAGCCATACAGACTTAAAAGAGTGCTTTCGTTTACTGACCCGTTTAAATATAAGCAGGATGAGGGATGGCAGGTTGTTCAGTCGCTTTATGCAATAGGCAGCGGCGGTGGCACAGGTCTTGGACTTGGAAGAAGCAGACAGAAATACCTCTATATTCCTGAACCGCAGAATGACTTTATTTTTTCAATTATATGTGAAGAGCTTGGCTTTATAGGTGCACTTTTAGTTATAGGATTATTTGTTGCACTCCTTTTAAAAGGAGTGAAGATTGCACTTAATGCACCTGATAAATATTCTATGATTCTTACTTTCGGACTTTTGTCAATAGTTGCAGTTCAGGCACTTTTAAATATAGCCGTTGCAACATCATCTGTTCCGGCAACAGGGATTCCACTCCCGTTTTTCTCGGCAGGCGGAAGCTCTTTTGTATTCCAGATGATGTCGATGGGAATGATACTTAATATTTCAAGACAGCCGAAGGTCATAATAGAATGATGAATGTTGAATGCAGAGTTTAGAATGTTTAATGAGAGGAATGGAAAAGGTTGAAGGTTCTGATTTCAGCAGGCGGTACAGGTGGTCATATAAATCCCGCTATTGCCATAGGAAAATATATAGTTTCCCAGGATGAGAAAAACGAGGTCCTTTTTATAGGCTCAAAAGGAAATCTCGAGGAAAAACTCTATAAGTCATCGGGACTAAAGTTTAGTCTTCATGTTTCAAAAGGACTTGACAGAAAAAATCTTTTTAATAATTTTAAAATTTTATACGATGATTATAAGGCTTACAGAGAAATTCTAAAAATAACCAAAGACTTTAAACCTGATGTGGGGATTTCTTGCGGAGGTTATATAAGCTTTATGGCTATGGAGGCTGTAAAGAGAGTTAAATCACCGTTTATAATAACTGAACAAAATGCTTTTCCTGGTCTTACAACAAAACTTCTTTCAAAGGATGCAAAAAAATATTGTCTTGCGTTCCCTGATTCCGATAAGTTCTTAAAATTTCCTGACAGAAGTGTTGTAACAGGAAATCCTGTAAGAAAAGAATTTGTAAACTGCGATAAAAAAGAGACAAGAAAAAAACTTGGGATAGCTGATGATAAAAAAGTTATTCTTTGCTTTGGCGGAAGCTTGGGTGCGAAAAAGTTAAACGAAGCATTTCTTTCTCTTATAAATAAGGTAAAAAATAACGATGGGATTATTGTTTATGTAGGCACAGGAAAAAGATATTACGACGAGTTTATTAAAAGTACACAAAGTGTTAGTTCAAATATAATAATAAAAGAATATATTGATGATATGCCGACCTTACTTTGTGCATGCGATATTGCTGTTACAAGAGCAGGTGCAATGACAGTAAGCGAGCTTTGTGCAACAAAAAAACCTTGTATTCTCATTCCGTCACCTAATGTAACAGCTGACCACCAGACTAAAAATGCAAGTGTTATTGCCGATAATGGTGGCGGAATACTTATAAAGGAAAGTGAACTAAATTCTCAAAAATTCTGCGAAATTATTTTAAATCTTATAAATGATGAAGAAAAATTAATGAAAATGCAGAACAAAATGGAATCGCTTTGCGTCCTTGATGGTGACAAAAGAATTTTTGAGGTCTTAAAAAGTGTAGTAAAGTAACAGTTTTATAATATTTTCATATAATAACAGTACGAAAAGTGCAAAAAGTGCGAAAAGTGCAAAGTGCGAAAAAACGGAAGGTGAGTTGTTATATGAAATATGTTGTAAACGGTGGAAGAAAATTAAGCGGTGGTATAAATATATCAGGCTCAAAAAACGCTGTTCTTCCGATACTTGCTTCAACTATTGTTACAAAAAAGAAAAGCATCATACATAATTGCCCGAAACTAAGCGATGTTGCTTCTACTATAAGAATACTTCAGTATCTTGGTTGCAATGTTGTTTATGATAACGGAACACTTGCAGTTGATGCAAAGGATAGTTGCGTTAAAGATGTGCCATGTGATTTAATGGGAGCATTACGGTCTTCTGTTATATTTTTAGGAGCTTTTATTGCTGACAAGGGTGAGGGCAATCTGCCATTTCCTGGCGGTTGTGAGCTTGGGAAAAGACCTATTGATATTCATGTAGATGTTTTAAGAAAAATGGGTGCAGAAATTAAGGAAAATGAGGGCAGTCTTGATTTTAAATACAATAAGCTAAAAGGCGGAGAGTATTATCTGGCATTTCCTAGTATCGGAGCAACAGAAAATATAATACTTGCGTCACTCGCTGCCGATGAAGATGTAATAATAAGAAATGCTGCAGCAGAGCCTGAAATAAAAAGCTTAGCAGCGTTTTTAAATCGTGCAGGTGCAAAAATAAGCGGTGCAGGTACAGAGAGAATAGTAATAAAGAAAGAAAAGAATTTCCGTGACTGTGAATATACAGTTATATCCGACAGAATAGAAACTGCGACATATATGGCTGCAGCTGCAGTTACAGGAAGTACAATTACTTTGAATAATGCTCCTGTCGATGATATAAAAAGCACAGTTTCAGCTTTTTCACGCGCAGGCTGTGAGGTGCTTATAAAAAATAATGACCTTACTATTATTGCACCAAACAGACTTAAAGCAGTTGATATGATTTCAACTGCACCATATCCGGGTTTTCCGACAGATGCACAGCCTGTAATTACGGCTTGCCTTATAAATTCAAAGGGCACAAGTCTTATTGCAGAAAATATATTTGAAAGAAGATTTAATCATGTGCCTGAGCTTAGAAAGCTTGGTGCAAATATAAATGTGTTTGGGAATACCTTGAAAATAAAGGGCAATATAGATGAAATGTATGGCGGAACAGTTGTTGCCGAAGATTTAAGAGCAGGTGCGGCATTGATAGTTGCTTCGCTTGGAATAAGTGAACAGGTAATTGTTGAGGATTCTCACCATATAATAAGAGGATATGAAAACATTGTTCCAAAATTCAAAGCACTTGGTGCTGATATAAAGATTGTTTAGAAGCTTTTGCTTCTAAACAATTCTACTCAAGAAAGGAGGAGAAATATGGAAACAGAAAATCAGATTTATAATGAAACACAAGAAAATAATTTTGATAATATTGATTACGGAACTGAGTCGGATTTCTATTCATACCGCGAACTTAAAAAGAAACAAAAAATGTCAGTATTCAGAAAAAAGCATGTTTTTCTAAACATATTTTTAGTTGTGTTTTTGATTTTGTGTGCATTTCTTACTCCTATTTTTAATGTAAATAATATTATCGTAAACGGGAATACTATACTTTCAGAGGATAAAATAATAGACGCAAGTGGTATCTATATTTCAAAAAATATTTTTACTTTTCAGTGTGAAAAAGCAAAAGACGGTGTTGAGAAATTAAGTTTTGTTGATGCTGCTGAGGTTAAAAGAACATTTCCGTCAGGAATAATTATAAATATAAAGGAATGTAAGCCTATTGCACAGATAGCTTGCGGAGAATCTCTTTATCTTGTTGTGGACAAGCATGGAAAGGTGCTTGATACTGCTGATAAAAAGGAAAAATACAATGTCCCTGAAGTGGATAATACAGATATTATGGAATTTGAAGTTGGAAAGGTTGTAAATCCTAAAGATAAAACTGTTTTTTCAAATCTTCTTATTCTTGCACAGGAAATTAAAAATGTGGGAATATCTGATATAACAGAAAAAATTTCTTGCAAAAACAGCGAGCTTATACTTTATCTTAAGGGTAATGTAAGATGTAATGTAGGAGCAGGCGGTAACTTATCATACAGAGTAAAATTTATAAAAGAGGTTTATGAATCTATCCCCGAGGGGAAATCGGGAGAGCTTAAATTTGTAGAAGAATATAAGGCGGTGTTTACAGAAGATGAAAGCGGAAATTAAAGCGAAAATATCTATTGCCATAGTTTGCAGCATACTTGCATTTTGCATAACATGGCAGTTTAAAAGTGTCAGATTAAATCAGGGTCAGGGAACGATAAGCGGACTAAGGTCTGCTGAACTCCAGACACTTTATCAAAAGGAAAAGGAAAAAAATGAGGCACTCTTAAGTGATTACTTAAGAGTAACAAGTGATCTTGAAAAGTATAAGGATGCTGCAAATGATACTAATGCGACTACTAAGCTTTTAAAAGCACAGCTTGATAATGCTGAAATACTTTCGGGAATGAAAGAGGTTACGGGAGAAGGCCTTATTGTTAAGATGAATGACAGTAAGTTTTCGTCTCAAAGCGAATATCAGGATAACATTTACATTCTTCATGACAGCGATATTCTTCTTGTTGTAAATGAGCTTAGGGATGCAGGTGCTGAAGCAATCTCAATAAACGGAGAAAGATTAACAGCACTTTCTGAAATAAGATGCGTCGGAAGTGTTTTGAGTGTTAATAATGTAAGAATAGCAACTCCTTTTATTATCAATGCAATCGGCAACAGCGACACACTTGAATCTGCCCTTCTTTTCAGAGGTGGGGTAGTGTCAGAACTTCAAAGCTATGGCTTTGAATTTGATATAAAGAAGTTATCATCTGTTACTGTTCCTGCATATAAGGGAGCAATTTCCTTTAAATATGCGTCACCAACTGAAACAACGCAAGGAGGTAAGAAATAATGCTTTTTACTGTTATCGGTATAGTTTTGGGAGTGGTTGTTGCACTCTTTCTTCCCTGGGTTGTAACACCAGGATATTCGATTTACCTTGCTGTAAGTATTCTTGCTGCACTTGATTCTGTCTTTGGCGGAATATATGCAAGTCTTAGGAAAAATTTTAATATGGCGATTTTTATTTCCGGACTTTTTTGCAATGCCGCACTTGCGTGTCTTATTATATTTTTTGGGGAAAAACTTGGACTTGATTTGTATCTTGCAGTTGTAGTTGTTTTTGGAACAAGACTTTTTAACAACTTTGCTTCGATAAGACATCATATAATTTCAAACTATGCTTTTTTGAAAAAAGAAATTTCTAATGAAAAAAATAAAGAAGAAACACCCGAAGAAAGTGAAAACTTAACTGAAGAATAGAAGCAAAAAAATAAAAAATTCAAAAAAAATCAAAAAAATTGTAAAATAGACTTGAAATTTAGAGTAAGGCATGTTATAATAAAAATAATAATGTGTATTTATTCGAAATAATATATAGGGGGTACATAAAAATGCCTATACCAGGAATGGTACAACCGGCTACAATTAAAGTTGTCGGTGTTGGTGGCGGCGGATGTAACGCTGTCAACAGTATGATAGAAAATAAGCTTAATCTGGTTGAATTTATTGCAATTAATACAGACCAGATGTCTTTGGCTGACTCAAAGGCTGATGTTAAAATTCAGATTGGTGAAAAGCTCACAAAAGGGCTTGGTGCCGGTGCTAACCCTGAAATCGGTGAAAAAGCAGCAGAAGAAAACAGAGAAGAAATTGCAAAAGAACTTCAGGGAGCCGATATGGTGTTCGTTACTGCCGGAATGGGCGGTGGTACAGGAACTGGTGCTGCTCCTGTTGTTGCAGGAATTGCAAAAGATATGGGAATCCTCACAGTAGGTGTTGTTACAAGACCTTTTGCTTTTGAGGGCATGAGAAGAGCAAATGCTGCTAAAAGAGGAATTGATAATCTCAAAGAAAATGTTGATGCTCTTATAGTTATTCCGAATGATAAATTACTCAGTATTGTAGAGAAAACAACTTCTTTGCTTGATTCATTTAAGATTGCGAATGATGTTTTAAGACAGGGTGTAAAGGGTATCAGTGATGTAATCGTTGTTCCCGGTCTTATAAACTGTGACTTTGCAGATGTTAAGGCTATTATTCAGAACACAGGATACGCTCATATGGGTATAGGAAGTGCAAGCGGAGAAAACAGAGCAGAAGAAGCTGCTATGAAGGCTATTTCAAGTCCGCTTCTTGAAACATCTATTGATGGTGCAAAAGGTGTGCTTCTTAATATCACAGGTGGCTCAAATATCACACTTTTAGAGGCTAATCAGGCTGCAAGTGTTATCCAACAGCATGTTGATGCTGATGTAAACTTTATATTTGGTGTTGTAATTAATGACGAAATGGAAGATGAACTTAGTGTTACGATTGTTGCTACTGACTTTTCCGATAAGCAAAAACGCTTCAAAGATGACATTATGAATTTCCCATTTAAGAAAGATGACAAAAAACAGGAAACAATGAGATTCAACACTTCCTCCGGTGGTTCCTCAGCCTCTTCGGCTTCAGGTTCAGGCTCAGGCGAAAGTGCTGTTAGTGATGCAGTTGAAGTGCTTAGCAAAAATGCTTCGGAAGATGGAGACGACGACCTCTCATTGCCACCTTGGTTATCAACATTGAAATAAAAATATTGTATTTAATAATATAATTATGCAATTTCAATTCCGAAGATTTTTATAAAATTTTCGGAATTGTTTTTTTAATTATTTATTTTACTCTTTAGTTATTTTGGAAAGGAAAGAATTATTATGGAAAGAGTTTATAATTTTAGTGCAGGACCTTCTATGTTACCTTTAGAAGTTCTTAAAAGAGCAGCTAAAGAAATGGAAAATTGCAACGAAACAGGTATGTCCGTTATGGAAATGAGCCACAGAAGCTCAGCTTATAAGCCTATTATTGAAGAGGCAGAAGCACTTCTTAGAGAGCTTATGGGTATTCCTGAAGATTACTATGTTTTGTTTTTACAGGGTGGTGCATCTTCACAGTTTGCTATGATACCATTAAATCTCATGAACAAAAACGGTAAAGCTGATTATGTAATCACAGGTCAGTGGGCAAAAAAAGCTTTTGAAGAAGGCTCGAAATATGGTGACTGCTGTGCAGTTGCTTCAAGTAAGGATAAAACTTTTTCCTATATTCCAAAGCTTGAAAAAGAAATGTTCAGAAAAGATGCAGATTATGTACATATTTGCTTTAATAATACAATTTACGGAACAAAATATAACCAAATTCCAGATACAGGCGATATTCCTCTTATTGCTGATATTTCATCTTGTATTTTATCCCAAGAGCTTGATGTTACAAAGTTTGCAATGCTTTATGCCGGTGCACAGAAAAATATCGGACCTGCAGGGCTTACAGTTGTTATAATAAGAAAAGATTTGGTAGGAAACGCAAGAGATATTACTCCTACAATGTTTAATTATCAGATACACGCTGACAATGGCTCAATGTATAATACACCTCCTACATATCCTATTTATATCTGCAAACTTGTTTTAGAATGGATAAAAGAAATGGGTGGAGTTGAAAAAATCGGAGAAATAAACAGAAAGAAAGCAGGATTGCTTTACGACTACCTTGATTCATCAGATTTCTTCAAAGGAACTGTTGTGAAAGAAGACCGTTCTCTTATGAATGTTCCGTTTTTAGCACCAAGTGATGAGCTTAATAAAAAATTTATTAAAGAAGCAACCGCTGCAGGCTTTGTAAATCTTGCAGGACACAGAACGGTTGGCGGAATGAGAGCAAGTATATATAATGCTATGCCGATAGAGGGTGTGGAAGCACTTGTTTCATTTATGAAAAAATTTGAAGAAGAAAACAAATAAATAACAGTGAGGACAAAAAAATGTTTAAAATAGCTACTTTAAATAAAATTTCAGATGAAGGACTTAGTTACCTTAGGCCTGAAAATTATACTATAACAGATGAACTTACAGGAGCAGATGCCGTTTTGGTCAGAAGTGCATCTATGCACGAAATGGAATTTGATGACAAGCTTCTTTCTATTGCAAGAGCAGGGGCAGGTGTTAACAATATTCCGCTTGACAAATGCAGTGACAAGGGAATTGTTGTATTTAATACTCCGGGTGCAAATGCTAATGCTGTAAAAGAGCTTGTTGTTGCGGCACTTCTCTTCTCATCGCGTGATATTTTTGGCGGAATACAGTGGGCAAAAACACTTAAAGAAGATGTAGCAAAGCAAGTTGAAAAAGGAAAAAGTAATTTTGCGGGAAACGAGATTGAGGGTAAAACACTCGGTGTTATCGGTCTTGGTGCAATAGGAAATATGGTTGCAAATGAGGCTATAAAGCTTGGGATGGATGTTATAGGTTATGACCCTTATATTTCAATTGATGCTGCATGGAAGCTTTCAAAGCATGTAAAAAAAGCAACTACATTAAAAGAAATTTATGAAAATTCAGACTACATAACAATTCATGTTCCTTATATGGAAAGCACAAAGAACACTATTAACGCAGAGGGGATTTCACAGATGAAGGACGGCGTTAAGGTGCTTAACTTTGCAAGAAACGGACTTATTGATGAAGAAGCTGTTAAAGAAGCTTTAAAAAGCGGTAAGATTGCAAAATATGTTACGGATTTCCCACATGACGATATAGCAAATGTTGAGGGAGTTATTGCTTTACCGCATCTTGGTGCTTCAACTTATGAATCTGAAGAAAACTGCGCGAAAATGGCAGCTCGTCAGACAAAAGAATACTTAGAAAACGGAAATATAGTTAATTCTGTAAACTACCCTACGATTTCTATGCCAAGAGGTGAGGGAAAAAGAGTTCTTATATTCCATAAGAATGTTCCATCAATGGTTTCACAGATTACAAATGAATTTTCAAAGCTTTCTATGAATATTGAAAATATGATTAATAAATCAAATAAGAATATTGCTTGCACAATGATTGACGTTATTGGTGAAGTAAAGTCTGAAATGGTTGATGATTTTATGAAGATTGACGGAGTTGTAAGAGTAAGAATTATTGACTAATATAAAAGTGCATTGTAAAAATGTACAGAACGCATAAATCAAGAAAAAACATATCGTTTTGTGTTAACTTATAGTTTGGCAGAAGAAATAAAAAATTGCTTTATGCTACGAACAAACTTCACCGCTCGCTGTATCGCATACAGCTTCGGGTTACCCCTGCGGGTTCAGTTTGTCCGTTCTGCACTATTTTTACTTCGCACTTGAAGTGCTTTTGAAAAGTTGCATATCTATCAAATATATAAAAACAACTATTTTTCTTAGAAAAAAGAGATAGTTGTTTTTTGTTTAAAAAATTAAAAATTATTTCCCATTTTTTTCTTTACATAAAAATTCCACGCTTCGCACAAAATAAAGTTGTAATAAAAACCAAAAGGAGCATTTTTTATATGAAAGCAACAGGAATTGTTAGAAGAATAGATGATTTGGGAAGAGTTGTTATCCCAAAAGAAATAAGAAGAACTATGAGAATCCATGAAGGCGATCCTTTGGAAATTTTCACCAGCAAAGACGGGGAAGTTATTTTCAAAAAATATTCTGCCGTTGGTGAGCTTATGAATTTTGCGACAGAGTATGCGGAGGCACTTTGCAAGATTAGCGGACTTAGCGCGGCGATAACAGATAAGGATGCTGTTATTTCTGTAAGCGGAACAGGAAAAAAGGAGCTTATTGAGAAAAAAGTTTCTGACTCTTTGGAAAGAATAATGAATCAGAGAACACCGCTTACTTCAAAAAGCGGTGATAGCACACGCGTTTTTGTAAGTGATTCAACTGACAAATATTTTTGTTTTGTAGCTGTACCTATTATATCTGAGGGGGATGCAATAGGAAGTGTAGTTCTTTACGGCAGTGAGGATACAAAAGTCACTGAAACTGAAGATAAGCTTGCTACTACTGCTGCAACAGTACTTGGTAAGATATTCGAGAATTAGTTATAGAAAGAAAAACAGTCTTTAAGTTTTATTAGCTTTTAAGGCTGTTTTTTCACTTATATACTTTTTTATCATAAAATAATAGGGGAGGTGTTAAAATGGGTGATATTGTTTTTTACAGTCTGGCTGTCTTTTTTTCATCTTTTGGGATAATATCTTTTTGCATTTTTATAACTGATTTTTTCTATGAAACAAAGTATTTAAAAGATAAAGACATATACACAATCTTTTTTGCAAAAGATGAAGTTTGTACTATTGAAAATATTGCAAGAGCGATTGTTTTCAAAACTCATAAAATCTGTTCGGGTATGTGTAATCACCATGTTATTGCAATTGATAGACATAGTACAGACGGAACATACGGAATTTTAAAAAGAATGGAAAAATGTGAGGAAAAAATTATAGTTTTAAGAGAAAAAGACATGGAAAATTTGATTAAAAAATATAATACGGAGGATACATAAAAACAAGGGATAAAAAACACAAAAATAATGGATATTTTTTGAAGTTTTTTTGTAAAAAAACTTTACAAATTTGCGTATTTGTGGTATAATATAAGCAGTAATTCCGGGGAGTTTTTAAAGGCTTTTCCAAAGAAATTTTTTCTCCGGATTTCTGCTTATTTTTTTAATAAAAATACGGAGGGAAAATATATGTATGTCCATATAGGAAACGATTTTGTTTTGCATAAAAATGATATACTTGGAATATTTGATTTTGACCTCCTCTATATGTCTGAATATACAAAAAAACATTTTAAAGAGCTTGAGCGTGATAACAGACTTATAAGTATTACGGAAGATATACCAAAATCAGCAATTGTTGCTTTTTTAAGTGGCGAAGAAGTGGTATATTTATCACCGCTTAATTCAAAGACAATACAGAACAGAAAATTTTTTAGTTAAAGGAAGGGTACGAAAATGCAGGAAACGGAAAAAGTACTTCAAGAAAGATTAAATGAAGAATCTAATGAAATTGAAAAAGTTGATGCATCGTATGATGAAAATCAGATACAGGTGCTTGAGGGGCTTGAAGCTGTAAGAAAAAGACCGGGTATGTATATAGGGTCTACATCAATAAGAGGACTGCATCATTTGGTGTATGAAATTGTGGATAACAGTATTGACGAAGCACTTGCAGGTTATTGTACCCAGATTGATGTTACATTAAATAAAGACGGGTCAGTTACAGTTAAGGATAACGGACGCGGTATTCCGCATGGAATTCATCCTAAAATGGGTATTTCTACGATTGATGTTATCTTTACTGTGCTTCATGCAGGCGGAAAATTCGGTGGCGGCGGATATAAGGTATCAGGCGGTCTGCACGGTGTTGGTGCATCTGTTGTTAATGCACTCTCAACAAAATTAGAGGTAACAGTGCATGACGGAGAAAATATCTGGCATCAGAGATATTTAAGAGGTGTGCCTTCGGGTGAAGTGAAAACCATCGGAACAACTGATAAAACAGGAACAGAGGTTACATTCTGGGCTGATGGAGAAATATTTGAAGAAACCTACTACGATTATGATGTTCTTTTAAAAAGATTAAGAGAACAGGCATTCTTAAATGGTGGAATTAAAATTAAATTCTCTGATTTAAGAGGTGATGAAGAAAGAAGTGAGCTTCTTCATTATGATGGCGGAATAAAGAACTTTGTTTCGTATCTTTTTAATGAGAAAAAATTAAGAAAAGAAACTTTAGAAAACATACATGAAGAAGTTATTTATGTAAGCGGTGAGAAGAAAGGCAGTATGGCTGAAATCGCTTTGTGCTGGAACACAGGGTATGACGAGGTTATTGAGTCTTTTGCAAATAATATTTCCACAACTGAGGGCGGTACTCATGAAACAGGCTTTAAATCTGCACTCACAAAGGTACTTGTTGATTATGCAAGAAAGTATAAGCTGTTAAAAGATGATGAGGAGCTTACAGGTGAAGATGCAAGGGAAGGTCTTATTGCCGTAATATCAGTAAAATTAGAAGAGCCACAGTTTGAGGGACAGACAAAAACAAAGCTCGGAAATTCGGATATGAGAGGGCTTGTTGAGGGAATGGTCAAAGAAAAGCTTTCCGATTTCTTAGAAGAAAATCCGGCAGTCGGTAAAGCTGTTATTGAAAAAGCACTTATGGCATCCCGTGCAAGAATAGCTGCAAGAAAAGCAAGAGAAGCAAGCAGAAAAACACCGCTTGGCTCAAGTACACTTCCGGGAAAGCTTACAGACTGTATCGTAAAAGACCCGACTATGACAGAGATATACATAGTCGAGGGGGATTCTGCAGGCGGCTCGGCTAAAAACGGCAGGGACAGTAAATATCAGGCAATACTTCCGCTTTGGGGTAAAATGCTCAATGTTGAAAAAGCAAAAGCGGACAAGGTTTACGGAAATGATAAGCTCACCCCTGTTATTCAGGCTTTAGGTACAGGAATTGCGGCTGAATTTAATATTGAAAAATTAAGATACGACAAAATTATTATTATGGCGGATGCCGATGTCGACGGAGCACATATCCAGACACTTCTTTTAACATTTTTCTTCAGATTTATGAAGCCTCTTGTTGAAACAGGTCATATATATCTTGCAAAACCGCCTCTTTATAAGCTTACAAGAGGAAAGAAAACATTTGTTGCATTTTCAGATGAAGAAAGAGACCGTATAAGCGAAGAACTAAAAGACGGTGACGCAAATGCAAAAGTAGATATAAGCAGATACAAAGGTCTTGGTGAAATGAATCCCGAAGAGCTTTGGGAAACAACAATGGACCCTAAAAACAGAATACTTTTAAGGGTTACTTTAGAGGACGCAGAAAGAGCGAGCAATATTTTCTCAGTTCTTATGGGTGACGAGGTTGAGCCAAGAAGACTGTTTATTGAAGAGAATGCACAGTATGTAACAAACCTTGATGTATAAAAATGTCCTAATCATTTTGAAAGGAAAGGTATAGTAATAATGGCGAAGAAAAATAAAAACTATGAAGATTCTCATTTTGAAGAATACTTTGAAACGCAAAAAATTGTAGATATAGATATAGAAAAAAGAATGAAGGATGCGTTTATTGACTATGCTATGAGTGTAATTGTAGCAAGAGCGCTTCCTGATGTAAGAGACGGTCTTAAACCTGTTCACAGAAGAATACTTTATTCAATGTTTGAAGAACATCTTACTGTTGATAAACCATTCTTTAAATCAGCTACCACAGTTGGTAATGTTATCGGTAGATACCATCCGCACGGTGATGCTTCAGTTTATGATGCTATGGTAAGAATGGCACAGGACTTTTCAATGAGATATCCGCTTGTTGACGGTCACGGTAACTTTGGTTCAATAGACGGTGACCCACCTGCTGCTTACCGTTATACAGAAGCAAGAATGAGCAGACTTTCAAATGTTATGCTCGAAAATATAGAGAAAAATACAGTTGATTTTGCTCCAAACTTTGATGAAAAGAGAAAAGAACCACTCGTATTACCAACAAGAATACCAACACTTCTTATAAACGGAAGCTCAGGTATCGCTGTTGGTATGGCAACAAATATTCCGCCTCATAATTTAACAGAGGTTTTAAACGGTGTAATTGCACAGATTGATAACCCCGAAATAACTGTTGAGGAATTAATGGAGCATATTAAGGGACCAGATTTCCCGACAAGTGCTTCAATTATGGGCAGAAGCGGTATAAGAAGTGCTTACAATACAGGTAAGGGTAGAATAATAATAAGAGCAAAAACCGAGATACAGGAGCATAGAGACGGCACATCATCTATTATCGTAACTGAGCTTCCGTATCAGGTTAATAAAAAACTTCTTGTTGAGTCTATTGCTGATATGGTTAAAGACAAAAGAATAGAGGGACTGTCTGATATTGATGACCATTCTTCTGACCGTGTAGGCATAAGACTTGAAATTATGTTAAAAAGAGATGCCAATCCGCAGGTTGTACTTAATCAGCTCTTTAAATTTACAAGACTTCAGGACAGTTTTTCAATAAATATGCTTGCTATAAAGGATGGCAAGCCTGAAACAATGGGACTTAAAGCTATTTTAAGTGAGTTTATCAAGTTCCAGGAAGAGATTGTTACAAGAAGAACAAAATTTGATCTTGAAAAAGCTGAAGCAAGAATGCACATTTTAGAGGGACTTCGTATTGCACTTGATAATATTGACGAAATTATCAATATTATCAGAAATTCATATGACGATGCAAAAGAAAAGCTTATGCAAAGATTTTCAATGTCGGAAATTCAGGCACAAAGTGTTCTTGATATGAGACTTGGACAACTCCAGAAGCTTAATGGCGAAAAAATCGAAAATGAGTATCAGGAGCTTTTTGAAAAATGCAACGAATACAGACTTCTTCTTACAGACCATAATAAGCTTATGGAAACAATCAAGGAAGAACTTCGTGAAATCCGTGATAAATACGGTGATGAAAGACTCACAAGACTTGAAGCTTCAGTTGACCTTATTGATGATGAGGACCTTATTGAAGAAGAACAGAGTGTAATAACAATGACTCACTTCGGCTATGTTAAAAGACAGCCCGCAGATACTTTCAGAAGCCAGAGAAGAGGTGGTAGAGGTATATCAGGTCTTGCTACAAGGGAAGAAGACTTCGTTGAAGAGCTTTTTGTTACATCAACACATGACTATATCATGTTCTTTACAAACAAAGGAAGAGTGTTTAAATTAAAAGGATACCAGATTCCTGAATCGGGAAGAGCAGCAAAAGGAACTGCGATAGTAAACCTTTTAAGCTTAGAAAAAGATGAGCATGTATCAGCAACAATAACACTGCGTAATTTTGAAGACAATAAATATCTTCTTATGGCAACAAGAAACGGTGTTATCAAGAAAACTGCTCTTACTGAGTATGATACAAATCGTACAGGAGGACTCCGAGCTATCGAGCTTGATGAAGACGATATGCTTATTAAAGTTGAAATAGTTGAAGATAATGACGAAGCTGTAATCACAACATATAACGGTATGTCAATCCGCTTTAAGTGCAGTGATGCCCGTTCACAAGGCCGTGTTACAAGAGGCTGCAGAGGTATCCGTCTTAAAGAAGACGACTATGTTATCGGTATGAGTACAGTTAAAGAGGATACTGACCTTCTTATTGTTTCAGAAAACGGTCTTGGAAAGCGTACCTCTTATGATGAATATCATGTTCAAAAAAGAGGCGGTATGGGTGTTAAAACCTATAAAATTACAGAAAAAACAGGTAAAATTGCCGGTGCCCGTTCAATTACTGACGGCGAAGATGTTATGATTATAACTTCAGCAGGTGTTGTTATAAGAATGAAAGCTGAGGATATAAGAACAGCGGGAAGAAATACACAGGGTGTAATTCTTATGAGACCTGACAATGATGTCAAGGTAGTTTCTGTTGCAAACGCACCGCGTGAAGAAGAAGCGGAATATGACGAGGTTGACGGCGAAACAGTTTCTGAGGGTGTAGAATCTTCTGAAAATGCAACTTCAGATGAAACAACTAACAGCTAAAAATTAAGTTAAAACAGGAAAAGGGAAATGTATAAATTAATAAAACAGGAAAAAAATGCAAGAAGAGGAGAGTTTAAAACTGTCCACGGAACAATCCAGACGCCTGTGTTTATGAATGTGGGAACAGCTGCCGCTATAAAGGGAGCTGTTTCCGCTTTCGATTTAAAGGACATTGGTTGTCAGGTTGAGCTTTCTAATACTTATCATCTTCATCTAAGACCTGGAGACAAGGTTGTTAAAGAAATGGGCGGGCTTCATAAGTTTATGAACTGGGACCGACCTATTCTTACTGACAGCGGTGGTTTTCAGGTATTTTCTCTTGCAAATATACGAAAAATAGATGAAGAGGGCGTTACATTTTCATCGCATATAGACGGAAGAAAGATTTTCATGGGGCCTGAAGAAAGTATGCAGATTCAGTCAAACCTTGCATCAACTATTGCTATGGCTTTTGATGAGTGTGTGGAAAATCCGGCGACATATGAATATACAAAAGCTTCAACCGAAAGAACTTACAGATGGTTAAAAAGATGTAAGGCAGAAATGACAAGATTAAATTCTCTTGATACCACAATAAATAAAGAACAAATGCTCTGGGGAATAAATCAGGGAAGCACTTATGATGATTTAAGAATAGAGCATATGAAAAAAATAGCTGAGCTTGATTTGCCCGGCTATGCAATAGGTGGCTTGGCAGTAGGCGAATCTCACGAGGAAATGTATCACATAATTGAAACCGTAGAGCCTTATATGCCAAAAGACAAACCGAGGTACCTTATGGGGGTAGGAACTCCCGGAAATATTTTAAACGGAGTTTTAAGAGGAATTGACTTTTTTGATTGTGTTATGCCTGCACGAAATGCAAGACATGGCTCACTTTTTACACATCAGGGAATTTTGCATATAACAAACAAAAAATATGAAACTGACGATTCACCAATAGACCCACTTTGTGATTGTCCTACTTGTAAGCGTTTTTCAAAAGCTTATGTAAGACATCTTTTTAAGGCGAAGGAAATGCTTGCAATGCGTCTTTGCGTAATGCACAATCTTTATTTTTACAATAAGCTTATGCAGGATATAAGAGACCATCTTGATAACGGTGATTTTGAAAGTTTTGCAAGAAGAAATGCACCAATCTATGATGGTAAATGTTTAGATTAGAACGAAAGGATGAAAAAATGTTTAAAGCTGGTTTAGTTCTTGAGGGTGGCGGATTAAGAGGCGTTTTTACAGCGGGCGTACTCGACTGTTTTATGGAAAACGATATAGAATTTGAAAATATAATCGGTGTTTCAGCCGGTGCTATTCATGCTACAAGCTATCTTTCAAAACAAAAGGGCAGAGCAATGAAGGCAACAGTTGACCATGTTGGGAAAAAAGAGTACTGCTCCTTTTCAAATGTTATTAAAACAGGCAATCTTTTTGAAACAAATTATGCGTATAATTTAATTCCGAATAAATTCAATCCTTTTGATTACGAAGCTTACAGAAACAGCAAAATGAAGCTTTATGCAGCTGTAACTGATGTTATAAGCGGGGAAGCGGATTATATCGAGCTTTCTGATTTGAAAAACCAAATGGATGCGTTAAGAGCATCTGCATCGTTACCTTTAGTGTCGGAGATTGTTGAATATAATGCTAAGAAATATTTAGACGGTGGAATGTCAGACTCAATTCCTATAAAAAAATCTATATCTATGGGTTATGGGAAAAATGTTATTGTCCTTACACAGCCCGACGGATATGAGAAAAGTGCTGATAAAAACGGGCTTTTGATGAAGCTTTTGTATAGAAAATATCCTGGCATAGTTAAGGCCATGAAAAACCGCCATATAATGTATAACGATACGCTTTCTTATATAAAGGCGCTTGAAAAAGAGGGGAAGGTTTTTGTTATAAGACCGTCACAGCCTCTTGTTGCAGGAAGAATAGAAAAGGACAGAAAGAAGCTTGAAGATGTATACAATATAGGCTACAAAATTGCTTATGATTGTTTTTCAGATATGTTAGAGTATCTTTCAGATGTGTAAAAATTGTACTTTAAGGAGTTTTTTATTTATGTTACTGAAAATTTTAATGTTAGTAGTTTTTTTTGGAATTATGATTGCGGTTGGACTTTATTGCCGTAAGAATTCCACAGATGTAAATGGTTTTGTGTTGGGGGGGCGTTCCGTTGGCCCCTGGCTTACAGCTTTTGCTTACGGTACATCTTATTTCTCAGCAGTTATATTTGTAGGGTATGCTGGTCAGTTCGGCTGGAAATTCGGTATAGCTTCTACCTGGATAGGTATAGGTAATGCTGTTATCGGCTCACTTATGGCATGGGTTATTTTAGGAAGAAGAACACGCCTTATGTCTCAGCATTTGGGGAGTGCTACAATGCCTGAGTTTTTTGGGAAAAGATATGATAGCACAGGACTGAAAATTGCATCTTCTATAATAGTGTTTATATTCTTAATTCCTTATACTGCATCTCTTTATAATGGACTTTCAAGACTTTTTTCAATGGCATTTCCGGGAATTGATTATTCTGTTTGTGTAATTCTTATGGCAATCTTAACAGGAATTTATGTTATTGCAGGCGGATATATGGCAACAGCTATAAATGATTTTATTCAGGGAATAATCATGCTTGTTGGTATAGTTGCAGTAATCGGTGCTGTTATGTCTTTAAACGGCGGTTTTATAGGTTCTTTAAACGGACTTGCACAGATTGAAGCTGAAATTCCTGGTGTTTATAATTCATTTTTCGGACCTGACCCGCTTAATCTTTTCTTTGTTGTAATTCTTACATCCTTGGGAACATGGGGACTCCCGCAGATGGTTCAGAAGTTTTATGCGATAAAAAGTGAAAAGGATATAAACAAGGGTACAATAATTTCAACACTTTTTGCTCTTGTTGTTGCAGGTGGTTGCTATTTCTTAGGCGGTTTTGGAAGACTTTTTTCAGATAAATTAAATGTTGTTGACGGATTTCCGACAGGTGGATTTGATGCAATTATTCCGACAATGCTCGAAAATTTACCTGATTTTCTTATTGCAATTGTTATTATACTTGTTCTTTCGGCATCTATGTCAACACTCTCTTCACTTGTTCTTGCGTCAAGCTCAACATTAACACTTGATATGATAAAAGGTCATATCATAAAGGATATGAAAGAAAAACATCAGGTTTTTGTTATGAGAGTTCTCATAGTTGTTTTTATAGCAATTTCTGCATTTATTGCACTTAATAAAGATAAATTAGGTTACATAGCTGATATGATGGGAATTTCGTGGGGTGCTCTTGCAGGTGCGTTCCTTGCCCCGTTTTTGTATGGTTTGTATTTTAAAAAGGCTACAAAAGCATCTGTATGGACAAGCTTTATTTTCGGAGCAGGTATTATGGTTTTAAATATGTTTATAAGACCAGAGTTTCCTGAAATTTTACAGTCACCGATTAATTGCGGAGTTATAGCTATGCTCGGAGGACTTGTTATAGTTCCTGTTGTAAGCTTATTTACCAAAAAACCGGATAAAGCACTTGTTGATGGTTGCTTTGAGTGTTACGAAAAGGAAGTTACTGTTAAAGCAAAGGTTTCTTTGTCGGATAAAGATTAATTTTAAAAATTTACAAGGGCTGTGACAAAACATATTGTCACAGCCCTTATGATTATAATTCAATGTTGAAAAGCTTTTGTGCATTTTCGGATAATATTTTTTCGTTTGTGCTTTTTTTGAGGTTTAACGATAAAAATCTTTCGACCTCAACTTCGGGTGTCCACATAGGGTAATCCGTTCCGAATAAAACCTTGTCTTCACCGTACATATCTATAAGTTCAATTATTTTCTTATCATCAAGGCCATAGAATGTAGATGAGCAATCAACATAAAGATTTTTATATTTATAAAGCTCTTTTGCTGCGTCCTCCCATATTGACCAACCACCGAAATGTGCGCCGATAATTGTGAGATTTTCATATATATCAAGTACCGGCTTTAGGCGGTTTGGATTTGAATAATCATATCTTTCATCGCCTGTATGCATAAGAATAGGGAGTTTTCCCTCACACTCTTCATATATCTTTAAGCATCTGTAATCATCAATCTTGAATTTTTGAATATCAGGATGAAGCTTTACACCTTTTAATCCTAAAGAAATTATTTCTTCTACATCTCTTTTTATATCATCACTGTCAGGATGCAGTGTACCAAGACCTGTCATAATAGATTTGTTTTCTTCTACTGTGTTTGCTATAAAGCGGTTTATTGAAGAAACCTGAGCAGGTGATGTGGCAACAGACTGAACAATGAAGTGTGAAACATTAGCTTTCTTTCCCATTTCCTTTAGCATAGACACAGTTCCGTCAAGCTCTGTAATGTTAAGATGATAGAAGTTTTCTGTTGCTTTTGTAGCCTTGAGTGCTATTTTATCGGGATATATATGGCAATGGGCATCAATTATTTTATACATTTTTTATCCTCTTATTATTCAGGGGATAGGAAAAAAGATTCAGAATGTAAAAACCGAGCCAAAGCAAAGCTTTGGGACACCCGAAGCTGTATGTGTATACAGCGAGAGGCGAGGTTTTTATCATAGCAAAAAAGAATTTTCAAAATCATATATTAAAATAGCGAATTTCTTTGTTTTATATCTTTTAAGTTCTTTTTTGCGTTCTGGACTTTTTAACATCCCCGTTTATTCCTTGGTATCACTTTCTCTTATTGCCGCACGCCTTATTTTACCGTTAAAGGTTTTTGGAAGTGCATCTACAAATTCAACGATACGCGGATATTTATACGGAGCAGTATTAGTTTTTACATACTGTTGTAATTCTTTAATAAGTGCATCTGAGCCCTCATAGCCTTTTGCAAGAACGATTGTTGCTTTAACGATAAAACCTCTTACAGCATCAGGAACACCTGTTACGGCAACTTCGTTTACAGCAGGATGCTCCATAAGAACACTTTCAATTTCAAAAGGTCCGATACGGTAACCTGATGATTTTATAACATCATCATTTCTGCCTACATAACGAAACATTCCCATCTCATCTCTGTATGCGACATCACCTGTATGGTAAAAGCCTTCTACAACAGGAGACTGCTTTGCCTCGTTTGCGACATAGGTCTTCAAAAGTCCGCAAGGTTTTCTTTCTTTGCTCAATACTCTTATGCAGATTTCTCCGTTTGTACCTCTTTGACAATGCTCGTTGTTTTCGTCTATTATATGTACATCATATCCCGGAACAGGAAAACCGAGTGCACCCGGTACAGGCTTTGTCCAGGGATAGATTGTTGCAATACAAAGCGTTGTTTCAGTCTGTCCGAAGCCTTCATATATTTCAAGCCCTGTTGCTTCTTTCCAACGGTTGAATATTTCAGGATTTAATGCTTCTCCTGCTGTACAGCAATGTGTAAGAGAAGATAAGTCGTATTTTTTTACATCGTTCTGGAGCATAAGACGATACATTGTAGGTGGTACGCAGAATGTTGTAACCTTATACTTTTCAAGCTTTGAAAGAATGTCCGCACCGTCAAATTTTTCAAAATCGTAAACTAAAACTGCACTTTCTCCAAGCCATTGACCATAGAGTTTTCCCCAAAGGCTCTTTAGCCAGCCTGTGTCGGAAATTGTAAAATGAAGTCCGCCGTCTACAACTCTGTGCCAGAATACACCTGTCATAATATGTCCAAGTGGGTATCTGAAATCGTGCATAATCATTTTTGGGTAACCGCTTGTTCCTGAAGTGAAAGAAAGCATCATTACATCACTTGCTTTTGTGCCTTTATCACCTGTCGGGCGTACCCAATCTGTATCTGCTGCTTCAAATCCTTCCTCAAAGTCTATCCAGCCTTCAATTTTTTTGTGCTTTGTAACAAGCTTTTTCTTTATTGTTTCATATTCACCGCATCTTTCATCAAAGCAGTCTGTTGCGTCACCGTCGGCAGTGATAATAGCATACTTTATTTCTGCTGCATTGCATCTGTAAACATAGTCCTTTGGTTTTAACATATTTGTTGCCTGAACAACAACAGCACCGATTTTATGAAGACCTAAGATACAGAACCAGAAAAGATAGCTTCTTTTTAAAACAAGAAGAACCTTGTCACCTTTTTTTACACCTAAATATTTAAAATAATTTGCTGCTCTGTTAGATTCGAGCATCATATCACGGAATGTAAAACGCTTTTCTTCGCCGTCCTCGGAAACCCAAATCATTGCAAGCTTATCGGGTTTTTCTGTTCCCAATACATCTATCACATCATAAGCAAAGTTAAAATCATCATTCCATGTCAGTTTGTAGTTTTGCTGTGCGTCTTTAAGAGAAGTAAAGTCATCTCTTGAAGCACCCACAAATTTTTCATATATAGCCATTTTTTTATTTTCCTTTGTATTTATTTTATAACTACCGCAATAAATTCAACAGGCTTGTCGCCTTTTGCAACTTCAGCGTGCGGAACGCTTGAATCAAAATAAATGCTGTCGCCTTTTGAAAGCTCATAGGAAATATCGCCAATATATAAAATCATTTTTCCGGATAGCACATAATTAAATTCCTGACCCTCATGACCGTGCATTACAGGCGGTTTGTCATCAGGAGTTATTGTAACAAGATAAGGCTCTGATTTTCTGTTTCTGAATGTATAAGCAAGATGCTTATAGTCATATTCATGAGCTCTTTTTACACTGTAGCCTTTTCCTTTTTCAACCATGCAGCACATAGAAAGAGTAGGGGAATCACCGCTTATAAGATTAAGAACATCAATTCCCAAAGCTTCGGCTGCATTGTATATAAAGCTGAACTGGAAGTCTTTTTCGCCTTCTTCAAATTTTATATATTCCTTTTCTTCCATATTAAGCTTTTCAGCCATCTCTTTTGTAGTAATATCGTTGTCTTCGCGCATAAATTTAAGACGCATACCGATATCTTTTATTTGGTTGTTCATAGCTTAGTCCTCCTTGTAATTATATCCAAGTTCAACTGCTTTCATATTAACCTCAAGCATATTCTGCTTTCTTGCAGGAATAACTTTTTTCATTGCTGCTTCAACATTTTTAAATTCCATTATTCCTGTTTTTGCAATCATATAACCAATCATAATCATATTAGCCAGGCCTGTTAAATTTTCATCTGAAGCAAGCTTTGTTGCGGGTATATAGTAGCTTTCTGCGTCAGTTCTGTCGACTTTTTTGTCAATAAGAGAGCTGTCAACAAAAATTTTACCGTTTTCTTTAACTGCATTTTCATATTTTTCCAAAGATGGTTTGTTCATTGCAATTAAAATATCAGGTTCTGATACAATCGGAGAGCCGATTTTTGTATCTGATATGATGATACTGCAGTTTGCAGTACCACCACGCATTTCAGGTCCGTAAGACGGAAGCCAGCTTACCTGTTTATTATTTAAAAGACCGTCATAAGCAAGGAATTTTCCTGAGAATAAAATTCCCTGACCGCCGAAACCGGCTATTAATATTTCGTTTGTCATTATTCTTCGCCCTCCTTGGTTTTATCTTTATAAACTCCAAGCGGATAGTAAGGTATCATTTTTTCTTCTGCCCATTTTAATGCTTCTTCGGGAGAAACACCCCAGTTTGTAGGACAGGTTGAAATAACCTCTATAAGTGAAAATCCTTTTTTGTTTATCTGATTTTCAAATGCTTTTTTGATTGCCTTTTTAGCATTTCTTACATTTTTTACATTGTTTACAGCAACTCTCTCTAAATATGCAGCACCGTCAACATTTGAAAGCATTTCGCATACCTTTACAGGAAGACCTACTGCTTCAACATCACGACCGTAAGGTGAAGTCTGTGTAACCTGACCGGGAAGAGTAGTAGGCGCCATCTGTCCGCCTGTCATTCCGTAGATTGCATTATTTACAAAAATAACTGTGATGTTTTCACCTCTTGCTGCTGAGTGAACTGTTTCAGCAGTACCAATAGCGGCTAAGTCACCGTCACCCTGATATGTGAAAACTATATTGTTAGGGTCTGACCTTTTAAGTCCTGTTGCAACAGCAGGTGCACGACCGTGTGCCGCCTGAACCATGTCAACTGTAAAATAGTCATAAGCCATAACACTGCAGCCAACAGGTGCAACACCGATTGTTTTGCCTTCTATTCCAAGCTCGTCAATTACTTCTGCAATAAGTCTGTGTATAATACCATGAGTACAGCCCGGACAGTAATGAAGTGCATTATCTGTAAGTGATTTAGGTTTTTCAAAAACTACCATTATTCTGCACCTCCGTTTTTATCCATTTCTAAAATTGAGTCTAAAACATTCTTTGTTGTAGGAATCATACCGCCTACTCTGTTGCAAAGAGAAACAGGCTTCTTGCAACGGATAGCAAGTTCAATATCCTCAATCATCTGTCCCATTGAAAGCTCAACGGAAATAAAGCCTTTAACTCTGTCTGCTGTTTCTGATAAGATTTTTTTAGGGAACGGCCATAATGTGATAGGTCTTATCATACCAACCTTTATTCCCATTTTTCTTGCCTCGTCAATAGCGTTTTGGGAAACTCTTGCCGCAACACCGTATGCAACTACGCAGATTTCGGCATCGTCCATCATATATTCTTCATACATAACTTCGTTTTCAGCAATTTCTTTGTATCTCTCAAATCTTTCAAAGTTCTTTGCCTCAAGCTCATCAGGTTTAAGATAAAGAGAATTTATAATGTTATGCTTTCTTTCGCATTTTGTTCCTGTAACAGCCCATGATTTGTCATATTCATTGATTTTTCCGCCGTCAAGCGATACAGGCTCCATCATCTGTCCCATTGTACCGTCTGATAAAATCATAGCGGGCATTCTGTATTTTTCAGCTAAATCAAAGCCTTTAAATACCATATCAACCATTTCCTGAACAGATGCAGGAGCTAAAACAAGAAGGTGATAATCTCCGTGCCCTGAGCCTCTTGTAGCCTGAAAATAGTCAGACTGTGACGGCTGAATTCCGCCAAGACCGGGACCACCTCTCTGAACATTTACAATAAGAGCAGGCAGGTCGCTACCTGCAAGATAAGAGATACCTTCGCTCTTTAAAGAAATTCCAGGGCTTGAGGAAGAAGTCATAACTCTTTTTCCTGTTGATGCAACACCAAGCACCATATTTATAGCGGCAATTTCGCTTTCTGCCTGTAAGAAAACACCGTCAATTTTCGGCATTTTTTTGGACATATAAGCCGCAACTTCTGTCTGTGGAGTAATAGGGTAACCGAAGTAGTGACGGCAGCCTGCCATTATAGCAGCTTCTGCCAAAGCTTCGTTACCTTTCATTAAAACTTTATCTGCCATTTTTAATAAATTCCTTTCATAAGATTTGTCTTTACTTTTCAACTGTAATTACACAATCAGGGCACATTGTTGCACAAAATGCACAAGCAATACATTTTTCCTGCTCTGTAATTCCGGCAGGGTGGTAACCCTTACCATTTATTTCTTTTTTGAGTTCAATAATTTTTTTAGGACAAGCACCTACGCAAAGACCGCAGCCTTTACACAAGTTTTCGTCAAATGTTACTTTAGCCATTATATCAGGCTCCTTTCTTTAATTTTTAGAAGGATTGTTTTATATATAGTTTTATCGGAACAGCATTTTTAACTGAAGTTCTGACTTCGTTAAAAAGAGTGTCCTTAACTGTTGTCATAGCAATCGGTAAAGATGTTTTTTCCGATAATTCATCTGCAAATTTTACCGATGATAAAATATCCTCTTTTGTTGTTAAATCACCTAAATTTGAATTGTTTATAATTGCAGTAAACTTCATTTTCGATGCGTCTTCAATTTCTCTCATAACCAAAATTGCATCATCAACAGTTCTTGTAAGAGGTCTGTACATATTAAGAACAAAGAACATTTCAAAATTGTTCTCTTTTAAAATCTCTTCTCTGTACCTACCCATAGCAAGCGCACCTCTGTCATCGCCACCGAGGTCAATAACAGCATTTAGGGTTTTATCGTCAATAATTGAATAAGCTTCTGCCGGAAGTGATGGCAAATCAACATTTGTACCTGCATATTCAGGAGAGATAAGCCTGATGCCTTTTTCATTAAAAAGCTCTTTTGCATCTTTCGTTCTGAAATACGGATTTACTATATCAAGGTCTGCAATAACAGTTTTTGAAAAACCGTTTTCTTTAAGATAGAGTGCATGATTTACCGCAATATTTGTCTTTCCGCTTCCGTAATGACCTGCAAATATAACTATTCTTTTATTTAAAGTACTACTGACCAATTAAATTCATCCTCACATTTTCCCCACTGAATACCTGTAATAGTATCGTAGAGTTTTTGACTTACTTCGCCGATTTCGTTGTTATTTATAAGCATAACATCATCTTTGTATCTTAATCTTCCAACAGGAGAAATTACTGCTGCTGTACCTGTTCCGAAGCATTCTTCAAGCTTACCTGATTTTTGTGCTTCAATAAGCTCATCAACGCTTACTTTTCTTTCTTCAACAGTATATCCCCATGATTTACAAACCTCAATAACTGAATTTCTTGTAATACCAGGTAAAATACTTCCGTTAAGTGCAGGTGTAACGATTTTTCCGTCAATTTTGAAGAATATGTTCATTGCACCTACTTCTTCGATATATTTTCTTTCTACACCGTCAAGCCACAAAACCTGTGAATAACCGTCATCATGAGCTTTTACCTGTGCAGCTAAGCTTGCAGCATAGTTGCCGCCTGTTTTTGCAAAGCCCATACCGCCTCTTACAGCTCTTACATAATCATCTTCAATCCATATTCCAACAGGAGCAAGCCCGCTTTCATAGTAAGCACCGCTTGGTGAAAGAATAATGATAAAGAGATAAGTTTTTGAAGGTGCAACACCCAAAAATTCATCTGTTGCAATAATAAAAGGTCTTATATAAAGTGAAGTGCCTTCCTCAGTTGGAATCCAGTCTTCATCAATTTTTACAACAGCTTTAACAGCTTCAACAAAATCTTCTTCCGGAAGAAGCGGAATACAAAGTCTTTTGTTTGTTTCGTTTGTTCTTTTTGCATTCATATCTGGTCTGAAAAGTCTTGCTTTTCCGTTAGTATCTTTATATGCCTTAAGACCTTCAAACATTTCCTGTCCGTAGTGGAAAACCATTGCAGACGGGTCTAAGGTGATACTCTGGTAAGGAACGATTCTTGCATCGTGCCAGCCTTTTCCCTCGGTATAGTTCATCATAAACATATGGTCTGTGAAAACTTTACCAAAGCCTAATTTTCCTTGTGGTTTTTGTTTTGGATCAGTTGTTTTTGTAATTTTGATTTCCATTTTTCTTTCCTCCGATATATAAACTATTTTATAAACTGAAATGAATTTTTACCTTACAAAAAAATTGAGAGCTTACAGCCATCTGCCACAAGCTCTCATAAATTGTTTTTAAAATCAAAAATCAAACAATTATAAAACTTACACATGACAAACAGCATTATTTTTCTTACCGATAATACCACCGATAATTATAATGCTAATGACTGTAATAATGTTTATAAAAGTCATATAAGTCATTGGTTTTCTCCAATCTTTTTTTGTACAACAGATATTATAACACATTATGTCATTAAATGTCAATAGCTTTTTAAAATTTTTTTGAACTTCTTGATTTTTTTAGTTTTTCTTTATTCCAAGCTTATCAATGGACTCTTCACGCATTTTATATTTAAGAATTTTTCCTGCTGCATTCATAGGAAATTCATTGACGAAAATAAAATATCTTGGAACCTTGTGGCGTGCGATTGATGCGTTTCCAAATTCACGCATTTCGTTTTCATCCGAAGTTTCGCCTTTATGAAGAATAATCCATGCACAGCATTCTTCTCCGTATTTTTCATCAGGAACAGCCACAACCTGAACATCTCTTACCTTTGAATTTGTAAGATAAAATTCTTCGATTTCTCTTGGATATAGGTTTTCTCCGCCTCTTATAATCATATCTTTAAGACGGCCTGTTACTTTAAAATAACCATCTTCTGTACGACAGCATATATCACCTGAATGAAGCCATCCGTCTTTATCAATAGTCTGTGCTGTTGCCTCAGGCATTTTATAATAACCTTTCATAATGTTAAAGCCTCTTGCAACAAATTCACCGCTTTCTCCGTCAGGAAGCTCTTCTCCTGTTTCAGGGTCGATTACTTTACACTCGACACCGGGGAACGGACTTCCAACTGTTTCAACACGATGGTCTATGTCTTCGTTTACTTCACCCATTGTACAACCGGGGGATGCCTCTGTCTGACCATAAACGGAAATGATTTCTTTCATATTCATTTCATCGGCTGCTCTTCTCATAAGGTCAGCAGGGCAGTTTGCGCCTGCCATTATGCCTGTACGCATATATGAGAAATCTGTTTTTGCAAAATCAGGATGGTTAAAAAGTGCAATAAACATTGTAGGAACACCGTTAAAACAGGTTATCCTTTCCTGATTTATGCAGGCAAGGGAAGATTTAGGTGAAAAATATGGCATTGGTGAAAGTGTACCGCCGTGTGTCATTATAGATGTCATAGAAAGCACCATACCAAAGCAGTGGAACATAGGAACCTGAATCATCATTCTGTCAGCCGTTGACAAATCCATTCTGTCACCGATTGTTTTACCGTTATTAACAATATTTCTGTGAGTAAGCATAACACCTTTTGGGAAGCCTGTTGTTCCTGATGTGTATTGCATATTGCATACATCGTCAGGCTTTACCAAAGATGCTCTTCTTCTTACTTCTTCATAAGGAATAAGCTTTGCTCTGTCTAACATTTCTTCCCATGTAAGACAGCCGTCCATAGAAAAGCCGACAGTTACAACATTTCTAAGAAACGGAAGATTTTTTGAATATACAGGCTCGCCTGCCTTTAAGCTTTTAAGTTCAGGGCAAAGTTCCTCTATAATTTCTTTATAATTTATATCCTTGCAATCTTCAATCATAATAAGAGTATGAGTGTCCGATTGCTTTAAGAGATATTCGATTTCATGGATTTTATAAGCCGTATTTACAGTAACTAAAACAGCACCGATTTTTGTTGTTGCCCAGAATGTAATAAACCATGCAGGAATATTAGTTGCCCATACAGCAACATGGTCACCCGCTTTTACACCAAGTGAAATAAGTGCAGCTGCACATTCATCAACATCACGGCGAAATTCAGTGTATGTTCTTGTATAATCAAGAGTTGTGTATTTAAAGGCATACTGATCAGGATAATTTTCAACCATTGTGTCAAGAACATCGGAAAATGTAGCATCAATAATGTCATATTTTTTCCATACGAATGTTCCTGTTTTTGCCCTGTTATAGTATGCACGGTCATATTCTTTTTTCTCACGGTTGAGTGATGCAATGTAGTTTGAAAAATGTGTAAGCACTATATCTGCATCGTTGATTTCTTCATTCCATGCCACACATACAAAACCGTCAAAGTTGAGGGATGAGAGCGCGTTTATAATTTTTTCAACAGGTAACTCACCCTCACCGATAAGAACGGCTTTTTTGTCTTTTATATCACCAAGACGCACATATTTTATATACGCACCGAGGTTTTTAATTGTTGTTTCCGCACTTTCTTCTGCACCAAAATATGTTCCTCTTATATTCCATGAAGCACCAAGTGCTGCAGATGAGAAGAACTTTATTACATCAATAACATTCTCGGTTTCGGAAAGATAGCCGATTGTTTCAACAAGAATTTTGACATCACATTTTTCTGCACGCTTTATTGCCTCTGAAAGCTTTTCTGCCATTATATCTTCTGAAATTTTGTTTTCAATTCTTATAATAACGCTTTCTATACCTGCATTTCTTGCCATATCCACATATTTAACAATTTCTTCAGAAGTAGCCTCATCATTATCAATCGAATGAGGGTAGTGGAGTGCAGAAACCGAAAGTCCACGGTTTACAAGCTTTCTTTTTGCATCGGAAATGCGGTCGGAACGGAGAATTGAGTCATAGTGTTGTTTTCTTTCTTTTATAGCATCATATATTTCAAATCCCGCATAGCCGTATTCATAACTATAACGGCATAAATCCAAAAAGGATGCACGGGCAACATTTTTCGTTGAAAAAACAATTTTCATTTTATTTCTCCTCAAAAACTATTTTATTAAGAGCATTTATGTATGCTCTTATGCTAGCTGCAACAATATCAGTTGAAATACCGTTACCTGAATAAAGCTTACCATTGGAACGGAGCTTTACAAGAGCAGAGCCGAGTGCTTCTTTTCCCTCTGTTACAGCATGAATCTGAAAATCGTCAAGCTCATAATGGAAGCCTATACACTGCTCAATAGCACGAAAAGCAGAGTCAACAGGACCGTCTCCCATGCTTACACCGCTTAATGTTTCATCACCGCATTTTAATGTTATCTGAGACATTGAACTTGCTAAGTTAGAACAGTTTACAGTGTAGCTTTCAAGATGATATGTTGACGGCGCCTGCATTGCAGAGCTTGCAATAAGTGCCTCAAACTCCTTTGCACCGACAGATGCTTTCTTCTCACATACCTGCATAAGTGCTTTATGAACATTTCCGCAGTCATCGTCTGTAAGGTCATAGCCAAGAAGCTTGGCTGTCTGGCTAACTAGTGAAATTGTACTTTCAGAATCAAGAAGAATTTTTTTCTTTTCGCTTACATCTGTTTTTTCTTCGTAAGCTTCGTGATTTATATTTGAGAGCATATCTTCAATGCTTGAATGAATTTTTGTGTTTTTAAGTGAAGCTTCAATACCGATTTTATCGCCTCTTAAGCTAATAGCATCACATATTTCACCTGCTAAAAGTACATCTGTGCCAACCATTGCACATTTAATACCTTCCGCTCCTGCATTAATTGCACTTATAGCTAAAGAAACTGCCATATTAATGCGGTCTGATACCTGAACATATACAGGGATTTCAACTTCTGTCTTAACTTTTTTTACAAGGTCTGCGATTTCTTCAGGAAGACAAACGCCTGCAGTATCACAAAGTGTAATAATTCCTGCACCGTTTTTTTCAGCTTCTTTTACAGCAGCGATTAAAAAGTCTTCATCAGCTCTTGTAGCATCAAGGGCAATAAATTCAATATCTTCACAGTATTTTTTTGCTTCACTTGTAAGCTCACAAATTTTTGCAAGCATTTTGTCAGCCTTTAAATGATATATGTATTCCATCTGGACAGTAGAAACAGGAAGTTCAATCTGAAGACGAGCCTTTTTAGCTTCTTTTACACATTCCCATGCGTTTTTTACATCTTCTTTTGAAAATCCGACAGGAAGTGAAACAACAGAATTTTTTACATTCTGAGCAATCGTTTTATAGATAATTGTATCTTCACGCAAATTTTTTATTCCTGCAAGCTCAAAGGCATCATATCCTAACGAGTCTGCACATGAAGCAATCGCAGTTTTTTCGCGGAACAAAAGCGAAACCTCACGATTTTGTGAAAGCATTTTTAAAGTAATGTCTGAGATATTGATTTTTTTCATAAAAATTCCCTTTCATTTATACATTTATGTAATACAGTTAATCAACAAAAAAGCTCCCGTCTCCTTGTTGATTCAAAGAGACGAAAGCATTAAATCAAGTCTAACAAATTAAAATTTAACCTTCCGCGGTACCACTCTTCTTCGTCCCTTTCGGACGCACTCCGATGCAAACACATCTTAACTCTGTGAGGGGAGTTCCCGTTTGCCCTTACTTTTTCTTTTCGTAAAAAATTTCACGGCAACCGCTCCGCGGTGAGTTCAGCAAATCTTCCCCAATGTCTTGCAGCAACCGACATCTCTCTGAAAAAGGCGAAATGTTTTACCTACTATTCCGCATCACTGCGTTTTAACGGAAAAATTATAGCACATTTTTTTTTATTTGTCAATAGAAAATATTAAAAAAAATTTCGTTTTTTGTTATGATACAATTGATGGGTGACAAAAAAAGTGGAAAATGAACTCCAAATATGATATAATGTTTAATAACCACAAAAAACATGTATCAAGAAGGAGACATTTTCCATGAATATTATAGCATCAAATGCCCACTTTCG
>JAZRFJ010000022.1:0-52312 GCA_045661305.1 Clostridia bacterium | reverse complement strand
ACAGAAAATCTTTAACCATACCGGTGACAAGGCGTAGAGGATCACCTGTTCCCATTCCGAACACAGAAGTTAAGCTCTATTGCGATGAAAATACTTGGTGGGAGACCGCCCGGGAAAATAGTTTGTTGCCGGTTTTATAAGAGCTACTGTCCTAAAGACAGTAGCTCTTTTCTCTTGTTTTCTTTATTTAATCAAATTATGTTTCTTTATAAAATTATATAGTATAATTCCAAGTATTCCACATGAAATTACTTCTCCGATGCAAACTGTTACCATAAAATATGGTATTGAACCCTCGAATTTATAGACATTTGATAAGACAAATGGGATAATAACAGTATTTGAAATTATAGGAGGTAGAACAGCAATATATTTATTTTTTCTCAAATAATATGTACCTATTGCACCAATTAAAGTAGCTATGCTTCCAAATATGATATCTAAAAATAAAGCACCGGTAATAATATTTGAGATAAGACAGCCTATAAAAAGTGCAGGAATTGCATAAGGGGTAAAGCATGGAAGAATACAGAGTGCTTCTGAAATTCTTATTTGAATGATACCGCTTGAAAGACCAAACATATTGGCAATTAGAGTGAAAATAATGTACAAAGCACTAATAACAGCACCTAATGCGGTGCCGTAAATTTTTGAATTTCTCATATTAAATTTCTCCTTAGTTTTGATTTAAGTGAGGATGGTTACGAACTCACTAACAGCATTATAGCATGGTTAATAAAATTAGTCAATAAAAAATGGTAATATTTCTTGATTTTTCACTAAGAAAATGTTATAATAATTTTAAATAAATTAATTAATTTTAACCGAAAATGCGATGAATGTTGTCAGAAAGATAGAGAAATAAAATGAAAGTATTAAAGAAAATATGTAAAATAATTCCGGGATTAATGGTGTCAATTTTGATAGCTTTACTGGCAAAAGCTATAGAAAATTGTTTGTCAATACACATTATAGGTGCATCTGTTCTTGCTTTGTTTATAGGTATGATAATAAATCATTTTTGGAAACCTGAGATTTTAAATGAAGGGATTAAATTTACCTCTAAAAAAGTACTAAGGTTTGCAATTATACTCCTTGGTGCTTCACTCAGTGTCAGGGTGATTCTTTCTGTGGGGAAGTTATCTTTGATGGTAATGCTTTTTACCTTACTGACTTGTTTCGGAGGCGGATATTTTGTAGGAAAATCACTAAAATTGAACTGGAAATTGTCAAATTTAATTTCTGCCGGAACAGGAATTTGCGGAGGCTCTGCTATTGCCGCTATTGCACCGGTTATTGACGCAGAAGATTATGATATTGCATATGCTATGTCAGCTACTTTTTTATTTGATATGGCAATGATTGTTCTGTTTCCTATTATGGGCAGAATAATCGGACTTAGTGATATGGCTTATGGATTGTGGGCGGGAACTGCTGTAAATGATACTTCAAGTGTGGTTGCTGCAGGATATGCTTTTAGCGAAGGTGCAGGAGATTTTGCTACAATGGTAAAGCTTACAAGAACTTTATCAATAATACCTACAGTTCTTGTTTTTTCTTTCGTTAATTTAAGAATTAAAAGAAGAGAGAAGACGGATGCTGAATATAACAAAGTGAATGTATTTAAACTGTTTCCGTGGTTTATTTTAGGTTTTTTATCTTTGGCAATGATTAATAGCATAGGAGTTATCCCATCAAATATTTCACTTATTGCCAAGGATTTAAGTAAGTTTTTAATGGTTGCATCACTTGGTGCAATAGGACTAAATACGAGTTTTAAGGATATCAAAAAATCCGGCATAAATCCAATGATTCATGGATTTATTATTTCAGCACTTGTGGTAGTTGTTGCTATAGGTGTTGAGTGGTGTATGGGGTTGGTGTAATAGATTTATATTTTATGTGGGTTTTTGGGGGTTAACTTGGTGTGAACCTATGCATTGCATAGCAATGCAATGAATTGCCTTCGGCGTGAATTGAAATCCACGCTTTCATGAATTGCACCTTGCGGTGCATGAATTGTGCTGACGCACATTAAAGGCAATTCAATTCATGGAGCGAAGCGAGAATTCATGGCAGAGCCAATTCATGACAGCGGGGCTGTCAATTCATTAAAATTGCTTTGCATCTAAACCGTCTGTCCCGCATATATAAGACCAAACAAAAATAGTTTAATGGAGGAAACAATGGCTGTAGAAATTAATCCAAACGATACAACAAGAAAGAGTGCGTATGAACTATGGATAAAGGCACCTAATCCACTTGTTACATTTTTTAAAACATTAGATGTGTCAAATCTTATTAAGATAACTAAAAAGAGAAATTTAAAGTTTAATATGTTACTTGATTTTTGTATCGGTAAGGCAGCATCCTCCATAAAGGAGTTCTATATTCTTCCTGTCCATGAAAAAATGATTAAATATGATACACTTGCTGTCAATACCATTGTAAAAAATAAAAATGATGAAGTAAGCTCGTGTGATATTTTATATACCGATGACCTTGAAAAATTCAATATAGATTACTTAAAATATACATTTGAAGTAGCAGAAACCTGTCAGGATAAAGATTTATCAGCAGATAGTATGGTAATTGGCACATCAGCTATTGTTGATACAGAAATTGATGGTGCTGTTGGAATGAACAGCGGAATTTTTAATAATCCGTTTATAATCTGGGGTAAATACCGAAAAAAATTATTTAAGTATTATCTTCCGATTTCTTTCCAGTTTCATCATACACAAATGGATGGTGCACATGCAGGCAAATTCTTAGAAAATCTTCAAGTTGAAATTAACAGATTGAAATAATTATGATTTGATACATATGAATGAAAGAAAGGTAAAATGTATAAATGAAAAACATCAAAAATATGAAAAAAAGGGAAAAGAGAAACAGAATAGTTGCTGGTGTTGTAGTTTTTGCTATTGCAATAACTTTTGTAAGTTCGCTTATAGGTATTTTGGTGAATATGTTTTAATTGGAGGACTTGCCTTTGGATTTTTATGATAACAGAGAGTTAAGCTGGCTTAAATTCAATAAAAGAGTTTTAGAAGAAGCTTGTGATACAAACACACCGTTGTTTGAAAAATTGAGATTTCTTGCTATTTCAACATCAAATCTTGATGAATTTTATATGGTAAGAGTAGGAAGTATTATGGACCGTATTTTAGTGGGGGATAAAACTCCTGATGATAAAACAGGTCTTTCTTATGAAAAACAGCTTGAAAAAATTTATAAAAAAACTAATGAATTTTATAGCGAAAAAGAAAAAATATATGAGTTTGTTGTTGATGAGCTATATAAAAATTCGATAAAAATTCATAAAGTTACATCATTATTTGGCGGAAAAGCTGAAATGATGAGAAAAATTTATGAAAGACGGATAAGACCTCTTCTCTCTGTTCAGGTTGTTGATTCGAAAAATCCATTTCCACACCTTGAAAATAAAGCTGTTTGTTGTGCCTTTTTGCTTTCAAAAAAGGACAAGTATTATCTGGGACTTGTGTTAAAAAGTCCGTCACTTGAAGAAACATTTTTAATTAATAAAAATGACATCTATGATTTTATTCTTACTGACGATGTTATAAATGAGTTTGCAGGGGAGTTTTTTAAAGGATATAAGATAATTGATAAGTGTAAGCTTCGTGTAACGAGAAATGCAGATATTGAGATGCTGGAAAATGAGCTTTTTGATGAATTTGATTACAGAAGCAGTATGAAGAAAATAATTAAAAAGCGACGAAGACTTTCTCCTGTAAGATATGAGGTTTCTAAAAGAATTTCAAAAGAATTTAAAAAGCTTATTTTAAATAAAAAAGAAAATTTGGATATGATTTTTGTAAATAAAATTCCGCTTTCTTTTGATTTTGTCGGCGAAATGGAAAAAATTCTCCCAAAAGAGTTTTTATCTTTGCATACATTTAAACCCAAGAATGCAATTTTGCCAGTATGGATAAATAATACGAGTGTAATGAAAAAAGTGCGTGAGGGTGATATATTTTTAAACTATCCTTTTGATAGTATGCGTATTTTTTTAAAGCTTTTGCATGATGCGGCAGAAGATAAGAATGTTACTTCAATAAAAATTACACTATATAGAGTAAACAAAAATTCCAAAATAATAGATGCACTCATTAAGGCGGCTGAAAATGGAAAAGATGTTCTTTGTATTGTTGAACTTAGGGCAAGATTTGATGAGGAAAATAATATAAATTATTCTGAAATTTTAGAAGAAGCAGGAGTAAGGGTTTTATATGGACCCGAGAAATATAAAGTTCATTCAAAGCTATGTCTTATAACAGTAAGAAAAAAGGATGGTGTTTCCTATATAACACAGTGCGGAACGGGAAATTATAATGAAAAGACAGCTCAATTATATACAGACATGAATATTATAACAAGCGATTATGAAATAGGAAACGATGCGAAGAATTTTTTTGATAATATTTCTTCAGGCAATGTGGAAAATACTTATGATAAACTCATTTCATCACCTTTTAATATCGAGAAGATGCTTATTTCTCATATTGACGAGGAGATAATGTATCATAAGCTTTATAATAACGGAAGGATTATAATAAAAATAAATTCTCTTACGGAAAAAACTCTTATTGATAAAATTATTGATGCAGCAAGAGTGGGAGTGAAGATTGACCTTATTGTACGCGGTGTATGTTGCCTTGTTCCGACATCTGATGAAATTTATGAGAATATAAATATAATTAGCGTTGTAGGTCGCTTTCTGGAGCATAGCAGAGTATATTATTTCAATCATAACGGTGTTAGAAAAATATATATTTCATCTGCTGACCTGATGACAAGAAATTTAAAAAAGCGTGTTGAAATCGCATGTCCTGTGGAAAATCCTAAAATCAAAGATACAATTCTTCAAAATTTAGAGCATATTTTAAATGATGATGTCAAGGGAAGAAAAATGGATAAAAATGGAGAATATTTCAAAAAAGAAACCATAAAAGGTATGAATTCACAGGAAATAACATTTGATTTGTCTGACGAAAAAAACAAAGGTGACACACACGGTAAAAGACAAAAAGATAAAACTAAAAAGAAGCTTACTTATTTTAAATGGCTTTTTAAAGGAGGAGTATAAAATGCAGCTTGCAACAAGTATGCAGTCTGGTGCACTTGATAATATTGCATTAAAAGAATACGGTCTTGACGGAAAAACACTTATGGATAATGCAACGACGGCTTTTTGCGAAGAATTTAAAAAGCATTTTGATAAGTCGAAAAAGGTATGCATATTCTCAGGTAGAGGCAAAAACGGCGGTGATGGTTTTTATATTGCAAAAAAACTTCGTGAGGACGGTTATGCAATTACTGTTGTACCTTGTTTTTCAACTGAAGATAAATTAAATCCGCTTACTAAAGATGCACTTGCTGAAGCTGTTTCTTTTGGACTTAGTATATCAGATATTGATGATGTTAAAGATTTTGATATATGTATAGATGCTATATTAGGGACAGGTGTTGTAGGTGAAATTTCAGGAACCTATCATAAAGCTATTGAAAAAATAAATTCACAAAGCTGGTATGTTATAAGTGTTGATTGCCCAAGCGGTGTTAATTGTGATAATGGCAGAGTATCATCTTCTTGTGTAAAGGCACATGAAACTTACACAATGGCAATTAACAAGGTGGGAATGAACATTTATCCAGGCAAAGAATATAGCGGCAAAATTACTGTTATTGATATAGGTATTCCTGCTAATTGTTACAGCTTATTAAATCTTAATATAAGTCTTGTTGATAACAAAATGGCTAAAACATTGTATCCGAAAAGATATGAAAATTCACATAAAGGAACTTACGGAAAGGTAGCTGTTTTTGGCGGCAGTGAGGGAATGTGCGGGAGCGTTGTTATGGCTTCAGAAGCTGTTTTAAGCTCGGGTGCAGGGCTTTCGTATGCTTGCGTCAATGATGATATTTTTGATATTGTATCCCAAAAAGTTACTGAAGTAATTGTCAAGCACGATAAAGATTATAAAGAAATTTATGATGAGGTAACATCACTTGTTATAGGACCCGGATATATATCAAATTCAAAAATTTCACATATAATGAAATTGGCACAACGCAGCACTAAGCCGATTGTCGTTGATGCCGAAGGCTTGAACTACATTAATAATAAAGACAGAAAATGTCCGATAGTTGCAACACCGCACCCGAAGGAATTTTCAAAAATGATTGGTCTTGGTGTTGAAGAAATAAATCAGAACAGGATATATCTTTCTTCAAAATATGCAAAAGAAAACAATGTTGTTCTTGTTTTAAAAGGGGCAAGAACAGTGATTGCTTCTCCAAGCGGTGAAGTGAGAATAAATAAAAGCGGAAGTAATGCTATGGCAACTGCAGGAAGCGGAGATGTGCTTTCAGGGCTTATTGCAGGATTTATTGCACAAGGGTTAAGTCCGTTTGACGCAGCTACTCTCGGTGCATATATTCATGGACTTGCGGGTGAAATTGGTGCAAAATATTTATCTGTTTATTCTCTTAAGGCAACAGATATATTGAATTTTATAGGAAAGGCTTTTTTATATGATGAATAATTATAAACTTTCAAGAACATGGGCGGAAATCCATTTAGACCGATTCAGAAATAATATAAAGAATATAAAAAGCTTTATCGGTGATAGAACTAAACTGATGGCTGTTATAAAGGCTGATGCGTATGGACATGGTTATTATGAGATAGCAAAACTTGCGTGTCAAAGCGGAGCTGATTATCTTGGTGTTGCTTGTATAGAGGAAGCAAAGCAGATAAGAAAAAAGGGAATTGACACACCTGTTCTTATTCTTGGTGCTACACCGCTTGAATGTGTTTCTGATTTGGTTAAATATAATATTATTCCAACTGTTTTTGAAGAAAGCTTAGCAGAGGCTATCAGTAATTATGCTGTTGAAAATGGTGAAAAAATTAAAATTCATATTAAAGTTGATACCGGAATGGGCAGAATAGGTTTTCGTTGTTATGATAAAGAAGAAAACGAAATAGATGAAATAATTAAAATAGCTAAACTTCCCGGTATTGTAATAGAAGGAATTTTTACACATTTTGCTTGTGCCGATGAAGAAAAAGGCGGAGAACTGACCAAAAAGCAGTATGATAATTTTATGTATATAATTAGAAAGCTTAGTGAAAACGGAATTGAAATTCCGATTAAGCATTGTGCAAATTCTGCTGCAATATGCTTGCATAAAGAAATGAATCTTGATATGGTCAGAGCAGGAATAATCATTTATGGAGAATATCCAAGCGATTATGTAAAAGAGAATACTTCTCTTGAAATTCAGCCGATTATGGAGCTTAAAACTACTGTTTCTCAGGTAAAAGTTATGAAAAAGGGAAAAGGAATAAGCTACGGTCAGCGTTACGAAACAAAAAAGGATAACGAAAAAATTGCCAGCGTGTGCGTTGGATATGCTGATAGATATTCAAGGATACTTTCAGGAAAAACCAAGGTAATTGTAAATGGACATTATGCACAACAAGTTGGAAATATTTGTATGGACCAAATGATGATTGATGTTACAGATGTTCCTGAGGTTAAATACGGCGATACTGTAACATTAGTTGGTGAAGAGAATGGGCTTCAAATTACTTTTTCCGATATAGCAAAAATTATGGGTACAATAAGCTATGAGGTTATGTGCGATTTGGGAAACAGAGTTGTAAGAGTATATTTTGATGATAAAAAACAGATTGACACTACAAACTATCTGGAAAAAATATAAAATATTTTGGATTTAATGTATTTTAAGCACACTATTGGGAAAAACTTAAATTAGAAATTTCATAATTTAAGTGCTAACAGGAGTGAATAAGTGTGCAAGTAAAGCGTGGGGATATCTATTATGCGGATTTGTCTCCGGTTGTAGGGTCGGAGCAGGGCGGTGTAAGACCTGTACTTATTGTTCAAAATGATGTAGGAAACAGATACAGTCCTACTGTTATAGCTGCTGCTGTCACAAGTCAGCTTAATAAATCAAAGCTTCCAACACATATTGAAATTGATGCAGTTAAATACGGGCTTCCCAAAGACTCTGTGATTTTAACTGAACAGATACGGACAATAGATAAAAAGCGTTTAAAAGAAAAAATAGGTCATGTAGATGAGGAGCTTATGAATAATGTTAACGATGCACTTTTTGTAAGCTTTGGACTATAAATGGGCTGTGATAAAATGTCCAGAACGCATAAAGCAGTCATAACCACCGGCACTGCCGGTGGTTATGACTTATATATTTTCAGAATTACAGTTACAATTTGTATTTTTGTTTTTTGATGCACATTCTTTTTGGTAAGGGCAACCAATACATTTTACACCGTTTTTTTTCGATTTAATTATGTATCTTATTGCAAGAGAGATAATTAAAACAATTACCAAAATTACTATTAAATCTTTCATTTTTTTATTTTCCTTTTTAGTTTTATTTTGATAAGACTATTTCCTTTTTTGCTGAGATTTCAGCTTTTTTAATTAATCCAACAATAACTAATCCCATACACAATACTGCAATAAGTCCTGGCATAAAGCCTGCTCCGAATGTACCTGTTGTAATCAGAGTTCCTGATTGATAAACCAAAAATGCAACAGTGTAACCAACACAAATTTGTAATGCAATTCCTCCAAACAACCATTTTTTATCTCTTATTTCAGCGTTCATAGCACCAATTGCCGCAAAGCAAGGCGGTGTAAAAAGGTTAAACATAAGACACGCAAGTGCTGCTGATGAGGTAAGACCAAGGATGCTTGCTACATCACCGCCTGCACCCTCTACAAGTGCAAGCTCTTCAGTATCAATAAAGTTTGAAATTGCATAAACTGATGCTAATGTTCCGACAACATTTTCTTTTGCGATAAAGCCTGTAACAGCAGCAGCTGCCATCTGCCATACTCCAAATCCAAGCGGAATAAGAAGAGCTGCTATCGGTGAAGCTATAGAAGCGAGGATTGATGCGTCAGCGTTTTCAACAGGAGAAAAGCTCCATGAATATCCCTGCATAATAGTAACAACAGCATTGCATACCAAAATAATTGTTCCTGCCTTTACAATATATGCCCATCCTCTTGAACACATTGATAAAAATGCTCTCTTTAAACTTGGAATTTTATATTCAGGAAGTTCAATAATGAAAAAGGATTTTTTCTTTTTGAAGCCTGTTATTTTATTTATAAGAAGAGCACCAAGGAAGATAACTAAAATTCCTACAAAGTACATTGCTGTACCAATCCATTCGTTTCCGCCAAAGAATGCCCCTGCAAAAAGTGCTATAACAGGCAATTTTGCACCGCATGGCATGAAAGGTGCAAGCATTGCTGTTGCTCTTCTTTCTCTTTCGTTTCTTATTGTACGGCATGCCATAACACCCGGAATTGCACAGCCTGTTCCTATAACAAAAGGAATAACGGATTTTCCTGACAAACCAACTTTTTTGAATATAGGGTCAAGAACAACTGTTGCACGAGCCATATATCCGCAATCCTCTAATAATGCGATTAAGAAATACATTACCATAACGAGAGGTAAAAATCCTACAACGGCACTTACACCACCCACTATTCCGTCAACCACAATAGTCTGAAGTATCGCACTTGTTCCTTCCATCCAACCAGCAACAAGCTCACCAAAACCATCTATAATCGGGCATAAAACTGCTTCTGCAAGCCAAGGGCCTAAAGATGCCTGTGAAATCCAGAATACAAACCACATAACTAATGCAAAAATCGGAAGACCAACCCATTTATTAGTTAATACTGCATCAATCTTGTCTTGGGAATTTTTTCTGTTTGTGAGAGCTTTTCTTTTTTCAACAGCATTAACAACCTTATTTACAAATTTAAAACGATTTATGTCAGCAAGCTTTGCAGCTTGTTTATCACTTAAATCAACTTCTTTTTCTGAATAGGGAGCTTTTTGTTTTTTTCCTATAATATTAATTGCAGAGTCAATAAGTTCAGACAGTCCCTCTGATGAGGTGGAAACAGTTTCAATAACAGGGCATCCTAAAAGCTCGGACAATAATGACACATCTACACTATTACCTTTCTTTTCATTTATGTCACTTTTGTTAAGTGCAACAACAAGCGGAATTTCAAGTTCTAAAAGCTGTGTTGTGAAAAATAAGCTTCTGCTTAAATTTGAAGCATCAACTATATTGATGATTACATCAGGATTTTCATTTTTTACATAGGAACTTGTAATGCTTTCTTCTGATGTGAAAGGTGACATGGAATATGCACCGGGAAGGTCAACAGCAAGAATTTCCTCTCCTTTTGTGTAGCTTTTTTTGATATAGCTTTCTCTTTTATCAACAGTAACACCTGCCCAGTTTCCTACTCGCTCATTTTTGCCTGTGAGTGCATTGTACATAGTTGTTTTACCGCTGTTTGGATTTCCTGCTAAAGCGATTCTCATAATAATTTCCTCCGATTATATGTAATTGAAATTTTAAACTCTTTTATTTGGTTAGTGGTAACTAACTATCTTTCAAAATATATGCGGCACGCAATAATGCCGCTTAAAATTTATATTATAATAGCTTCTGCAAGCTCTCTATCAATGTTGTATCTCCCGTCTTTTATAGAAATAATACAACCACCTTTCAGGTGAGAGATAACTGTAATTTTTTCACCGCTGTAGCAACCAAGTGAAAAAAGAAAGGCATCAAGCTCTTCGTCATCTGTTTCGATGCTTTTTATAACATATTCCTGTTCTTCCAGTGCTTCAATTAAATTCATAAAGATAAATCTCCATAAAATATCATTATCATTTTGTGTAGTTAGTTTAGCACAACTAACTCAATTTGTCAACAAAAAAATGGATAAAAAATTAATTTTAGCATTTTGCACAAAAAAAGAAAAAAATTCCAACTTTGTAAAAAACACTTTAAATAAAAAATCAAGCGGTGACTAAAGCCACCGCCCGAAAATTTATATTATACAATTAATCAACAACAACGCCTTTTGTAAGCATGATATTTGCATAAAGTGCTTTTTCGCTTGTTGCGATAACAGCATAAGCTTTTTTTGCTTCTTCATAAAAAGCAAATCTCTCAATGAAAGTAACATCGTCTTTTGTGTGAGGCGCAATAATGCTTTTGTAAACATCCCATATAGGTGTTTCAACTTTATCTCCCGGAACAACAGACATTAAAGCGACAGGCTTTGAGTAGGTGTCAAGAGGGAATAATTTTAACATAGCCTCTAAAATTTCAGGAACATTATGTCCGTCAAGGTGAACAACTCTCTGACCGATTGAATGGCACGGGAAATTACCGTCAGCAATAACAATTTTATCACCATGTCCCATTTCCATAAGAATTTTAACCAACTCAGGTGTAAGAATTTTTGGAATACCCATTAACATAGTTCAAATCTCCTTTATTAATTATATTATTTTGCCGTCTGTAAATTGTTGTTAAAATTTTCAAGCTTTATTTTGAAAAAAGTATTTGTTACAGACTTTTGGTATTTTTGTGAAACATAAAAAGAGTCACCTGTGATTGTTTCGATTTTTTCATCACTGCATTTTGAAACAAACTCAAAATTGATGATTGTACTTTCATTTACTCTTACAAAATTGTCACTCAAGGCTTTTAAAAGCGTATAGTAGGAACACAAATTTTTATAGCTTTTCCCGAAAGAGTAAAAAACCACAAATGAGTCCTCTGTGTGTGTTATGTAGACAATTTTGTCAATCATAAGCTCACTATTCATGTTTTCACCTCTTTTATGTGAGAATAAATTTAATTTATTTTACTATATTTTTTTCAAAAAAACAAGAGCTTTTCCACTTTTTCATAAAATTTTATAATAAAGAACAAAAATAAATCTTTTTTTTGTGCAGATTTTTATACTTAATATTTTATCGGGGAAATTTTAATTGGACTTTTTAATGGAACATTTATGCAAAATCAACAAAAAAACAAAAAGACTTTTGAATAAATTGTGGAAATTTCAAAAAACTCTTTACAAATTACAAAAAAGGTTGTATAATACTTATGTTATTATAAAGGGTGGAAAGTAAATTTTTGGAATATATAATTTAACTGCTTTCCAAAAATATCCCAAGCCAAAAGAAATGGAGAAAAACAAATCATGAAAATCACAGACGTAAGAGTAAGAAAAGTTAATTCAGCCGGAAAGATGAGAGCCGTTGTTTCGGTTACTTTTGACGATTCTTTCGTAGTTCATGACATCAAGGTTATCGAGGGTAAAGAAAGAATGTTTATTGCAATGCCGTCAAGAAAGACTGCTGAAGGCGAATTTAAGGATGTTGCTCATCCAATTAATACTGAGTTAAGAGATGAACTTCAGACAGTTATCTTAAAGAAATATGAAGAAGTTCTTGCAGAAGAACCTGAAGAAACAGTAGAAGAATAGCAATAATACATAACGGGCTGTCCGCTTTATTCGGATAGCCTTTTTTATTTTATGTTTGGATTTATTAAGATAATTTCTTTGAAAGCTATACAAATTCAACAAAAATCGCTAAAATCTGTATCTATTTTATATAGTTTTGTTTTAAATTGAAAAATTATTAAAAATATACTTGAAATATTGTAAAAAACATAGTATAATATATCCATAACAACAATAATATGACAAAATAAGATATTTTTTTAAAAAGTGGACTACATAAGAAAGGGAATTTTTTAAAATGATTACACACGGAAAAGACATTAAAATTTTTGCAGCTAATTCAAATAAAAAGCTTGCAGACGATATCGCAGCTAATCTTGGATTAACTGTAGGACAGTCCAGCACAGTAAAATTTTCGGACGGAGAAATTTCTGTTAATATTTTTGAAACTGTAAGAGGTTCTGATGTATTTGTTATTCAGTCAACCTGTAACCCTGTAAACGATAATCTTATGGAGCTTCTTATAATGATAGATGCATTTAAACGAGCTTCAGCAGGCAGGATTACCGCTGTTATACCATATTTTGGTTATGCAAGACAAGACCGTAAAGCAAAAGCAAGAGACCCGATTTCTGCAAAGCTTGTTGCTGACCTTATCACTGCAGCAGGAGCAGACAGAGTTCTTACAATGGACCTTCATGCAGCTCAGATTCAGGGATTTTTCAATATTCCTGTTGACCATCTTCTTGGTTCAGCAATCTTATGTCCTTATTTTGCAAGCACGCTTGATGACAAGGAAAATACAATTATGGTTTCTCCTGACCTTGGTTCTGTAACAAGAGCAAGATTTTATGGTGAAAAGCTTGAAATTCCTATGGCTATTATTGATAAGAGAAGACAAAAAGCAAATGTTTCTGAAGTTATGAATATAATAGGTGATGTAAAAGATAAGCATGTTATCATGGTTGATGATATGATTGATACAGCCGGAACTATTGTTCATGCTGTTGAAGCATTAAAACAAAAAGGTGCAAAATCAATTAAAATCGGTTGTTCACACGCTGTTTTTTCAGGTCCGGCAATTGAAAGATTAAGAAATGCACCTATTGATGAAATTGTTATTCTTGATACAATCGCATTACCTGAAGAGAAAAAGCTTGATAATATGACAATTTTATCTTCTGCAACTGTTTTTGCCGAAGCTATTGACAGAATTTACGAAGACTTGTCTGTAAGTACACTTTTTGATTAATAAAATTTATAAAAATAATAAAATGAATATCTGAACGATAAAGGTCTTTTTAAAAAGACCTTTATCGGGTTTTAAATACGAAAGAGGTATGTAAAATGAGAGTAATTCTTGACGGTATGGGCGGAGATAATGCCCCTTTGGAAATCGTTTGGGGAGCTGTTCTTGCCGTAAAGGAAAATAAAGATTTAAGAGTAATTGTAACCGGTGACGAGGAGAAGATAAATCAAATATTAAAAAACTGCGATGAAGATTTCTCCGAAAGAATTGAAGTTGTTCCTACAACTGAAGTTATTGAAAATGAAGATGACCCTATCAGTGCAGTAAGAACAAAAAAAGATTCTTCTTTAGTAAAAGCATTAAAACTTGTTTCTGAGGGTGAGGGAGATGCTTTTGTAAGTGCGGGAAATACAGGTGCCGTTTTTACAGGTGCAACTCTTATTATAAAAAGAATACAGGGTATAAAAAGAAGTGCTTTAGCACCTCTTATTCCTACTTTAAAGGGTAATGCTGTCCTTATTGATTCAGGTGCAAATGCTGAATGTAAAAGCGAATATTATTCTCAGTTTGGACTTATGGGCTCTGTTTACTCAACTTGTGTTTTCGGAAAAGAAAACCCAAGAGTGGGGCTTATTAACATAGGAGTTGAGCATCATAAAGGCACACATACGGTTGTTGAAGCATATAATTTGTTAAAAGAAAATAAAAATATAAATTTTGTGGGTAATATAGAAGCAAGAGATGTTCTTAAGGGAACTTGCGATGTATATGTTTCTGACGGATGGTCGGGAAACCTTGTTATAAAATCTATTGAAGGTACAATAGATGCACTTATGCAGGTAATAAAGGGTGTTTTTAAAACAAATTTATTAACAAAGCTTGTAGCAATTATTATTCTGCCTCATTTTAAAAAAGCACTCAAGAAATTTGATGCAAAGGAGGCCGGCGGTGCGATTATCTTAGGTCTTAAAGCACCTGCTGTAAAGGCACATGGAAATTCAGACAGAGAGGCTATAAAAAATGCTATTTTGTTTGCAGATAAGTGTGCTAAAGAAAAAATCAGTAAAAAAATTGAAGAGCTTGTTAATACACAAGTTAAAGAAATTGAGGAAGTTATCGCCAAGTAGTTTAAAAATATTTTAATATAAATATTATACTTTAAAAAATTTTAAGGAGGGTGAAGTTTGTGTTTGAAAAGGTAGCGGGTATTATATCCGAACAATTAGGCATCAGTGTCGACAAGATTACTCTAAATTCACAGATTATCGATGAGCTTGGAGCAGACTCACTTGATGTAGTCGAGATGATTATGGCTTTTTCCGATGAATTTGGAGTTGATATTCCTGATGAGTTAGCTCAGAAAATGACAACTGTTGGAGATATCGTTGAATATCTTGAACAGAATGAATTATGATAAATAAGAACCTCACGAAATACTTACGCAATTAAAATTGCGAGTATTTCGGAGAACCTTGTTGTATTCACAATAAGAAAGAAATAAGTAATCAAGATTAAGATTACTTATTTCTTTATATTATCACTCAAAAATTTAATAATGGAAATGAGTTTTAGAAATGAGAAGTATACAAGAACTTGAAAGATTAATAGACTATTGTTTTTCTGACAAGCATTTTATAAGGCTTGCACTTACAAGGCGTTCATATGCAATAGAGCATAATGAAAAGGAGTATAACCAAAGACTTGAATTTCTTGGTGATTCAGTATTAGGTCTTACAATCGCCGAGGAGCTTTACAAAAGACTGCCGAATGTTCCTGAAGGACAGCTTACAAAACTTAAGGCGGCTGTTGTTTGTGAAAAATCCTTGGCTGTTGTTGCAAACGAACTGGATATCCCATCATTTATTTATATAGGAAAGGGAGAGCTGAATCTTAATATTCAACACCTTGACAGTACAACATCAGATACTTTAGAAGCAATTTTTGGAGCTGTTTATCTTGACAGCGGTTTTGAAGAGGCGAAGAAGCTGATACTTCGGTTGATGGAAAAACAAATTCAGCTTTCTATCAGACAAATTAATCAAACAGATTCAAAAACTGCTTTGCAGGAGATTGTTCAGAAAAAGTCTAAAGTGGATTTAGAGTATGTTTTAGTAAATGAGTCAGGACCTGAGCATAATAAGCGTTTTGTTTCAAAGGTAATGCATATGGGGCGTACTTTAGGTATAGGCGAAGGAAAAACAAAAAAAGAAGCTGAGAAAATGGCAGCTTCAAACGCAATACGGGACTATGCTAAAGAGTATGAATAAGAAAGGAAAATTTGATATGGAATACAGAATTTCGGATAATATGAAAAATGTTAAAGGTTCTGCAATAAGAGAGATTTTTAAAATTGCAAATAAGCCTGATGTCATTTCATTTGCAGGAGGAAATCCATCTCCTCTTACATTTCCTGTTGAAGAAATAAAGGATATTGCTATACGAGCACTTAATGATGACCCTGTTACATGTCTTCAGTATGGAATTACAGACGGTTATGAGCCTCTTAAAATTCAGGTTCTTAAAAGACTTAAAAAACAAGGTACATATGTTGAAAATAATTCCGTTATGATAACAACAGGCGGTCAGCAAGGTGCAGAGCTTTGTGCAAAATGTTTTTTAAATAGCGGGGATGCAGTTATTGTTGAAGAACCCAGCTTTATAGGTGCACTCAATGCCTTTCGTACTTATGGTGCAAAGCTAATCGGTGTAGGCGTAAAAGAAGACGGTATTGATATTGAGGCTGTTGAAGATGCTATAAAAAATAACGATGTTAAGGTTTTATATACTATTCCTACATTCCAAAATCCGACAGGAATAACAATGAGTTTGGAAAAAAGAAAAAAACTCCTTGAAATATGTGAAAAAAATAATATCATTATTTTTGAAGACAATCCATATGGTGATTTAAGATTTAAAGGTGATGACATTCCGACAATAAAATCAATGGATAAAAGCGGATGTGTGGTATATTTCGGTTCTTTCTCAAAGATTTTATCACCTGGATTAAGACTTGGTTTTACATATGCAAGTAATGAGATAATTGGTAAAATGACTGTTGCAAAACAGGTGAGCGATGTTCATACACCTGTTCTCACACAGTATATTGCTGCAAAATGGATGGAAGAAAATGACCTTGATGCTCACATTGGAAAATGCCGTGATTTGTATGGACATCAGTGCGATTTAATGCTTTCGGAAATGGATAAAAAATTACCCGAGTGTGTAAAATATACAAGACCTGAAGGCGGTATTTTTATTTGGGTTACACTTCCTGAAAACTATGACGCAAATGAAGTTGTTAAAATTTGTGCAGAGAAAAAGGTTGCGTTTGTTCCAGGTGCTACATTTATGACCGATTTGGATAAAAAATCAAATTGCTTCAGACTTAATTATTCTACAATGACAGATGAAAAAATAATTAAGGGAATTGATATTTTAGCAAGTGTTTTAAAAGATATATTGTAAAGAGGTGTAAGAAAATATGGCAGAAATAATTGAAAATACAGTAAAACCTGAAAAGAAGAAAAGAATTTTTTCAGGCGTGCAGCCATCAGGTTGTATAACTATCGGTAATTATATAGGTGCTATGAAAAACTGGGTTAAATTGCAGGATGAATACGACTGTGCATATTGTATTGTTGATATGCATGCTATCACAGTTCCTCAGGACCCAAAAAGCTTAAAGGCAAGATGTACTGACTTTTTAAGCCAGTATATTGCGTGCGGTCTTGATCCTGAAAAAAATATCCTTTTTATGCAGTCTCATAATCCTGCTCACGCAGAGCTTGCATGGGTGCTTATGTGCAACAGTTATATGGGTGAGCTTTCAAGAATGACACAGTTTAAGGATAAAACAAAAAATAAACAGAATGAAAGCATAGGTGCAGGACTTTTTACATATCCTGTTCTTATGGCTGCAGATATTCTCCTTTACGGAACGGACCTTGTTCCTGTTGGTGTTGACCAGAAACAGCATCTTGAACTTACCAGAGATATTGCAATCCGTTTTAATAATACTTATGGCAATGTGTTTACAGTTCCTGAGGCTTATATTTCTAAAACAGGTGCAAAAATTATGAGCTTACAGGAGCCAACTAAAAAAATGTCAAAATCTGACGAAAACCCTAAAGCTTATATCAAGATTACAGATGAGCCTGATGTTATAATGAAAAAAATCAAATCAGCAGTTACAGACAGCGAAATGTGTGTAAGAAGAGGAGAGGGAAAAGACGGTATCGAAAATCTTATGAGTATAATGAGTGCCGTTACCGGAAAAACCTTTGAAGAAATCGAAGCTTGTTACGAGGGCAAAAATTACGGAGTTTTCAAAACAGATGTTGCTGAATGTGTTATAGAAGAATTAAGACCTGTTTTGTCAGAGTATAAGCGTATTTCGTTAGATAAAGCATATTTGGAGGAAGTTTATAAACAGGGAGCAGAAAAAGCAAGATGGGCGTCCCAGAGGATGTTAAGTAAGGTTTATAAGAAGATAGGATTTGTTGAAAAGTAAAATGAAAAGGAGCTATTTTAAAGGTGCTTGCTAAGTTTTTAGTATTATATTTTGAGTTTTTCAAAATAGGACTTTTTGCTGTCGGTGGCGGATTGGCAACAATTCCTTTTTTAGAGAAATTATGTGATAAATACGAGTGGTTTACACGCAGTGATTTATCAAATATGATAGCTATTTCCGAATCAACACCCGGACCTATAGGAGTAAATATGGCAACTTATGCGGGCTTCACAAACGGTTCATTTTACGGTGGAGTTATATCGGGAATTTTAGGCGGAATTGTTGCAACAATAGGTCTTATTACACCTGCACTTGTTATTGCACTTATAATTTCAGGTTTTTTGGAAAAATTTAAAACTAATAAAAATGTTGAAAACGGTTTTTACGGAATAAGACCGGCAGTTGTTGGACTTATAGCGGCAGCAGTGCTTTCAATTTATAAATCAAGTCTTTTCAACAATGATTTTTTAAATTTTGATTACAGAGTGTGGATTATTTTTGTTCCTATCGCGATAGCATCTTTTAAATTTAAAAAAATACATCCCGTATTCTTAATTGCTGCGGGAGCTGTTTTGGGAATCGTTTTTGGGGGTGTATTTTAATGAATGAATATTTAAAGCTGTTTGTATCTTTCATGAAAATCGGCGGCTTTACTTTTGGAGGCGGTTATGCCATGCTTCCTATGATTGAAAGAGAAATAGTTGACAGAAGAGGTTGGGCAACAAGCGAAGAAATTCTTGATTATTTTGCTGTTGCACAATGTACACCCGGTGTTATTGCTGTTAATACTGCAACATTTGTCGGGAAGAAACAAAAGGGAATCATTGGCGGAATTGTTGCAACACTTGGAGTAGTGTTTATTCCTCTTATAATTATATCAATTTTAGCATCTTTCTTAAAGTCAGTTGCACATATTGAAATTGTAAAAAATGCACTTTGGGGAATTTCGATTGCTGTTTGTGCTACAATTACAGTTTCACTTTATAAAATGGCAAAAAAAGCTATTAAAGATGCTTTTGGAATAGCAATTTTTCTGATTTCACTTTCTATAAGTATATTTTTTGATATTTCACCTGTTATTGTAGTTCTTTTCTTTGCAATAGTGGGGATAATTATAAAAAATGTAGAATTGAAAAAATAAATTTACGCAAAAAAGGATATAACAGTCTTTATAATTGAGATTGTTATATCCTTATTTTAATTAGTATGAAATTCTATCTGTTAAGTATATTGCAAAACTGATTTTGCTGCGTGTATCAGTAAAAGAGCTGTCATCATACATTATTTGTAAATCTATTCTGTTTTTCATATCAGCTCGTGCAACCAAATTATTACAGCGAATTGAATCCTTTGGTATTTTGAATAAATAAATATCCTGTCTTATCCAATCATTAAGGATAAGAAACCAATCGTTTTCCAATACACTAAAGTCAGGATTTGCCCAATAATTATAGCCAACCTTATTTTTTGAGGCAAATGTTACATTTCCATTTATAAAAGTACCTTTACTTCTAAAAAGATTGATTGCTTTGTTTTTTGTCATTTTGATTGATTCTTCAGCTTGTTCATTTGAATTACTTGGACTATTTTGACTGTTAGTTGAAATGTATTTTTTTACAGAGTTATTACTGAATAAAAAAGTGGCGTTGCCTTCTCGTATAATTCTCTTCAGCATAACTTTAATTGCAGATGAAATGTCTAAGCCTGTTTCGTTTAAAATTTCTTCTGCTTCGTTGAGTGTTTGTCTTTCTGTTTCGATAAATAATTTTTCCATTTTTTACCTCCGATTGTTTGATGGCATGATTATAACACAAAAACATTTGTCTGTCAATGTTTTTTTATAAAAAAATATGTATTTATATGTTTTTGAATGATAATACATGCAAACAAGAGGTAATATTTTTATTTTTAATATTGTCTTATAAGTCCCGTTACTTTTCCTAAAATTGTCATTTGATTTACTATTATCGGCTGCATAGTGTCATTTTCCGGCTGAAGTCTGAAATACCCGTCTTCTTTATAAAAAGTTTTAACGGTAGCTTCGTCGTCGATAAGAGCAACAACCATATCACCATTCTCAGCACTTGGCTGTCTTTTTACTATTATATAATCTCCATCGAGTATTCCTGCATTTATCATACTTTCTCCCTGAACTTTAAGCATAAAGGTATCGGAATTACCAATCATATCAATCGGGAGTGGGAAGGTTCTTTCAATATTTTCTGTCGCAAAAATCGGTTGACTTGCCGCTACTTTTCCTAAAACGGGAACAAAAGCAGTTTCAGAATTTTCAACTTCATCGGTGTTTTTTTTAGAAGATGTGCTATTTCCTTTCATACCTGTTATTGAAAGTGCACGGTTTTTCATAGCTGTTTTTTCCAAAACACCGAGTGCTTTTAAATTCTCAATATGTGCATATACTGTTGCAGGTGACTTTAACCCTACGCCTTCGCCAATTTCTCTTATACTTGGCGAATATCCGTTTTCTAAAGTAAATGTACAAATAAAATCATATATAATTTGTTGTTTTTTTGTGAGCTGCATAAAAACACACCTTTCTTTTTATATAGGAACAAACTTTTGTTCGTATTAATTATAGCACACTATTTTAAAAAAGTCAAACATTTGTTTGCAAAAAAAGTGTAAAAAAGAAAAAAAATTTTTAAAAAAGTATTGACACGAACAAATGTTTGTGTTATAATACGAACAAAAAAGAAAAATGTTCGCAAAAATTTTACTAAGATACAAACATTTAATTATATATGAAATATGGAGGAAAATATGATGAAACTTACTTTAAGAGGAAAAATTCTACTTGGTTTACTTAGCTTTATAATAATCGCAGGGATATTAACAACAAGTCTTACAACATTTGCAACAAAAAAAGATGCAGAGGTAAATTACATGTTCTACACTGTTAAACTTGATGACACAATATGGTCAATAGCGTGCGATTTTACACCTGAGAATAAAGATGTAAGGAAAACTCAATATGAAATTATGAAATTAAATAATATTTCACCAAACGAATTGAAACCGGGTATGAGAATAGCAATTTTTAAAGACTGATAAAAAATTAAAAAATATTATTAAAAATAAAAAAAGAAAAAATCCCGTTGTTCCTTGTGTATAGCGGGATTTATAAATTTTGGAGTATTTTGTCACTCGGTTTTATATGTTTTTTGTGTGAATAGGGTTGACAAATTGTTACATTTATGTTACAATAAGATTGCATTTTTTGAAAAAAACAATAAAAATGCAGAAACTTTAAAATGATAAGGGGGAATTTTGGTTTTGAGTACCAACTTTAAAAAGGCAGTTGGCTCAATAGTTATGACCGGACTGTTGACACTGCAAACAAACGCCGCAACATTAACTGTTAATACGGATGCACTTAATGTAAGACAACAACCATCGACTTCTTCACAGGTTATAGGTGTTGTGTATAACGGACAAAAGCTTGAACTTCTTGATAATGACGGAATATGGGCGACGGTAAAATATAATAACAATACAGCATATGTATCACAGCAATACATTTTGATAGACGGTGCGGCAGCACAGAAAAAACTTTATGTTACAGCTTCAAATCTTAATATAAGAAGCGGAGCAGGTACAGGATATTCAATTTTGACTAAAGCACCATATGGTGCAGAGCTTACTATGATTGAACAGACAAGTGCATCTTGGTATAAAATTTCATATAATGGTGTTACAGGATTTGTAAGTGCCGATTATGTTCGCAGTGAGAGAATTACTGGTAACACAACTTCGAGAAGCGGTGGAAGGACAAGCTCACAGGATAATGCAGCTCTTATAGAGTTTGCAAAGAAATATCTTGGATTGCCTTACCGTTACGGCGGTTCAACTCCTGCCGGGTTTGACTGTTCAGGATTTGTACAGTATGTCTTTTCGAATTTTGGTGTAAGACTTTCAAGAACAACATATACACAGGTTTATGAAGGTGTACATATTCCAAAGGCGAATTTACAGATGGGTGACCTTGTTTTCTTTGGTTCTTCCGGTAATGTAAATCATGTTGGAATTTATATATCAGATGGTAATTTTATTCATTCTTCAAACACAGGAGATGTTGTTAAAATATCTAGTTTGAATACCGGTTATTATTCTAATAATTACTATACTGCAAGAAGAGTAAGATAGCTCTTTATAGTGCTACGGTGTAAAACCGTAGCACTTTTTATAATACAATAAATTATGGCATACCGCAAAAAAACTACGGTATGCCATTTTTGTAAAATAAATTAAAAAGAAAATTAATAGTTAAGATAATCTGATAATCTTGCTGATTCCAGATCAAAGTCTTTTTTCATGCTAAGAGCTTCCTGTATATCATAGTGAACAATTTTATCGTCTTTTACAACGACAACTCTCTGTGATTGTCCTTCAAGTAAAAGCTCAACGGCTTTGAGTCCCATTTGTGAAGCTATAAATCTGTCTCTTACAGTTGGGTTTCCGCCTCTTTGAATATAGCCAAGAACAGTTGTCCTCGTCTCAACACCTGTATTTTCTTCGATACGCTTTGAAATTGCATCTGCACCGCCTAAATCTTTTGTTATCCCCTCGGCAGCTACAACTATAAAATGAGATTTTCCTTTTGAAATATTTCCTTTAATCTTCTTATATATATCTTCAAAATTAAATTCAATTTCAGGAACGAGATAAGCTTCTGCACCTGTAGCAACTGCAGTATGAAGTGCAAGGAAACCGGCACCTCTGCCCATTACCTCAACAACATTACATCTGTCGTGAGAAGCACAGGTATCACGGATTTTATCAATCGCTTCACAAACAGTATTAAGAGCAGTATCATATCCAAGAGCATAATCTGAACAAGCAATATCATTGTCTATTGTAGCAGGAATACCTATAACAGGGAAACCATGTTTTGATAAATCAAGAGCACCTCTGAAACTTCCGTCTCCTCCTAAGACAACAAGGGCATCCATTCCCATTTCTCTTGCTTTTTTTGCAGCAAGCTCAACGCCTTCAGGTGTAGTAAATTCTTTACATCTTGCAGTTTTTAAAATAGTTCCGCCTTTGTGGATAATACCTGAAACACTATTGTGGACCATATTGACTATATCGCCTTCCATAAGTCCTTTATAACCATTATTAATTCCGATAACCTTTTTGTTATAGTGAAGTGCAGCTCTTACAACAGCTCTTACTGCTGCATTCATTCCCGGAGCGTCTCCTCCGCTTGTAAGAACACCGATACAATTTATTTCTTTCATCTTAAAAATTTCCTTTCAAAAAAACTTTTGCGATTTTTCTTAAAAATTACTTTGTGTGTTTTTATGTTCATTAACATACTTTTATATTATACACAACAATCAACAAAAATGCAAGTTTTTTTGAAAAAATTTCATTTTTTATTAAAATATGTTAAAAATTTGTCAATATTTGCTATATTACTTCACAAATTTGTATATTATGCCGAGAATTGACTACATTTTCTATTACTTGTGTTTCCGTGATTGTTTTTGTTACTATACCATTGTTTATTACATTAATTATGTAATAAAAATCATCAGTAAACTCTCCAAGTAACATATGAGCAGGGTAATCGTGAGGAACGCTCAATATTCTGGTTCTTTTCATTTTTTTATCATATTCAGACTTTCTGACAAGACTTTTTTCTCTTTTAATTTTGAAATTTTCGTTTTCTGAAATTGCATTATATATTATAAAAACACCTATTAAGCATACACTGAAATTAAAAGTCGTTATTCTTAAAAGTAAGATACCAAAAGCGATAAGCAAAATTCCAAAAACAATACTAATGCCTCGCATAAATGGATATGTTTTTTCATAGCCGTATTTCTTTGAAAAATATGCTTCTGTTGCCCTTCCGCCATCAAAGGGCAAAATGGGCAAAAGATTAAAAAGGCCCAAAAAAAGATTTGAAATAAATATATAATTATAAAAATCAGAAAAGTTTTTTTTTGCAAGGATAAAAAAAATTTCTGCCAAAATGAGATTGAATAGTGGTGCACTCAAAAATACATATGGAGGAATTGAATTATTACCGCTTGTTTTTATTGATATTCCAAAGGGTTCGACAGTTATTCTTTCTGCTACTATTCTTTTTTTGCACATAAAAAACAGATGCACAAGCTCATGAAGACACATTGAAAAAAATGATACTGCAAAAAAAGGTAAATTTCCGCTTATATATGAGATAATGATGACAACAGGAAACAGGGGACTTATTTGTATTTTGTACTTTTTTAGTTTTTTTAACATATAATTTCTCCGTTTTTTATATTTCAATATTAAATTTTTATTAATTAATTGTTTATAAATTTCTGTGGGTCAACTCTTTCTTCTTTGCGTCTTATTTCAAAGTGCAGATGTTTTCCTGTAGCTCTTCCTGTTTCACCCGCTATGGCAATTTTTTGACCTTTTTCTATTTTTTCATTTTCTTTTACCAAAGCCCCCTCAAGATGTGCATAGCAAGTTCTGTAAATATCATCGTGCCTTATTATTATGTAATTCCCAAATCTTTCGTCAAAGCCTGTCTTTTCAACTGTTCCTTTCTCTGATGAAAAAACATCTGTTGTAATATTTGTATCAATGTCAATACCCGTATGCTTTTCTGTTAAAGAGGGGTCAAAAGGATTTTTTCTCTCACCGAAAGGTGATGTTATATTTCCGTCTAACGGGAGTATAAAATCGGGAGATGAAATGTTTTTTTGGTAGGACTGTTTTACTTCTTTGAAAAAACATTCAACATCTGCAGCACCGTAAATAATATTTGAAATATCACGTTTCATACCTTTATATGAAAATATAATAATTGTTAAAATTATAAGAATTAAAATAAGAAAGGGCATACAGCCGATTTTTATGTTTTTTTGTGTTTGTTCGTTTTGTACTTTCTTAAGCTTTTGTGTATTTCGTTTCATTTCTGTTTCTCCTTGCAATAAATAATGTATATATCAATGAATATGAAAAAAAATTTAAAAAATGATAAAATCTCTTTACTTTTTTAAAAAATATGATACAATATAATGAGGGATTTTTTAAGATAGGGAGGAAATGCTGTGGAAGATACTAAGATATTATCAAGAGAAGAACTGAAAAATGCAGCTTTAATTATTAAAGATGGCGGAACTGTTGTTTTTCCTACTGAAACAGTTTACGGACTTGGTGCAAATGCTTTTTCTAAAAAAGCTGTTGAAAAAATTTTTATTGCAAAAGGCAGACCGCAGGATAATCCTCTTATAATACATATTTCTGATATTAATGACATATATAATCTTACATACGATTTTAATTCTTCGGCACAAAAGCTTGCAGAAAAGTTTATGCCGGGTCCTATTACTCTTGTAGTTTATAAAAACGATAATATTCCAGATATTGTAAGTGCAGGCTTAAAAACTGTTGGAATAAGATGTCCGTCAAATCCTATTGCCAAAAAATTTATAGAAGAATGCGGATGTCCTATTGCTGCTCCGAGTGCAAATATATCGGGCAGTGTTTCTGCGACAAGCTTTTTTGATGTTAAAGACGAGCTTATGGGGCGAGTTGATGCTATTATTGAGGGAGATAACTGCGATTTTGGAATTGAGTCTACTGTTGTAGATGTTACCAAAGAAAGCCCTGTTATTTTAAGACCGGGCAGTATAACCTTTGAAATGATTAAGGAAGTTATACCTGATGTAAAACTGCATCCGTCTTTAGTTGGAGAACGATTAGAAAATATGAAAGAAAAACCTGCGTCACCGGGAATGAAATATAAGCATTATTCACCAAAAGCAGAGGTTTATATGGTTTATGGTGAATATAAAAAAATCCTTGAGTGGTTCTTGAAAAAAAATAATGAAAATGAATGTCTTTTTATGTTTTCTGAGCTTATCGAAGATTTTAAAAATAAAACTTTACTTGACAAAAATAGAAAAAATGTGTATGATATAGGTTCAGAGAAAAATCTTAATATAATGGCACAAAAAATTTTTTCTTATTTGAAAAAAGCTGATTATGATGGCTATAAAACTATATATATTCCTGCAGTAGAGGAAAAAAATATAGGCTTTTCTGTTATGAACAGACTAAAAAAATCCTGTGGCGGAAAGGTTATAAAATTATGATAAATATAGTTCCGCTTTCAAAAGATAATTTAGAGGATGTCTGTGAAATTGAAAAGCTATCGCTTTCTACTGCGTGGGGAAAAAAAGAGATGGAAAAAGAGCTTGAAAATAAAAATGCAGTTTATTTTTGTGCAAAAAAAGACGAAAAAACAGTTGGCTTTATTGGTATGTGGGATATAGCGGGTGAAGGAAATATAACAAATGTTGCAGTTCATCCTGAATTCAGAAGAAAAGGAATTGGAGAGCTTCTTGTAAATGAAATGATAAGCTATTCAAAAAGTAACAACTTAGTTTTTTTAACGCTTGAAGTCAGCGAAAATAATAAAAACGCATACAGCTTATATAAAAAGTGTGGTTTTTATGAAGTAGGAAGAAGAAAAAAATATTATTCTAATAAATTCGATGCAATTTTAATGCAATATGATATAGAAATTTAAGAAAGGTAACACGAAAGATGGCAAAAATATTAGCAATAGAAACCTCTTGTGACGAAACTGCTGCTGCAGTTATTGAGAACGGAAGAAAAATTTTATCAAATGTAATCTATTCTCAGGCTGATATTCATGCTATTTTTGGCGGTGTTGTTCCTGAGATTGCTTCCCGTAAGCATGTTGATGCTTTGGATAAGGTTGTAGACAAAGCACTCTTCGATTCAAACCTTTCGTTTTCAGATATTGATGCCGTTGCAGTAACAAGCTGTCCGGGTTTAGTTGGTGCACTTTTAACAGGTGTTTCTTATGCTAAATCTTTAAGCTATGCACTTTCAAAGCCGCTTATAAGTGTACACCATATAAAGGGGCATATAGCAGCAAATTATTTGGCTGATGAAAATTTCAAGCCTCCTTTTTTATGTCTTGTTGTTTCGGGCGGACATACCCAGATTGTTTATGTTAAGGATTATCTTTCTTTTGAAATTTTAGCAAAAACAAGGGATGATGCAGTAGGAGAAGCGTTTGATAAGGTTGCTCGTATTTTCGGCTTGCCTTATCCTGGCGGTGTAAGAGTTGACAAAATGGCACAAAAGGGAGATTTTACAAAAATGTCTTTCACAAAACCAAAGCTTGACAGTAAATATGATTTTTCTTTCAGCGGAATAAAAACAGCACTTAACTGTTATATAAAGAAAATAGAAGATAATAATAAAAAAAGTGTTTGTGAATATAAAGATGACGAGCCTTTTTCATTTGAAAGCTTCAAGGGACTTGGGATTAATATAAAAGATGGCGGAATATGTAAAAATGATGTAGCAGCCGCTTTTTCGCATACTGTTTCAACTATGCTTACCGATTCTTTTTTCAAGCTTGCCAAAGAAAAAAACATCAAGAAGGTATGTATGGCAGGTGGTGTAAGTGCAAACAGCTATCTTCGCAAAATGTTTTTTGAAAAAGCAGAAAAAATGGGACTTTATGCAGTTTGTCCTCCGCTTTCTCTTTGTGGTGATAATGCCGCAATGATAGGAAGTCAGGCATATTATAAATATGAAAAAGAAATTTTTTCTGACTATGATTTGAATGCAGTTCCTTACATTAGTGTGAGCGATGATATATAATGATAGAATAATAAGCGAAATTTTGATAATTATAAGAACATAGAAACAAAAAAACACGAAAGGACATAAAGATGAAGCATATAGAAGTTAAAAAGAATAATGATGTTTATTTTATAAAATCAGATAAATTTAAAACCTTTTCAATATCATTTCATTTTGTAACTCCGCTGTCACGCGAGGCGGTGAGCCAGAATGCTCTTTTTCCTTTTCTCCTAAAGCAGGGGTGCGAGAAATATCCTGATATGAAAAGCTTGAATGCACAGCTTCAGAAATATTACGGCGGTATTTTTGATGTTTCTGCAAGAAAAAACGGGGATAATCATGTAATTGATTTTCGTTTTGAATTTTTAAGAGAAAAATTCTGCGAAGAAGGTCATGTGAAAAGAGTTTTTGAATTTATAAAAGATGTTCTTACAAAACCGCTTGTAAAGGATGGCGGATTTTTGGAAGAATATGTACAGAGAGAAAGAAAGAATTTAATTGATTATATTAACGGTGTAATAAATGATAAGAGAGAATATACTGCAGTAAGGCTTGTTGAAGAAATGTTTAAGGGCGATGACTATTCTCTTTTTGAATACGGTGAGCCTGAAATTTTAAAGAAACAAAACGGAAAGACACTTTATAATCAGTATAAAAAGATTTTTGATACTGCACCTCTTATAGCTTTTGTTCACGGCGATATAAATGAGGACGATTTCTTAAAAGAATTTGAAGAGCTTCTTACAAAAGACAGAGATAATATTGTGCCTACAAAGCTTTATGACAAAAATTTAAGTGAAGTGCATATAGAAAAAGAAGAGCAGAATGTTGTTCAGGGGAAAATGGCACTTGGACTTTCAACTGGTGTAAAAAGTGATGAAGATGATTATTATGCCCTTACACTTCTAAACGGTGTTTTCGGCTCAGGGCCTACCTCAAAGCTTTTTATGAATGTAAGAGAAAAGCTTTCTCTTTGCTATTATGTATATTCCCGCCTTAACCGTTTAAAAGGGGTTATGTATATTTCAACGGGAACTGACAGAGAAAACTTCGATTCTGCATATAAAGAGATTTTTAAACAGCTTGAAGACTGTAAATGCGGAAATATAAGTGATGAAGAAATAGATTTTGCAAGAAAGTTTATAACATCTGTTTTAAAGCAGACAAAGGACAGTCAGAGAACAGTTTGCGAGTTTTATTTAACAGGAATTTTTTCGGGAAGACTTATTTCTCCTGAAGAATATATTGATATTTTAAATAAGGTTACAAAAGAAGACCTCATAAGAGTTTCAAATAAGCTTCAGCTTCAGACGGAATACTACCTTGGGTAACAGAGAGGAGCATGTGTATGAAATTTGATAAAATATATAATGAAAAAATGGAAGAAACCCTGTATCACGGAATATCTGATGCAGGACTTAATGTTTATATTCTTCCAAAAAAAGATTTTTCAAAAAAATATGCTATATACAGCGTAAACTACGGCTCTTGCGACATTTCCTATACAAAAGACGGGAAAGAATATACTGACCCGCTTGGTGTTGCACATTTTTTGGAGCATAAGCTCTTTGAAATGCCTGACGGAAAAAACGCATTTGACCTTTTTGCAAAAACAGGTGCAAACGCTAATGCGTTTACTTCAAATAATATGACAGCCTATCTTTTTAGTGCATCAGACGGTTTTTATGAAAGCCTTGATATACTTTTAAATTATGTTAATGACCCTTATTTTACAGACGAAAATGTTGATAAAGAGCAGGGAATTATTGCACAGGAAATCAAAATGTATGATGATGACCCGCAGTGGCAGTTATATGTTAATGCTCTTGGGTGTTTGTATGAAAATAATCCTGTAAAGGATGATATTGCAGGCTCGGTTGAGTCTATTTCAAGGATAACAAAAGAAGTTCTTTATAACACTTACGATACATTTTACCGACCTGAAAATATGGTTCTTTTTATAACGGGTGATGTAGAAGAAGATAAGATTAGTGAGCTTGTTGAAAAAAATGTCAAGAAAAAGCCTGAAATAAATGTTAAAAGAAAGACATATGAAGAAAAAGAAAGCGTCTTTGAGAAAAAAATTGTAAAGAAAATGAGCGTTTCCAAGGATAATTATATACTTGCCTTTAAGGATAATGAAATTAATTTAAGAGGCCAGGATTTTCTTAAGAAAAATATAGAAACATCCCTTGTATTAAAAATGCTCTTTTCGGATTCCTCAGGTCTTTATAATAAGCTTTATAATGAAGGTATTTTAAATGATTCTTTCAGCTACGAAAGTCTTTTAGACGAAACCTACTCTGCTTATTTACTCGGCGGAGAAACAGACGATGTTGAAGGAACTGTTGATGCTATCATAAAAGAAATTGAAAAAATAAAAGAAAGCGGTTTTTCAAAAGAAGAATTTGAGCTTGCAAAAAAATCATCGTGGGGAAGACAAATTCGTTCTTTTAATTCCCTGGAGGCAGTAGCTAACGGATTTTGTTCAAATTTCTTTATGGGAATAGGACTTTTTGATTTTACAGAAGTATTTTCTAATGTAACTCTTATGGACATCAATGAAAGAGTTAAGAAAATGTTTACAGATAATTACAGCGTTTCTGTTGTTACTCCAGAAGATTAAAAATTTTAAATGAGAGTGTTTCTATGAATGAAATAATTTTTGAAAAATTAGGAATAAAATTTTCTGTTGACCCCGTAGCTTTCAAGCTTGGAAATTTAGAGATTTATTGGTATGCACTTATAATTGTAGCAGGGATAATTGCAGGCTTTTTGTATGCCTGTTGGTTTTGTATAAAGGATAAGGAGGATACAGAAACACTTTATGATATTCTTCTTTTTGGACTTCCCAGTGCAATAATAGGTGCAAGGCTTTATTATGTTATTTTTAATTTTTCAGAGTATAAAGATAACTTAATTGATATTTTCAAAATACACGAGGGCGGACTTGCTATCTACGGAGGCGTTATTTTTGCACTTTTTTCCACCTTTATTTATTGCAAAAAAAAGAGGAAAAATATATTGCAGTTTTTTGATTACGGTTCAGCAGGTCTTTTTGTTGGTCAAGCTATCGGCAGATGGGGTAACCTCATTAATCAGGAGGCATTTGGCAGAAACTGTAATGGACTTTTTTCGATGAAAGGGAATATAATTGAAAAAACACTCATTCTTTTAAAAGAAAGCGGAGTGAATATAGACCCAACTGTCGGTGTTCATCCTACCTTTTTATATGAAAGCCTTTGGAATCTTTCAGGTGCATTTTTAATGATACCGATATTTAAAAGAAGAAAAAAATTCGGGACACCATTTTCGTTTTATCTTATATGGTATTCTTTTGGAAGATTTTTTATTGAAGGATTACGAACTGACAGTCTTATGATTGCAGGAAATATGCGAGTTTCTCAGCTTGTGGCAATTATTTTTATTCTGATTGGTATATTTATATTTTTCAGAAATACAAAAACAGATAAGAATAACATAATTCTAAACTCAGAGGAGTAAGGGTACAGTTTATGGAAGAAAAAATATATGCAGTCTGGCTTGCAACGCTTCGTGGAATAGGGGATTTGACAATAAAAAGGCTTGTTGACAAATATGAAACTGCTAAAAATATATATGAGCTTACTCCTGAACAGATTGATTTAATAGATGAGCTTAATAAAAACCAAAGACTTGTTTTAAAAAATAAAAATCTTGATTATGCATGGAGTGTCATAAGAAAATGTGAAGAGAAGGAAATTGACATCATATGCTTTAATGATGAAAATTTCCCTGATATGTTAAGATATATTCCTGACCCTCCGTATGTTCTATATAAAAAAGGGATAAACCTTGATTTTAATAATACAGCTTTTGTTGCAATTGTAGGTGCAAGGCATGCGTCTGTTTATGGAGTAAAATGTGCTGAGGATTATGCTTACGAGCTTTCAAGGTCAAATATCGTTATTGTAAGCGGTATGGCATACGGTGTTGATGCAGGTGCTCACAGAGGTGCACTAAAAGCAGGACTTCCGACGGTGGCAGTTTTAGGAAGTGGTGTTGATATTTGTTATCCTTTGGAAAACAAAGAACTTTATGATTATATTTCAAAATATGGTGTGCTTTTATCTGAATATCCGCCTGAAACACCTGTATTTCATGGAAATTTTCCTAAAAGAAACAGGATAATAAGTGCTATTTCCCATGTTGTTATAGTTACAGAGGCGAGTATAAAAAGCGGTTCTTTGAAAACCGCTAATTTTGCTAATGAATATGGCAGAATGGTTTTTGCAGTTCCAAATTCAATAACCAACAGAGCTGCTGCGGGCTCAAATGAGCTTATAAAAGATTATGCCGCACTCACCACCACTCCAAATGATATTGTTACTTATATGTATGGAAGATATGGAGTAGGCGTTGAAATACATGAAGAAAATAATCAAAATGAAATAGAAAACAATAGAATAGTTGATAATTTAAGTCCTGAAGAAACAAAGATACTTTCTGTTTTATCGGAAATTCCAAAGCATATAGACAGAATTGTTAGGGAAGTTGATATTCCCACCGGACGAGTTAATGCAAATCTGACACTTCTTGAGATGAAAAATCTTATTGTTGCTATGCCCGGTAATTCATATTCAAAAAACGCTAAATTATTATAAGGAAGGAAGAAATATATAAGATGGCTGCTAATTTAGTAATAGTGGAATCACCCTCAAAAGCCAAAACAATTGAAAAATATCTTGGAAAAGATTATGCGGTTGTTGCCTCAATGGGACATTTGAGAGATTTACCTAAAAAGTCTTTAGGTGTTGATATTGAAAATAATTTTGAGCCTAAATATCAGGTAATGAGTGAAAGAAAAAACCTTGTTAAAGAGCTTAAAGCTCTTTCTCAAAAAGCCAAAAATGTTTATCTCGCAACTGACCCTGACCGAGAAGGAGAAGCTATAAGCTGGCATATTGCGAATATACTTGGTATAGAGGAAGACAAAAAATGCAGAGTAACCTTTAATGAGATTACAAAAAATGCAGTAACAGAGGCTATCAAAAATCCGCGTAAGATTGACTTATCTTTAGTCGATGCACAACAGGCAAGAAGAATACTTGACAGAATTGTAGGATATAAATTGAGTCCGTTTTTGTGGAAAAAAATCCGTAAGGGTTTAAGTGCAGGAAGAGTTCAGTCTGTTGCTGTAAAAATGGTTTGCGACAGGGAAGAAGAAATTTCAAAGTTTGTTCCTGAAGAATACTGGACTATTGATGCTATGTTTGAAAAAGAAAAAGCATCGAAAAAAAGTAAGCTTTCTTCAAAGTTCTATGCAATTAATTCTAAAAAAGCCGTTATTACTGATGAAAGTCAGGCAAATGAAATTTCCAAGTCAGTAAAAAATGCAAAAATAACTGTAAGAGAAGTAAAAAAATCAACTAAGAAAAAATATGCAGTACCTCCTTTTACAACAAGTACATTACAACAGGCAGCTTCAGCAAAGCTTAATTTTTCTTCAAAGAAAACAATGATGGTTGCCCAAGCCCTCTATGAAGGTGTTGATGTTAAAGGTATAGGACCTGTCGGTCTTATAACATATATGAGAACTGATAGCTTAAGAATTTCCGAGGAAGCACTTCTTCAGGCAAAGGATTATATTATTTCTTCAGTAGGGGTTGAGTATTATCCCGATAAGCCTAATGTCTTTAAAAAGGGAAAAGGCAATATCCAGGATGCTCACGAAGCAATCCGTCCGTCTGATGTTACACTTACACCTGAAAGTATTAAAGAATCGCTTTCAAATGACCAGTATAAGCTTTATAAGCTTATTTGGAACAGATTTATTTCTTCACAGCTAAAACCTGCAATTTATGATGTAGTAACTATTGAGATTGAAGCATTAAACAGCCAAACAATTTATAATTTCAGGACTTCTGCACAGGCGATTAAGTTTGACGGATGTACTAAATTTTATATAGATTATGATGAAGAAAAAGAAAAAAAAGAAAAGTTTCCTGATGTTTCCGAGGGTGATGAGCTTATACTTACCGATATGGAAACAAAACAGAATTTCACTGCACCGCCTGTAAGATATACTGAGGCAACACTTATAAAATCAATGGAAGAAATGGGAATCGGAAGACCATCTACTTATGCACCTACAATTACAACAATTTTATCAAGAGAATATGTTGAAAAAGAGGGTAAAAGCTTTAAGCCTACAAATTTAGGTGTAATTACTACTGAGCTTATGAAAGGGTCTTTTTCTTCAATAGTTGATGAAAAGTTTACAGCCAACATGGAAAAAAATCTTGACGAAATTGAAGAAACGGGAAAAGACTGGAGAAATGTTATTGAAGAGTTTTACACAGATTTCAGTAAAAATCTTGATGACGCTAATGAAAATGCTCCGAAGATGCAGGAGGTTTCAGATATAAAATGTGACCTTTGCGGTTCAAATATGATTATAAAAAGCGGAAGATTTGGTAAGTTCCTTGCTTGCCCTAACTATCCTGAGTGTAAAAGCACAAAGCCACTTCCAAGAGAAGAACTTGAATTTCCTTGTCCAAAATGCGGCGGAATTGTAATTGAAAAAGTATCAAAAAACAAAAAAGTTTTTTACGGCTGCAAAAATTATCCGTCCTGTGATTTTGCTTCATGGGATAAACCGCTTTTGGAAAATTGTGAGCTTTGCGGAAGCTATCTTGTAGAACATAAGTTCGGAAGAACGAAGAAAAAATATTGCAGTAATAAAGAATGTAAAAATTCTGCACCGAAGACAGCAGAGAAGAAAAGTACAAAAAGTACGAAAAGTGCAAAAACAACAAAAAAAGATTGACATTTTATAAAAAAATGATATAATTAAGTAAATGAATTTCAAAAAAGAAAAAACAGAAAGGGAATTTTTGTTATGGAAAATAAAGTTATTTGTAAATGTATGAATGTTTCATATGCTGATGTTGATAAGGCATTAAGGGATAGTAAAACATTTTCTCAAGTTGAGGAAGCATTTGACGCAGTTCAGACAATCACACACTGTTCAACAGGCTGCGGCGGTTGTCATGATGAAATAATGGATGCTATATCGGAGCTTATGCACTCTTAATATTGTTACAGTTATAAAAGGGACTGTGTTTTTCACAGCCCTTTTTTATGTTTGTACTTTAGTAAAAGTTGTGGTCGCTGATGATGAATGTAAAGTGCAGAGTGCAGAATGCAGAATTGAGGATTTGCCATTATAATTTTGCATTTTGAATTATGAATTTTGCATTGATTTTTTGACATATCACAACAGTTAGCAAAGAATCTTTATGTTTTAGGAGGTGGCTCTTTGTGGAATATATATCAGTTATCGGTGCTGGTTTAGCGGGTGTTGAAGCAGCAAATTATATTGCAAAAAACGGTATAAAAGTAAAGCTTTATGAAATGAAGAAGAAAAAGAGAACTCCTGCTCAGCACAGTGACTTATTTGCTGAGCTTGTTTGTTCAAATTCTTTAAAAGGAAATTCACTTTCAAATGCTTGCGGACTTTTAAAGGAAGAATTGAGGAAATTAGGCTCTTTGTGCATTGAAAGTGCAGATAAAAACCGTGTTCCTGCAGGCGATGCCTTGGCTGTTGACAGAGATAAGTTTGCAGAGTATATAACTGAAAAAATATCTGAAAATCCAAATATTGAAATAATTGATGAAGAAATTACAAAAATTCCAGAGGGTATAGTTATTATTGCCACAGGACCTCTTACATCGCAGGCACTTACTGATGTTATTTCAGAGCTTGTTTCAGAAAAAAATCTTTATTTTTATGATGCGGCTGCACCTGTTATTACAAAAGATTCAATAAATATGGATATCTGCTACAAAATGGCAAGATACAATAAGGGCGGAGACGATTATATCAACTGTCCGTTTACAAAAGATGAGTACGATGCTTTTTATAATGAGCTTGTGAACGCAGAATGTGTAAAGCTTAAAGAGTTTGAAAACCTTAAAGTTTTTGAGGGGTGTATGCCTGTTGAAGTTATGGCAAAAAGAGGACCTCAAACTCTGACATTCGGACCTTTAAAGCCGGTAGGTCTTCCTGACCCAAAAACAGGAGAAGAATATTATGCAGTTGTTCAGTTAAGATGTGAAAACAAGGAAGATACACTATATAATCTTGTAGGATTTCAGACAAATCTTACTTTCCCTGAACAAAAAAGAGTTTTTTCAATGATACCGGGCTTAGAAAATGCTGAATTTATGAGATATGGTGTTATGCACAGAAATACTTATATTAATTCTCCGAAACACCTTTTACCTACAAATCAGCTTAAAACAAATGAAAATATATTCTTTGCAGGGCAGATAACAGGAGTTGAGGGATATGTTGAATCAATGGCATCCGGTCTTCTTTCAGGAATAAATGCAGTTAAACAATTTAGGGGTGAAGAAAAAATTGTTTTTCCGAAGAAAACAGCGTTAGGCTCGCTTATTTCTTATATAACAGACGAAAGTATTGAAAAATTCCAACCTATGAATATGAATTTTGGGATTTTGCCAAAGCTTTCAGAAAGAATAAAGAATAAAAAAGAACGATATGAAAAAATTTCGGAAATCGCACTTATGGAAATGGATAAATTTATAAAAGAGGTGAAAATTTGTGAGTAATGTTCAAAATAAGCTTGATGAAATACTTCTTTCGGTAGAAAAACCGGGAAGATATATAGGAGAAGAATTTAACAGTATAGTAAAAAACGAAAAGGATGTTGATTTAACATTTGTATTTTGTTTTCCTGATACTTATGAAATCGGAATGTCACATCTTGGCTTTAAAATACTTTATGATATAATAAATAAAAGAGAAAATATGTGGGCAAAACGCGCATTTATGGTATGGAATGATATGGAAGAAAAAATGCGTGAAAAAAACATTCCGCTATATGATTTGGAGAGTAAGACTCCGCTTAAAGAAGCTGATATTTTAGGCTTTACATTACAGTATGAGCTTTCTTTTTCTACTGTTCTTGCTATGCTTGATTTATCGCAAATACCTCTTAAATCTAAAGACAGAGATGAAACATATCCTTTTATTTGTGCAGGAGGACCGTGTGCGTATAACCCTGAACCGCTTGCTGATTTTATAGATTTCTTTATAATCGGAGAGGGAGAGGAAATTGAGCTTGAGCTTTCTGATGTTATTTTGGAGGGCAAAAAAAGCGGAAAATCAAAAAAGGAAATTTTAGAGGAATTATCAAAACTTGAGGGAATTTATGTACCTTCAATGGTTGAAGTTACTTATAACGAAGACGGAACTGTAAAAACAATAGAAAAAACAGTAGAAAAACGAATAGTTTATGACCTTGACAAAGCACCATATCCTACTGATTTTGTAATACCGTATGTTGAAGCTGTTCATGACCGCATAACTTTAGAGGTAATGCGTGGCTGTATGCGTGGTTGCAGATTTTGTCAGGCAGGATATATTTACAGACCGCTTCGTGAAAAAAGTCCTTCTGTTTTATATGATTGCGGAATAAGGTCTTATAAAAGGACAGGCTATGACGAAATATCACTTTCATCGCTTTCTACAAGTGACTATACAGGACTTTATGAGCTAAAAAAAATGCTCAAAGATTTCCAGAAAGAGAATATGGTAAATGTTTCTCTTCCGTCACTTCGAATTGACAACTTCAAAGAAGAGGCTATGGAAAGCTTGAACGAAATAAGAAAAAGCTCACTTACTTTTGCTCCTGAAGCAGGAACCCAGAGAATGCGTGATATTATAAATAAAAATATTTCGGAAGAAACTATTTTAAGCACAATGAAATTCGTGTTTGAAAACGGTATGTCTTCTGTAAAGCTTTATTTTATGATAGGACTTCCGTTTGAAACAGATGATGATGTTTTGGGAATATGTGAGCTTGTAAGAAAAATCGAAAAGCTTTATTACGAAACACCGAAAGAGCTTCGCGGACCGAGGTTTTCTATTACTGTTTCTGTTTCTTCATTTGTTCCGAAAACTCATACACCTTTTCAGTGGGCTTCACAGAATTCATATGAAGAGCTTATGAGAAAACAATCACTTGTTATGGAAAATTTAAGGTCAAAAAATATTAAGCTTAACTGGCACGATGCAAAAACTTCTGTTTTAGAGGGTGTTTTTGCAAGAGGGGACAGAAGACTTGGAAAAGTTATAGAAACAGCATATAAAAAAGGTTGCCGTTTAGACGGTTGGAGCGAATATTTCTCCTATGAAAAATGGATGGAGGCTTTTTTAGAATGTGGAATTTCTCCTGAGTTTTATAATGAAAGAGAAAGAAGCTATGACGAGGTTTTGCCTTGGGATGTTATTTCGTGCGGAGTAACAAAAGAGTTTTTCATAAAAGAATGTGAAAATGCAAAGAATGTTAAAACTACCAAAAACTGTTCTGAGGGCTGTTCAAACTGTGGTGCAAATAAATTTAAGTGCAATAGTATCTGTTATAAAAAGTAATAAAAAATATAAAAATGTTAAAATATAACAATAAAAAACTTTATTATTGTGCAAAAAAACATTATAAGGTGAAGACTTTTTTGTTTTTTTTGTGTTTTTCTTCAATTTCCTTGACAAGATAATTTATAAATGGTATAATGTATTTGAAGAATTATGAGTACAATTTTGATTGTATTTTGGTATTTTTATAAAAAAGAGAGTCTTAAAAAATCCGATATCTTTACGGTATGCGGGATATGCGATTTTTCCTGTGTGAACCTCGTCAGGACGGAAGCGTAGCAGCGATAAGCATTTGGAGGATTGTGCATTTTTTCTGCATACCATAAAGGTGTCAGATTTTTTAGGATATTCATTTTTGTTTTTGGAGAGGAGTTTTTTTGTGTATCAGGCTTTGTATAGAAAGTGGCGTCCGAAAGTTTTTGATGATGTTTTAGGACAGAAGCACATAACCGAAACTCTTAAAAACCAGATTTTAACCGAAAAAACCTCTCACGCATACTTATTTTCAGGCTCCCGAGGAACAGGAAAAACTTCAACAGCAAAAATATTTGCAAGAGCAATAAATTGTCTTAATCCTGTGGGAGCAAATCCTTGTAACGAGTGCAGTGCGTGTAAATCAGCACTTTCGGGAAGTGCGGTTGATATAATAGAAATGGACGCAGCTTCTAACAATAAGGTTGAAGATACCCGTACAATTATTGATGAAGTTATTTACACACCAGCGGAGCTTAGGAAAAAGGTTTATATTATAGATGAAGCACATATGCTTACCCAAAGTGCTTTTAATGCGCTTTTAAAAACCTTGGAGGAACCGCCGTCACACATTTTGTTTATTTTTGCAACCACAGAACCGCATCAGTTTCCATCAACCATCTTATCAAGATGTCAGCGGTTTGATTTTAAAAGAATAACTCCTCTTGATATTGAGGAAAGACTTAGATATGTTGCAAATAATGAGGGCTTTAGTATTTCTTCGGAGGCTATCAGCCTTATTTCGAGAATTTCAGACGGTGCGATGCGTGATGCTCTTTCAATACTTGACCAGTGCCTTTCTTTCGGAGAAAAAGAAATCGGAATTGAGTCTGTTATCAAAGTTACGGGGGTTACAGACCCTGAGTATGTTTTTGATTTTGTAAAGCTTCTTATTAATGGTAAAATTTCTGAGTGTTATATGAAGATAAATGATGCGTATTTATCGGGAAGAGACCTTCAGAAGCTTCCTGATGAGATTATAAATGTTTTTAGAAATATACTTGTTGCAAAGACAGTAGGGAACACAGATGATATAGAAAAAATTTTATCTGCAGGCTCATATGATGCACAAAAGTATTTATCATTAGCGGAAGAAATTTCAGTCGAAAGAATTTTAAGATATATTGATATAGTTTCAAAGTCGCTTACTTATCAGAAAACACTTCATAATCCAAGACTTTCTTTGGAAATGGCAGTTGCAGGGATGGCAAAGAGTCCTGATAATATTTCATTTGATGGAATAATGGAAAGAATAAGCGAGCTTGAAAATAAGATTTCTTCAGGTAATTTAAAAATTGCTTATGAAAAAGAAGAAACTAAAAAAGAAGCTTTTTTAGAAAAAGAAGTGTTTATTATTCCTGATGAAAAAGAATGTGAAGATAAAGAGGTTGAAAAAGCAGATGAAGATGCGTACGAACAACCTGATTATCCAACTTTTTCAGAAGAAAGTTTAGTTAAAAACGAAACAAATGACGAAGAATTTGACCTAAAATCCTGCTTTGATGATGCTATTTTTAAGGCATCGGTAAACGCAGCACCGGGATTTGATGAGGTTTTAAAAAAGGCAAAAAGAATTTTTGTTGAAAATGGTGTGGAGTTTTATTTTACTGATGAAATATTTTTCCAGATTTCAAAACAGCAAAAATTTGACGAGTGTATAAAAAAAGCTTTTTTTGAGGTTATAAAAAAAGATGTTACAGTTCAATTTATTTATAAACCCGATAAAGAAGTTTTTACTAAGAAAGACGACAGGCTTTTTGACACGTTAGCTGATAAATTAGCAGAATAATTAATTTTGATATTTGATTTAACAATATGATTTTAAGAAAAAGAGGTAGAAAAAATGGCTAAAGGTTACAACAGAGGCGGCACAATGCCGTCAAATATGGCACAGCTTATGAAGCAGGCACAGAAAATGCAGGCAGACTTAGAGAAAACTCAGGAGGATTTGTCGCAAAAGACATATGAAGCTACCTCAGGAGGTGGTGCAGTTAAGGCAATAGTTAATGGCAACGGCAGACTTCAAGACCTTGTTATTGATGAATCTGTTTTAGACGATGCACAGATGGTTGCTGACCTTGTTATTGCGGCAGTTAATCTGGCAATAGATGAAAAAGATAAAAGAAAAGAAGAAGCACTTGGCGGTCTTACCGGAGGACTTGGCGGTCTTGGTGGATTTGGCGGATTGTTCTAACATATTTGAGGTGTAATAATGGACTTTTATAATGAACCTTTGGAGGTTTTGGCAGAGCAATTTAATACTTTACCGGGAATAGGTAAGAAAACTGCTATGCGTCTTGCGTATTTTGTTCTTACACAAAATGAAAATTATGTTGAGAATTTTTCAGATGCGCTAAAAAAAGCAAAAAAGAGTGCAAAATATTGCAAAGTATGCTCTAATCTTTGCGGTGAAGAGATTTGTTCTTTGTGCAGTGATGAAAAAAGAAATAAAAATATAATTATGGTCGTAAAAAGTCCGAAAGATGTTATTGCTTTAGAGAAATCACATGAATATAAGGGCGTTTATCATGTTCTTCACGGTGTTATTTCCCCTATGGACGGAATCGGACCTGATAATATAAAAATAAGAGAATTGCTCGAAAGAGTGAATGAAAATAAAGATATAGAGGTTGTTCTGGCACTAAGCCCGACAATCGAAGGCGATGCAACAGCAATGTATATTGCAGGTCTTGTTAAACCGCTCGGAGTTAAAGTTACAAGAATTGCACAGGGGCTTCCTATGGGAAGCGACCTTGAATATGCTGATGAAGCTACTTTGCTCACAGCATATAACGAAAGAAGAGAAATGTAGCTTTTATTTGCTGTTTTTTGTTGCATCAGTTAATTTGCGGAGTGTGAAAAATGGCAAATCATTTAAAAATTTCAAAGGGAAGAAAAAAAAGCTTTTTAAAAGTTCCTGTCGGTTTTTTTGACTATTATCTTCCTACGGTAAATGGAGATTACCTTAAGGTTTATCTTTATGGAATAAGATTATGTTGTGATAATAAATCGCTTACAGACGAAGAAATTGCAGAAAATCTTGGAGTTTTGGTTGCAGATGTAAAAAATGCGTGGAGCTTTTGGGAACAAGAAGGTTTAGTTACCGTCTATGATGATGAAAGCGTTGAATTTGAAAATTTAGAAGAGCTTACTTTTTTTAATACCAAGCTAAAAAAAACACCTGTAAAAAAAGAACAGGATTTTGAAGAAATATTATCATCTGCAAGTAAAAATGATGAATTTAAAAATGTTATTCGGACTGTCGAAACATTATACAAAGAGTTTCTCACTCAAAATGATGTTATACTTATATATGATGTTATTATAGCACGAGGCATCCCGCTTGACCTATTTGTTATTACTATGACTCATTGTATAGAAAAAAATAAAAAGAGTATTCCGTACATATCAAAAGTAGTTTCCGAGCTTTATAAAAAGGGTTATACAACATCCGAAGCTTTGGAAGAATATTTTTCAAAAAAAGATGAAAACGGAAAATATTTTAAGGATATAAAAAAAATACTGAAAATTTATTCCAGAGAATTGATAGAAAAAGAGAAAGAATACATATTAAAATGGCGTGATAACGGAAAAAGTCCTGACGATATAAAAAGTGCTTTTGAAACAACAGTATTAAATACAGGTAAATTGTCATTTCCTTACATGGACAAGATTCTTATGAGTCCTTTGAAAGAAAAGACAGAAAATATAAGAAAAACAGTAAAAAAGACGGGACCGCTTAATAATTTTAATAATACAGCAATGCCTGACTTTAATAAGCTTACAAATCAGCTTATGAAAAAGCAGGGAATTACAGCTTTGAAAGATGAATAGAGAGGTGGGCAGATAAGTGAATTATCCTGCTTCAGTTTTAAAAAATGCACATGAACGCATAAAAAGCATAAGACAAAAGAACAAAAAGCTTTTTAACGAGCAAAAAGAATTTATATATTCAAAAGTTCCGGGACTTTATGAATGTAACGAAGAAATGGCTTCAATTTTGAAAGCATCTGTTTCCTATGATGCTGATGTAGAAAATCTGAAAAAACAAATTTCTGCCCTTTCTGAAAAGAGAAAGAAATTGCTTATAGAAAAAGGATTTGATTCCGATTCTTTAGAAGGAATCTATTCGTGTAAAAAGTGCAAGGATGAAGGCTTTTTAGGTAACAAGATATGCAGTTGTTATGAAAAGATTATTTTAGAGGAAGCGTACAAGCTTTCTAATTTAGAAGACAGAATAAAGACACAGAATTTTGAAAATTCTGACATGAGAGTTTTTTCAAATGCTGATGAGATGAAAAATATATACGATAAAGCACTTGAATTTTGCACAGATTACAATTTGGGAAAAAAGAATTTGTTTTTTATAGGAAACCCGGGAACAGGAAAGACATTTTTGTCGTCTTGTATTGCGAAACGGTTTTTAGATAACAAAAAAAGTGTTTTATACTTAAGTGCAGTAAAGCTTTCTGATATATTGGATGACAGTAAATTTAAAAAGAAAAATTCCTATTTTGAGCAGAATACAGACGATTACATAGATTTTATATATAGTTGTGATTTACTTATTATAGATGATTTGGGAACAGAGTTTTCACTGCCATATTCTCAGTCGCGTTTGTTTGATATAATAGATGCAAGAATGTTTTCACAAAAAAGAACTATAATATCTACAAATCTTGGGCTTGAGGATCTTGCAGAGAAATATTCATCAAGATTTACTTCAAGAATTGTTCAGAATTACGATGTGCTTTTCTTCAATAATGAAGATATACGCATAAAAACTTCAATCAGTTAAAAAAATATTTTATATAGCTTTTTTTATAAGGAGGAAGCAAAATGAAAATTACAAAAAGAATTCTTTCGGTTGTAATGACAGTTATGATGATTATGTCGCTTATGATTTGCTCTTATGCAGCAGCTTTTTCAGATGTAGAAGCGACACATTCAAATTATACTGCTATTACAACACTTGCCGATATGGGCATAATAAACGGTTATACAGACGGCACATTCAAGCCTGACAATGCCGTTACAAGAGCAGAAATGGCAAAATTAATCTCTGTACTTTATGGATATGATGTAGCTACAGTTGCTAAAAGTCCGTTTACTGATGTTGCGGATGACCATTGGGCTGTAACATTTATTTCTACTATGAAAGATGTAGGAATTATAAACGGTATGGGTGACGGTACATTTTTACCGAATAATGAAGTTACATATGAACAGTGTTTAAAGATGATTGTTTGTGCACTTAACTGGGGTGAGGTTGCAGCTCAGGCTTCAACACCTGATGACTGGTCGCTCGGTTACAGACAGCATGCTACAAGACTTGGTATAACAAAATATGTTTCTGTTGAATCAAACAGCTCACCTGCACCAAGAGGTGTTGTTGCACAGCTTCTTTATAATTCGCTCGATGCAAAAAGAGCTGAGAAGGTAGTTGATGCAAATGGTAATGTTTCTTTTAAAGGAGCAGATGACTCAGTTTCAGATGAACTTTCACTCTATGAACTTAAAGGTGCGAGAATTATATCAACACCTAAATATAATATTGATGGAGAATTTATAAAAGACGGATATATCCGACTTGTAAATTCAGCAGGTAAAGAATATGAAATGTCAGTAGGCTCATATTCTGATTTACTTGATGCTGCTGGAAGATTTGTTGACATCAAATATAAGGTTGATGCAGATGATAATATGACCATTTCATCACGCACACTTCTTGGAACAAAAGAAACTATTGATGTTAAGAAAGTTAAAGATGTAGCAGATTCTTACATTGAATATTATGTTGATGAAGATTATGAAAGAACAAAGAAAATAACTATTGATAACCCAGCAGTTATTTATAATAATCGTGTTCTTAAAAATGCAGGTGATTTTGATACTTTACTTAAAGGCGATATTACCTCAACTGCTTCAGATTCTCCGCTTAACTATTTCGGAAATATCGAAATTATTGAACACGCATCAGGAGACCTTATCACAGCTAAAATTTATAAATCGTACTATATGAGTACAGCTGTTGACAGTAAAAACTTTATGGTTAAATTTGATACAAAAGATGCACAGGTTTATATTCCGGTATCAAACAGAGAAAACTATGAAATTATAAGAAAAACATCACTTACTAAAGACGGTTCAACACCTTCTTCAATTTCAATTTCAACAAATTCTGTTGTTTCAATATGTATGTCACCAGATGGTAAAATATATGGAACAAACTATATTGAATATATCCCAATCACAGCTAAGCAAAAAGGCTCACCTACTGATATAACAGACAGCGGTTCTCGTGGATCAACTGTTGTGATTAGCGGTAAAACATATCTTGTTGCAAATGATGCAATAAAAGGTGATTTTATAGTTAATTCAACAACAGGCTTTATGCTCGATGCTTCAGGTGCTATTGTTTATGTAACTTCAAAACCTTCAGGTAATGACAAATTTGTTTTGTTAAAATCAGCAAAAGAAAATGATGCGGGTGATGTTGTAGCTAATTTCTGTGAGGTTGATAATCTCAGCTCAGATATAACAGTAACATTTTTAAATACAACTACTGAAAATAAAGAAGCTGTTGAAGAATTAGCTAAATATAAAAATGAACTTCTTTGGATTAATCCAAATTCAAAAAACGAAATTGAGAATAAAACACAAATTAAAGCAGCAAAAGAAGTTGCCGATAATTATGCTGAGGGTACAGAACTTATTAAGAAAGTTGCAAGCTCAAAATATACTTTCGAGAATGCAAAAGATAAAGATGGAAACTCATTATCAGATTATACAATTTCAACCTCGAATACAAAGGTTATTAAGCGTCCTGATATGAACACAAGCAGTTCTGTTACATATTCTTCTTTAACAATATCCGAAGGAACAAAGTATCCTAATCCAAAGGCTTACTCAATTAAGAAGGATAACAAAACAATCACATATATTGTTGCTGACCCATATGTTGGCTTGCTTGATTCTTCAAATGTATATGTTGTTATGGAAACACCTAATACAACATCAGGTGTAGATGAAAACAAACACTATCCTGTAAAATGCTATAATTTCAAAACAGGTGCAGAAGTTACTAATGCTCTCAAGATTAAACCAAATGTTGTTGAGGCGCTTTCTTTGAAAAAAGGTGATGTATTTACTTATTTTGATAAAAAAGACAATGATTTTATGGATATAGATAGATTAGACAGCATTTATATTCTTTTAAGACCAAGTATGATATTCGCAGATAAGACATCACAAGCTGGCTTGGGTACTTTGTCAACATATGCAGAAGGTGAAAATGCAAAAAATTTCTTAAACGGTTTCAGAAAATATGGTATATACAAATCAGATGTAACATATCCTGCGAATTCATATACACTTCAGATGCCTGTTTATGTTGATAGCGAAGACAGCAGAATTTATTTTGCAAGAAGCAGAGCAACATTTGCTTCAGGAAAATTAAGTGCTATCAATACTTATGTACACGGCGATGATATGCCACAGGCTGTTAAAGACGCAGTTGGAACTGAAGCTTGGAAAACTGATTTGGTTTCTAAATTCGGTGATGACATTTTAGATACTACTGTTAATTCATCAACAAAAGTCTTTATTTATGATTATAATGCAAAAACTGATAAGGCTGAGCTTACAGCATATAGTTCATTAACCAAAAATGAAGCTGAAAATAAAGATGACATCGCAGATGTTCTTTCTTCAATCATAACATTGCAGAATGTAGAAGCAAAAAGTGATAATTTCAATGATAGTATAGCAAATGTTTCTGCAACATTTGGTTACTTTAATGACAGCAATTCACTTAAAACACTCTTTATAATTAAATAATTAAGACGAAATTTTTTAAATAGGGCGCTTGTCGCCCTATTTAAAATTATAATCTGACTTTGAAAGGACTTATGTAATAATGAAAATAGAAACAAAATGCCTGCACAGCGGATATACTCCCAAAAACGGAGAGCCGAGAGTTGTTCCGATTGTGCAAAGTACAACATATTGCTTCGACTCAACAGAACATATAGCACAGCTTTTTGATATGCCAACAGAATATATGTATTCCAGATTTGCAAATCCAACAGTAGATGCTATTGAGAAAAAGATTGCTGAGCTTGAGGGTGGCGTAGGTGCAATGTGTACATCAAGCGGTCAGGCAGCATCACTTCTTTCGATACTTAATGTATGCTCAGCGGGGGATAGCTTTATTGCTTCTTCATCAATATACGGCGGTACTGTAAATCTTTTTGCAGTTACCTTAAAAAGATTTGGTATAGAATGTATTTTTGTTGATTCACAAGCATCAGAAGAAGAAATTGATAAAGCATTCAAAGAAAACACAAAGGCGGTTTTTGGAGAAACTCTTGCTAATCCGGCACTTACAGTATTTGATATAGAAAAATTTGCAAATATTGCTCATAAGCATGGTGTGCCACTCATTGTTGACAATACTTTTGCAACACCTATTTTGTGCAGACCTATTGAATGGGGAGCAGATATTGTTGTTCATTCAACAACAAAATATATGGATGGTCATGCAGTACAGGGCGGAGGAGTTATTGTTGATGGCGGAAAATTTGACTGGACAAATGGAAAATTCCCTGAGTTTGTTGAGCCTGATGAAAGCTATCATGGAGTGTCATATACTAAAGCTTTTGGAAATATGGCATATATTATTAAGGCAAGAATGCAGCTTATGAGAGATTTTGGTTGCTACATGACAGCACATGGTGCCTTTTTATTAAATCTCGGCCTTGAAACTTTGCCTGTAAGAATGAAACAGTATTGTGAAAATGCAGTAAAGGTTGCTAACTTCTTAAATACAGTTGATAAAGTAAAATCTGTAAGCTATCCCGGAATTGAAAGTGATAAGTATTATGAGCTTGGTAAAAAATATCTTCCTCTTGGTACAAGTGGTGTAATTTCTTTCTCAATTGACGGAGGCAGAAATAATGCGGTTGTATTTATGGATAATCTTAAGCTTGCATCAAATGTTGTTCATGTTGCTGACATTCGTACATGTGTTCTTCATCCTGCTTCAGCAACACACAGACAGCTTACTGATGAACAGCTTGTTGCTGCCGGAATTGACGGAGGTATGATTCGTTTGTCAGTAGGGCTTGAGAATGTTGACGACATTATAGAAGATTTAAAACATGCATTCTCTTTCATAAAATAATTTTAAAATATATATGGCAATATAAAAAGAAAAGTTACAAGTATGCTTACAGCAAATGAAAATAAAAAGAATAATTTTTTTGTTTTTGATTTTTTTGTTTTTCTTCTTATGCATTTTTCAACTATATTTGTAGCTTCTTTTAAAGCCGAATTTGTATATCTGTTTTTTGACATAATGCTCTCCTTTCATATTTTATGATTTCCATTTAAATAAATCATATGCAATTTTTGTTAAAAAGCACTGCATATACAAAATAACACAGAAAATTTACAAAAAAACTTGACAAACAAAAAAATATGTATTATAATATATTAGATTGTACAGAAAAATTGTGCAATTTTCCTTACTCTGTTGAATGAACAGGGTTTTAAATCCACAAGGAGGTGAAAGAAGATGAGCGAAATCAAAAAGAATTATGAAGTTATGTTCATCGTGAATGCTACTTTGACAGATGATGCTATCGCATCAACCGTTGAAAAATTCAAAACTTTAATCACAAAGAATGGTGAAGTTACTAAAGTTGAAGAAATCGGTAAGAAAAGATTAGCATATCCTATCATGAAGATGAACGAAGGCTATTATGTTTTGGTTGAATTTACATCTGACCCACAGTTCCCAAAGGAACTCAGCAGAATATTCAACATTACAGACGAAGTAATTCGTTCACTCGTTACTGTTAAGGGTGAATAGGAGGTAAAGATACCATGAATAAGGTTATATTGATGGGACGCCTTACAAGAGATCCTGAAAACAGAGTTTCTCAAAGCGGTGTTTCTGTCACATCTTTTTCTTTAGCTGTTGACAGGGGATACCAGAAAGCAGGCGAAGAGAGACAGACAGATTTTATTAACTGTGTTGCCTTTACCAATACTGCTGATTTTATCAAAAGATTTTTTGTTAAAGGTCAGCTTGTACTTGTTATGGGGTCAATCCAGACAAGAACATGGGAAGGACAAGACGGTAAGAAAAATTATGTAACTGAAGTTATTGTTTCTGAAGCACACTTTACGGGAGACAGACGAGATTCAAATCAGGGGGGAACTGCTCCTTCAACACAGCCGGAATTAAATAAGGGAAAACCTGATGACGGCTTTTTGATTGAAGCGGATGATGCAGACCTTCCATTTTAACTTAAAATATATGATAGGAGGATATAAAAATGTCTGAAATTAAAAAAGATAATGCTTTTAAGGCTGTAAGAAGACCTAAAAAGAAAGTTTGTCAGTTCTGTGTAGACAAGGCTATGACTATTGATTATAAAGATGTTGCAAAATTAAGAAGATATACATCAGAAAGATCAAAAATCTTGCCAAGAAGAGTAACAGGTACTTGTGCAAAACATCAGAGATTGTTGACAATAGCAATCAAAAGAGCAAGACATGTTGCACTTTTACCATATACATCAGACTAATATTTTTAGTTCGTATTCTGCGGAAAGCATATACTTTTAGTTTGTATTTGCTTTCCGTTTTTTATCTTAATTTTATTTTTTTTGTAAATTGAGTATAATTAAACAAATATGTGCAATATAATATTTTAAAGATTTTTAGGTGAAAAATATGGATAATAAAAAAGTATTAGCTCAAAACAGAAAGGCACGTCATGATTATTTTATTCTTGAAGTGTTTGAAGCAGGGTTAGAACTTGTTGGTACAGAAGTTAAATCTGTAAGACAAGGGAAAATTAATTTAAAAGATTCATATGTAGATATAAGAAACGGTGAAGCGTTTCTTATCGGTGCACATATAAGCCCTTATGAACAGGGGAATATTTTTAACCGTGATCCGGAAAGAACGAGACGACTTCTTTTAAAGAAAAACGAAATAAATAAGCTAACAGGCGTTTTGAGTGAAAAAGGACTTACAATGGTTCCGTTAGAGGTTTATTTAAAAGGAAGATGGATAAAAATAAGTATTGCGACAGCACAAGGAAAGAAAAATTATGACAAACGCGAAGCTAAAGCAGAGGCTGAATCAAAAAGAAATATTCAGAGAGCTTTAAAAGAAAGAAATTATATATAAAATTAGTATTAATATGGGGATGTACAGGTTTCGACGGGGATTTTGAAGCCGGATAAGCGAGCAGTTGTGGGGAACAACTATAAAAGCTTCAATTTTTAAATATAAACGCTAACAAAAATTTAGCTTACGCTGCCTAAGTTTACGGCGGCCATCTTCTCTTGGATTACCGCGTCTGAGATGTAAGGTGTCATTTTAGCGGTCAACATTATTAGAATTTTCGCCGCTTCTTTTAATGTATCAGGCGATTATGCTTAAAACAGGAATGCTGTTTTCCAGTTTTTTGCAGACATTAAATTAACAGCTACGCTCGTAGAAAGTCCTGTGAATGAATTTTCGGACAGGGGTTCGATTCCCCTCATCTCCACCAAAAGAGACAAACGCATTTTATAACATAGTTATAATGATGTTTGTCTCTTTTTATATGTGAATTTCACATAAATTCTTATTAAAAATATACAGAATCAATAAGTGGAAAGTGAGAATTAGATAAGAACAGGGGAATATAACATCATAATAGTAATGTTAAAAATTAAATATCTTAAAAAATGAGTACATTTTGAGTAAAATCAAGATGTGCTTTTTATATTTAGAAAGGAGAAATTTACACATGAAAACAAATTATCAAACAAATTTAGAGAAAAAGGAGGGAAAAAGAATGTTAAAATTAGATTTGTATGAATCAAGATTATTCGGTAGAATTTGTTACGGTTTTGGTAGAGATGAGAATGGATATGTTTACATCAAAGATGATGAAGCAGATGTGGTTAGAATGATTTATAAAATGGCAATTGAAGGACATAGCTTGCAGAATATCCAAACAGAATTGTTTAATCGTGGAATTAAATCTCCGTCCGGAAAAGATAAATGGACAAGAGATGTTATTGACAAGACTATCAACAACAAAAAATATTTGTCTTATATCATTCCGTTTGGTGATTATTTTGTAGCAGGAAAAGAAAAAACTTCGAGATGTAGATATAATAGGGATTTAGCATAGTGAAATTATTGCTGATTTGTTGTATAATTCTATCATCAAATTGAAAGGAAAATTAAATATGAACAAATCAGCAATTCAAAATCAGCTTCACTATATAATTGCAAAAGAGCAATATATGAAGCCACTGTTAAAAAATGAAATTATAAGTGAGGGGGTGTATAACGAGGTATTAGAAAATTTATACAATAATCTTGAAATATGGCGATATAACAAAATTCAAAATCCAAGTATTAAATTTAACAAAAAGAAAAGGGAACGCAAAACTGGTTTATCAGCTCGCTATCCAGAGTATGTTTCTTTAACTGAATTGGCAAGAGGAAAAATTGAAAAATCAACCGGTTACACTATTCAAATGTGGTTAAGAGAAAAAAATACAATTGATTTTCTTAGTTTATGGGAGAATAAACATAATGAAAAATTTATTGCAGTTCCGGTTGTATTAAATACTTTGACACCTAAAGTATGGATAAAAGAAACAAATGCTATTGGAATAGTATCAAGACAGGGGAAGATTGGCGGAACATATGCACATAAGGAAATAGCGATTCATTTTATGTGTTGGCTGTCTGCAGATATGATGCTAAATATTATAGAGAAATACTTGGAGGTAATGAATGATGAGAAAAATAATTGAAATTCCGGCTACAATTTTTAGCCAGTCAAAAGATATAAATAGAAAGTTTAGAGTGGCAGCATACTGTAGAGTTAGTACAGAAAAAGAAGAACAAGAAAATAGTCTTGAAAATCAAGTTGCATATTTCAAAAATAAGATTGAAAATACTCCCAACTGGACTTTAGTAGAGATTTTTGCTGATTTTGGTATAAGCGGAATGAATGATAAAAACAGAATTGAATTTCGCAGGATGATTGATATGTGTGATAAAGGTAAAATTGACTTAATTATCACAAAATCAATTTCAAGATTTGCAAGAAATACTGTTGATTGTTTAACATATGTAAGAAAACTAAAGGTAAATAACATAGGAGTTATATTTGAAAAGGAAGGCATTAATACCCTTGATGCAGTTAGTGAAACATTCTTAACTTGGTTTAGTGCGTTTGCTCAGGCAGAAAGTGAATCACTTAGTCAAAATATAACCAAAGGTAAAAGAATGGGGTATAAAGAAGGTAAGTTTAAATTTCCTCCATTTATATACGGTTATGATAGAGGAGATGGAATAACACCAGTTATAATCCCGGAACAAGCAAGTGTGATTCGTAAAATATTTCATATGTATTTGGATGGCAAGTCTATGGTAGAAATTAAGAAGTGGCTTGATGAAAATGAAATTGTGACACCGAGAGGGACAAAAGTATGGAGCACATCTACAGTATATGGAATATTAAAGAATGAGAAATATAAAGGCGATGTTCTTTTGCAGAAACGCTATACTGTGAATTTTCTTACAAAGACGATTGCAAAAAATAAAGGTGAGGTTGCTCAATATTATATAGAAAATAATCACGAGGGTATTGTATCGTGGACAAATGTCAATAAAGTAGACAGAAAAAAGAGAAAAAATTAAACAGACATAAACATCGCCTCCTTTTGGTTGGGAGAAAGCCCGTTATTATGGGAGTGAGGTCTTAAAGAATTATAAAAGCCATTAATATATGAAAA